>CAKSHH010000006.1 GCA_934456435.1 uncultured Eubacteriales bacterium
ACCTTGCAGGTCGAAGGAACGGTGATATGGTTGAGGGTGTGAGTGTGAACGCTTACATTAAAGTGAATTGTGGCATTTAGCAGAGGTTCATTCTCGGCTTCGACAACTATTTTGTCCCAATCTTCCTTACTGCCTGAATAGTATACATCCTTAAGGGATTTGCAACCTAAAAAAGCTTTTGATTCAATTGATGTAACACTTTTGGGAATAGTTACCGTTTTGAGATTTTCACACCATACAAATCCGCTACTTCCGATTTTTTCTATGCCATCCGGAATAGCAAATTCTTCAAGAGAATCACATGCACCAAAAGCAGCAACAAAATTCAAATTATTTGATATTTTTACTTTTTTGAGATATGAATTATTCCAAAAAGCACTTTCGCCTAAATAAATAACACTATTTGGAATCACAACCTCTTCTAAATTACATCCCCAGAAAGAAGAATCTCCTATTCTTTCAAGCGTTTCCGGGAAAATAATATTCGTAAGTTCAATGTCGCTATCAAACAATTCAGAGAACGCTTGATTGGCAATTGTTTTTGTTCCGTCTTTTACTTTACAACTGCCCTTTAACTCTCCGTTTGCAGCGATCAAATGATTTCCTATATAAAGAACGTTGTTTTCCCAATTTGAGCTATCATTATAATATTTTGTTCCGACAAATGTATTTTTATCAAGACATAGATTGCCTGTATCAGGGAGTCTTATCTTTGATAAATTGTTGCATCCCAGAAAAGCAAATTCGCCTATTGACTTCACACTATTGGGAACAATGATCTCTGTAAGATTATTGCGATATTCAAATGCCGCATTACCAATTAATATCGTACCGGCTCTGACAGTATATGCACCGCTTATATTTTCTTTAGATGTAATCAAATTATTGCCAACATAAAGAACATCGCCATCCCAATTTGATTTATCATTGTAATATGCGGTCCCCTCAAGATTTAGATGAGATATACTTTTTATATTATCAGGAATAACAATTTTATTTAGATTATTACATCCATAAAACGAGACCTCATATATTTCTATATTTTCAGGGAATATTATTCCTGTAAGGTTAGGACACTGTTCAAAGCCTGCACTTTCACAATAGTTTCCGCAAACGGTTGTCACAGGGTATCCTTTAATCGACGAAGGAATCGTTAGCTCACCAATATAGTTGCGGTTACATCCGTATATTATCGCATGATCATCTTCTATTTCCCACATAAGTGAATTTAAAGAAGTGCTATATTCGTATGTTTCTTCTTCACCACAGATTTTACATACACGTTTTTTCAGTCCATCAGAATCTTCCGTGGCATTTTTAATAATAGTCCATTCGCTCCATGTATGCCCGGCTGCAGTTATTCTTAAATTAAGTTTTGCTCCGCATAATGAGCAAAGATCATAATCTTCACCTTGTGTTAAACATCCTGCTGCCGTTTTAACATGAGTGGTTTTATGTGAGCATACTTTAACCTTTGCTTCAGGCACTACCGTCTCCGAGTCGTTCATTGTACAGCTTGTAACTATCAATCCAAATTTACTGAAATCAATCGGTGCTGCTTCATTCTTTTGTATAGTAAACAAAAATATCGATCCTATAATTTTATATGAATCTACTGTTATCGCTGAAATCTCTCCATTTGTGTTATTTATGGAATAAATTGCATCGTGTTTGCTGTTCAATGTATGCTCTTTCCAGTTTTCATTTCTACTCGAAGATGAAATTTTCAATCCGTCAGGAACAATTATTTGAGCATCAACCGCATTAAATTCACCCTCATCAAGATTAAAAGATACAACTGCTTCCGTCTTTGATTCACTAATAAGACTGATAGAAAAAGTGTTTGCTTTTCTTGGAATTGATTTTGTCCTTTCTAATTTACAAACAGAGCAGGTGCTTTTCTCTACGCCTGTAGCTTCCTTAGTTGCCTCGTGAGCCGTTACCCACTCACCCCACAAGTGATCTTTTGTGTTGTAATGTATTTTTGCATTTGAAAGTGTCTCTTTTGTATTGTCATACATTTCAATTTGATTCCATGAATCCTCACTTCCGTCATAAAAAACATATTTCAAATCAGTATCATTGAAGGTTCCCCATCCCAACTTTTCAATGCCATATCCGAAGATTACATCAGTCAACTTTGAACAAAGTGCAAACGATTCATCTCCTATTGATGTTACGCTATCCGGAATGTTAATGCGCTCAAGGTTTGAGCAACCCTTAAAAGCTGAATTTTCAATTTTTTCAACAGAAGAACCTATTGTCAAATCATTTAATTCAGAGCAATATGCGAAAGCCAAGTATCCGATATATTTAAGCCCATCTCCAATGTCTGCAAATCTTAATTTTGAACAACCATAAAATGCGGTATCACCAATTGCCGTAACACTATCAGGAATATGTATTCCTCCCAATGATGAGCAACCGTAAAATGCCGACTTGCCTATAGAAGTTATCTTGTTGGATATATCAATACTTTTTAAACTCGTTACATTATTAAAAGCAAAACTGCCTATTGCTGTAACGCTTTTTGGAATGACCGTCGTATGACAGCCTCGAACAAGAGTATTTGTCTTAGTTTCAATTATTGCATTACAATCTTCACGACTATCATAAACCGTATTTTGGGAATCAACAACAATTTTATTAACTCCCGAGCATCCCTCAAAAGATGTATTGTGAATTGAATTGATACTTTCCGGAATATAAAACTCCGTAATATTTGCACAATTGCCAAATGCTCCCGGATATATTTTTGTTACCGGATAACCGTCTATTGATGCCGGAATTTCTATTTTACCCGCAACGGCGGCATCACAGTCTTTAATTGTTACTTCACCGTCGGATATTTCATATTTAAGATAACCGAATGTTTTTTCACCATCTTCTGCAAAGCTTGTTATCGGCATTATGCCTATCAGCATAACCGCCACAAGAATTGCGGACAAGATTTGTTTGATCCTTTTCTTCATAAAATCAATCCTTTCAGAACAGTATTAACTGCTTTTATTTCCAAAAGCCAAAAAGATTTTAACCTATTTCAGGTTAAATGTCAATACCCTGAAACAGGTTAATGTATAATCTCCAAGAGGTGAGATTTATGTACAAAAGAATACGGGATCTTCGCGAGGATAACGACTTGAATCAGACTCAGGTTGCCAAAATTCTCGGTATGTCTCAGACCGGCTATTCCAAGTACGAGACCGGTGAAAACGATCTGCCCACCCCCGTTTTGATAAAGCTTGCCGATTTTTACAATGTCAGCATCGACTACCTGCTCGGCGTCACCGACGAACGCAAACGCTATCCCTGAAATATTCCGATTACTTGCCGTGCTAAAAAATTCAACTTTTTTTCATAAAACTATTGCTTTTTTGCTCAAAATATATTAGAATATCTGTCGTTGACATCAGCTTATGTGCTACTGTGGCTCAGTTGGTAGAGCAGCTCATTCGTAATGAGCAGGTCGTCGGTTCGAGTCCGACCAGTAGCTCCAAGCCGCAGGTCTTTGTATATCAAGGGCTTGCGGCTTTTTTTGAATATATACGTTCGTTCGGCACATAATATTCTCGAACGCATACTATATTTCTGTAACGGAATCCGTGCGCGGTAGGAATACATATCGACATAAATGTATAGATTTCCTCAAAAATCCTTGACAAATTTTTTTGTTATGGTATCATAAGTACATACCCATTGGGGAGTAGCTATGGGATTATCCCATCTGTTGTCACCACACGCTTAAATGATTTAAAATATTAAACTTTTAAGCTGGCAGCAGACTAATGCGATCATTCGTATTTGATGCAAGACCTTTGGCAGACAACAAGTCTGTCAAAGGTTTTTTGTTACAAAAAAGGAGGTCATTTTTTGAAGTATTATCTTGAAGATGCAAACAAGGTGCTTTCGCAGACCGGCAGTTCCGAAAAGGGGCTCAGCTCGGCGGAGGCGGCAAAGCGCCTTGAGAAGAACGGCAAAAATAAGCTCAAGGAAGCCGAAAAAGAAAGCCTGTTCAGAAAATTCATCAATTCGCTTGCCGACCCGATGATTATCATGCTTCTTGTTGCCGCCGCCATTCAGGGCGTTGTTGCGGTAATTGAAGCAGGCGGAAGACCGACGGTGCGCGACTTTGCCGACGTTCTCGTTATCCTCGTTGTTGTTATCATCAACACGATAATGGGACTGGTGCAAGAGAGCAAGGCCGAGGCAGCGATGGACGCGCTGATGCAAATGACGGCGGCGACATCAAAGGTTTTGCGCGACGGCGAAACAGTCGTTCTCAAAAGCGAGGACATTGTTGTCGGCGACATTATACTTCTTGAAGCAGGCGACGCGGTTCCTGCGGACTGCCGTGTTCTTGAGTCTCACTCGATGAAGGTTGAAGAAGCGGCGCTGACCGGCGAATCCGTCCCGGTCACAAAAATGATGGACGTTCTTATGCTCAAGGACAGCTCGAAGGACGTTGCGCTCGGCGACAGAAAAAATATGCTTTACAGCGGTTCGACGATCGTTTACGGCCGCGGCAAGGCGGTTGTCACCGGCACGGGTATGAACACCGAAATGGGTAAAATCGCCGACGCTCTGAGCACGGCGGAAAAGGAAGAGACTCCCCTCCAGAAAAAGATGGGTGAGCTTTCTCACTTCCTCACAAAGCTCGTTATCGGAATCAGCGTTCTTGTTTTCGTTGTCGGAGTTGTTGAAACTCTTGTTCTTACGGATCAGAGCTTTTCATGGAGACTCCTCGGCGAAACCTCACTTAATACATTTATAGCCGCTATCGCCCTTGCGGTTGCCGCTATTCCCGAAGGTCTGCCGGCAGTTGTTACTATCATTCTTTCAATCGGCGTTACGGCAATGAGTAAGCGTCAGGCACTCATCAGAAAGCTCACCGCCGTTGAAACTCTGGGCTGTACGCAGATAATTTGCTCGGACAAAACCGGTACTCTCACGCAGAACAAGATGACCGTTGTTGACCATTACGGCGACGACGAAAAGCTCCTCGCCAAGGCAATGGCTCTTTGCTGTGACGCAGAAATTGATGCCAACGGAAAGGTCACAGGCGAACCGACCGAGGCGGCTCTTGTTTCTTATGCATATTCGCTTGAAATGCACAAAAACGACCTTATCGCTTCCGCTCCGCGAATCGGCGAAGCTCCGTTCGATTCCGGCAGAAAGATGATGTCGACCGTTCACGAGACTGCGGACGGTATTGTTCAGTATACAAAGGGTGCGCCCGACGAGATTCTCAAGAAGTGCAAGTATGCACTTGTCGGCGGCAGCGTCGTGGAGATCACGGACGAGATAAAGGCCGCCGCACTCAAGGACAACAAGAGAATGGCAGACAAGGCTTTGAGAGTCCTTGCCTGTTCATACAAAACATACGATTCCAAGCCGACGGATTTCGCTCCCGAAGCGCTTGAAAACGACCTTATTTTCATTGGTCTTACAGGCATGATCGACCCGGTTCGTCCTGAGGTCAAGGCGGCTATCGACGAATGCCGCCAGGCAGGTATCCGTCCCGTTATGATTACGGGCGACCACAAGGATACCGCCGTTGCAATCGGCAAAGAGCTCGGCATTATTTCGGACGCTTCCGAGGCTATTATGGGTGCAGAGCTTGACAAGTTCAGCGACGAGGAGCTTCAGGAGCAGGTTGCCAAATACTCGGTTTATGCCCGTGTTCAGCCGGAACACAAGACCAGAATAGTCAAGGCATGGAAAGCGCGCGGAATGGTCACGGCGATGACCGGTGACGGTGTAAACGACGCTCCGTCAATTAAGGCCGCCGACATCGGAATCGGCATGGGAATTACGGGAACCGACGTTACCAAGGGAACCTCCGATATGGTGCTTGCCGACGACAACTTTGCAACGATTGTCAACGCTGTCGAAGAGGGCAGAAAAATCTATGACAACGTGCTCAAGGTTCTTCAGTTCCAGCTTTCGACAAACCTCAGTGAAGTTATCATAATGTTTGTGTCTTCGATACTTCACTTTACAATTCTTTCACCTGTTCATCTTCTTTGGATCAACATGGTTACTGACTCGCTTCCGGGTCTTGCGCTCGGTATGGAAAAGGCCGAGGGTGACATAATGAGAAGAAAGCCCCGCGCAACGACGGACGGTATCTTCTCGAACGGCGCAGGCGTCGATATGATCTGGCAGGGTGTTTACCTTGCAATCATTGAGATAGCGGCTTACGTTATCGGCTTCTGGCTTGAGCCGTCAGGCGGCGGAGCGCACAGCCTTGCAGGATTCTTCAGCGGTGAAACCTGCGTCAACGCAATGGCAATGGCATTCCTCACGGTCAACTTCTCCGAGATGATGTGTGCAATCAATATGCGTTCGCGCCAGGCATCAATCTTCTCGGCGGATATGATGAAGAAAATGAACTGGTGGCTTCTCGGTTCGTTTGTTGTCACAACTGCGCTCACCCTTGCCGCAATTTATATTCCGGGTCTTTGCGATGTATTCGGAATCGCTCCAGGCACATTCAGCACGGAAGAGCTTGCAATTTCATTCGGTCTTGCACTAACTACGATCCCTGTATTTGAGCTCGGAAAAGCACTCAGAAGACTGTCGATGAAGAAGAAAGCATAAAAGAATTTTTAACACACTAAAAAGCCTGTGGCATTGAACTGCCACAGGCTTTTGTTATAGTGTTCCGTTTTCAAATTCGCGCTTGAACCACACATCCTTGACCTCAAACTCCCGTGAGTTGAGATAGGACAGGATGCCTGCCGTCTCGTCGAACATAAAGACAAGCTTGTATGAATACAGACATTGCTTGCGGTAGCCGAAGTCTTTGTTGAGCTTGTTGGTGCCGTACTTGCCGTCACCGAGCAGAGGGTGTCCGATTGACGCGAAATGCGCCCTTATCTGGTGGGTTCTGCCCGTGACAAGCTCGACCTCAACAAGGCTGAGCTGTTTGTCAAAGTCCCTGCCGAGCACCTTGTATTTTGTCCTGACTTCCTTCGCGCCCTCGCACGGAGCTTTCAGTATTCTCACGGTGTTTTTCTTCTCATCCTTGAGCAAATAGCCCTCCAGCAGTCCGCTGTCGCGCTCCATAATGCCGTGGCAAACGCAAAGATAGTATTTCTTGAGGTTTGTCCTCTGCTTCATCTGAGCGTTCATAATTCTCAGGCTTTCGGCATTCTTTGCGGCGATTACGATTCCGCCCGTGTTCCTGTCAATTCGGTTGACGAGCGCCGGGGTAAAGGAGTTTTCATCGTCGGGCTTGTATTCGCCCTTTTCGTAAAGGTACTTTTTGATGCGCGTTATCAGCGTATCGACGTACTCCCTGTCGTCGGGGTGGCAAAGCAGACCCGCCTTTTTGTCAAGAAGCATTATGTTCTCGTCCTCATAGAGAATGTCGAGCTTTCGCGGCGCACCCGTGAAATCGTACCTCGTCTCAGGCTTGACAAAGAACTCGTCATTTATATACATATCAACGACATCACCGACATTCAAAATCGTTGAAATCTCGGCACGCTTCGAGTTGACCTTTATTCGCTTCTTTCTGATATATTTGTACATCAGCGACTGCGGAAGATTCGGGAGACTTTTTCTTATGAACTTGTCAAGCCGCTGATTTGCGTCGTTGGCTTTTATTTCAAAACTTTTCATACCTTAATTTTTAAACGAATGTATGGGCGCAGGAATCCTGCCGCCGCGGTTTATAAACTCCGAGCAGTCAGCCGAGTTGACCTTCATAATCGGTGCATAGCCGAGCAGTCCGCCGAACTCAACCGTATCACCGACACTTTTGCCGATTACTGGAATGAGCCTTACCGCCGTAGTTTTCTGATTTATCATACCTATTGCCATTTCGTCTGCAATAATTCCGGATATCGTTGAGGGCTTCGTGTCACCCGGAATGGCTATCATATCCAGTCCGACCGAGCAAACGCAGGTCATCGCTTCCAGCTTTTCAAGCGTGAGCACACCTGCATTGACCGCGTCGATCATGCCCTGATCCTCGGACACGGGAATGAATGCACCCGAAAGTCCGCCGACGTATGACGAAGCCATGATTCCGCCCTTTTTCACCTGATCATTGAGAAGAGCGAGCGCCGCAGTTGTTCCCGGTGCACCGACATATTCAAGCCCAATCTCTTCGAGAATCTCGGCAACGCTGTCGCCGACTGCGGGAGTCGGGGCAAGCGACAGATCGATAATTCCGAACGGAACTCCGAGCCGCTCCGAAGCCTCACGCGCAACGAGCTGACCCACTCTCGTAATCTTGAAAGCGGTCTTTTTTATCGTGTCACAGAGTGTGCCGAAATCCTTGCCGCGCACCTCGCTGATAGCCCTCTTAACAACGCCGGGTCCGCTGACGCCGACATTGATAATCGTGTCCGCTTCCGTAACTCCGTGAAACGCGCCTGCCATAAACGGGTTGTCGTCGGGAGCATTGCAGAAAACAACAAACTTTGCACAGCCGATCGAACCGTTATCTGCGGTGAGCTCGGCTGTTTTCACTATCGTTTCGCCGAGCATTTTGACTGCGTCCATATCTATTCCTGTTTTCGTCGACCCGACATTGACCGAGCTGCAAACCCGTTCCGTTGAAGCCAGCGCCTGCGGAATCGACTCAATAAGCAGCTTCTCCGACGGGGTCATTCCCTTTGAAACAAGTGCGGTAAATCCGCCGATGAAATTAACTCCTATTTCGTGAGCCGCTTTGTCAAGAGTTTTCGCTATTTCCACGAAGTCATCCGCCGTCTTGCAGCAGGACGCGCCGACAAGCGATATCGGCGTAACGGACACACGCTTGTTCACAATCGGTATGCCGTATTCAAGGGCTATCTCGTCACCTGTTGCAACGAGTCTGCCTGCTTTTGCAATGATCTTGTTATAGATATTTTCGCAGGTTTTTTCAACGCTGTCCGAAACACAATCGAGCAGACTTATGCCCATTGTTATTGTGCGGACGTCGAGGTTGTTTTCCTCGATCATTTTGTTCGTCTCGCGAACCTCAAATGAATTTATCATACCGCACCTCAGATTCTGTGCATTACGTTAAAAATATCTTCGTGCTGCATCTTGATTTTTACGCCCAGCTCATCGCCGAGCTTTTCCGCCTCATCACAGAGAACGGCAAAATCCTTTTTTGCGTTCTGCGCGTCAACAATCATCATCATGTTGAAAAAGCCCTGAACTATCGACTGGTTGATGTCCAGTACATTTATATCGTTTTCGGCAAGGTATGTGCAGACTCTTGCGATTATGCCGACCCTATCCCTGCCGATAACCGTGATTATGGTTCTGTTCATTCGCTGTCCTCCGAATCGTCTTCGATCTGAGAAAGTATTTCTTTTATATTGAGCTTCTGAGTGTCAAGTATTTCCTGAGCTCGGTTGAGCATTTCCGTGGGGTCCTGCTTGTTCTGCTCATATTCATCGGGAACATCAAGGAGCTTTTCAGCGTCCTCAACCGTCGCGTCCTCACCGAGATCCTGCGCCATCAGAGCGTCAATGCCAGTCGGTTCGCCTCTTACTGTGTCAGCTTCAACGGCGTTTTTCTCTGCGCCGAGCATTCTTGCGTATCTCTTCTTTTTAATAATATGCAAGATCACAAGCGCCGCAACAAAGGCGACAAAGGTGACTGCCGAAACGATCGCGCCGATTACAAATCCCTTCGGCGTATATGTCATTTCAATCGTGTGTGTTCCGGGCGCGGCATCAATTCCGATGAGCGCATCGCCGAGCTTCACGGGCTCTGTCTTTTCGCCGTCAACGGTTATCGTCCAACCCTCGTCATAGTTTATCGAGGTGTAGACAAGCTCGGTCGCACCAACCTTGACTGTACCCTTGATATGTGTATCCGTAAACTCCGTGATGTCCATTGTCGACGAAGCCAGCTTGTTATAACCCTTTTCAAAGTTGTTCATATCCAGTCCGACGACATAGACGTCTGTGTATCCCGAATCCTTGTTAGCCGCAATCTCAAGCTCGACGGTCATTATTTCGCCTGCCTCAAACCAGCCGCAGTCGATAACATACGGATCGTCGGGATCCTGGCTCTTTGAAAGACCGTTTGTGCCGTAGACCTCAATCTTGTCCGCACCTGAGCAGTTAGCATAGAGGTAGACATTCTGAGCTTCGGGAATCTCATACTTGAGAATAATTGTACCCGTCTGATCCTTGATATCCTTGTAATAGGTGAAATTCTCGGTCAGAAGCTCATCGTCGTCACGGATATTTTCGGTCTGATACGTTTCAGCCGAAATCCGCTTGTACACGTCACCGCATCCCGAAGCAAGTGTCCAGTAATCGTTCTGAATCTCAAACGGATTGGAGCCCTTTGTTACCCATTTCTGAACATTCTCACTTACAGAGTGTGCAAGCGGAAGATAATAATTGTTCTTGTAAGCGGTGAAGCTGTTGTTCTCCGCCATCTTGGTATAGATGTTTTCGCTCATCTGCGAATTGTCGTTGTCAACGATATATTTCAGCGACATCATCGCGTTGTAGACAGGGGTCTGCGGCGCATAAATATAGCTGTTGATATAGTTGCTGTTAAGTCCGAGATTGTGCTGGAGATTTGCCGATTTTTCATAAGCCATGGAGGAGAAAACGGAAACTCCGTTGTAGTCGAACCACGACGCGTCCATCAGCGTGTTAATATCGGTAAGCTCCATTCGGTACTTGTCCGTGACCTCAACGGTGTCAAGCTTTTCCTTAAGATCTCTGAAATCGCTGTAACCGTTGACAAAATTCGGCTTCTGCTGGCTCATAACAAAGTGGTTCGTGTCGCAAACCGCAACCTCGGCAAAGACACAGCACATGAGAAGAAGCGAAACCGCCGACTGTGCATAATTCTTCTTTTTCATCAGTCCGAGAACGACCGTGTAGACCGCCGCAAAAGCAATGCTGAGATATATTGACTCATCCGAAGCGTTCGCCATGCCGAACTTCTGAACGAGCACGGCAAAGAGAATCGTTCCGACACCTGCGCCGAGCAGAGCCTTGGTCGAAAACGAGCGAATGTGAACAAGGGCTTTGAACGCCATTGTAATGAGCAGGAACGAATAAAGGAACGAAAATCTGAACGGAAGATCGTTCGGGAAATGGAACGCGTGCAGGATATAGTTTGCATAGTTGAGGTTAAAGCCGATGAAGAATACGGCGAGGAGAATTATATTCGCTGCGCGCTCCTTGGCTTTTATTTTGTCACAGAAAATATAAAGCGGAACGAGCATAACGGTAAGTATACCGCAGTAAACGTTCGGCAGTACCGTCTCGCCGCTGCTCCTGATAGTCGGCTCAAGCGACGTCAGGTGGTTCGCAAGGAAGTCGAACACGCTGTTGTAGAACTCATAATCACTCGGAAATGTACCCGATGTTGCCGAGCACGCCTTGAGGCAGAAATATGTCGGCACAAGCGCAAACGCAGTCAGTCCGACAGCAATCAGAGAACCGAAAGCGAAGAACAGACCCGACTCAACAAATCGGCTGTAAAGAACATTGTCGATTTTTCTGTCATAGATTTCGCCGTTCTCGTCCTCATAAATGGGCTTGGTCGGCAAGACCTCTTTGATCGAGTAATTCGAGAAAAAGTAAACAAAGAAATAGAGAACCGAGAATATGCATATCATGTATGACATATAGTAGTTTGTAAAAAAAGAAACGGCAAGCGTAACAATGTAGAGCGTCGCCTTTTGGCTGTTGATTATTCTCTCGATTCCGAGAACGATCAGCGGCAGAAGATACATTGCGTCGATCCACATTATGTTCCAGTAATATGCGATGAAGAAACCGCAGAAAGCGTACAGAATACCGAAAGCGGAAACCGTGAAATCATTTTTTGCATTGGATTTTTTGAGGTAATAAGCCATTGATGCCGCGGCAAGCGCGTTTTTCAAAAGCACCATTGAGCCGATAGCTTCGGGAATATTCTCATGACCGAAAATCAGCGCAAGCAGCATTCCGATCGGGCTTGAAAGGTAGTTGAAGTAGTTGCCGATAAAGGCTCCGCCGCCGCCCGTGTTCCAGGAATAGAACAGGCTCCTGAACTGGCTCAGTCTGTCATGAAGCTCGGCAAAAAGCGGGCCGTACTGGTGGTAAAGATCCATACGCAGAACAGTCTTGTTGCCGAACGGAATTATCTCAAAGCAGTAGTAAACAAGCAGCATGAGCACCGCGCTGCATATAAACGCAAGTATAACATAAACGTTGCGGTCCCAAAACCTGCCTATTTTTGAATCGGGATTTTTACTTTTCAAAATATTTTTTTTCAAAAACCTCATTCCTTTCGGCTGTATCATAAACTTTTGTTATTCATATTTATTCTTTTATATATTATCACACAATTGGTCGTCTTTCAATAAGCACGGCTCAAAATTAACATTTAATTTAAATCCGATGGGTTCTATTTCGGGACAAGAAGTCATAAGAAATTAGTGGTGATAAAAAATGAGTCTCACCCGAACGGAAAATCTTGAAATTCTGATGAAATATCTTCCCCCTGCCTTTTCTGTCCTTGCCCACGGCGGAACGGAAAATCTTTGCGAAATCCGTATCCGCGCCGAAAAGCCTGTTGTCCTCGTCTTTCCCGACAGAAACAGTTTTCTGACCGACAGCGGACGGATAACATATTTTTATTCCGAAAACCTATTGTGCATTTCAAGGCAGGAAATCGAAAATATTTTTGTAAAAATGTGCGGCTGTTCCGTTCACAGCCTTACGGACAATATCGCGCGCGGATTCATCACTCTCGATGCAGGAATCCGTGTCGGACTTTACGGCACGGCAGTCATCAGAGAGGGTCGGATATCCTCGGTCAGGAATATTGACGGACTGAATATCCGTATTCCGGAAGAGCGTCCGAACTGTTCCGCACCGCTCATTGAAAAGCTTTTTGCCCGCGAGATTCCGAACACAATAATCTGCGGACCGCCGATGTCCGGCAAAACCACCGTACTGCGCGATCTCTGCCGATGCCTTTCCGACGAAAGGCTGAAAAAAGTCGCAGTCATTGACGAACGGTGCGAGATGGCAGGCTACAACCTCGGTTTCAACACCGACGTTCTCAAGGGATATCCGAAAGCCGAGGGCATAAGCATTGCCGTGCGTACGCTTTCCCCCGACGTGATAGTGTGCGACGAGATCGGAAGCCTTGACGAGGCTGACAAGCTGTGCGAAGCGTTCAACAGCGGAGTCAGCTTCATTGTAACAATGCATTGCCGCAACCTTGCGGAGCTGAAACGCCGTCCGCAGTTTTGCCGAATTTTCGAATGCGGAGCGGTGAGCGCCTGCGTGTTTCTTGACAGGGACACCTTTGAAATAAAAGAGACTGTACGGCTCGGAGAATGAGAGGAAAACAAAATGAAAATTATTTCGCTTGTCGTTCTCGGCCTCTCCTGTGTGATGACGGGGCAATACATTTCCTACCGCCTGAGCCGACGCGTCCGCATACTCGAAAAGCTCCTGCTGATGTTCACGATGACGGAGAACGAAATAAGCTACCTCAGCCGTCCGACCGCCGAACTGATTGAGAAGCTTTCGGAAAAAGAGGAGCTCAAAGAGCTGGATTTTTTGTCCGAATGTTTGTCGATTTATAAGGACTGCGGCGATATCGAACGCGCGTGGATTGCATCGGTCTCTGCGTCGCGCTGTGTTGACCGCTCGGACAGCGGAATACTTTTTTCTTTCGGCGAAAACCTCGGAAAGAGCGACGAAGAGGGACAGCGTTCCAACTGCCGCTACCACGCCGAGCTCGCCAAGGAAAGACTGAACCTTGCGCGCGAAAAAAGAGATAAATATTCATCACTCTCCTGCGGACTCGGAGCAATGACAGGTATAGGACTTTTTATTATTTTGTTTTAGGAGCGAATTATGGAACTGGTTATCAAAATAGCGGCTGTCGGAATAATTGTCGCGGTGCTTCAGCAAATTCTCAGCCGTTCCGGCCGCGATGAATATGCCATGCTTGTCGTGCTTGCAGGGCTGATAGCCGTTGTCGCTATGCTGATTCCCGAACTGAGGGATCTTTATTCCTCGGCGACCTCCGTTTTCGGACTTTGATATGGAAATTGTTAAATTCGTTGTTATCGGAATAATCTGCGCCGTGATGACCGTCGTTGTGCGGCAGTACAGACCCGAACTTGCGGTCATAGTTCAGCTTGCCGGCATAGTTATAATTGCGATATTTGCCTTTGAGTATTTGAAAAACATTTTTGAAGAAACGGGAAGCTTCTTTTCCGACGTTCAAATCGTCAGCGACGGCTATCTCACAATACTAGTCAAGATTCTTGCCATCGCCGTTATAACAAAGCTCGGCGCAGATATATGCAGCGACAGCTCAAATTCAGCACTCGCAACCGTCGTTGAGCTGACAGGCAAAACAGTTATACTCGTCATGTGCCTTTCGCTCATTAAAACTCTTGTCACTCTGGCAAAGGGGCTGCTTGAATAATATGAAGATGCTCAAAATTGCAGGAACCGTCACAGTTATTTTTCTCATTATTTTTGTTTTTACCGCGTCCGTCGGCGCCGTTTCCTATTCCGATGAGGTCAGGGATATATACAACATTCTCGACTCCGAAACTCAGGAGCTTCTCAAAGATATCGGTGCAGACAAGGCTGATTTCGACTCCATGTTCAGCGTCACTCCGCAAAAAGTATGGTCGCTGACCAAAAAGCTCGTCACGGGAAGCATCGAAGCTCCGACAAGGTCGGCGGTGAGACTCACGGTTGTAATCATTCTCATTGCAATCTTTGAAAGCTTCATTCCCGACGACGAAAAGATGAAAAACATCATCGGCACGGTCGGAACGCTTATGTGCGTCATATCGGTAATATCCCCTCTTTCCACGGCAATATCCTCTGCCGTGTCGTCAATCGCCGTCAGCGAAAAATTTATGCTGGCACTTATCCCCGTGCTTGCCGCCGTAATAACCGTAACGGGCAACCCGACGCTTGCGGCAAGCTTCCAGTCAATCGCATTCACGGCGGCACAGGTGATTTCCGGCGCCTCCAGCACATACATAGTCCCGATAGTCGGCGCGGTAACGGCTCTCGACATTACAGGTTCAATAATTCCGTCGTTCAATCTCGGCGGAATCACCTCGCTGATAAAGAAAACTGTTACCGCCGTGCTGACCTTCGTTTCCACGCTGTTTGTCTCGTTCCTCGGTATCAAGGGTGCGCTCGCCAATGCTGCGGACACGGTCGCTTCAAGAGGAATCAAGCTCGTGATAAGCTCAGCCGTGCCCGTTGTCGGCGGAGCACTCAGCGAAGCGTATTCGGGCATAATCGGCAGTCTTGTTCTTGTCAAAAGCACAATCGGAATTTTCGGAATCGCCGCAATTGCGCTGATAAATCTTCCGTCCTGTATTCAGCTTCTTTTCTGGATTTTTGCGCTGAAATTTTCAGCGGCTGTCGGAGAATTATTCAACCAAAAAAGCATTGCCGAGCTGCTGCGTGCGCTCGCATCATCAATGACTCTTTTGAACGTTGTACTTCTCTTCAACGCAGTTCTGTTCATCATCTCTACGGCTCTGATTCTTGTTATAAAGGCGGGATAGTTTTGGATAAAATTCGTTTGTGGGCTTACGGCGTGACCGTCGCCGCGGTTATCGGAGCTGTCATTCTCTCCGTCGCACCCGGAGGAGCTACTGAAAAAATTGTCAAAACCGCAGTCTCACTTTTTTTGATGTGCGCAATACTTTACCCTTTCATATCAAGTGAGGAGGCGCGCGGAATACTGAAAAATTCGGAGCTGCCCGACATTGAAATATCCGAAAGCGATCAGGGCGGCGCAGAAAACTACCTTGAAGAAAAAACAAAAGAAAAAATCTCCGCAATTCTTACCGAAAGCGGAATAAAAGACCCGGACATAAACATAAGTATCAGTATAGACAACGGCAACGAGATGAAGATAAATTCCGTCACAGTTGCCGCGGCGGAAGAATACAAAGACTTGTTTGAAAATGCACAAGCAAATCTAAAAGCGCAGCTTGGCATTGAAGTTCAAATTGAGGTGAAAAAATGAAAAAATTTGCCGAAGAGTTCATAAAATTTTTGAAACGTGATAAAAAAATTACCGCGATAATCTGTTTGGGACTCGCAGGTATTTTTCTGCTGACAATGTCGGAGCTTGTTCCGCAAAAGAGCACCAAAACCGAAAAGAAAGAAACAGTCTCCGACATCAGCGACAGCTACGAGGCTGATCTTGAAAAAAGGCTCACCTCAATAGTTTCCTCAATCAACGGCGCAGGGCGCACGCAGGTTATGGTCACGCTCGCGTCGGGAGACGAAAACGTCTACGCCGTCAAGGAGAAAAGCAGCGACGGAAGCCGCGAACGCGAATATATCGTCATCGACGACGGCAGCAGCGAATCCGGACTGCTTCTGAAAGTGGTTGAGCCGGAGATACGCGGCGTTGCTGTCGTTTGCGAGGGTGCCGACTCCGCAAACGTCAGGCAGGAAATTGTCTCCACGGTTTCCGCCGTTCTTGGCATCAGCTCAAACCGAATAAGCATCGCAAAAATAAAGGCAGCAACCGTCAATTAGGAATATACATTTATATTCAGAATTTGCGGCATTGCCTTAAATCAACCGCCGATCGCGGCGGCATAAATAATCGGAGGTTAGCAATGAATATGATAATCAAACGCAAACAGCTTGTATCCATCGCACTTGTTCTGACGCTCGGTGCGGCGGTGTTCGTCAATTGGTACTTCGCACGTCCCGGTGTCAAATCCGTGATCGACACAAAGAAAACAACCGTCAGTCAGCAGGCAGAAAATCTCGGCGACGCGCAGTATGTTTCGGCGACAACAGCCGCGGCATCGGAGGAAACAATGGCTGACTTCAAGGTAAAACGAAACGCCGCCCATGACGAAGCAAAGGAAACTTTCAATTCCGTTATTAAGGACGCAAAGTCCGAATCGCAGGCGGCACAAAGCGCGGCAGAATCCTTGGCGGATCTTTCCAAAGCAATCAAAAACGAAGCCGACCTTGAAAATCTCATTTCCGCCAAAATTTCAAGCGACTGCGTTGTGATTATCGACGGCGATGTCTGCCAGGTCATTGTCGGCAAAGGAGTACTGACAGATAACGTATCCCTGCAAATCAAGGATCTTGTTATAAACCAAACAAACATCCCGGCAAAGAACATCACAATCCTTGAACTGAAGAAATAATTTGATAATCATTTTTCTTTAATTTATGTGGTATTCTGATTGCTGTTCTCTTGACATTTCCAAGAATGAACGGCATGTACCGTTGAACTCATAAAAGAATCTGTTTCTTTTGCGCAACTACCGCCTCCTTAAACAGAAGCAAATACAGTTTTTAAAACAATAACCCCACCGCCGAATGTTTTTCATCCGGCGGTGGGGTTATTTTGTTTGTATTACTCCGCATTCACCTCGACAGATTCAAATACAAATCCGTCATCGGTATGCTTGCAGACATATTTGTTGCCCGAAGTGATGTGGCCGTCGAGCATTTCTTCGCTGAGCTTATCCTCAATCTGTGACTGAATTGCACGTCTGAGCGGTCTTGCGCCGTATACCGGGTCAAAGCCCTCGTCGGCAATTTTCTCAACCGCGCTGTCGTCAAAGTCAAGCTCAATGCCCATGTCATGGACACGGTTTTTAAGCGTCTTTAACATTCTGCGCGCGATTTCCTTGATGTCGTCCTTGTTGAGCTGCTCAAATACAATGATGTCGTCAACCCTGTTAAGGAACTCAGGACGGAAGCACTTTTTCAGCTCGCCCATAACTGCGTCCTTAATTGCGCCCTGACTCATTGTTCCGTTGCTCTCCTCGCCCTTGAAGCCGAGCGCCGCATTGCCCTCATTCGTTATCAGCTTTGCGCCGACGTTAGAGGTCATGATGATAATGCAGTTCTTGAAGTCAACCTTTCTGCCCTGAGAATCCGTGAGAACACCATCGTCAAGAATCTGAAGCAGCATATTGAATACATCGGGGTGAGCCTTTTCAATCTCGTCGAAAAGAACAACGCTGTACGGTTTACGGCGTACCTTTTCGGTGAGCTGACCACCCTCGTCATATCCGACATAGCCCGGAGGCGAACCAACAAGCTTGGAGACTGTGTGCTTCTCCATGAACTCGGACATATCAAGCCTTATCATTGCGCTCTCATCGCCGAAAAGTGTTGCGGCAAGAGTCTTGCAAAGCTCGGTTTTACCGACACCCGTGGGACCGAGGAAGATGAACGAACCTGTCGGTCTGTTCGGGTCTTTAAGTCCTACCCTGCCGCGGCGGATAGCCTTTGCAACCGCTGAAACAGCCTGATCCTGTCCGACGATTCTCCTGTGGAGCTCCTCCTCCATATTGAGAAGGCGCTGGCTCTCCTCTTCGGTGAGCTGAACAACGGGAATGTGCGTCCACTCAGAAACAATCGCCGCGATTTCGTCGGGAGTTACAACACCGTTCGTCTCAGTGTTCTGCTTCTTCCAGTTCTCCTTTGCGTCGGCAAGGTGAGTTTTGACCTCTTTCTCCTCGTCACGCAAAGCTGCCGCGCGTTCAAAGTCCTGACTGTTTACAGCCGAAGCTTTTTCGGCATTTATACGCTTGATCTTTTCCTCAAGCTCTCTGATATCCTCAGGCGGAGTGTAGGCACGCAGACGAACCTTTGAAGCCGCTTCATCAATCAGGTCGATTGCCTTATCGGGCAGGAATCTGTCGCCGATATATCTTGACGACATTTTTACAGCCGCTTCAATAGCCTCATCGGTAATCTTTACCTTGTGGTGAGCCTCATACTTGTCACGCAGACCCTTGAGAATTTCAACCGCTTCTTCACGGCTCGGTTCACCGACAAGCACAGACTGAAAACGACGCTCAAGAGCGGAATCCTTTTCGATGTTCTTTCTATATTCCTCAATCGTCGTTGCGCCGATAACCTGCATTTCTCCTCTTGCAAGAGCCGGCTTGAGAATGTTTGCGGCGTCAACCGCGCCCTCTGCGGCACCTGCACCAATAAGCGTGTGAACCTCATCAATAAACAGGATTATGTTGCCTGCCTTTGAAACTTCGTCAATAGCCGACTTGATTCTTTCCTCAAAGTCACCACGGTATTTTGTACCTGCGACCATGCCGGTGAGGTCAAGTGCAACAATTCTCTTGTCCTTCAAAAGCTCAGGAACCTCGCCCGATGCAATTTTGAGTGCAAGACCCTCGGCGATGGCTGTTTTACCTACGCCGGGTTCACCGATAAGACACGGATTGTTCTTCGTCCTACGGCAAAGGATCTGAATAACTCTTTCGATTTCTTTCTGTCTGCCGATAACCGGGTCAATTTTGCCCTGTCTTGCAATTGCAGTCAGGTCACGTCCGAACTGGTCGAGCGTCGGGGTTTCCGTTTTACCCTTGGACTGAGCCTTTGCCTTGGGGCTTGCTTCGTTCTGCGAAACATTGACATTCTTCGTGATCTCCTCGGCAATGTCGGAGGCAGAAACATTCATATCCTCAAGAATGTTCATCGCGTAACAACTGTTTTCACGGATAATTGCGATCAAAAGATGCTCCGTGCCGACATATCCGTGGCCGAGACTTCTTGCGATACTGACCGCGGTTTCGATTATATTTTTGCTTCTCGGAGTAAAATCGTTCGGCGAAAGCACAGTCGGCGTTCCGATTCCGACGCTGTTTCTGACGGCGGTTTCAACATCGTCCGCCGTAACGTTTCTTGCAGTCAGAGCGGTGTATGCCACGCTGCCCTCACTTGTCAGCAAGCCGAGCAGAAGATGCTCGCTGCCAATATATGTGTGGCCGAGATTCTCCGCGTATTCGATTGCGGCGTTGAGCGCCGTATTAGCTTTCTGAGTAAAGCCTGTAAACTTATACATAAAAATCTCTCCTTATAGATGTTAGACTTTAGACTTTAGATTTTAGACGTTAGACACCAAACCTATTGCCAACAGTTTATTCTTTTCAAAACGGGACCCGTCCGCGGCTGCTTTTGCAGCCCGACAAGCCCCGATCACTCAATTTGACTTTAAAAACACGAGGCTTTTAAAAATCCTTTGTATCTCTTATTTGAAAGCTTCCCTGACCCAATCGGCTCTGATGATGTCCCTCTCCTGCGGAGAAAGCTCTCTGCCCTCAAGGGCATTTATCGTCGCCGGCTGAACCTTGACTGAAAGCTCATTGAGCTTTGTGATATCAAAGCTGACCGTTTTGTTTGAGATACCCATTCTGAGAAGCGATGCAAGCTCCATAAACTCATCGCCGCTGAGAACTCTTGCGTTCTGAAGTATTCCCATCGCGCGGAAAACCTTATCCTTTTCAACAGGACTCTCCAAAAGCTTTTCAGCCGCCGCACGCTCCTGTGCAACAAGCTGCAATGTAATTGACTGGAGATTGTCAAGCGCGGTCTCCTCGGAAATTCCGAGCGTTATCTGATTGCTGAGCTGATAGATGTCGCCGCGCGGACTGCTGCCCTCACCGTAAGCGCCGCGGATTACAAGTCCGAGCTTTGATACGGTCGCGGCAAGCTTGCCGATCTGACCGCAGCGGGTCAGCGCAGGCAGATGAAGCATAACCGACGCTCTCATTGCTGTGCCGAGGTTTGTCGGGCACTGGGTGAGATAACCGATTCTGTCGTCATAAGCATAGTTGAGCTTGCTTCCGATGATGTTATCAACCTTGTCGGCAACGCTGTACGCTTCCTTGAGTGCAAGACCTGCCATCATGACCTGGAGTCTGATGTGATCCTCCTCGCAGAGCATAATGCTGATTGCTTCGTCGTCCGTCAGAAGCAGACCGCGTCCGGCTCTGTCGGAAGCAAATTCAGGACTGACGAGGTGACGCTCTGCAAGCGAAACCGCCTGTGAACGGCTAAAATCTTTCATCCATGTGAAGCCGAAGCCCCAATGATCGTCGCTGAGCACGGCGTTCTTGATTTCCTCGCAAACCTTTTCTTTGCCCTTAACGGTAAGGCGGCAGGGGAACGGATAATCTTCAAGGTTTCTTGCAAGGCGCACTCTTGTGCTGATAACTACGTCGCCCTGCTCGCCGTTTTCGATATACCACTTATTCATTATTGCCTGCCTCCATTTCTTTTATTCTGTCTCTGAGGACCGCCGCCTGTTCAAAGTTCTGCTCCTCAACGGCTTTCTGCATATCCTCTTTAAGCTTCATAATCGGGTCAATCTTCGGCGCCGGTTCTTCAACATGGGGAACCATGGTCGCCTGCTTGCCGGTGTGCTTTATTTTACCGTGGATCCTCTGCAAACTCGGCAGAAGTTTGTCATAAAACTTTCTGTAACAATCGGCACAGCCGAGCCTGCCGTTTTTGACGATGTCCGTGAAAGTGTACCCGCATTTCGGGCACTTTTCCTCGTGAGCCGAGCTGAGCAGCGGCATATCCTCGCCGAGAAGTCCCGAAAAGATATTGCCGAGGTCGAAGCCGAAGCCGGAGAAAATATCTCCGTAGCCGAGGTGTTCGGCGCAGTCACGGCAAAGGTGCATTTCGGTCGTGTCGCCGTTGACAACACGCTTTACATGAGTAGTAGCTTCATTCTTTCCGCAATTTTGACACAACATATAAATCATCCTTTCGTGGTTACTGATTTGATAAAAGCATTTGCTTGAATATTGATGCCCTGACTTTGTCTCTCAGATCTGCGGGAACCTCACGCAGGCATCTCTCGCCGGTTGCCGCAAGCATAAGCTTTGAAATTTCCGGAGATAAAATGTTCTGATAATTCAGATTATATATATGCGCTTTACAGCTTGCCTCATCAATTGAATCACCGATCGAATTAACAACGTGCATAAGCATTGCCGTTTTGCTGTCGTATTTCGCTCTGGTTATCTTGATGTAGCCGCCGCCTCCGCGTCTGCTTTCTACGATATATCCCTGTTCGGGAGTAAACCTTGAGGATATGACGTAATTTATCTGACTGGGAACACAGCCGAGGTGCTGAGCCATCTCGTTTCTTTGAATCTCCGTTTCTCCGTCGTCGCTGAGCATATCGAGTATCAGTTTGGCGATCTCATTGCTCATACTCATATCATCATCTCCTTTGACTTTGACTTTCTTTGACCTTTTTGACAAGTCAAATTATAGACCTTCTTTGACCTTTTGTCAAAAGTCAGGAAAGGTCAAAACTCAATTTTCTTTGCCCGATTTTTAAAAATAATTCTTGCAATCTCTTTTTTCCTAATTTTTTCTTTTATTTTCTCACGTTATCTCACTTTTTGTGGATTTTCTAAAAATTTTTCAAAAAAATATAGGGCTGTCACATTTGATGCAGAAGATGCTTTCCGCAAATGTGACAACCCTATATAATTATTCTTTTAGAATGACATTGAGTGGGTACATACCCATTCGCCGTGAGCCGACGCCGTTATCGTTGTGCCCTTGAACACAGCCGCCGTAACAACACCCGTACCGTTTGAAACTGTGAGGGGCATATCAACGCGAACGCTGTTTACCCTGCCCGCGCCGTCAATCGTCGCCGTGAGAGTTGTTCCCGGATAGGCGAACGTGGCGGCAGTTATGTCCGCAAAGCCGTTAAGAGCCTTTGTGACCTCGCTGACATCAAGCGGCCATGCACATGCCGCGTTATGCGGAGGCATTGTGTTGTAGTTACAGCTCTCGGCAACAAGAGTTATGACGACCTTGTAGCCTGCTCCGTTTTTGCTGATGCTTGCTCTCTTCGCTCCGTTCGCGGTGAGGTTTGCAGGAAGAACGAATTTTGAAGCGGACGTTCCGTCGGAAGCCACTCCCCTGGAGAATGTTTTTGAATCCTCTGTCGCCTTCTGGTTGCTTGAAGCGAGCTTGTTGGCAATGCCCGTAATAGTCTTGTTTGTTTCACCGCCGTTGATTGTAACCGAATCAACGCCGATCGTTACCTTTTCGGTCTTTTTATCGGTCATCTTCGCCTGAGAATAGGAATTTCTCAGACAGGTATTGTAGTAAGCAATGATCTGAGCCTTGTCGTAGTTGAGAACGGCAGACGACTGCTGAGCACTTCCGCTCGGAGTGACGGTGTTGGAGCCCTGAGAATTGGGGTTGATTACCGTGCTTCCGCCCGGCTGAGTAACCACCTGACCGTTGGCGTTTGTAACATTGGTGCCCGTCTGACCGGTACCCTGATTTCCCGCCGACGGATTCTCATCTCCGTTTTGGTCGACATATCCCTGATTGCCTGATGTTGAATCCACGCTCTTTGTCAGTTTATCAAGCGCAATGTTCCAAGCCGTGCAGAGTACGGCAACGCATATCATCACAGATATTACAACGGTAAATATTTTCCAGCTTCTGTTCATTGTTTACACTCTCCCGAATAAGAATCAATTTATTTTATCATATCTCAGCGATAATTTCCACACATTTTTAAAATAATCCGAAATTTGTATATTCTACCTTTGTCTGTGCGGCTCCGCTGACTGTGCCGCCCTTGAGTTTAACCAGCGTAACGCCGGAAAGGCTGAATCTTTCCGTGTAGCTGACTGTCAGCGACATAAGACTGCTGTCGTCGGCGCTGATTCTTGCAACGATCTTTATACTGTCGGCGGAAATACTGACCGACGACGCGGACGACTTGAACTCGCCGAGCGAAGCATTGACGTCGTCAACGCTGACAAAATCGCCGCCGAGGTTACAAAGAACACCGCTTTCGGCTGTCGGATTCGTCTCCCCTGCCAGCTCAGCCGTAACTATAACCGTATTGCCGTCCTGCTTCGCCGTGATTGAAGTAATGCCGTCCTGCAATATCGGTCCTTTCACGAAATTGTCCGCAAAAAGATTCTTGTCCGCCTTGTAATCGAAATCCGCCGTTATGTCCTTTTCTCCGAAAATCGACGCAAAGGCATCCGACGCATTTGACGCGGAGGAAAGACTGCCGAGACTGATTGAATCCGCCGTGCATTTAACAGCCTTTTTATAGGTGTAGCAATAGCTGTCAACGTAATTCAATGCCGCATTGAGCATATCGACAAGCTCGGATTTTTCCGTCGGAATGTTTACGATTTTCACCGTTTCGGAGGTGACAGATTTTTCCGGCGCCGAGGTAGGAGTTTTGCTTTCGTCCCCCTTTTTTCCCTTGCAGGACGGGAGCGCCGCCAAAACAGCGGCGATAACGCAGAACGAGATTATATTTATAATTCTTTTATTCATTTTACCACCATAAATAAGATTAACTTATCACACTCGGTTTGTCAAGAAAATGTTTTGTTATTACAATATTAAAGCGCTGCATCCTACGGTTGTAAAATGCAGCGTTGCTCTTATATTTATTCTTTATCTTTTTTCGACGATTCTTTTTTATCCTCGTCCTCGTCGTCCTTTTCCTCAACGGGAAGTATCTCGACCTTGACCTTTTCGATTCGTCTGTTCTCAACCTCAAGAACCGTGAACCTTATGTTCTCAAACATAACCTCGCTGTGTTCGCCCTCTTTGGGAAGATATCCGAGCTGGCTGATAATATAGCCGGCTATTGTATCGTAATCACCGTCGGGCAGATCCTTGCCGATGATTTCATCAAGCTCGTCAATGTCAGTCAAGCCGTCAATAGTAAAGGTGGTTTCGTTAATCTTTGAGATTTCCTCTTCTTCGTCGTCGTATTCGTCCTGAATGTTGCCGACGATCGCCTCAACGATATCCTCAAGGGTGACGATTCCGGCTGTTCCGCCGTATTCATCGACAACAACAGCCATCTGCGTGTGGTTGCTTGTCATTTCCTTGAAAAGATCGCCGCAGCTCTTTGATTCCGGAACATACATCGGAGTACGCATGATCTTTCTCATCGCGTGCTTCGGCAGATCCGTTCCTATATATCTGAGCAGGTCCTTAACATAGATGATTCCGATTATGTTGTCGGGGTCATCGTCAAACACGGGTATTCTCGAATATCCGGATTCAATCGCAGTCTTGACAACGTCCATTATCGGGTCATTGACATCGACCGCCGTCATATCGGTTCTGTGGGTCATAATATCCCCTGCGTCGAGATCATCAAACTCAAAAATATTGTTGATCATCTCTTTCTGAACATCCTCAATAACACCTTTCTCTCCGCCTACGTCAACCATCATTCGGATTTCTTCCTCTGTGAGAGTTTCCTCATCAGCGTGCGGATTGTAGCCGAGGAGACGGACAACCGCATTCGTGGAAACGGAAAGAACCTTGACAAACGGAGCGAAAACCTTGGAGAAGAAAAGCAAGATGCCGACAACTCTGAAAGAGATTTTTTCGGGAGCCTGCATAGCAATTTTCTTTGGAGTCAGCTCGCCTAAAACAAGAGAAAAATACGACATAATAATGGTGATGAGAACGATTGATATGCCGCTGACAACGCTTGCACCGAGAGTTTTGTATAGCGCCGTGCCCTCAAGAGCGCGCACTATCATATCCGCAAAGGTCTGCGATGCGCTCGCCGAGGTCAGGAATCCCGCAAGAGTAACACCAATCTGTATCGTAGAAAGGAACTTGCTTGAGTTTTCCGTCAGTTTAACGACCTGCTTGGCTTTCTTGTGGCCGTCCTCCGCCATTTTTTCAATTTTGTTGTCATTGAGGGATATTACCGCTATTTCACTCATTGCAAAGAATGCATTGACTAAAATAAGAACTAAAAGTAAAATAAGCTTGAGAATAATCCCGCCCGGGTCATCCATTGTGGACTAACTCCTTTCATGTTAAAAAATTTTAGTTATTATATCACATAATACATATTTAGTCAACTATAATCATTTTATCCTTGTAAAATGGATTATATTTAATAAGTTTATGCTTACAAAAGTTGCAAGCAGCATTTTAAAGTCCGGATTATTAGCATTATACCCAGTCGTAGCAGAGATTACAAACAAAATCTTGAATGTTTCAAAAAGCGGAGAGCTTAAACAAGTCCTCCTAATTTTATATGAATCAATACCATATCCAACCAAAGAAAATACATGTTTTGACCCATTGCCAAGCAGTAAGAGATACGCTTACTTTGCAAGTATCCTTTACAACATTGCCGAATTGGTCTGTAACCTCGCACGTTATTGTTGTTGTGCCTTTTCCACGCTTGGTTGCCGTTACCGTTCCGAACCGATCTACCGTTGCGATCTCGTCATCGGATTTGTTTCCGAAGAGTTTTTGCAGGAGAATAACAATATCTGCACGATCGACCTTAAAGAAAAAATCCTGGAGCGAAGCGTCGTTTTGATAAAAAGAAAAGATCAGTCGCTCAGCATGGCATCAAAAGAGCTCGAACGAATGATCCTGGAACAGAAAAGTATATAAAAAATAAATGACAAAGAAAAAGGAGCCGCATCTGCGACTCTTTTGTTTATGGCAGGGGCAGAAGGACTTGAACCCTCGGCACGCGGTTTTGGAGACCGCTGCTCTACCAACTGAGCTATACCCCTTTATTTAATTGGTGGGCCATCAGGGACTCGAACCCCGGACCAACCGGTTATGAGCCGGTTGCTCTAACCAACTGAGCTAATGGCCCTCGTTGTTTAACAACGCTCAATTATTTTATCAAATATATCCGAAAAAGTCAATACAAAATATCAATCTTTTTTTAATCCGTTTACTTTTCTTTTTTCATTTAACAAAGCTACCGGTTTTCGGTAAAATACCGACGGACAAGTATTGCTTCTTTGATAAAGATTCTTCACCTAAAGTTAGCGAAATATTTTTGTTTATGCTCATTAAAAGTCAATAAGTTTCACTCACATAAAAATCCCGAACAATGCACAAAGCACCGTTCGGGATTTTAAGTTCAATATAAAGTTTTACATAGAAACATAGTCCAGCGGATCTACCGTTTCGCCGTTGTATCTGATCTCAAAATGGAGATGCGGTCCGGTTGACCAGCCTGTGCTTCCGACGCGGGCGATTATCTGTCCTCTTGAGACTCTCTGTCCCTCAGAAACAAGCAGTTCGCTGCAATGGCCGTAGAGTGAGGTGTATCCGCCGCCGTGGTCAATAACGATATAGCTGCCGTAGCCTGTTCCGTTCTGACCCTCATACGAGGAGATGATTACCGTGCCGTCTTTCGTCGCGACTATATTCTTGCCGTATGCACCGCTCATTGAAACATCAATGCCGCTGTGGTATGTGTATGAACCGTCAAGCGGGTGATAACGGTAGCCGTAATAAGAGGTGAGGTAAACTCCGTCGTAGGGCAGAGGCCATGCAAATCCGCTTCCGCTGACATTCGAGTTCATATTGCCGGAATTGCCGCCGGACGGTTTGCTCGAATTGTTGTTATTGGCCTGCTCCGCCTTTCTGATAGCTTCCTTGATTTCATTGTCAAGTCGGCTCATCTCGGAGTTATACTCTTCTATCGAGACCTGAAGCTCCTGCGTCTGATTTGTCAGCGCTCTGAGCTTTGCATTGACCTCCTCGGTTTTTGCCTTGATTGTGTCCTGAGTTTCGCTGAGGTCATCTTCTGCCGTCTGGAGATCGGCGCGCTTTGCTTCAAGCTGAGACTTTTCTTTCTGAAGGACGGACTTTTTATCCTCAAGTTCCTTCTGCATCTTCTCAATTTCGGCAATTTCTTTATTCAGCTTGTTTACGAGATCCTGATCATTTTCCGTGACGCGTCTGAACATTTCAAGACGGTTGAGGAAGCTTGACATATCGGACGACGAGGTAAATATTTCAAGTATAGATGTCTCGCCTGCCATATAATTCGCTCTCATTCTGTTACAGAAAAGCTTGACCGTGTCATTGATCTCCTTATCCTTTTCGGCAATCTTGGCATCAAGCTCGGCAATTTCCGAATTAAGTTCGGAAATCTTTGCCTGAGTGCTGTCGATATCCGCGCTGATAAGGTCTTTCTGACCCTGTATGTTTTCAAGCTCCTGGCTGAGCTTTGAAAGCTGAATGTTAAGCGCCGAAACTATCTCCGCCTGGCTTGCCTTTTGACTTTCAAGCTCACGGATTTTTCTTTCGCTCTCGGCGACTTTATCCTCTATTTCTGAATACTCGTCCTTGAGCGAAGAAAGCGTTTTCGCTTCGGCTTTCGGAGCGTATGAGACAAAAGAAACAAAGACGAGGGCTGCGCTGAGAAACAGCGCAATGGCTTTATTCAGTTTCTTCATACACAACTCCTCCTCTTTCTTTAAGATATTTCTGAATTGATATAAGGCTTCCGATTCCGCCGGAAACAATGCCGATTGCAAGGAACGCAACAAGCAGATAAACCGCGTAACCCGTAAACGGTACGACCGTGAATCCCCTGCTTACCATTGCGAGCATTGAAGAGACGGACGGCTGAATGAGCCTGTACACTCCCCAAACGATTGCCAGCGAAAGTACACCGGATATTGCGCCGAGAACCATACCCTCGACCATAAACGGCCATCGGATAAACCAGTTCGTTGCACCGACCGACTTCATAATGTTGATTTCAAGTCGTCTGCTGTACATTGTTATACGAACGGTGTTGGCAATGATGAACAGAGAAATAAGCAAAAGAACGGCAATGACACCGATGCTGATGTAGAAAATCGTCTGTCTGATTTTCACAAGCGTTTGTGCAATGTCTCTGTTATCGCGAACAGAATCAACTCCGTTGAGCTTTTCAAGCTCGGAAACGGTTTTATCAAACTGCGTCATATCGCTTATTGAAACCTTGAAAAGATCCGGCAGCGGATTGTCGACGCCCTCAAAATAGGTAGCATCCGTGCCGAGCTCATTGAGTTGCTCCTTGAACGCAGTCTCTTTATCGACATAATCGCATTTCTTGACGTTCTGCATGAGTGTTATCTGCTCGCGCAGGGTATCAAGCTTGTCTCCCGTCACCTCATCCTTGAGGTAAACCATAACAACGTTCTGACTCTCGATTTCACTCATAACGTTGTTCACGTTTACAATAACCATAAACGCCGAACCCATCATGACGAGACAGGACATAAGAACCGCGATTGAAGCAATCGACATGAGGTGGTTGACCCAAATGTTTCTGAAGCCTTCCTTGGTAAGGTAGCCTAAACGGCCTCTTCTCTTCTTCATTAATCCTCACCGTCCTTTTCTTCTGAATCCTGTTCAATATAGATACGGTAAGAATCCGTGTCGCTTATTATAGCGTCCAAAAAGCTGTTGTCAACCTCTTCCTTTTCCGGCTCTTCGGTCTGTGCCGGCTCTTCCTTGGTTGTATATTTTTCTTCGATAGTCTGCTTTTCAAGGTTGAGGTGAGAAGCGGACTGTGCGGGAATTTCTCCGTTTTCAATCATACCGTCGGCAACGACCTCACCGCCGTCAAGCGTAATTACACGCTTGTCAAACCTTTTGACAAGGTCATGCGCGTGAGTAACCATAATAACCGTTGTGCCTGCCTCATTGAGCCTCGTCAAAAGTTCGACAATTTCAAGCGACATCTGAGGATCGACATTTCCTGTCGGCTCGTCGGCAATAATGATATCGGCGTTGTTCGCAAGCGCACGCGCAAGTGCAACTCTCTGCTGTTCACCGCCCGAAAGCTCGTTCGGGTAGCTTCGTGCCTTTGCGGAAAGTCCGACAATATTTATGACATAAGGAACTCTTTTTCTGATATCCTTTTCGCGTGCTCCGACAACTCGCATTGCAAACGCGACGTTATCATATACGGTCATTGTGGGAATGAGTCGGAAATCCTGGAAAACAATTCCCATATTTCTGCGGAAATAAGGTATTTTCTTTTTCTTCATCTCGTTGAGATTGTAGCCCTTAATGACGATGGTTCCCGACGACGGGACCTCTTCGCGCATCATAAGCTTGAGAAAAGTACTCTTACCCGCTCCCGATGCTCCGACAACGAAAACGAACTCACCCTTGTCAATATGGATATTGACGTTGTGCAAGGCTTTGGTTCCGTTGTCGTAAACCTTGGATACGTTTTTAAAATCAATCATATTTTAATCTGTCCTTAACTCAGCAACTCAATATTTGATCGGATTGGCATCAAGATATCTCTTGACCATAAGTGCGACTTTAAATACGATAGCGTCATCAAACTCTCTGAGGTCGAGACCCGTAATCTTCTTGATTTTTTCAAGGCGGTAAACAAGCGTGTTTCTGTGAACGAAAAGCTTTCTTGAAGTCTCGCTGACATTAAGATTATTTTCAAAGAACTTCTGAATTGTGAACAGCGTCTCCTGATCAAGGCTCTCGATTGAACCGCGCTTGAATACCTCACGCAGGAACAATTCGCAAAGCGTTGTCGGAAGCTGATAGATAAGTCTGGCAATTCCGAGGCTGTCATAGCTTACGATTGTCTTCTCATTGTCGAAAACCTTGCCGACTTCAAGAGAAATCTGAGCTTCCTTGAATGAGCGTGCAAGCTCCTTGATTCCGGCAACGGTGGTTCCGATACCGATAACGGAATGAACATACAGCTCCGTCGAAAGGGAATCGGCGATCGAACGCGCAAGCTTTTCGAGATCCTTTGACTCAATGTTGCTCTTGACTTCCTTAACGAGCGCAATATCCGTCTCGTTTATGCTGACAACAAAGTCCTTGGACTTGTCCGGAAAGAGATTCTGAACAATGTCATAGGCGGAAACGTCTGTCTGGTTCGGGATTCTGATAAGAAGAACCGCTCTCGTTGCATCGTTGTTAAAACGGAGCTCACGAGCCTTGAGATAGATATCTCCGGGAAGAATGTTGTCAAGAATAACGTTCTTTATAAAGTTGTTTCTGTCGTACTTCTCGTCAAAGTACTGCTTGAGATTGCTGAGAGCAACCGCGCTGATGTTGGTATACTTCTCCGCAAGCTCGTCATCGCCGTCAACAAAGACGGCATACTCCGGGTGAATCTGGTTGCCGAAGGTCTTGTAAGTACAGCCGTCAACAACGCAAGCCTCGGTATCCATAAATGCGCTCGCCGCCGCAGTCGAAACGACCTCGCCTATTCTTCCGAGCTCGCTGCACGAAATAATCGTACCGGTCTCGTCAATGATACCGATTGTTCTGTCGATTGCGCTCCTCATCTGATGGATAACGCCCTGAAAAAGTCTGTTTGACATATTATCTCTCCTCACGCTTGTGTTTTTCACTTCATCATTCGCACTTTTAAAATGACCGTGAGATCATTTTTAGGCAGGTTTATACAAAATGCCAATCTAAACATATACATTTTACACAATGTCGGAGGATTTTTCAAGTCTTTTTAGCATATTTTTTGAAATATCTTTTCAAAATCGCCCTCACAAGAAAATTATTTTATAAATATTTACCAAACACGCCCTGCCTTTTCCGCCTTTTCGCCCTTGTTAATAATCACCAAATGTTGTAAAAAAGCAGGGATAACAGGGCTTTAAACACAACATTTTGGAAAGTCATTGTCATTTTACACAATTAGGAAAGGGGCTGTCGCATTCAGCGCAGCCCCATAAAAATTTTATTTCAAAATCAATATCCGCCGCCGAAGAACTGACTCCAGTCATAGCTGTTCTGGCTCTGAGTGGTGGTCTCCGTCTCCTGCGAATTGCCCTTGTCCTCAACAAGGGTTGCGTCCACGGTAAAGGTGTCGACCGAATAGTCCGAATTAACTCTGCAAATGGAGAGCTTCAGCGTATCGCCGACCTTGCCGTTCTCAATTTTATCGAGAAGCACGTCCGCCGTGTCAAGATTCTGACCGTCAACGGCTATAATGAGGTCTCCGACCTTCGCCTTGCTGTTTGCAAGAGAGCTGTCGCTGTTGATCGAAGCGATTACAAGAGAGCCGCTCGGAAGATCCTTCAGCTTGACTATCATCGCATACTGTTGGTACTTTGTCGCCGCGGCATAAGAGATACCGAGCTTCGGTCTGTCGGTTACATAACCGTTGGCAATGATATCGTCGATTATCTCTTTCGCGTCCGAAATCGGAATAGCAAAAGCCATTCCCTCATAGCCTGTGCTTACGATCTTAGAGGAGTTGATACCGATAACCTGACCGTATTCATTCATCAGCGCACCGCCGGAATTGCCTGAGTTGATCGGCGTTGTGTGCTGAATACATTTCATTTCATATCCGCTCTCGCTGCTGATAGGTCTGTCGATTGCAGAAACCATACCCTTGGTGAACGAGCCGAAGAACTCGGAGCCGCCGGGATTGCCTATCGCATAAACTGTCTGACCTTTTTTCAGCGATGATGAATCGCCGAACTTTGCAGCCGTAAGACCGGTTTTCTGAATTTTGATAACTCCGACATCGGTTTTTGAATCATAACCGACGAGAATACCGTCGTAATTGTTGCCCTGATAATCCGTTACCGTCATCGTGTAACCCGATGTCTTCACATCGCTGATAACGTGCGCGCAGGTGACAATGTAGGTATATTTTTTGGAGCTGTCCTCACCCATTATGATTCCCGAGCCCTCACCGACAAGTGAGTTGGAAGACGATGAAGAGAACATCGACTGCGCCTGACCGTAAAGCTTGATGCCTACATTGAATTTTTCAGCCTCACTTGCGATTTCTTCGCTGGTCGGAACGCTTGACGTATTTTTCGCAGTCGGGGTCTCGCTGAGCGTGAGCTGGGTCGAATCGCCCGACGGAGCGTCGCTGCTTGATTTCTTTGAAATCTTGGGATAAACGGTAAGCACAACCGCCACGCAAACAACAACCGCAACCAATGCAATTACAAATCCCTTAAAGCCTTTGCTCTTCTTTTTCTTCGTCACATCCGGCTGAGTTGCCGCCTTTGTGCTCTGATAATATTCCGTACCTGCGGAATACTGCTGTGAGCTGTACGGGCTGTACTGCGACTCCTGCGGAGCGTCCTCGACGCTGTCATTATATCTGCTGAAATCATTATAATCGTTATTTTTAAATGACTGAGCCGAATCGTTCACAGGCTCGCCGTAAACCTTTTCGGGTTCGCTTTCCTGATTTGTCTGAGCCTCTGTTTCAACATTGTCGGCAGGCTCCGGATTCTCCTGTGTTCCGTAATATTTGTTTTCGTCACTCATAAATTTTTCCTCCTGCTCTGTTTTGGATTGTCTAAAGTATAAACCGAGCTTTTTACAACAGTTTTTATAAATTGTAAACAAAAATTAAACGTTCGGGAGCCAGAAGACAAATTCCGTATATTCATTGAGCTTGCTGTCGCAGACTATCTGACCGCCGTGAAGCTCAACAATGCTTTTTACAAGATAGAGACCCAATCCCGCGCCCTTGACATCGTAGCTTCGCGATTTGTCAATCTTATAGAATCTCTCAAATATTTTATCCGCTTCTTCGCGTTCGATTCCTGCACCGCTGTTTCTGATGCTTACAAAAACCTTTTCCTTGTCGCGGTAGGTTTTGAACGAAATATATCCGTTCTGCGGCGTGAACTTGACTGCATTGTCAATAAGATTATAGATGACCTGCATCATCATATCCTCGTCCGCGCTGACGGTGATGCTTTCCATTGTGTCAAGTCCGACTATTTCAATACTCTTGTCATTTATCTTGCGTTCAAACGAGAGCAAGGTCTTAAAAATATCTGCGCTGATATCAAACTGCTTCAGATTTATCTGCATCTCGCCTGCTTCAAGCTTCGACATATTAAGCATACCCGTTACAAGTCTTGAAAGACGTTTTACCTCGTCGGAAACTATCCTCAGGTAGTATTCGTACCTGTCGGAGCTTATAGTTCCGTCAAGCATACCGTCGATAAATCCACCGATAGACGTCATCGGGGTTTTAAGCTCATGCGAAACATTTGCGACAAAGCTTCTGCGTGAGCTTTCAAGTGCCGAAAGCGACATTGCCATCGTGTTGAACGCCTCCGCAAGCTGAGCCAGTTCATCGTGTCCGCGCACCTTGACCTTGTAGCTGAAATCACCCTGAGCATAGTGCTGAGTTGCGGTTACCATTTCGCGAAGCGGCCTTGTGAGCCTGTAACTGAGGTAGTAAACCGTGGCGAATGAAACGACCAGCGAGAACAGCGCCGCAACAAGAAATATCTGCATAATCCTCTTTGCGTAGTTATACCAGCTTGAAGTTATCTTCTGTGTTGCAATAACTATCGCGACGGTTTTTCCGTTGAGCTTTATCGGCGACGCCGCGCTGAGCTGCGTCCTGACGAAAGCTCCTCCGAGCCTGCCGATTTCGGTGTAATCCTCCTCGGTCGCCGCTTCAATGATTGAGCTGTCAATGTGGTAGCCTCCGTGGACAACACACTTTGCCTTTGAATCAAATCTGAACCTGTCGCTCATCATTTCCTTACAGACAACAACCTCTCCGTTCATATTTATGATGAAAATATCGGAGTCGATCGCCGCGGACATATTGTTTATCGTGTTACATATCATCGAAAGCGGAGAGATATCAACTTCCTCTCCGCTGTCGTATTTTCCCGAAAACTGTCCGAGTATTTTCTCGGAGTTCCGCGATATAATTGTCGTGTTTCTCTCAAGTGTGGAAAGCTGCTCCCTGTTCCAATAGCGCGTTGCAATGAACAAATAGGTGGAGCAGACAATCATCACGCTGAGCAGACTGACCGAGGTTATGATTGAAAGGTACTTGTAGAACAGAGCTTTTTTTCTGGGCTTACAATCTCTGAATTTACCCATTGTTCATCAGTCCTTGGTTTCAAATTTATATCCGACGCTCCAAACCGTCTTGATTTCCCATTTGTCGGATACGCCCTCCAGCTTCTCGCGGATACGCTTGACATGAACGTCAACCGTTCTGCTGTCGCCGTAGTAATCAAATCCCCAAACCTCGTCGAGGAGCTGATCTCTCGTGAACACCCTGTTCGGGTTGCTGGCGAGATGATAAAGAAGCTCAAGCTCTTTCGGCGGAGCGTCAACCTTTTCGCCCTTGACTCTGAGTTCATAGTTTGTCAGATTTATCGAAAGGTTGTCGTAGGAAACCTGCTTTATCTGGCTTTCTGATTCGGGAGCGGAAGCGTTTGACGTTCTGCGAAGAACCGCCTTGATTCTCGCAAGGACTTCCTTTGCCTCAAAGGGCTTGGTGATATAATCGTCCGCGCCGAGCTCAAGACCGAGAACCTTGTCAAAGGTTTCGCCCTTTGCCGTGAGCATAATTATCGGCTTGTTGGAGTATTTTCTGACCTCTCGGCAAACCTGCCAGCCGTCAAGCTCCGGAAGCATAATATCCAGGAGCATAAGATCCGGCTGATGCTCCGCAAAAAGCTTTACCGCCTGCATACCCGTGTTCGCAATCGACACGGTATAGCCCTCTTTTTCAAGATAGAGCCTGAGAAGCTCACATATATTGGTATCATCATCTACTACAAGAATTTTCTCCGTTGACATACCGATTCCTCCTCTGTTAAACTTTTCCGATAATTATCGGTTGCTTTACCTTTAATTATAATTGTTTATTTGTCCATTTTGTGAACGAATCAAAAATATTCTTTAAAATACATTTATTTCAAAGACAGTTTTGGACCTGTACTCCTCGCCCGCCTTGAATGTACACTGCGGAAAATCCGGGTGGTTCGGCGTGTCGGGATAATACTGTGTCTCAAGGCAGAAGCCGGCGTGCTGAACAAGCGGAAGTCCGCCCTTGCCGATAACCGTGCCGTCAAGGAAGTTGCCCGTGTAAAGCTGAACACCCGGCAGGTCGGTATAAACCTTGAGCTGTCTGCCGCTGACCGGCTCATAAACGACTGCGTCCGCCTCGCCCTCAACGTGATCCAGGCAGAAATTGTGGTCATAGCCCTTGCACATTACAAGCTGAGCGTCCCTGTCGCCGATTCTCTTGCCGATAGATGTCGGATTTGTGAAATCAAACGGCGTATTGAACACCGAGCGAAGCTGTCCCGTCGGTATGCTGTCCTCGTCGGTGGGCGTAAACTTTTTCGCATTGAGCTTGAGAATGTGTCCGAGCACATCGCTCATCGCAGAACCGCTGAGGTTAAAATATGTGTGGTTGGTAAAGTTGATAACCGTGTCCTTGTCGCTGACCGCGCTGTACTCGATTTCAACCTTGTTGTCCTGTGTGAGGGTATATTTTACCTTTGCGTCCATTTTGCCCTCAAAGCCGCTTGCGCCGTCGGGACTTGTGTATGAAAGCTCAACGGCGTTGTCGCCCGCGATTTCAGCGTTCCAAACCGCATTCGAGAACTCGCCTGCGCTGTGCAAACAGGTTTTGCCCTTTTCGTTCTGAGTAAGCTGAACCTTTTTGCCGTTCATCTCGAACGCGCCGTTTGCGATTCTGTTGGCGTATCTTCCTACCACCTTGCCCTGATAATCCGTGAAATTCAGATGACCGTAAAGGCTGTCGAAGCCGACGGTTATATCGCTGAGTCTGCCGTATTTGTCGGGTGTGTAAAACGCCTGGAGCGTTGCGCCGAGGGTAATGACCTGAAGAATGATTCCGTTCTCATTCTTTATTGTGTAAAGTGTAACTTCTTTTCCATCCGGCATATTGCCGAAGAATGAACTGCTTACTGACATAATAAAAATCTCCTTATCGGTTGGTTACATTGTGTCTGACGAAGAGAGGAAAACATGGAGCGGAAGCCATTGCTGAACATTGGCAGGCAGTACATCTCTGTCCGCTTCCATATTGGAGAAAAACGCCCTCGTCGCAGCGTGGTGGTCGAACACGAACTCCGCTTCTCCGTTAAACTTTTCAACGCTGACGTTGTTGTTCTCAACTTTTATGCGGAGCTTTTCGTCGCCCCTTACGCCGTTTATGAGGACGGTAACCTCGCCATCGCAAAGCTTGGCGTAGCTTGCCTTGGCTTTCAGATAGGCTCTGATAACCTTTTCAAAATTATATACAAGTATCATTTCACAGCCGTCAACATTGAATCCGTCCGCCGTTTTTGTGAAAAACTCAAGCTTGTCCTTTTCAAACGGAGCAACTACAAAAGAAACGTAATATTCCTCCGTATTTTCAAGTGCCGCGGCAACCAGATTGGGATAATACTTTTTGTCCGTAACGTCACACTCGCAGACGCAGGTCTTGTGGTAGTCAAGAACGAAGTATCCCACAAACTCGCCGTCCTTTTTGAGTATGTACGGGCGGTCTCTCCACGAACGGAGAATATCATAATATTTTTCTGCTGTGCGGTTCGATCTGACAGGAAGCTTTGAATAAAGCCTGTCTATATTTTCAATACTTTCAATGTCATCGGGCTGAAGCTCCGAAGCCTCAAGACCGCAGGGCATCGCCTTTAAGGAATGTCTGTATGCGCTCCTGCTGAAATTGAAACGGTAAACCGTTCCCGATGACTCAAACCCGAAATATCCGTAACGCTGACGCTGACCGCCGAGGTATGCAACATCAACTCCGTTTTTGCCCATATCCTCAACCGAAAGCTCCATAAGCTCGATCATATAGCCCATTGACCTGTACTTTTTGCCGACGGCAACATTGCCGATACAGCAAGCCTTGATCTGCTCGCCGCCGACTGTCATATCGTTATAGAAGCTGCCGATCGCAGAACGAAACTCGCCGTGCTCGTCCTGAACGACAAAGTTATTGTAAGCCGGTCTGTACTCATCCTTGTAGCATTTCGGGAGGAGATTGAAGAAATCTCTCTCGTCGGGGTCGTCCGTGAAAAAAACTTCATCAAGGAAAGAAATCAGCTTTTTGTTGTCCTCGTCCTTTCCTCTTCCGTAATACAAATTATTTGCCATATTTTTCGTCCTTTCGGATTGGTTTCAATATCCGTGCGCTTCTTCGTTTTTGACAAGCTTCACGATTCTGCTTGTTCCGAGCCTGTCCGCACCGAGCTTTATGAAATCCTCCGCGTCTGCAAGTGAAGCTATACCGCCTGCGGCTTTTATCTTCGTATTTCCCGTAACGTGCTCAGCGAAGAGCTTTACATCCTCCCGCGTTGCGCCTGCCGTCGAAAAACCGGTTGAAGTCTTTATAAAATCCGCGTCGGACTGCGAAACGATTTCGCACATCTTTATCTTTTCATCGTCGGTGAGCATACAGGTTTCTATAATCACCTTGAGAAGCTTACCGCGGCACGCCGCCTTTACGGCATTTATCTCTTCAAGGACAAAGCTGTAATCCTTATCCTTGAGCGCGCCGATATTTATTACCATATCTATTTCTTCCGCGCCGTTCTTCACCGCGTCCTCCGCCTCAAAGCATTTGGCGGCTGTCGTGGAGTATCCGTTCGGGAAGCCGATGACCGTACACACGGGGATTTTTCCGTCAACATATTCCGCGGCTCGGCGAACATAGCTTGCAGGAATGCAGACCGACGCACAGCCGTATTTGATTCCGTCGTCGCAGATCTGCTTGATTTCGTCCCATGTTGCCTGCTGAGAAAGCAGGGTGTGATCCACTTTTGAAAGAATTTCTTTAATTTCCATACTGAGCTCCTTTATCTGACGACCTCACCGGTCTGAACATTGACAAGATTCTGAAAAAGCGCAATCTGTGAAGCGGACACAAACTTGTCCTCATGCAGACTGCCGAAGAACCAGCGCTTGTAGTCGCAGTTTTCGCTCAGCTCCTGAAGGTAGGCATTGAGACCCGACACCGTCAGCGGCTCGTTGTCCTTGAGCTTGAGGAAATTCTTTATTTTCTGAGCCGGTTCATGCGTGATTATATAATCCACGCTGTACTTGCGCTTTTCGAGATTTTCCGCGCCCTCGCGCATTTCATCCTGCGTCGGGATTTCCGCCCTTGACCAGGTGTCGTGATCCATACGCATATCAATATCGGGGCTTTCGCCGCCGCCCATCGTGAAATAGCTTTCGCCCTCGATTTCAAATACCTGTCCCCTCATCAGGTGATAGATATTGTCGCGGATCTTGTGCGCTTTACCGCCGGCAAAATTGATTACGGGATACCTTGAAATCAAATCAAAGTTTTCGTGCGTTCCGTCAACAAAAAGAATGTTATATTTCTTTTTACCGAGTTTGTCGAGAATCTTTTTTTCTTTTGAATCTCCGCGCCATATAAAGCCGAAATCGCCGCAGACGACAAGCGTGTCGCCCTCTTTCAGATTTTTAAACTTCTTCTGAGAAAAGAGAGCATAATCGCCGTGCATATCTCCAGTTGCGTAAACCATTATAAGATCACTCTCCAAAATGTGATAAATTTTTTAAAAATCGTATTTATTTTTATAACCTAATCTGTTATAATATTTTCAAGTAACAAATGTTTACTTATCATATATAATACTACAAGTTTGGGTGTCTTGTCTATGAAAAAATTTATTATTTTTATATGTTGCATCGCCTTGATTATCACTTCATCGGTTTTGCCCGCCTTTGCTGCGGATTATACCGCCGATGTAGAGCTCAATTCCAAAATCGACCTGCTCATCAATTTGGACAGCAACACCGTTATTATTGATAAAAACGGGGATCAACAGGCAGATCCCTCCTCGCTCACAAAAATTATGACTGCTCTCGTCGTTCTCCAGAACGAAAAGGATCTCAGCCGCAAGGTTACCGTTTCGGGCTCGTCGCTTGAGAGTCTATACGGTACGGGCTGTATTATGTCCGGTCTCCAGGACGGCGAAATGATCAGCGTACACGACCTGCTTTGCTGTCTCCTCATTCCGAGCGGCAACGACGCGGCGCTCGTGCTGGCAAACGAATACGGTAAGGGCATTGACAATTTTGTTGCCAAAATGAATGACGCCGCCAAGAAGCTCGGCTGTACCAAGACCCGATTCACCAACCCTCACGGACTTGACGACACAAATCAAAAATCAACTGCCAAGGATATTGCAAAGATTACTCTCGCAGCAATGAAATATCCCGTGTTTGAAACCATCGTCAAGAGCCTGACCTACGACCTGCCGCAGACAAACAAAAATGAAGCAAGAACAATTGTAAACACAAACTATATGCTCAACTACGGCTTTCCCGATTACTACTACGAGGATTGCCGCGGAATCAAAACCGGTTCAAGCAACGCCGAGGGTGAAAGCATAGTTTCCACCGCGGCAAGAGACGGATACAGCTATCTTGCCATCGCTATGGGCGGACCCTACAAGGACACGGACGGCGACAGCGACACGGAAAATCAAGCAATTATTGATGCCATTAAAATGTTTGAGTGGGCGTTTGACAACCTCAGCTACGAAATTGTCACAAAGGAATCTCAATTCGTCACAACGGTGCCCGTTAATTACTGCTGGGAGATGGACAATGTGCGGCTTGTTGCAAAGTCCGAGGTTCTCGCGCTCGTCCCTGACGGCAACGGTTCCGAAAGCGTCAGCTTCATTCCGGAAGATTTGCCCGACGCACTCGATGCCCCGTTCAAAAAGGGAGACACCGTGTGCAAGGCAAAGATTATGTTTGCCGATCAGCAGATCGGCACGGTTGAGCTCGTCGTTGCCGAAAGCGCAAAAATGAGTATGCTACTGTATCTTAAATCGGCGGTCAAACGAATCACGGCAAGCACGGTTTTCAAGGTGCTTATCGTTTTGATAGTTCTCTTCGCCGCCGCATACATCATAATGTATGTCAGGGCAAACCGCAGACGCAAGAAAAACCGCGAACTCAAAATGTTCAAGTACAGCGATTTGCAGAACGAGCAAAAGAATAAGAAGAAGTAAAAATAAAGCAGAATCGGCAAGAATACTGTCGATTCTGTTTTTTTACGTTATAATCGTATCCGATATAGACAATTAAAAAAATATTTTTCAAAAAATGTTATCAGATTTCACGAAAAATATTGACAACTATATCTCGTGGTATTATAATACTTTCGTTCGATAATTTCACAGTTCAAGGTGTTATATTATGGATATAGAATATTTGAGGGTTGAAAGAATAGCTGAAGTTGAAAATCGTTCACAAATAGCAACATACGGCATTGTTGCGGTCAGCAAAACAACAAAAGAGAAGCTTGCGGAATTTCCCGACGTGTCTCTGAATGAAGAATTTGTTATGAACCTCACGGAGCTCCTTAACTCCTGCGAGGTTGAGTTATGCCACTTCTTTGATGTTATCATTGACGAATTAAACAGATAAAAACAGCCGCCTTTCACCTGACGGTATAACCGACCCTTCGGCAGCCGAAGTACGAACAAAATTTATATTAAACCAAAGGACGCAAATCTGTCGCATACAGATTCACGTCCTTTTTATTATTTATTTCGTCACAAGCTCTTTGTTTTCCGCTTCGGCGGAGATATCCGCGTTCACATCATACTTTTTGCCGTGATGATACGGGAAAATTTTAAGGAATATCCATGCAGCTACCGCACCGATGGAATTGAGAATTATATCGCCCATTGTGTCCATAAGCGGCCATCTTCCGATATTCTTCGGGTCAAAGAGGGTTGCTTCTTTAGGTGTGCCCTTTGCCAGTTCATAGCACCAGTGCTGAGCGTCACCGATCGTTCCCTTTGCAGGATTTGTCATTACCTGATCCATGGTAAACTCAACAAGCTCCCAGCAGGTCGAAACAAAGAACGAGAAGCACAGCGCACAGAGAAGCGCAACGGGAATTGAAACCGGCTTTTTGTCACGTTTCTGCATTGCGACGACCACTTCATAGCCGAGCAGAACGCAGAGCCCGCCGCTGAGCAGGTGCATTCCCGAATCCCAGAACCTTGAATCATAGTAAAAATTGAGAAATTTTCCGCAGAAGGATGCGGCAAAAATCATCACGATTGAAAAGTCCTGTATCAAAGAGGGAAAATACCGAACAAAGCATTTTTCGGGGAAAAGCATAAAAATTTCCCACGCAAACATCGCAATGAAGTTGGCTCCGACCTGAAGCGGATCGGAAATATCAAACGGTTTTCTGAAAAAGCCTGCGATAAACGCATAGATCATCAGCGCCCTGAATATCCACCAAAAGACAAGCTCCCAAGTTTTGCACGACGACCTGATACGGTTCAAATATTCTTTCATTATGTATCCACCTTTTTAGTATTCGTGATTAGCGTGTCTATAAATAATATGACAATTCGCCGGTTTTGTCAATATTTTATTCGTCGTCCTCGTAGTCTTCTTTGGAATAGTCAAAGTTTTTGTCAATTTCCACTCTGCCGAATTTTTTGCGTTTTGAAAATTCAGCTCCGCCGCTTCGCTTGTAGAGCGTGTTGTTAAAGCAAGAGCCGTGAGTTCCGTTATGGTGGCAAACATAGCCTTTCTGCTGAACATACATAAGCAAAGCGTCATATCCGCAGTCGGCTTCAATCGACATGAGCCGCTGTGAATTACCGTTTTCCTCGCCGAATTTCGACACGGAATCGGTCTCAAAGGAATAGTAATACGCCCGATGCGTTTTGAGCGTATAGGCAAAAGCCTCCTTGTTCATATAGCCGAGCATAAGTACCCTGCCCGTTCCGTATTCAACCGTGATAACGGGCATTATTTTTTTCGTTTCCCAGAGCTTGTATAAATCCATTTATTTGTTCTCCTTCCATCTATTCAAAATCCGAAAAAGCTCATCTGCGTGCTCTGCGGCAGTCCCTCAAGGGCTCCGCAGGCATCGAGCGTTTCCATAACCGACTTACTGATTCCGGCGCGCTGCTGGAGGTCGTCACGGGACATATATTCTCCCTCGCCGTCATCCCTTGCTTTCATCAGCGCAACGGCTGCCGATTCTCCGGTTCCTGCCATTGACATAAACGGCAGTCTGATTTTGCCGTCCTCAAGCTTGTATATCGTTGCGTGCGACTTGTAAAGGTCAATCGGTAAAAATTCAACTCCGCGCGCCATCATCTCATTGACGACCTGCATCGCGACGTACATATTTTCTTCCTTGGCCGTGGCATCGTGACCCTTGGCAACAATCGAGTTCATGAGCTGTTTAACGGCTCCCCTGCCCTCAAGAATCGCGACCGTGTCAAGATCCTCACCGCGCACCGTCATATACGTTGCATAGTATTCCGTCGGCTTGTATATCTTGTACCACGCAAGACGCATTGCCGCGCTGACGTAAGCCGCCGCGTGAGCCTTCGGGAACATATACTTGATCTTCATACACGAATCAATGTACCAGTCGGGAACATCGTGCGCCTTCATCGCCTTTATGTGCGCCTCGGTCAGGAGCTTTGTCGCGTTGCCCTTACGGACGATCTCCATGATTTTGAACGCCATATCGGGCTCAAGACCCTTGTGCATCAGATAGACCATTATATTGTCACGAGTACCGATAACATCGGAAATTGTACAGGTTCCGTTTTTGATAAGCTCCTGTGCGTTGCCGAGCCAAACATCGGTTCCGTGGGACAGACCCGAAATCTGGAGCATATCGGAAAAGTTTTTCGGCTTTGCTTCGAGCAGCATACCGCGTACAAACGGCGTGCCGAGTTCTGGAAGCGAAAGCGTACCCGTTTCGCAGTCTATTTCCTCCGCTGTAACGCCGAGCGGCTCCGGAGAGGTCAAAAGCTCATAGAGCTTCGGGTCACATATATCAACGTCGAATACATTGATGCCTGTCGAATCCTCCAAATGCTTATAAAGCGTCGGAACATCGTGTCCGAGGTTATCAAGCTTGAGTATCGTATCGTGCAGCGAGTGGAAATCGAAGTGAGTCGTTCTCAGTCCGCCGCTGACGTCGTCCGCCGGGTGCTGAATCGGGGTGAAGTCCTCGGCATCGTTGCTCGCCGGGACAACGACCATTCCTCCGGGGTGCTGACCGGTTGTCCTCTTGACTCCCGTGCAGCCCTTTGTGAGTCTGTCCTCCTCCGCGCGGTTGACGGTTATGCCCTTGACCTCAAGCCATTTTTTAACGAATCCGTAGGCTGTCTTGTCGGCGATAGTGCCGATGGTTCCTGCCTTGAACGTGTGGTCGATTCCGAAAAGCTCCTCGGTGTATCTGTGAGCATAGAACTGATATTCACCACTGAAGTTAAGGTCGATATCGGGCTGTTTGTCTCCCTTGAATCCAAGGAATGTCTCAAACGGAATGTCGTGACCGTCGCGGTGCATCGGTATTCCGCAGTTCGGGCAGTTTTTAGGCGGCAGGTCATATCCCGAACCGACCTTGCCGTCCGTGAAAAATTCGCTGTGCTTACATTCGCGGCAAACATAGTGCGGCGGAAGCGGATTTACCTCCGAAATACCTGCCGCGTGTGCAACGAATGACGAGCCGACAGATCCTCGCGAGCCGACATAATAGCCGTGCTCCTCAGAGTTCTGAACAAGCTTCTGAGCGATCATATAAAGAACGCCGAATCCGTTTGAAATAATTGATTTCAGCTCTTTCTCAAGCCTTTTTGCAACCAGTTCAGGCACAGGATCACCGTAGTCACGTTTGGTGCGCTCCCAGCAGATTCTTGTCAGATCCTCGTCCGCGCCCTCCAAACTCGGAGGGAAGGTTCCGCGCGGGAACGGTGTCATTCCGCTCTCGCACATATCGGCAATCTTGTTTGGGTTGGTTATGACGACCTCTTTCGCTGTCTCTTCACCGAGGTAAGCAAACTCCGCCAGCATCTCCTCGGTCGTTCTGAAATACAGCGGTGCCTGTTTTGACGCGTCGGAGAAGCCCATTGAGGTCATAAGTATCTCGCGGAACACCGCATTGCCCGGATCAATGAAGTGAACGTCGCAGGTTGCAACGACCATCTTGCCGAGCTTGTCTGCGATATGTATTATCTTTCTGTCAACATTTTCAAGATCCTCAACCGTTTTGAAACGCTCATATCTTTCGTCCTCGCTTCTGAGCATGAAAGCGTTGTTTCCGTTGGGCTGAATTTCCAGATAATCGTAGAATGACGCTATTCTCAAAACGTCCTCGTCGCTCTTTTCATCGACGAGCGCACGGTAAAGCTCTCCGGCTTCGCAGGCGCTTCCGATTATCAGTCCCTCACGCAGCTGCATCAGCCGGTGACGCGGTATTCGCGGTCTGCGTTTAAAGAATTTCAGGTTGGAATCGGTTATAAGCTTATACAGGTTTTTCAATCCCTGTGTATTTTTTGCGATTATAATTATATGGTACGTCTTTTCGGCGCGCACCTTTTCAATATATTCTTTCGGGATTTCATCGTCAGCACCGAATCCGTACTCATCGTAGAACTCATCGTCGTCAACGAGGTAACCCTCCATGCCGTAAATAATCTTTATGCCTGCCTTAGCCGCCGTGTTGCACGCCTCAGGGAAAGCCTGAACGACGCCGTGGTCGGTTATCGCAATCGCCTTGTGACCCCAGGCTATCGCGCGGCTGACAAGCTCCTTTGCGCTCGTCATACCGTCCATCGCGGACATATTGGTATGCAGATGAAGCTCAACGCGCTTTTCGGGAGCGTTATCCTGCTTCTCGATTTTTTCAATCTCCGTAACAGCCCTTGCATTTATGAGGTAGGTATGCATATAGGTGTCCATATTTATCGCGCCGCGCACAAGCACGGTCTTGCCGTCCTTGAGGTTTGCGACCAAATCCTCACACTTTTTCTTTTCTCCGAAAACCTTGATAGGATAAGACGAGGTGTAGTCCGTGATATTGAAATTGATTATGCTGTATCTGCCGTCCTTTGACTCCCTTGTTTCAAGAGAGAATACGTCGCCCCACACAACGACCTCGCCGTCTTCGGGCAGGCACTCCTTTATCGGCTTCGGCTTGCCCTTGACAAGCGTACCGAAAAGCGGCTTGGCATTTGTAATTGATATCGGCAGATCGTCATACGTTTTTTCTTTCGGCTTCTTCTGCACCGGGGCTTTTGACGCGGCAACCGGATTAGCCATCGGAGCGGCGACGGCGAGCTTCTGATTTTCTTTTTTCTGAAGCTCCTCAAGCGCCTTGATGTCGTCCTGAGCCGAAGCCTTGCTGACAAACTCAACAGTTATCAGCCTTTCAAATCGCCTGTCGATTACCTGACGGATAAACTTGTCACAGCCGAGGTTGATAAGCACGTCTTTTCCGTTAGCCGCCAGCTCGACTGTCAGCCTATCGCCGTTAATATTGTATACCGCGCCGTCCAGAATCGTTCTCGACGCAGGGAAATGCTCAAAAATCTCCTTGACAAAGCCCGTCATATAATTCACATCGAAGCTGTCGGGCGGAAAATGTATTCCGAGGTCAAGTCGCTCAAGATTCATCACGCGTATAAGCTCAGCTCTCGCCTTTTTGATTACGGCAGAATCAACGGGCGCAGGAAAGCTGACAAGCATACTGACACTTCGTTCAGCAAGGCTTGCCTCGATGCTCTCAACCGTCGCGCAGTCAAAATACGCCGCGACGCTGTGATCCATATATTCACCGAAAAGCGTGAGAAAACTAAGCTCTTTCAAAATTCCACTTCCAAAAACAAATTACATTTTATCTATTTCAGCCAGCAGTTCGCTGACAATATTTTCTTCGTTTATCTTCCTGATAATTTCGCCTTTTTTGATGAGTACGGCACAGCCGTCACCTCCGGCAATGCCGATATCGGCTTCCTTTGCCTCGCCCGGACCGTTTACGACGCAGCCCATGACCGCCACCTTCAGCGGCTTGCGGCAATCCTTGAGAGCCTCTTCAACCTCGTTGGCAACGCGAATCAGGTCAATTTTCGTTCTTCCGCAGGTCGGACACGAAACTATCTGAACACCGTCGGTGCGGATACCGAGAGCTTTCAGGATATCCAGTCCGGCATATACCTCTCTGACCGGATCCGCAGTCAGCGAAACTCGTATCGTGTCACCGATTCCGTGCATAAGCAGACTGCCTATGCCTGCGCCGGATTTAATGAGTCCCATTCGCTCTGTGCCTGCCTCGGTAACTCCGAGATGGAGCGGATAGCTGCATCTCTCCGCCGCCGTTTCATACGACCTTATCATATTCTCAACGTTTGACGACTTGATTGAAATAACTATGTCGTCAAAGTCGAATCTTTCAAGAAGCGAGGCGTGATACATTGCGCTTTCAACCATGGCTTCGGGAGTCGGAGCACCGTATTTTGCAAGTATCTCCTTTTCGACCGAGCCGGAGTTGACGCCTATTCTTATCGGAACATTTTTTTCACGGCACACCTTGACGACTGCCTTTACCCTGTCGTCCGAGCCGATGTTGCCGGGATTGATGCGAACCTTGTCCACACCGGCGGCAACCGCCTCTATCGCAAGGCGGTAATCGAAGTGAATGTCCGCAACGATGGGCACGCTCACCGCCTGCTTGAGTGCAGGAATGAGCTTCACCGCTTCCATATCGGGAATTGCACCCCTGATTATCTGACAGCCTGCTTTTTCAAGCTCGACCGCCTGCTTGACGCTCGCTTCGATATCGTGAGCCGGCTTGTTGAGCATGGACTGCACGGTTATCGGTGAATCACCGCCGATAAATGTATTGCCGACCTTTATTTTTTTTGTCTTTCTGCGTTCCATTTTAATACCTCAATTTGCAAAATGCTTTTCTTTATCCCCTCCGTCACTAAAGTGCCGTGTCGCATGAGCGACAGAGGGGATAAAGCCTCCATTTTAGCTTTTTATCCTCACTTCACAATCAGCGAATAAATATCCTTGAACGTTATTGCCGCCATGAACAGCAGGAGTATAACCATTCCTATGCCGTGGACGAGGGACTCGTATTTTTGATTTATGGGCTTTCTCCTGACAAGCTCGATAAGCAGGAAGAAAAGACGTCCGCCGTCAAGAGCCGGAATCGGGAGAAGATTGAACACGCCGATGTTTATCGTTATGAGCGCCATTATACTGAGCAGACCCGTGTAGTCCGCCGTCTTGACAGATTCCTGCGCCGCGTCGGAAACATAGTCAACAACTCCGACCGGTCCCGAAACGTCCTTGACGGAGTATTTGCCCGTCACAAGGTCAAACAGGCTCAGCCAAACCATACGGAAGATGCTGACGGATTCCTTGAATGTGTCCTTGAACACCGTTCCGGCAGTCTTGTCAACGCCGACCATTATGATGTTTGAATACGGCATTTCAACGTCGTTTATCTCAACTTTTTTGCCGTCGCGCTCAACGAGCAGGTCGGCAGTCGAACCGTCATCACGGCTGAGGAGATACGGTACGTCGGTGTAATAATAAACCCTCTTGCCGTCTATCTTGATTATTTTATCCTTGGAACGAAGTCCGTTGTACTCTGCCGTCTGCTTTCCGTCAACGCTGAAATAGTTGACATAGTTTGTTCCGGAAAGGCTGTCGGTCACTCCGAGCATTATCGCTATTATTATCAGTCCGAGAATGATATTGACGAGTGCACCGGCAACGACAATAACTATCCTCTGCCAGCAGGGCTTGTTGTTAAAGGCGCGCTCGTCGTCGCTGTCCTCGTCCTCGCCCTCCATGCTGACATAGCCGCCGATCGGCAAAAGCCGCCATGAATACTGGGTCTCACCCTTTTTCCTTTTGAGCAGAGTCGGACCCATGCCGAGAGAAAATTCGTTTACCTTTACTCCGAAAAGCTTTGCAAAGGTAAAGTGTCCGGCTTCGTGCACCATTATAATTATTCCAAAAAATATTATTGCAAGCAGAATTGTCCATTTGCTCGCCAATGCCGATAAAAATGCTATTTTAATCGCCTCTTTCGCGTGAGACCTCAGTCTCAACCCATAATTTTTTCTTTCACATAACCCCTCGCCCAATCGTACATTTCAAGAACGTCCGTGAGCGTATATGTATCAAAGCTCTGCGAAGCCGCAACGGTTTCGCGAACAAGCTCCTCAATTTGCAAAAATTTTATTCTGCCCTGTCTGAAAGCGAGGTTTGCCTCTTCGTTCGCCGCATTTGCACAGGCAGGATAAAGTCCGCCGTCGTTTATCGCCTTTCGGCAGACATTTATCAGTCCGAATGTTTCATAGTCGGGCTTGTCGAATGTCAGCGTTCCGTAATCGGTCAGCGACAGCTCCTTTACGGGCGACGGTATCCTGTTCGGATAGGTCAGCGCGTACTGAATCGGTATACGCATATCGGGCACACCGAGCTGAGCGATGACCGAATTGTCGCAGAACTCAACAAGCGAATGAATAACGCTCTGGCGGTGAACCACTATGTCGATGTCTTTCGGGTTCATCGAGAAAAGCCAAACCGCCTCGATAAGCTCAAGACCCTTGTTCATCATCGACGCCGAATCTATTGTGATCTTCGCACCCATGCTCCAGTTCGGGTGATTGAGCGCCTCTTTGACCGTGACGTTTTCAAGCTCCGTCCTCTTTTTTCCGAAGAACGGACCGCCCGACGCGGTAAGTATAAGCTTTTTGATTTCTTTCTTGTCCGCACAGCCCTGCATCGACTGGAAAATCGCCGAATGCTCGCTGTCAACAGGCAGAATGCTCACACCCTTTTCCTTTGCAAGACCCATAACGAGCTGACCGCCGGCAACGAGAGTTTCCTTGTTGGCAAGCGCAAGCTCGCTTCCCGCGTTTATCGCTGCAATCGTCGGTTCAAGTCCTGCCATGCCTACAATGCTGTTGAGAACATAATCGGCACCGAGAGCGGCACATTCGCACACGCCCTTCATGCCGGAAAGAACCTTTGTGCCTGTGTCGGCAACCCTGATTTTCAGGTCTGCCGCCGCCTTTTCGTCCACCATTGCGGCATACTTCGGGCGGAACTTTCTGATCTGCGATTCAATTATATCCGTGTTGACGCTCGCCGTCAGCGCAACGACCTCGTAGCCCTGCATTTCAATAACTTCGAGAGCCTGAGTTCCGATTGAGCCCGTCGAGCCGAGAACTGTAACGGTTTTACTCATAGTATCACCTTAAAAATTAAAATGTTTCGATAATGCTCAAGATGCTGTACATAATCGGGAAAACAAACAGCATACTGTCAAATCTGTCCATGATTCCGCCGTGTCCCGGAATCATCTTGCCGTAGTCCTTGACGCCGAAATGTCTCTTGATAACGGACGCGGAAAGGTCGCCAAAAATGCTGATGACCGAAAGGATAATCGAAATCGGGATAACCGCCCACCAGCTCCAAAGGAAGAAGTGCCCGTCGGGAAAGAATTTCTTTGCAAAGACGAAATATAAGCCGACATTCAATGCCGCCGTGAGCACAACTCCGCCGATCGCACCCTCCCACGTTTTCTTGGGGCTGACAACGGGAGTCATCTTGTGCTTGCCGAAGAACACACCCGTGAAATAGGCAAACATATCGGTAAGCCATGCACAGAAAATCGTGAACAATAAGAGATAAACCACGTTTGCCTGGGTATATCTTTCGTCGGCAAGCTGAAGATCGTTGATCCTTATCCAGCAGCCGAGCGATTCGGGAACGGCGATTGAGCAGAGAACGGAAAGCGCAACCTGCTCGAATTTGACCTCGCCGTGCCACTTTATCATCATTATAAGCATGGCAATTATATACACGGTGAGCGCGGCAAACGGCGTAACGTGTATCTTTTCAAGGAAATGATATCTTATTTCAATCGGAATGTACGCACCGACGATGATTGACGGAACCGCAAGCGGAAGCTTCACCCCCGCAACATGGTTCAGCTCATAAACGGCAACACCGCATATAAACGCCATGAGAATCGGCAGCGCCGCCGTGTTCATAAAAAACATCACGGCAATAATGATAAGGGAATAGGAAACTCCCGATATAATCCTTGTTTTCATGTGATTTATCCTTTCAGATGTTGAAAAATCTTTAGCTGTTAATCAACACTTTATATGTCTCTTGCGGCACGATGTGGGCATCGTGCCCTACGAACTATTTAATATTCGCTGTATGATGCTCCCAACAGATGATTTTGCAGGTCAGGCGCTGTACAAAGGTACTGCCCTGAGCAAAAAATCGGTTGTGGAGATTTACCTTCTTGTGAGGTTGAGGAAAATTTTTTCACAGGCGATTTTGCAGCTCGTGAGCTGTACTAAGGTACTGCCACGAGCGAAAAATCGGTTGTGGAGAATTACTCTTTAAAAAGCTTGTTAGAAAATCGTTCACAGTGCTTTTTGCAGATCGGGTGCTGTGCTATTGCACTGCCCCGATCGAAAAATGTGCTGTGGGCGATTTAATACAACCTCACACGCCGCCGAAGCGGCGGGTGCGCTTATTATAATCATCTATCGCCCTGTCAAGATCGGCAGGGGTAAAATCCGGCCAAAGAATGTCGGAGAACCAGAGCTCGGAGTAGGCGGACTGCCAGGTGAGGAAATTGGAGAGTCTGTATTCTCCGCTGGGGCGGATGATGAGGTCGGGATCGGGCAGACCTGCGGTGTAGAGATTTGCGGAGATATCGTTTTCGGTGATATCGTCGGGAGAAAGCTCTCCGGATTTTATTTTTTGAGCAAGATTTTTGACGGCATCGACGATTTCAAGTCTGCCGCCGTAGTTTATAGCAATGTTGACATCGTATTTTCCGGCGTCCTTAGACTCCTCTTCGGAGGTGTCGAAGAGATTGAGAAGATCCTCAGGGATTCCCTCGCGGTGACCGATGAAATGCATTCTCATTCCCTTTTCAAGGTTTTCGGCTTTGCGATCCTCCGCCTCGTGCATATACTCGCGGAAAAGATCCATGAGAGAGGAAACCTCCTGCGGCGGACGCTTCCAGTTCTCGGTCGAGAACGCATAAAAGGTGACGCATTGAACACCGATCTCACCGGCGTAGTCACATATCTGTTTGAATACCTTTGCTCCCGCCTTGTGTCCCTCGGAACGCTCCAATCCGCGCTGTTTAGCCCAGCGGCCGTTGCCGTCCATAATGATGCCTATGTGTGCAGGAACCTTTCTTTCTTCCATTTCGTGTTCTCCTTTTATTGATAAACAGGCAGACTTTTAGAGCCTGCCTGCAATTTTTCTGCCGTTTTAGATTGACATTACTTCCTTTTCTTTTACCGAAGCGGCGCTGTCAATTTCCTTGACGAACTCGTCGGTAATCTTCTGAAGCTCATCTTCGCCGTTCTTGAGGTCGTCCTCGGTGATTTCGGACGCTTTCTGCATCTTCTTGATCTTGTCAATAGCGTCGCGGCGGATTGAACGGATTGCAACCTTGGAATCCTCTGCCATCTTCTTGATATCCTTAACAAGCTCCTTACGTCTGTCCTCGGTAAGCTGAGGGAAGGTCAGACGGATAACGGAACCGTCGTTCTGCGGATTGATTCCGATGTCGGAAGCCTGAATTGCCTTGTAGATCGGGGTAAGAGTTGACTTATCCCACGGCTGAATAACAAGGATACGAGCCTCGGAAACAGAAATTGCAGCCATCTGGTTAATCGGCGTCGGAACTCCGTAGTAATCAACAAGAACCTTGTCAAGTACGCCCGGATTTGCACGTCCCGCTCTGATTGCGGCATAGTCCTTGCCGAGAACGGAAACTGTCTTTGTCATTTTTTCTCTGGTATTCGTGTAAACTTCTTTCATGAAAATTCTCCTCACATATTAAGGTCATACCGCATAGGTGCGGCGCTGCCTTTTATTTTATTCTTTTACAAGTGTGCCTATATTCTCACCCTTGACAGCCCTGATTATGTTTTCAGGGTCCTCAAGATTGAAAACAAGAATAGCGATTGAATTGTCTCTGCAAAGGGATGCCGCCGTGCTGTCCATGACCTTGAGCCCCTTGGCAAGAACCTCAGAATGGGTGAGCGTGTCGTACTTGACGGCATCGTCAAACTTGTTCGGATCCTTATCGAAAACGCCGTCAACGTTTGTTGCCTTGAAGATAACGTCAGCCTCAATTTCTGCCGCTCTGAGCGCCGCCGTGGTGTCGGTCGAGAAGAACGGACAGCCTGTGCCGCAGCCGAAGATTACGACCTCACCGTCGTTGAGATGAGTGACCGCATCACGGGCAACATACTGTTCGGCTATCGGCTGCATACCTACCGCCGACATAACCCTCGCCTTGACGCCGAGCTGTTCAAGAGCCTCGCAAAGAGCAAGCGAATTCATAACCGTCGCAAGCATACCCATATTGTCGGCTCTGGTGCGGTTCATTGTGCCGCTGCTTCTTCCTCGCCAAAAGTTTCCGCCGCCGACAACAAGTCCGACCTGAACGCCCATATCGACTACCTTTTTAACGTATGTACAGACATTTGTTACCATATCGAAATCTATGCCGTGACCCTGTTCACCGGCAAGAACCTCACCGCTCAGCTTGAGCAGTATTCTTTTATACATAACAAAACCCCCACTACCCTGATTTTATAATATCAGTTATATCGTATATATTTTACTTGAAAACGTCGATTCTGTAAAGTGGTAAATCGGATTTTTCACGAAAAATTCAAATTTATTTTGCACACAGATATTGTTTACAAAAAATTTGCTTTATTTTGGCGCGTTTATGGAGTATAATGTTATTTATATATTTGTATTCTAAGGAGACAGTAAAATGCTCAATCTGATTTCCCGCAACACTCCGAGAATCGCTGACGCGTTCATTCTCAGAGACATTGAAGCCGACAACGGGCTTGACCGCTATGAAATCTATGCAGAGGACAAAAAGGTCGTCCTCGCCGGCAACGGTCCGCTCAGTCAGGCAATGGCGTACTACGAATACCTCAGCCGCTTTCACAATGTTGTTATAACAAGCGGCGATTATGACATTTCCCAAATTTCTTCCGCGCCCCTGCCGGAGGAGAAAATCTGCAAGACCGTGAAGAAAAAAATCCGCGCGATGACAAGCTACGAGATGTTCTCACTCAGCGGAAACTTTTACGGCTTTGACCGCTGGGAAAAGGAAATCGACTTTATGGCAATGCGCGGCTTCAACCGTGTGCTCCAGCCCGTCGGATTCGACGCGGTTCTTTTCAGAACACTCACAGAAATCGGTATGCCGGAGAAATTCTGTCTTGAGTTTTCTTCGGGTCCGGCTTTCATCATCAATCAGCTCACGGGCAACATTGCCGCGACTAACTCTGTCAACAGCAAGGAATATCTTGAGCGCAAGCTCACAGTCGGCAAGCTCATAAGCGACCGTGAACGCGAGCTCGGAATTGAGCCTATCTTCCCTGCCGCCCTGCCGAGCGTACCGTTCAGCCTGAGAAAAAAGTATATCAAGATGGATATATTCAGAGCGCCGATGTGGTACAACTTCCCGCCGATTTTCTTCATCCGTCCGAAAAACGCGTTCTTCTCCGTTTTTAACAAGAAATTTTTGCAGATACAGCGCGACGCTCTCGGTGAAACGCACAGCTATATATTTGAACCGATATACGAGTCGGACAAAAAGGGCTTCAACTCCCACCTTGCCGACCTCGGAAAAGCTCTTGAAGAGATGCTTGCCGAGTTTGATGAGAACGCGGTATGCTATATGCACACAAGCTCGGTTAACTCCGATTTCTTCAAAAACTGCTCAGCAGACAAATACATTTTCATTGACGACTGCGCGATGAAGGACAATTCGGATCTGCTTGACGGCAGGAATTATATAACCGAGCTCAGAGGAAACCGCTACGGCAGGACAGGCATATACGGAAATGTGCAAAAGGTCTGCGACGATCCGTTTTCCGGCTCGCCCCTCGGCGCCGCGCTCTCCTTCGACACATTCGACATAAATCCCGTTTACTGCGCCGCCGCACTCGAAACGGTGACTGCGGACGGCAAAATTGACTGCGACGGTTTCATCAAGGATTTCTGTCGCAGGAGATACAAGACAGACTCTTATGATGACGACATTATCGCCCTCACGCGGCTCTGTGACAGCGACGAGTGCTGCGGTTCCGTGATCTGCGCGCGCCCGTGCACGAACGTCAAGCACACAGCCCCGTTCGACACAATGGAGCGTTCCTACGATTTTCACAAGCTTTATGACATTGCCGACAGGATTCTCCGCTCCGACGCGCGAAGAACAGACACCCTCCGTGCCGACATTCAGTCGATAGTCCGTCAGTTCCTGTCCGATCTCGCCTACCCCGTTTACCTCAAAGCAACCGAGTTTTTCCGAGAGAAAAATGTCAGGAACTTTGAACAGGCGAGCAACCTTTTCCTTGAAATATGCGAGGACATAGACCGTCTGCTCCGCACAAGGGAGGAAACAAATTTCTGCACGAAATACGTTCAGGCACAGGAGCTCGGAAGCAGTAAGGATGAAAAGGAAGCTCTGCAAATCAACTACCTGCTCCTGCACACGATATGGGGACCGTTTGACCATTCGATTCTTTACGACACGGTCTGGAACGAGTGGGGCGGTCTTGTCAAGGATTACTATGAGGCACGCTGGCACATGTATTACCGCTCGCTTGCCGCCTACTTTGACAACCCCAAAAAGCTCAAAGACAATTCAAAGAAGCAGCCCCTTGACCGAAACGAGTATAACGGTTCGTACCAGGCGAAACGTCTTGCTCTTTTTGAAAACAATTTCCTTGAAAACTACATTCCGCGCAAGGACGGAATATGCGAGGAGGACACAATAGAGGTTGCAAAAGAACTGCTTGAAAAATATTCTCAGGTATATTCCCAATTCTAAGGAGACAGATTATGAAACAAATTCCCGCTTCGGTCACCGCCCACATTGAGGAGGTTGCCGCAAAACTTTCAAAATATCCGAAACTCGAAAAGCTCTACCGCAACTGCTATCCGAACACCCTTGAAACGACTGCCGAAATTCTCGCAGACGGTTCAACATTTCTTTACACGGGCGACATTCCTGCGATGTGGCTCAGGGATTCGACTGCTCAGGTCACACACTATCTGCCGCTGACAAAGGACGACCCCGAAATCCGCTCGGTTATAAGGGGACTGATCGTGCGTCAGCTCGCGTACATAAGAATTGACCCCTATGCAAACGCATTCAACATTGAAAAAAACGGTCACGGTCATACCGACGATCTGCCGCTCAATGACCCGTGGGTGTGGGAACGCAAGTATGAGATAGATTCGCTTTGCTATCCGTTCAGGCTGGCATACCTCTACCTCAAGGCTTCGGGCGACGACTCGATAATCGATGACGATTTCATCACAACGGCAAAGACGGTTGTTGACCTGTGGATAACGGAACAGCACCACTTTGAAAAATCGCCGTACAGATTTCAGCGATTCGGCTGCCGCTGGATCGACACTCTTCACAACAACGGAATGGGCTACCCCGTCAACTTTACTGGTATGACTTGGAGCGGATTCCGTCCGAGTGACGACAGTTGCACCTTCGGCTATCTCATTGCTTCAAATATGTTTGCCGCCGTGATTCTCAGATATTTTGAAGAAATCTTTGCCGACCGCGAAATTGACAACGGCGAATTTCTTGCAAAAATCAAAAATCTCCGTGAAGAAATTGAATACGGCATCAACACATACGGCACGGTGCTTCACCCTGAATACGGCAGGATTTTTGCCTGCGAAACCGACGGCTTCGGCAACCACATTCTCGCCGACGACGCCAATGTTCCGAGCCTGCTGAGTGCGCCGTATCTCGGATACTGTGACGTGAACGACCCCGTTTATGTCAACACAAGGCGCTTCATTCTCAGCCATGACAATCCTTTCTATTACAGCGGGAAAGCCGCTTCGGGCGTCGGCAGTCCGCACACACCAGAGGGCTTTATATGGCACATTGCTCTTTCAATGCAGGGTCTGACCTCAACCGACAGCGGCGAAATAAAGAGTCTCATTAACACCCTTGTTTCCACCGACGCTGACACGGGATATATGCACGAGGGCTTCAACGCCGACGATGCGGCGGACTTCACCCGTCCGTGGTTTGCATGGTCAAACTCAATATTTGCCGAATTTATTGAGTCCGCACTTGAAAAAGGAATTATATAAGCAACCGCGTTAAAGGGCTTTTTAAAGAAATAAATCAAAGTCGGCAGCCCCTAAACCGCTCAGCCATGCCCGGTTATCTCAGCCGTCAGAGGCAGGAATAAAATTTCACCGTACGGCAATGCTGTTCCGCAGAAAACGGAGCGGCATTGTTTTTTTCAGTATTTTTTAAATTTGCTATTGTATTTTTATAAGAATAAATGTATAATGTTACGGTAAAATGAATGCAGACGAAAAAACAATGTATTTTGTTGCGTCTGCGGTAAATCCGTGGGCATTCGGCACACGGTGGAGGAGTTAGGAACATGCTTGGTAAATATGTTCGTATCAAGGTGACTCATCCAATCCACTCTTACAGCACTGAGCAAGGCTTCACATACGAGCTTAATTACGGTGAAGTTGAGGGAGCAAAGCAGTTCAACGCCTCTGTTAAAGGCGCATTTATCATGGGTATCAATCACCCTGTACGCAGCTTTGACGGAAGAGTAGTCGGCATCGTCAGATATGACGGCAGTAACGAAATTGATTGGGTTGTGGCACCGAAAAGTACAAGATTCATCAACATTGACATCGCAAACGGCATTGAATTTGCCGTAAAAAGCAAAAAGCACACGCTCGAATGTCTTTATGAGCGGTCGTGCGGAGCCGTTGTCTACCGCAACATCGGCGGAATGATACGTTTTCTTCTCATCAAGAATCGGCGCAGCGCACATTGGGGCTTCCCGAAGGGTCATGTCGAAAAGGGCGAGAATGATCATCAGACGGCATACCGTGAGGTTCTTGAGGAAACAGGTATCAGGATAAACATTCACCCGGATTTTATCACCAAAAGTCAATATACCATTCAGGGCAAGGTTGAAAAAAATGTCAACATTTTCCTTGCCGCAACTCAGGACACTCAGACAATAATTCAAAAAGAGGAAATCGAAGATTATATCTGGCTCGGATACGAAAAGGCGCTCAACAAGCTCCGCTTCGACAATGACAGAAACATTCTGACAAAGGCCTACAACTATCTTCAAAATAAAAAAATCATAACGGAGTAAATTATGACAGAACAACTGATTCATACAATGGTTGCTTTCTTCCAGGACAAGATCCCGAACGAACTCACGGTTTTCATAATTTCTGTTCTCCCGATCCTTGAGCTTCGAGGCGGTCTTATTGCCGCGACCTTGCTGCACATTGAACCTCTCAAAGCGTTCGTTATCTGCTACCTCGGCAATATGCTTCCGATACCTTTCATTCTTCTCTTTCTCAAGAAGATATTTGAGCTTATGAAAAGGTCAAAAGGGCTCGGCAAGATAGTCCGCAAGCTTGAAAGCAAAGCCGAAAAGCATCGGCCGACGATTGAAAAATACGGAACATGGGGACTGTTGGTTCTCGTTGCCATTCCTCTGCCCGGAACGGGCGGCTGGACAGGCGCTCTTGTTGCGGAGATTATGGATATCCGAATCAAAAAATCGCTCCCGATGATCGCCCTCGGCGTGCTCATCGCCGGCCTTATCGTCGGAACTCTGTCCTACGGACTGCTCGGCAACCTTATAAAATAACACATTCCCGGACTGCTTGTGCTGTCCGGTTTTTTTTAGGTAACATCGCATAATTTGGGTGTTGCCTTAATAAAAGGAGGGAGTTTTATGTCAGACTGGAACTCGGAACAATATATGAAATTCGGTGCGGAGCGAACTCAGCCGTCCGCCGACTTGATAAGCAGACTGCGTGAATGTGAGCCGAAAAGAATACTTGACCTCGGCTGCGGCCCCGGAAACAGCACCCACAACCTTGCCGTTCGCTTTCCGAACGCGGAGATAACAGGCGTTGATTTTTCGGAGGACATGCTCGCCAAGGCAAGGCAAACCTACCCGGAGCTGAGTTTTGTTCAGGGCTGTATTCCCGACGATCTCGAAAAGCTTGACGGCAAATTCGACCTGATTTTCTCAAACGCCTGTATTCAATGGATTCCCGAACACGCTGTCCTTATTCCTGCGGTATTTGACAAGCTTGCCGACGGCGGTACGCTCGCCGTTCAGACTCCCTATATTCAAAAGGCTCTTTTCTACCGCCTGCTGAATCTGCTTGTCAACAGCGGTGAATGGAAAAAGCTGTCCGTAATACACAATTTTCATAACCTCACCCCTGAGGAATACTATGACCTGCTCGGCGGGCTGAGCAAGGATTTCAATATATGGGAGACGACCTACTACCACACGGTGCGCTCACACAGCGGCGTAATCGAATGGTACAAGGGAAGCGGGCTCAGGCCGTATCTTGATATGCTGTCCGATGAGGAACGGCCGCAGTTCCTTGCCGATTTGAACGAGATCATTTCGGAAAACTTCCCGACAAGGGAAAACGGCTCGATAATACTGAAAATGCCGCGTATTTTCTTCACAGCCAAAAAATAAAAGAATCGCATCGTGAGCTTAATCACTCTCGATGCGATTTTTCATCTTTTTTGTTAAATAAGCTTTTTTGAAGTGCCACCATTTTTCTGCGCCGCGACTCGGTCTCTTCGCGGTCAATAAAATATCCGCTTTCCGTTCGGACTATTATATCTCCCTCGCGGACGCCGTGCGGAAGCTCGGAAATGTCGAGCTTTATCTGTCCGCCGTCATCGTCTTCGCAGAGAACAACGTTTTCTTCCTTTCTCTCAACCGAATACTTCATCTTATTACCTTTATCCTGTCGTCAAAGCGCGGTTTCTGCTCAGGCTTTTCATCGGGATAACCGATTGCTATTGCTATGAGGAACTTGTAGCTTTCGGGAATATCCCATGCTCTTTTCCACTTGTTGCCCTGTTCGTTGCCGTCGGCAAAAAGCGCGCCGACGCTCGCGATTATGCAGGTGCCGAGTCCGAGACTCTGAGCGGCAATGCATATATTCTCACACATTATTCCGCCGTCCATAAAGCTTTCGTTCTCCGCAAAAAGAACGGCAAATGTCGGCGCATTGTGGTAGACGGGATTAACGTCCCAGCGCGTGTAGGCAGGGGTGTCATATCCGACAAGCTCCTTGAAATCCGTGTTCATTTCATCAAGCATGGCTTTGTTCTGAATGAAACGAACGTGACACGGCTGCATATTTCTTCCGCTCGGAGCCTTAACCGCCGCCTGTATAAGAAGATCAAGCTGTTCATCGGTTATCTGCTCCGGCTTGTACGAACGTATAGTCTGCCTTTCCAGAATAGTTTTAATTACCTCGTTCATTTCCGAACCTCCTCAAAAGCTTTTTTCTCGTTACAATGTTATAAATAAGTGCACCGCTGAAATAAACCGCGGCAACGGCAGCAATCGCAAGCAATACTCCGCCGACAATTTTCGCCCCGACAAGCTTCGCAATCAGAATCAGCAAAGCGACAATAACAGCCAGCACAACGACACATTTCACGGCAAAGCTCGGAAGCTCCGACGGACATGACGGTGAAATGCTGAACACAAACGTCTTGACCGGCTCGGCAAGCGGTTTGTCGCACACATCGCCGTAGCTGACGGTATATGTTAAATAATTGCGTACATCTTTTTCGTCAAACTCAAAAACTCTGACCGCTCGCTGACGGATACCGTATGTGTTGTAGCCGGCTCCCGGACAGTAGCCGAGGTCAATTCCGTCAACCTTTCCGATAAAGCTGTTGTAGTGGTCATGTCCGCAGTATACCGCAAAGACATCGCCCTGTTTTTTTAGCTGTTCAAACTCGCCGCATTCCGCAGGGAGAGCCGCAGGTGTTTCACCGTAGTGACCCCTGTGCTTGATGCCGTTGCGGAGCCTGTAAAACTCGCCCTTGCGTGTGCCATAGGCAGGCTGTGCCCCTCTTGTTCCCTTGGGCACCTTTTCAAGCAGCCGATATATCTCGTCAACGGGGATATGCTGAAACACCATTGAATCCGCGTTCACTTCGCGGCTTGTCCTGTCAAGCCATTCAAGCTGTTCCTTTCTCAAGCCCTCATATATTCCTTTGTGCTTTGTGTTGGAATCAATCACATACAGGTTCAGTGCGGTGCGACTGCCGTCGGTCGAAAGTATCGGCACATTGAACGTCGCGGCGTCGGGTCTGCCGTCGTCGAGATCGTCAAAGCAGATACAGTTTTTCATCGCGGCATAGACCTTCACCTGTTCGTCATTCGGCACGCCCGTTTCGCGGTCGTGATTTCCGAAAGTGAGTACAAACGGAATATCAAACTTTTCAAATACGCTGAAAAGCTTGTTTATCGCTTTTTTAACATTCTCGCGGCATTTTTCGCCCTTTCCCCAAAGGTCGGCAACGTCAAGCTGGTCTCCCGTGAAAACTATCAGATCGGGTTTGATTTTCCCGACTGCCGCTTCCATAAATCTGAGCGTATCAACGCAGGGAAACCTGTTGTCCTGAAGATCGGATATCTGCATAATTTTCAAATGTCCGTCTTTAAATTTTATTTCTCTTCTCAAATTCATTTTCATCTCCGTGCAATTCTTTGTTAAGGCAAATCGGCATACAAGCCGCCGTATCGCCTAACCGTATTATATCAGCAAAAAAACATTCCGTCAATCGGTTAAAGCATTGAAAAGCCACCGCCGATATGATAAAATATGCTCGGTGATTGTAATGAAAAACATCAAAGCGGTTTTTATAGACATAGACAACACTCTGCTTGACTTCAACAAGTGCGCTCTTTGGTCGATGCAAAAGGCGTTTGACGACAGAAAGCTTAATTTTGAGCCGCCGATGTATGACGTGTTCAGAACCGTGAACGATAAGCTGTGGCTCGAAATTGAAAAAGGTGCTCTCACAAAGGAAGAGCTTTACGCCTGCCGCTGGAATATGATATTTGCGATTCTCGGAATAAACGAAAACGGCGTTGAATTTGAAAACATTTTCTATTCCCACCTGACCGAAAGCGCAGAGCCCGTCGACGGAGCGAACGACCTGCTTGAATACCTGAGCAAAAAATATACCGTATGTGCGGCAAGCAACGCATCCTACGAACAGCAGATCAGGCGTCTTGACAACGCCGGAATGACGAAGTATCTTGACAAGATATTCATTTCCGAACAGCTCGGATATTCCAAGCCTCAAAAGAAATTTTTCGACAAATGCTTTGCGGAAATCGCTCCGATACTTCCCTGCGAAACCGTTATGATCGGAGACTCGCTCACAGCGGACATTGAGGGCGGCGCACGCTGCGGAATGAAAACTTGCTGGTATGACCACAATGCGTCGGGAATCAGCTCTCCCCTGCCCGACATAACCGTTACTTCGCTCGGCGAAATTAAAAAATATTTTTAAATTGTAAATTTCATCTCTTATGATAAAAGCATAAAAAGCTCTTACCAAATTTGATATGAAAAAGCTGTAATTCATATTGCATTGATATGTACTAATTATAAATTACAGCTTCTGTTTTTCATATTCAATTTTTTACGGATGAGTCAAGTTTTTTTAAAGCTTTCATGCTTATTATTTTGAGGATTTTCTTTTATAATTACTCTTGCCGGCTGGCAAACAACCGTGCTGTTATCCGCTACATCTTTGACAACTACACAGTTCGCTCCTATACGACAATTATTACCTATGTGAACATCGCCGATTATCTTAGCGCCCGCACCGATGAAACAGTTGTCACCTACGACAGGTGCTCCGTTTCCCTTTGAATCGGCAAGTGTATTTGAGCCTATTGTAACCTGATGAAAAATCACGGTATTTTTTCCGATTACCGCCCCGCTGGAAATAAAAATTCCTTTTACTCCATGAGGCAAAACAGGTACTGAACCGAATCGTGCTCCGCTTCCTATATAGCTTCCGTTAAAACTAAGTATCGGAACAGTTAAAAATGAGCATATTTTTTTTAATAATTTATTATTTGTCGATGACCTTATCATCATTAAACGCCAAAACAATTTTCTCATAGGTTCACCCTCTTTGTCAGTATAATATCAAAAACTTTTTAAGTAATTGTTCTTTAATGGAAGATAATTCAAATTTAATTTATCCTGTCATTTTTCTTGACCTGCGGCGCAATTATTGGTATTATATTATTATGTAAATTCGGAAGGGTGTTTTTATGATTAAGATTGCTCCGTCAATTCTCTCGTGTGACTTCTCGAAAATGGGCGAAGAAACCGCCCGTATGGACGCCTGCGGTGCGGACTGGATCCACATCGACGTAATGGACGGCCATTTTGTGCCAAACCTCACATTCGGCGCGCCCGTTGTCAAGTGCATCAGAAAGTGCAGCGAAAAGGTTTTCGACTGTCACCTGATGATAAGCGAGCCGCTGAGATATGTTGACGATTTCTTAAAGGCAGGCGCGGATATAATCGACTTCCACGTTGAATCCGATTCGCCCGTTGGCGAAACGCTCGACCGCATAATTTCCGGCGGCTGCAAGGCAGGACTTGCCGTGAAGCCGAACACACCGATTGAAGCCGTTTTTCCCTATCTCGACAAGCTGAGCATGGTGCTTGTAATGACCGTTGAGCCGGGCTTCGGCGGCCAGAAATTCATGGAAGATATGATGGGTAAAATAACCGCCCTGCGCAAAGAATGTGCAGAGCGAGGAATAAATATTGACATTCAGGTTGACGGCGGAATCTCCGAGGCCACCGCTCCGACCGCAATCAAGGCAGGTGCAAACGTGCTTGTTGCAGGCAGCGCGGTTTTCGGCTCGGACGACCCGGCAAAAACGATTAAAGCCCTGAGAGGCTGATTTCGTTCCAATGCTCGTGCGTCACGGCGGCGGTCAGGCGATCCTTGCCGACAAACCTTCCGTATTCGTTCAGGATACGGTCAAGATCCGTTGCTTTGTCCGTCGGCATTTCGATGCGAAACCTTTGACCGTCCGTAAAAAGACGTTTTTTCACATTCCTGCCTATATGCTTCATCACATCGAGCATATCGTCCGCATTTTCAAATTCAAAAATACGCGTCGGATCCGCCTTTGAAATCACGGTCTGCGAGTTTCTGTTAAGTCCTGCGGAAACGGTAAACATCAAAAGACAGCCGCCGCTCGGATTCGGAGCCGCTTCTATCATCAGGTTGCCCGACGGGTCGACATCGCGTCCCGTGTCCTTGCGAACGGTATCAAGTATCGTCCATATAACACGGCGCGTTTCGATATTGGAATAGTCCATTTCGTCGTATGTAATATCCAAGTCTATCATATCGTCGCGGCTTAATCCGACTATAAATTTATTGCTGCTTATCGGTTGAATATCCATTCCCACATCTCCTCTGAAAGCTCAGGGCAACCCCTGTGTTTAAAGTATATGACCGTTAAAATCGGTATTCAACCATCAAAATATGGCAAAACCATTTTAAGAGCCGACATTACATTATATGCCGCTCTCAGGAGTAAAAGCATGGAAAAATACCAAAAATATAATAAGCGCCGCAAGAGCGTTACGGACTTCCGTTCCTCTTACAGCGACAACAAAAAATATTTCATCAGCACGGACAGGAAGAGCTCATGGATGCCCATCGTGAAGTACATCACCATTGCGATAGGCTTTATCATTTTTGCTATTGCAGGCTTTCTTATCACCGATGCACTCCTTGAAATTTCCGAAACGCCATACGTTGAGGAAACGACCGTCGTCCGTGAGGATAAAACGAGCATTGATAAGAAATATTTTGAAAATATAGTTACCAAAACGCCCGAAGAGATTGAGTCGGGCAGCAAGGATTCGGCAGACAAATAATGTACATTCCCTACAATTCAAGATTAGAATACCATAAAAGCATCTTCGGGGCAGTCAAAACACACCAAACGGTGGTTTTCCGAATTATTCTGCCCCGTGATTTTTGCTGTCACGCCGCGCGTCTTGTCATCCGAAAAGCCGACAGCGAAAATGCAGATTATATAAATATGCAATGGGACTGCATGGAGGGCTGCGGCGAAGAGTGGTGGAGAGCTGAGTTCACCGCCGGCGAAGCGGGAATTTATAAATACCGTTTTGAATACGACACCTCATGGGGAACGAGTCGCATTTTCCATTTCGGCAACGGTGCCGCCGCAATCCAAAGCGACGGAGACGACTGGCAGCTTACCGTGTACGACAGAGATTTTCACACTCCTGACTGGCTCAAGGGCGGAGTGATTTATCAAATTTTTCCCGACCGTTTCGCCTTTTCGGGCAAGGCGAAGAGCAACGTCCCCTCCGACCGCGTTCTGAGAGATGACCGCGACGCGGATCCGTACTGGGTTCCGACGCCTGAGGGAAAGGTGCTCAACAACGACTATTTCGGCGGCGACCTTGACGGAATCCGCCAAAAGCTCGGTTATCTCAAGGAGCTGGGAGTCACCTGCATCTATCTTAACCCGATATTCGAGGCACAGAGCAACCACCGCTACGACACGGCGGACTACGAAAAGATTGATCCGCTTCTCGGCAGCGAAAAGGACTTCAAGCGGCTTTGCAACGACGCGAAAAAGCTCGGCATAAGAATCATTCTCGACGGCGTTTTCAGTCACACGGGCGACGACAGCAAATATTTCAACCGCTACGCGCGTTACCCCGATATCGGCGCATATCAGTCCAAGGAATCACCGTATTACGGTTGGTATAAATTCAACGAATGGCCCGACGATTACGAAAGCTGGTGGGGCATAAAAATCCTGCCTGAGGTCAAAGAGGAAAACCCCGATTTTATCGAATACATTACGGGCACAAACGGCATCGCACGCAGATGGCTGAAGCTCGGTGCATCGGGCTGGAGACTCGACGTTGCCGACGAACTGCCCGACGAATTTCTTGACAGCTTCAGGAAAGCGGTCAAGGCGGAGAAGTCAGACGCCCTTGTCCTCGGCGAGGTTTGGGAGGACGCGTCGAACAAATCAAGCTACGGCAAGCTCCGCCGCTATCTTCTCGGCGAACAGCTTGACAGCGTGATGAACTACCCGTTTGCAGGTGCGGTCATCGACTTCATCAGAAACGCAAACGCAGAGCTTTTTTCATCAAGAGTGATGAGCATAGTCGAAAATTATCCGAAAGAGGTTCTCGACGTGCTGATGAACCACCTCTCAACCCATGACACAATGAGAGCAATAACAGCTCTCGCAGGCGAAAGCTGTGCCTACCGTGACAGGAAATGGCAAAGCACCCACTCCCTGAACGAAGAGAGCTATGCTTACGGAGTGAAGCTTCTCAAGGCGGCATCGGCAATGCAGTTTGCCATGCCCGGAGTCCCGACGATTTACTACGGCGACGAGGCAGGTATGCAGGGCTACAAGGACCCGTTCAACCGCCGCTGTTACCCTTGGGGAAAGGAAAACGGGGAACTCATAAATTGGTACAAAAAGCTCGGCAGAATCAGAACCGATAATCCCGTTTTCAAGGACGGAAGCTTTGAAATCGTTTCCTGCGTTGCAGGCTGTGCCGCTTTCGCGCGCAGAAAAGACGATGTCTCTGTGCTTGTAATCTCCAACAGCAACCCCCACCCGATCACCTACCATGTCAAAGCTGAATGGTGCAACTCTCTCGACCTGCTCGGCAACGCAAATGTATGCGGCACGATGGTAGACATTGAGGAAAAATCCACAGTAATTTTGAAAAGAAAGTGATATAAATGGCATTAAGAGGTCATAAATTCAAGACAAGCAAAGAGGATAAAAAGGGCGATCTCGTTCGTTTTTTCGTCGCGTTTCTCGCCTTTGCGCTTGTTTTCGGCTCAATCTCGGCAGTCGTGATTCTGCGGCATAACGAGATTTCGCTTAAAAGTATTTTCACAAAAGAAACCACATCCGAAAAAACCGAGGACACAACAACTCAGGAACAGCCGCTGTCATCCGTGAAGCTCAGCGGAAAGACAAATTTCCTTGTTTTCTGCTCTGCCAACGACTATTCGGAAATGTATTTTCTCCACATCATTCAGGCGGATATGGATAACTGCGTGCTGAAGGACTATCCGATAAACCCCGACGGTAAGGCAAACAGCGGAAAAACCTTTGTTCAGGTGCTCAAGGACGGCGGCGCGGAAAGTCTTGTTGCGGCGGTTGAGGAACGCGAGGGAGTGAACATAAGCAAATATGCAGGCTCCACGGCGGAGACCTTTGCCCTTGCGATAAACTATATGGACGGACTTCCATACACCATGTCGGATCGTATTGAGTACAGAGACAACAACTACACCCTCATTCTCACCAAGGGCAGTCAGACAATCAAGGGCGAAACGCTCATTAAGTATTTCAGGTATTGCAAGACCCTCGACTCCGAAGGAATGAGGACGCAGGGACAGCTTGTCTGCGCCATGCTCGACAGCTTTATCAACACGGAAAACGTTGAAAACGGTTCGACCATTTATCAGCGTTTGCTTTCAAAAACGGAATCAAACTGTAACATTTCTTTTGTTGAGGCGGCACAGGCAATGCCCACGATCAGGGCGTTCTGCGAATCCGCGGACAGACAGAACTCTACGATTATCATAAACGATTCAAGCATATCATAAGGAGGCAAAATTATGTCAGAAAAACCGTTCAGAGGCTCTCAGCCCCAGCCGGACCATATTTTCATCAGCATCGCCGACGACGCTAAGACGACGATGAACGTCACATGGCGCACAAGCACCGACGTAACAAACGGCTATGTCCTTTACCGCGAGGACGGCTCGGACAAAATTATGCGTACCGAAGCCGACACCGATGTCTTCAAGAGCGACATTGACATCAGCAATATGTTCTGGGTAAAGCTGACGGGACTCAAGCCCGACACAAAATATTTCTACACCTGCGGCGACGACGAGCACCGCAGCGAGGAATTCAGCTTCACAACAGAGCCGGAAAACCTCACAAAATTCAAATTTATATGCGTTTCCGACCAGCAAAAGGGCGACTTCAAACGTCCCGATTATTCGCATTTCACCGAGGTTCTCAAAACCGTTCTCGCCGAAAACCCTGACACAAGATTCATTCTTACCGGCGGCGACAACACGGAGTGCGGACAGCACGAAGTGCAATGGAACGGCACATTTGCAGGAATGAAGGGTGTCGTTGAGAGTATTCCGATTCAGATGGCTCTCGGCAACCACGACAACCGCGGATTCAAGGACATTGAGAATTTCACCGGCAGATACTACGCAGAGCCTGCCGAGTTCTTCGATAACCAGTTCAAGGGTTCCTACGCCTATGATGGTCCTGAGGGCTGGAAAACCGAAAACTATACGTTCAACTACGGCAACGTTCACTTCCAGGTCATCGGCATCAACGGCCCCGAAGATGTGCGCGACTGGATGCTTGACGACTTTGAAAAGAACAAGAGACAATGGAACATCGGTACATATCACTTCCCGATCTGCTATTCCGGCTCAAACTGCGCCAACTACGACGCATATCCCGTGATGACAGAAGCTTTCGAGAAGCTCGACATCGTTTTTTCGGGGCACGAGCACAACTTTGCAAGAAGCTTTCCGCGGCGCAACGAGGAACTCTTTGAGCGCCCGTCACAGGGAACTGTTCACTATATGCTCGGCAACTCGAACCAGAACCCTCCGGGAACGAGAGCGATATCAAAGGTTTGGCATACGGCCTTCTACTGCGAGGAGGAGCCCGTCTCCGTCGTTGCAATAGTCGAGGTTGACGGCGACAAAATTACCCTTACCTCAAAGGTGGTTGAGGACGGCAGAATCGTTGATAAATGCACAATTGACAAGGGCAAAGATGAAATCACGCCCTACGCTATCGCACCTAAGTTCAATCAGACAAGAATGACATTCAAGGGCGCGCTCATGGGTCTTTGCCAGTATCCTGTTCCGTGCGAAAACGTTGACGGAATCTGGTACGCCTGCTTCGGCACTCTGATTGGCTACATCGGCGGATATGTTCTCAAGGAGAAAGGCAAAATCACGCTTGAGGTCTACGGTAAAAGGGTTGAATTTTTCGAGAACAGCGACAAGGCGATCGTCAACGGCACGGAAACAACTATATGCGCCAAGGTACTCAGGCTCCACGACCAGCTCTATATGCCTGCCCCCGCCTGTGAGCTTTTCGATATGAGATGGGCTTATGCCAAGAGAAACAATTTCATTTCGTTTGAGCACGAGAACGAGGACAGACCGATCACCGTACAGCCGTAATTGACAAAACGGTAATAATATTATATAATCAAAGTCGGAGTTGATAACTATGGCAAAGAAAAAGACCGAACCGAAAAAGGAATTTGACCTCAATGAAGCACAGAAGCGTATGAACGACTACGTTGACGCGTGCGAGAAAGCAAAGAAAGGCAAGATAACCGCCCTCTCTATGATCGGCGTTACCGTGCTTTGCCTGCTTATACTCCTCATCGTGGGTCTCAAGCTCAGCGGTGTCGGATTCACGGTCATTGCCGACGGAAGCTCCGACAATGTTACGATCGTTCAATCGGGCGAGGTTGACGGAACAAAGCTCGCCGACGTTGTGAACGCAAACTAAAGTATATATAATTATAATAAAGTAAGACGCTTTCTCCTTTGCCCGGAGGAAGCGTCTTTGATTTGGAGTATATGACCGATGTTTTACTTAAACATTTCATCAATGGGGATTCGGAGAATTTCGCTTATTTTCTGAATATTTACGGCACGAGGAAGCGCTGTGCCGTTTTCATAGTGAGCAATAGCTGTGCGGTCAAGCTTCAGCAGCCTTGCAACATCCGCTTGCGTAAGTTTGAGTGCTTTTCGCGCACTTTTAAAATTCTCGGCAAAACTCATTTCTGGCAACTCCTTCTCTTATAAATAAAAAAATGCACGGCTTGATGCCGTGCAGAAAAACGCACGACTCTAAGCCGCCAAGCAAGTTGTCTTATACAAACGATGTATGAAACAAGTGAGCGTGCGTTTTTGCCTATGCAAAAACCATTCACCGTTCATATAAGATATTAACTTGCTTGGCTTCGTCATTATACCATAGTCAAAAAGCTTTTTCAACCGCAATCTTTTAAAATCGGTAAAATATGCTCGGACGCGGAAGCTTATTGCCGGTTCTTTTTCTATATTATAACATAAAATGCACATTTTGCAATACATTTGCAATGCATAATATATATCTTTTTTTATATACAATATTGCTGAGTAAAGGAGTGATATTGTTGCGAAAATTCAAAATTCCGTCTGTCCCGCCTACCACAACCAAAAGCATTCGTTTTCCCAACGATGTTATCGAAGACGTGGAAAAAGCAATATCAGGGAAATCCTGCACTTTTACAGCCTTTGTTGTGGAAGCAGTAAGAGTTGCTCTTGAAAATTTAGATGAAGACCGGGAAAAAGAAGATTAACCGAAAAAACGGCTGTATTCGTGAACAAATCGTTCGGAATCCAGCCGTTTTTCTGTTGATTGTCAAATTATATTTCTTTTTATTTTGTTTTTAATTCGTATGGTGTGATACTCACACATCAATTCAATAAATCACAGCACGATGTGGACATCGTGCCGTGATAGTCAGCGACATCTAATATCCATTTTAATCCATTACCAGATCTTCAACTTCCTTGAAGCTTTTGACGATGTAATCGGCGTGATATTCTTCAAATTCCTCGCGGCTTCCGTAGCCGAAGAGAACGGCGGCGCAGGCGATACCGACCTTGTGCGCGCCGACGATGTCAAATTTTCTGTCGCCGACCATCAGTATTCGCGATTTGTCCGTCACGCCCGTCTGCTCCATAGCAGCGCTGACGATCGTCGCCTTGTCCGAATCGGCAAAGTTCCTGCTCGCTCCGACAATGCAGTCAAAATATTTATCCATTCTGCTTGACTTGATTATTTTTTCAAGAAAATCCTGCGGTTTGGAGCTCGCAACCGCGGCTTTGATTCCGTTTTTGCTCAGCTTTTTCAGCAGCTCCTCCAGTCCGTCGTAAAGACGGTACATATCCAAGCCCACCTCGGCGTACTTTTCGCGGAAGCACTTGATAAGCTCCTGTATTTTCTCGTCGGGCAGTTCGGGATAAAAATACTTGAAACTCGTCACCATAGGAGGTCCGATAAATTTCCTTATATCCGTATCGCTCGGCTGTTTCAGCCCGTAAACGTCGATTGCATGGCGCACTCCGTAAAAAACGCCCTCGCCCGTGTCGGCAACCGTACCGTCAAAATCAAAAAGAACCGCATCAAATTTTGCCATAAAAAGACCTCCGTTCACTGCTCTGCAACATCCGAAATCCACAAGCATTGCGTTGCCTGCACAAAACCTTTGGATGTTACGGTATACTACCCAAAATTCTACCACAAATAATAATGATTTACAACACGGAAAATTTGTGTTAGAATATTAAACAGACTCAAGGTCATACTGCACAAATTGCGGCGCACGCCTTGTTCTGACAAAAAATCTTACTGCGCAATTCGCATACATTTGTGCGAAATTGCCTTAATTTTGGAGTGATAAACATGGAGAATACAGAAAAGAAAGACCGCGTGCTGAGTATGATTCAGCCGACGTCCGTTCCAACGCTCGGCAACTACCTCGGTGCGCTTAAAAATTGGAAACAGATGAGCGCAGACAACGACTGCCTTTTTGCCGTTGCAGACCTCCACGCCATAACGGTGCGTCAGGAACCGGCGAAGCTCAGAAAGCAGTCGCTTGAAATGTACGCACTTATGATAGCTCTCGGACTCGACCCGGAGAAAAACATAATTTTCGTTCAGTCGCACGTTCCGCAGCACAGCCAGCTCGGCTGGATACTCAACTGCTACACCCAGTTCGGCGAGGCTTCGAGAATGACTCAGTTCAAGGACAAGTCGGCAAAGCACGCGGACAATGTCAACGTCGGACTTTTCGCTTACCCGACGCTTATGGCGGCTGACATTCTTCTTTACCAGGCGGACTACGTTCCCGTCGGCGTCGATCAGAAGCAGCACCTCGAAATCACGCGCGACATTGCGGAGCGTTTCAACGGAATTTACAGCCCGACATTTACAATTCCGAAGCCGTATATCGGAAAGACGGGCGCCAAGGTAATGTCACTCCAGGATCCGACCAAGAAAATGTCCAAATCGGATACAAATCCGAAAGCTTCGGTTTATGTTCTTGACACTCCGGACAGTATCGTTAAAAAATTCAAGTCCGCTGTCACGGATTCCGAAGCAAAAGTCAGATACGCTGAGGGCAAGGACGGAATCAACAACCTTATGGGCATCTATTCCTGCTGCACAGGCAAGAGCTTTGACGAAATCGAAGCGGAGTTTGACGGCAAGGGTTACGGCGATTTCAAGCTTGCCGTTGCCGAAAGCGTTATCGCCGACGTGAAGCCCGTTCAGGACAAATTCGCCGAGATAATGAAAGATAAGGCTTATGTTGAGCAATGTGCCAAGGAGGGCGCGCAGAAAGCCTCATACATTGCGAACAAAACGCTGACCAAGGTTATGAAAAAGGTCGGTTTCTGGCAGGTATAAAAACAAAACGAGCTGTCCCCGTTTAGCCGAAAAGCTAAATGTGAGACAGCTCTATTTTTATATACTTACCACATATTATCGGAATTTTCGCAGAACGCAACCATATCGTGTATTTCGAGAACCGTTCCGTCGTCGAGTGTAACCTTTCCGTTCCATTTGCCGAAAACCTGATGGCAAATATTGCCGATGAAAATCACACGCGACTTTGTGTAGTTGTCATAGAACGGCGTCATCGTCATCTCAAATCTTCCGTCCGACGAGGTGAAGACCCACGGCTTCATCCAATCGTCCTCGTCCTTTGTCAGGTATATTTCGCCGAGCTTGTGTGCCTTGCCGTTGTAGAACAGCGTGTTTTCCGTCGCGGCGCTCATATCGCCGAATCCCCAGCCGATCTCAAAACCGAAAATGTCTCCGTTCTCAAGCTGTGTGCTGCCGTTGCCCCAGTACCAGTTCGTGTGATACGGCCAAACTCCGCGTCCCCAGTCGAGCACACAGAACGAATCCGACGGGTCAAAGGTGACTGTCATGTCGCCGATTTTGACCGTTCCCGTCACGGGCATACAGTTCACTTTCTGATTGTAATAGAACTGCTTGCTGTCCCTGTCGCCGAACGGCAGAGCCATTGCCAAATATTCGTGGTTTGGGAACATATCCATCGAAAGGTCAACCGTGAACGGCTTGAGCCCGGTGCGTCCGCTGAACTGAATCGTCCTCTTCGTCTGTGTAACGTCAATGTCCAAATCGAAGCCGCGGCGGTGTCTTGAAACCTTTTGCGGAGTCATTGCGTCGTCGGAAATGCCGAACTTTCCGAATGTCAAGAGCCGAAGCGAAACCGCGCTGTAGCTTTTTCCCGTCTCCATATCGAAGAGCGTTACGTTCGCCGCTCCGCCGAGTGAAATGTCAGCCATAGTCACCTGAAGAACATAGCGGCTGTTTGATATCTGATAGAAATCCCACTCCTTGATGCGCGTGGGATTTGCTTTTATTGCGCTTCTGTCATACTGATAAAGATTGCTGAAGCAATAACCCGGCTGAGTGAGGCTTCCGTCCTCTCTGAGCAGCGGAGTGGGCTCTGTTATCCTTACCTGTCCCGTTTCGTCAAGCGCCGATGTGTAAAAAAGTGTACTCATAGCGATAATTACCGTCAGAAAAAATGAAGTTAATTTGATAACTTTGTTTCTCATCTGACATCCTCCTTCAATAATTCTTTTCCCTGTTTGCCTGTTATGTGTTCGATATTTATCTTTATCATACAGAGAATACCGAACTCCCTTTCAACCTCGGCGGGGATTCCGTCGAGAAAATCCGGGCAATATTTTTCCGCGAGCGCGGTCACGAACGTTCGCATTTCCTTTTCGTCCGTCACAATTTCCGCCCTGCCGAAAACAACGATGTCTCTGAAAAGTGTTGTGTACTTTTCCTGACAAATATCGTCGCGGTCAACGACGCAGAACGAAACCTTCGGCTCTTTTTTGATTGCGTCAAGCTTGTGTCCCTCCTTGGCACAATGGAGATAAATGCTTTCGCCGTCGAAGTAGTAGTTGATCGGAACGGTATAGGGATAACCGCCGTCGCCGACCACGGCAAGCACTCCTGTTTTGCCGCGTTCCAGTATGCGTCGGCATTCCTCCGCGCTGAGCTGTTGTCTGCGTCTTCTCATCTCTCTGAACAAAAATAAAACCGCCTTATATTTTATTTCTTATTTCACTCATAACCTGTCCGATGCTGTCGCGGAAAACGAGATCCGCCCTTGCGTCGTAGTCCGTGATTCCTCTGTTTATCAGCACAATGTGCTCGCCGCCGAAATAGCGAAGATATGCCGCCGCAGGATACACCGCAAGCGATGTTCCGCCGATGATAAGCAGATGTGCTTCGGAAATTTCGGATATCGCCTTGCTGACCGTGCGCTCGTTCAGCGGCTCCTCGTAAAGCACCACGTCGGGGCGCACAAGTCCGCCGCATTTTTCGCAGTAAGGCACTTTGCCCCTCAGGGCTTTCAGCTTATCCGTGTCATAAGCCGTTCCGCACTCCATGCAGTAATGCCTGTCGGTTGTGCCGTGAAGCTCAATGACGTTTCTGCTTCCTGCCTTTTGGTGCAGACCGTCTATGTTTTGTGTTATTACCGACGACAGCTTGCCTTTTTTCTCCGCTTCGGCAAGCACGATATGCGCCGGATTGGGTTCGGCAGTCGTTTCAAGGAAATATTTGTAATAGAAATCATAAAAAATCTTTGGATTCGCGACAAAAAAGCTATGGCTGAGAATCGTCTCAGGCGAAACGCCGTATTCGCGGACTGTGTTATACAGTCCGTCTTCGCTGCGATAATCCTTGACGCCGCTTTCCGTGGAAACTCCCGCTCCGCCGAAGAAAACCGTTTTCTTCGAGGAGTTGATAAGCTCCGCCAGTTTTTCAATCATTTCGTTATCCGTGAAAATCACCGCCCCGCAAAATTATTTAACGTAATACTGCACAATTTGGACCGTGCGCCTCAATTTGTGCGCTATTGCCTTAATCGAATTATAGCATAAGTGTAAAAAAATATCAAACATATTGAGATTTTTAAATAAATGGTTTATAATAAACTGAAAGTTTATATCCCTGATTTTATTTTGAAAGGGGGATTTTTGTGAGCAATGAAAAACTGAACAATAAATTTCATTGGGGCTTTGCCCTTATCCTCGTAACGATATTTCAAGTCCTTACAGGAACCGTTGCAATAACGGGCGACGGCTTCAACACAAAGCTTATGGCGGTTTATGCCGGTTACATAATCCTTGAATGGGTATACTTTATAATCGCCTCGACATTTTGCGGACAGAATAATTTTGAGCTTGAGCTTATCGGCTTTCTGTTTTCCGGAATCGGAATAACCAACGTTGCAACTGTCTATGACGGCTACGCAGTTAAGCAGGCTATTGCCGTCGTGCTCGGCCTTTGCGTGTTCATCACCCTGCTGGTTATAATGCGACGGACAGATATTGTTATGAAGCTGAGGATGCCCGTTGCTTTCGGCGCTGTGGGACTGCTGATAGTCAACCTTGCGCTTGCAAAGTATAACAACGGTGCTTTGAACTGGATAACCATCGGCGGCATTTCGATTCAGCCGTCCGAGTTTGTAAAAATCGCATTCATCTTTGTCGGTGCGGCGTCGCTGGACAAGCTTCAGAGCGCCCGAAGCCTTACCAAGTACCTCATCTTCTCATTCGGCTGCGTCGGTGCGCTGTTTCTGATGAAAGACTTTGGTACCGCGCTCATTTTCTTCTTCACATTTTTGATTATCGCTTTCATGCGTTCGGGTGACGTCAGGACGATTGCCCTGGTTTGTGTTGCCGCCGTGCTCGGTGCGCTGATGATAATTTACTTCAAGCCCCACGTTGCCGCCAGATTTCAGACATACAGGCATATTTGGGACTACATCAACGACGAGGGTATGCAGCAGACAAGAACGCTTATCTATTCAGCCAGCGGCGGACTCCTCGGTCTCGGAATCGGCAAAGGCCTTTTGCGCGATGTTGTTTTTGCCTCGACCGACCTTGCTTTCGGTATGATCTGTGAGGAATGGGGTATGCTCATCGGTCTGATGATAGTTATAGCTTATGCATTCATACTCCTTTACGCAATCAAGGTTGCACGAACCACACGCTCGGCATTTTACGCAATAACGGCTTGCGCGGCGGCAGGACTTCTGCTGTTCCAGGCAAGTCTCAACATCTTCGGTGTTACGGACATTCTTCCGTTCACGGGCGTTACGCTTCCCTTTATCAGCCGAGGCGGTTCAAGCATCATCTCCTCGTGGGGAATGCTCGCTTTGATAAAGTCGGCGGATATCAGAACCTATCCGAAGCTTTCGCAGACGATTCTTCCCGACCATCCGCTCTATCCGCCGAATATTATGATCGGAAAACGCGGAAAGCGTCAGGTATATGTTCCGCCGGTAGTCAACAAGCCCGTCAAGGTGAAGAACTCATCGGCAGACATTCCCGTCAGCCGCAAGAAAACTGCTTCCTCACAGAGCCGAAACGATATCCCTGTTTCCAAGAAAAAGCCTGCGGCAAAGGATATCCCCGTCAGCAGGAAGAGAACGCAGTCTTCGCCGAAGGATATACCGATCAGCAGAAAAAATAATGACGGGAGGACGAAGAAATGAGAAATACCACAAGACGTGCTTTTGTCCTTTACATTGTTTTGATAGCTTTCTTCGCCGGTCTCGGATATATGATGTACGGATTCTTTGTCAACGGTTCGGAATGGACCTCCAACCTTGCCAATCAGCACATTTACAAAAACGGTGAGATCGCAAGCGCGGGAACAATTTTCGACCGAAACGGTATCAAGCTCGTATACAGCGAGGACGGAGTTCGTGTTTACAACGACGACAAAACCGTGCGAAAAGCAACTCTTCACGCAGTCGGCGACAACTCGTCGTTCATTGCGACTGGAGTCCAGTATGTTTACAGCTCCAAGCTTTCGGGCTACGACTTTGTAAACGGCGTTTATAATCTGAAAAAGTACAACCGCGGCAACGATATCAACCTCACGCTTGACGCCGATATATGCAAGACCGCTTATGAGGCAATGGATGGCAGAAAGGGAACAATAGCCGTTTATAACTACAAGACGGGTGCTCTCGTCTGCATGGTGTCCACACCGGCTTATGACCCACAGAACAAGCCCGATGACATCGACGAAAGCAGCGACGAATATGAGGGCGTATACCTCAACCGATTTGTTTCCGGACTTTACACGCCGGGTTCAATATTCAAGATTGTCACGGCGATAAGCGCGATTGAAAACATCCCGAACATTTACTCCCAGACCTTTGAATGTACGGGCGAATATCAGACGGGCGACGGAAAAATTATATGCAACGGTGTTCACGGAACAGTTGACTTTGAGGAGGCGCTGAATCATTCCTGCAACTCGGCATTCGCGCAGATTGCACTTGAGCTCGGTCAGGAAAAGCTTATGCAGACTGCGGGTGAGCTCGGCTTCAACACCAAGGAGGATATGGATCAGATAACCGTATCCAAGAGCACCTTTGACGTCAGCAAGACAAGCAGAGTTGACCTCGGCTGGGCAGGTATCGGTCAGTACACGACGATGGTGAATCCCTATCACATACTGACAATAATGGGAACGATTGCCAACAACGGAGTTGCAACGAAGCCGTACTTCGTCGAAAATATGGTTTACCCGAACGGCAAAACCGAAACAATCGGGAAGACGGAAATCAACAAAACCGTAAAGATAACTCCGGAGATCGCATCACAGATGAAAAAGCTCCTGCGCTCCAATGTTGTCAATTACTATTCCGACTCGACATTCCCCGGACTTCAGATGTGCGGCAAGACAGGAACCGCCGAGGTTGAGGGCGGCTCGCATGCATGGTTTGTCGGCTTTTCTCAGCGCGAGGATTGCCCCTATGCGGTGGTCTGCGTTGTTGAAAAATCAGGATCGGGACTCTCGGTTGCCGGTGAGGTTGTCAATGAAGTAATGCAGGAAGTTTGCGGTTAATACAATATCTTGTGACTGTAAAAACAAAATTCACTAAAACAAAAAAATATTGCCGTAAATTTTATTAAAATGTGCATATTTTTCTAAACTGGAATTATAAAAATAAACTTTGTGATATTATAAGAAAAAACGGAATGTTATCAAAACGTTCCGAAAAAATTTCAAAGGAGAGATTTCTACTATGAAAAAGTTTTTAGCAATCCTTCTTTCAGTTATTATGCTCTTCTCGCTCAGCATTGCTGTTTTCGCAGAGGGCGAAGAAGCACCGGCAGAGATGCCCGATAACTGGGGTAAGGAAGCAGGCAAGATTGTTGTTTCTATTGACAACACTTACATCGAAGCAGGCAATACATATTCTATTCCTGTAAGAGTTAAGGCTGACTATGCGGCAAACGCATCCGAGGGCGCAAAGGAGTTTTACCTTGCTCTCAGCGGAATCAACCTTTCCGGTGCAGCAACCCAGAATGCTCAAATCACAGCTATCAGAGTTGCAGACGGTTTCAACGCAATTGATACCGATGTTGTTGAAGGCTACCTTGCTTTCTCAACAACAGACCTCAGCATCCTCAACACAAGCGATGAGGGCGTTATCGTAGGTTATATTGATCTTACGGTTGATGAAAATCTTCCTGTTGAGTACAACAAGGATCTCGGCGGTATCTCCGCATTTGCTTACTATATGTTTGAAGATAAGTTCGACAACATCTACGGTTCGGCAGGTATCCTCAACGAGGACGGCAGCTTTGATGCTATCGAGTATAGCGAGAGCGACGAAGATTCTCTTCTTATCGACGGCGCATCTATCTTCCACGCTAAGAAGCCTTACACTTGGAAGGATAAGCTCAAGGATTGGGCAAAGGTTCAGGGTTCAACAATCATTGGATTCTTCATCACAATCCTCTCAGCTCTCAAGTCTCTTATAGATAAAGCATAAGTGAATTGAATAATTGAAGAGTGGCAAATGCCACTCTTCTTTTTTGCGTCCTTAATAAAGCTTTGGAGTAATTTGAAATAAAGTTTTAATTCTGCAGGCACTACCATATATTAGAAAATAAAAATCAGCACCAACAACACAAATTACGAAATGCTTTAAAGTTATCATAAATTTAAAAAGTTCAAAGAAGCGACCGTCGCAAACGACAGCCGCTTCTTTTTCATTCAATATTAAAGTCTTGTTTCGAGGATTTTGACTTTTCCGCTGATCGTAAATTCTCCCTTGCCGGCAGGAATAAAGATGCTCTCGCCCTTCTTCATTGTGAGCTTAACGCCGTTACACTCAACATCCGCGCCGCCCTCCAGACAAAGCAGAGAAACAAACGAGTCACCGTCGCTGATCGAAGAATACGCACCGTCAACGCTCAGCTCATACATTGTGAAAAGGTTGCAGGAAGTGAGCTTGGTTCTGGTTGCATTCTCAAACTTTTCAACCTCGCGGTTCGACGAATCCGGAAGTGACGGAGGACAAAGCTTTGTCACATCCGCCGCCTTGTCCACATGGAGCTCACGCGGCTTTCCGTCCTTACCCAATCTGCCGTAATCGTAGATTCTGTAAGTTGTGTTTGAGTTCTGCTGAACCTCGGCAAGGAGTATGCCCTTGCATATTGCATGCATTGTGCCAGACTCGATGAAGAACACATCTCCCTTTTTAACCTTGACACGGTTGCATATATCCATCATTTCATCGCTCTGAGCCGCCTTTTTGAACTCTTCTACGGTAACATTTCTGTTGAATCCGAGAATCAGCTCCGCGTCTGGGTCACAGTCGAGAATGTACCACGCCTCTGTCTTGCCGTACTCTCCCTCAACTCTCATTGCATATTCATCATCGGGGTGTACCTGAATTGAAAGATCCCTCTTTGCGTCGATAAACTTTATGAGCAGCGGGAAAAATTCGTAATTTTCGCCTTTCTTGCCGCAGATGCTCTTGTCGGTAAGATAAGCCTCCTGCAAGGTCTTGCCCTCAAACTCACCGTTGAGTATCGTCGAGGGACCTGACGGGTGGCATGAAAGCACCCATGCTTCGGCAGCGGGATCCTTATCGGTTTTGATACCGTATTCTGTGATAAGACGTGTGCCTCCCCATATATTGTCCGCAACGAACGGGGATAATTTAACCATTTCCATATTGATAACCTTCTTTAGCTGAAATTTTCCGAAAATATTATACATTATATGAAATATATTGTAAAGTCAAAATTTACTATTGACAAACCGAACAAATGTTCGCTATAATTAAGTTAATGCCGCGGGAGGCAGAGGATAAAATGGTAATTTTTGATTTAGATGTTGTTAAACAACAAATTTTCGGCGCCGAAAAGGTTGCTCTCGCCGCCAACGCTAACAAAACGATTTTTCTGCGTTTTCATTTCGACGGAAGCTGGAGGATTCTTGATTCCAGAGCGGCGATATTCAGGACGGCAGACAACAAATTCTACATTATCGAAGCCAAGCATTGCTCGGTTCAGGTTCCGTGGGAAGTGCTGACGTTTGACAATGATGTTGAGCTTTCGGTTGTCGGATTTGACGGCTCAACCGTGCTCACTACGGGCAAGGTCACTCTGCCCGTCACATCGTCGCTTTTGCCGGAGGATTGCAAGACCCTCTCCCCGTCCGAAACGCTCTTTGACCGCTTCCGCAGCGAATGTACGGAAGCGGTTTATAAAAACGTCAAGGATGAAACAGAAGCACTGAAGCGCTCATACGAGGAAAAGATCGCCGAGCTCGGTGCCAAAATCAACAAGGCAAACGAAAACACCGCAAACGTCGAAAAGCAAAAGAATGATGAAATTGAAAAGCTGAAGCAGGACAACGCCGTTCAGGTGAACAGTCTCAGCCGAGAGCTTGCCGAAACGAAGTCGCAGCTTGCCGCGATGACCGTCAAAGCGGACAAATGGGATCTCATTGACAATGCGGTTTCGGACAAGACACTTTCAACCTCCACACTTTGGAATGGCAGCTCAAAGGAATATCGGCTTCCGTTCCTCAACACTCAGAATGTTATGTCTTTCTCCACCGATGATTTTGACCTCTATGTCAGCGAAATCGGTCTCAGCCTTGCTTCGGCAATGACTTTTGACCAGATTTTCCAAAAGCATCAGCGGCTTAAAAAGGCTGAGCTTGCCGACACCGAATACTGCTTCTCTTTTGAAGAGGCTTTCAGCGCCTGCACCTCGCTGCGTGAGGTAAAAATCGGCGACCTCACCATTTGCGAGAGCATAAGCCAAGCGTTCTTCAACGACACCTCTTTGGAAAAGGTCACGCTGGGCTACAACGAGTCGATTCAGAACTTTTCGCAGGCATTTTACGGCTGCAAAGCTCTGCGTGAAATTAACGGAGAGCTTAATTTCATCGTCGCCAGGGACAACGGCGATATGTTCACCAAGTGTTCAAGTCTTGAAAAGGTGGATTTCACGCCCGAAACTATCCGTATGGATATGAGTCTTCAGGACTGCGTCGCCCTCTCCAAGGAAAGTATGATGAGCCTTTTCAACGGACTGTGCAACGACGTAAAAAAGACCGTCAAGGTTTCAAAATATGCCTTCGACAACAATTTCCCGACAGATGCGGAAAAGAACGAGGTAACAAATCTGGTCACAAAAACAAAGGGCTGGAAGCTTATTACGGAATAAACAATCATATTTGTCCCGAAATGTTCATATAATCCATTGAAATAAAAAAGAGAGGTTGATTATATGAGCATTGAACTGACAACTGCCGAAACCGGCTGTATTGAAATCCTTTACGATAACTTTGCCGAGCAGGGAATTGACTGCGATATCACTCTTCCCGACTACTGCCCCGATATTATGCGAATCCTCAAGTGCAGCGTTGTAAACAGCATTACAAATTCCAAAATATCGGGTGATCGGGCAAGCGTTGACGGCAACGCAAAAATCCGCATAGTTTATGCAGACGAAAAGAACTGCATCTACTGCTACGAGCAGGACTACCCTTTTTCAAAGTATGCCGAGCTCCCGTCCACCTTTGACGGAGCCGTGCTCAGCGCAAGCATCAAGACCGAATACGCGAACTGCCGCGCCGTCAGCAAGAAGCGAATTGACATTCACGGCGTTATAAGCATCCGTTTCCGCATACTCGGACTCGGTCAAAACTCGGTAATAACCGACGCCGAGGGCGACGGTATCCAGCTCAGAAAAAAAGAAATCCACACGGACGATGCCGTTGCCCTTGTCTCAAAAAAATTTCAGCTTTCGGAGACTGAATCCATCGGCGACGGCAAGCCCGAAATCGGCAAAATTCTCTACGCTTCAGCTGTGCCCGTTCTTTCCGAAACAAAGATAATCAAGGGCAAAATCTTGCTCAAGGGCGATGTCGCAATGAAGGTAATTTATTGCGCCGAGGGGCGCGAAAACGAAAGCGTAACGGTCAGCTACAACCTGCCGTTCAACGAAATCGTTGAGGCCGAAAAGGTCGCCGACGACTGCATGGTGAACGCTGTTTTCCACACCGATCAGGTGCAGGCTGAACCGAAAACCGACAACGACGGCGAGTATAAATATCTCAACCTCGGCTGTGATATCAGCGTTTTGGTAACGGCATACAAGGATGTTCCCGTCTGCGTGATTACGGACGCATATTCGACCCAAAACGAAATTGACGCAAAATACAAAACAATGTCGTTCACGCGAACGGTTCAAAACCTCAGCGACAGCTTCGTCTGCCGCGAGACGCTTGACCTCTCCTCAATGGAGCCGAAACGAATCTTTGCCGTCACAGCCGCCGCGCCTGAGGCGAAATGCTGCTTCGACGGCGACAAAATGACGCTGAAAGGCAAGATTCCTGTCAAGTTCATTCTTATCGACTGCGAGGGTACTCCTGTTTTCTGCGAGAGGGAAGCCGAGTTTGACTATTCGCGCTCCGTTGACGCGGAAAGCGACGAGCTCAGATGCGAGCCGCAGGTATTGCTCAGCGGATTCAGTTGCTCACTGTCCGGCGACGGCAAAGCCGAGTTCAAGGCGGAAATAAATATCAGCGCGCAAATCACGCAAACGCAGGAATGTCGAACGCTTGTCAGCCTGAGAACCGCCGAAAACTCCGAGAAAAAGAAAAGACATTCTTCGCTCGTCGTCTGCTTCTGCAGCGGCGGAGAAAAGGTTTGGGACATTGCGCGGAAATATAATACGACTGTTGAAGAAATTATGAGCGAAAACGAACTGACCTCTGACGAAATCGGCGAAAAAATGATGCTGATGATTCCCGTCAAATAATATTCCGAGGGCTGCTGCGCTAAATGCGGCAGCCCTATTGAATTTTATCCGCTTAAATGGTATACTGAAAGCAACTCAAGAAAGGATGTGCTATCTATGGGATTAAAAAATATTGACAAAAGCGCGGAACAAAAAGGCTCCGGAGTAATGACTCTCTGGCAGTTTGTCAAGTTCATTGTTGTCAGCCTGCTCGCCTGCATTGTGCAGTTCGGTTCGCTGAACATCATACTTCTTCTGCCGCAGATCAAGGAGATCATGAACACCGATTTCACCTGGTTCGTCTTCAACTATGTCGGAGAGGGAAACGGTCTCGGATACTTCATTGCGTTCAACACGGCGAATATCCTTGCTCAGATAGTCGCGTTTTTTGTCAACCGTGAAAAGACGTTCGGCTCCTCAAGCAATATTGCAATCACTCTGCCGATCTACATTGTTTTCACCGTCGCTTTGATTTGCTTCTCCGCTTGGTTTGCTCCGACGGTTCAGACATGGCTTATTGCAAAGGGCGTTTCCGCACAGCTTTCCGCCAACATTTCCACAATGGCTTGCTCGGCAATCCAGTTCTTCATCTATTTCCCCGTAGACAAAATCCTCTTCCACAAGAAAAAGGAAGAAAAATAAGTTATGTTTTTCAGACAGATTTTTGACGTAAGTGTAGCCGAACCGCTTAATGTGCGCTCGGTCAAAAGCAAAAAATACATACTTACTCTGCAAATTCTGAGTGTCGCGACGCTGCTTTTGATGCTCGGAATGCAGATTTATACCATTCGTAATCATTATCTTCTGCTTGCGTCGGATTCGTTCCGCTACAACGACCTTGCGTGGAACGCATACAATACAGGCAACTGGTATCCGTCCGAGATCAATCTCTGCGACAGCTACATTTTCGGCAACGGACTTGTCAACCTGTTCATTGTTCTTATAAAGCTGACGGGTTCCATCGAAATAATCAAATACATAAACATTGTTTTCACCTACGTCATACTTTTTTCGTGCGTATACATCATCAGAAAAATTTTCGGCAAAACGGAAACAGAGTATTGGTTCATAACCCTATACTGTCTGTTCGGAACGTTCTGGGGCGAGGTTCTTCAGCCGCGCACCGAGCTTCCGTTTATGGCTCTCGCTTTCACGGCGCTTGCTCTCTTAATGTCGGGCAAAGCTGTTGCCTGCGCTGCCGCCGGAGTTTTGCTTGCCTTGGCAAACTGGACAAGACCGCTCGGCTCCGTTTTTTTCATCACTGGCATTTGGCTTCTTGTAAATCAAAGGGCAAAGCTCAAAAAATATCTCTGCTTTGTGCTTTGCGCGGCGGCGACAGTCGGAGTGATCGGTTCAGCCGCCTACATGCAGAGCGGCCGATTTGTCTATCAAGCCACAACAAGCGGATACAATCTTATAATGGGTGCAAACGACCTTGCCGACGGTACCTCCAACTACGACGTTTTCAATAAAAAGGGGGCGTCGGGCTACCTCTCGTATGACGAAAAAACCGCAATGACATACGAGGAACAGGCCGGCTTCTATAAGTCCGCGGCATTAGACTGGATAAAGAAAAATCCAGGCAAATATCTTGCACTGATGCCGAAAAAGCTTTTCACGACTCTCTATTCGGAGGGTTACTCGCTCGGCACATACTATGACGACGCCTCCAAAGGAAGCGGAAGCGCTTTCTACAAGGAGCTTTTTGCGAGGCTCACAGGGCAGTCCGACGAAAAGATTTCATCGGCTGACATTATTGTGATTTGGACGCAGGGAATTTATATGATCACCATTGCGGCGGCATTTGTGTGTGTCATTCATTTGCTTGTCAGGCGCCGAATCGCCGTACTGATGCCGTTTGTATTTGCCGTTGCAGGTACGGTCGGAGTCACAATGCTCCTTGTCGGCGGTCCGCGGTATCATTTCCCCGTTCTGCCCTTGTTCATCATGGCGGCGGCTATACTGTTCCAGTCGATTTCCTGTTCTTTATCCGAGAGGAAAAACAGGCAAAATTTATAGATTTTTTACAAAAAGCAATTGTAATTCATTCTGCGCTGTGATAGAATGAATAAAAATGATCCTTGGGAGGGTTAATGATGAGTTTTCCTGTTGCATTACAGCTTTATTCCGTCCGTGACGCTATGGCTGAAGATTTTGCAGGTACAATTAAAAAGGTAAAAGAAATGGGCTATGACGGTGTGGAATTTGCCGGACTTTTCGGTCATTCCGCAAGCGAAGTCAAGGCAATCTGCGATGAGGTCGGTGTTGATCCGATATCGGCACACGTTCCTTACGACGAGCTTGACGCCGATCCTGAAAAGACCATTGCAACTTATGCCGAAATCGGCTGCAAATACATTGCTATTCCCTACGCCGTTGAAGAAAGACGCCCCGGAGCGGAGCTGTTCGACGACACCGTTGACGGAATCAGACGTTTTGCGAAAATCGGCAAAAAATACGGAATAACATTCCTGTATCACAATCATGATTTTGAGTTTAAGAAGGTCGGCGATGTTTACGGACTTGATCTTCTTTATTCAACACTTACTCCGGACGAGCTTCAGACCGAGCTTGACACCTGCTGGGTCAATGTCGGCGGTGAAGATCCTGCGAAGTATGTTGAAAAATATTCAGGCAGAGCTCCGGTCGTTCACCTCAAGGACTTATATATGAGCGGCAAGGGCAAGCCTGCAAAGCTCTATCAGCTTATCGGTATTGACGACGGCGCACAGGACGCAGAAGAGGAAGAAGCTTTCGGCTTCCGTCCCTGCGGCTACGGCGTTCAGAAGTTTCCCGAAATTCTTGACGCCTGTAAAAAGGCAGGTACCTCATGGGTTGTTGTTGAGCAGGACCAGCCCGCTCTTGACAAGACTCCGCTTGAGTGTGCAAAGATGAGCATTGATTACATTAAAGAAATTAACAAATAAAGGAGATTGATTATGTCTGACGCAGTATTGAACCAGTTTACACAGACGGTTGAAGAGGAGAAAACTTCCACCGGCAGAAGATTTAAGGTTGGTATTATCGGCACCGGCTGGATCGCAGAGGCTCACATTGAGAGCTATCTCGATATGGACGATGTTGATATTGTTGCCATGGCTGACCTCATTCCGGGTAAGGCTGAGAAATTCGCAAAGAGATACAACAAGGACGGACGCCTTGACAATGTGCATTTCTACAAAAATCACGAGGAGCTTATCGACAACGAGCCCGACCTTGACGCAGTAAGCGTTTGCACCTACAATATGACCCATGCCGAGTGTACAATTTATTCACTTAAGCACGGCGTAAATGTTCTTCTTGAGAAGCCGATGTGCGTTACCACCGAGGAGGCAGTTGAAATCTGCCGCGCCGAGAAGGAAAGCGGTAAGCTTCTTTCCATCGGATTCCAGCCCCGCGGAGACGAGAACATGAAGATGGTCAAGAAGATTGTTGAGTCGGGCGAGCTCGGCAAGATTTACTACATACAGACAGGCGGCGGACGCCGTCGCGGCATTCCGAACAGCACATTCATTGAGAAGAAGACAGCAGGTATCGGCGCAATGGGCGATATCGGATGCTATTCTCTTGACGTTGTTCTCAACGCTATCGGCTATCCGAAGCCGCTGACCGTTACAGGCTACACATCTAACTTCTTCGGAACAAACCCGAAGTACAACAACCCTGCCGATGCGGCAAGATTCAATGTTGAAGATTTCGCGGCGGCATTTGTACGTCTTGAGGGCGGCATCATTCTCGACTTCCGTATTGCATGGGCTATGCATCCCGACACACCGGGTGATACCATCATCTTCGGTACTGAGGGTGCTCTCAGAATCCCGTCAACAGACTGCTGGAACGGTGAAATGTCAGGTCCTATGACAATTTATCACGACGTTGCAGGCGAGCAGGTTCAGACGGTTGTTCCCCTCCTTGAGAACAAGGGCAAGGGTCTCTTCTACAAGAAGTGCCGTTCGTTCCTTGATGCAATCGCAAACGGTGATCCGGCTCCGATTCCGTCAAGCCAGATTCTCTACAATCAGGCTATCATTGACCATATTGTTAAGTCCGCAGAACTTGGTAAAGAGGTTGAGGTCGTTATTCCTGAGGTATAATCAGATATTAAAGCTTCAAAGGGTTTGCACCGTCGGTGCAGACCCTTTTTGCTGTTTTCGTCATTACTGACAAAACCGCAGGCAAATTTTTTACATATAATCTCCCTGCACAAGTTGCGTTTTATTTGTGTTTTTGATAAAATGAGCTTATAAAAACGTATTGGAGTGATTGTTGTGAATGAAATAAGAACCGAACGCAAGGGCGACATCATCAAGTGCGAATACACCGTCAGCGGCGGAATCGAAGGCGGAGCATATTCTCTGAGGGTTTCCGCAAACGGAGACTGCGCCGAGCTGGTCGTTTCAAATGTTGTCAATCAGGCAACCTTTGACCGCGAACGGTATTACGACGTTGACAGCGATATTTTTGACGGAATTGCAAGAATCGTTGACAGATACCGTATGCTGCGCTGGTCGCTTCGCGCCGCAAGCCCCGTGCTGGTGAATGATGAGGAAATCACCACGATCAGGATAGTTGTGTCCGGCAACGAACCGACAGCATATAAAATATCCAGCAAACAGCTTCTTCCCATTAACGCAATGAAAGCCTTTAACGAAATACGCAAATGCATCGAAAGCTATATCCCTGAATAAAGAAATAATCGCAACAAATCCCTCCGAAACTTTGATATTTCGGAGGGATTAAATTTGTATCAGATTATTTTTTTGAATAAAGTAACTTTGCGGCACAATGCTCACATCACACCGAGGAAAAACAAATTTTGAGAATGCTTATATATGAATGTAAACCATAATTTTGTAGAAACTATTTAGGCTCACCCTGTCAGGAGAGAACCGCTAAAACTTTTCTTACCCCCCTGACAACTACATAAGAACACCGCAGTTATAAAAAACAAAGTCTGGAAGCATAAATTCCGAACTTTGAAAAATTTTGAATTTATATTTCTTTGAGAACTGTCGCAGCGTTTAGAAAACAATCCGGTGGACTGTTTTTAGTCTGCGACCGCAGCGGCTATGCCGCGAGGACACCGCAGTTATAAAAAACAAAGTCCGAAAGCATTGCTTCCGAACTTTGAAAAATTTTGAATTTTTATCTCTTTGAGAACTGCGGTGCACGACGAGCGCCTTTGAGACCGTACTTCTTTCTTTCCTTCATTCTCGGATCACGAGTGAGGAAGCCTGCCTTCTTGAGAGCTGAACGAAGTGACTCGTCATACTGAAGAAGAGCTCTTGAAAGACCGTGACGGATAGCACCTGCCTGACCTGTAACGCCGCCGCCGTTTACACGGCAAACGATGTCGAACTTCTCGGTTGTGCCTGTAAGCTCGAGAGGCTGACGAACGATAAGCTTGAGTGTCTCAAGTCCGAAATAATCATCAATATCTCTGTCGTTGATGGTTACCTTACCTGTACCTGCATAAACGCGGACACGGGCTACTGATTTCTTTCTGCGGCCTGTGCCGTAGAAATAAGGATTAGAATCGTACATTATTGTTGCCTCCCTTCATTAAAATGCCCACTCTTCGGGCTTCTGTGCGGCATGCTTATGATCTGCGCCTGCATATACACGAAGTCTTGTGAGTGCTTCACGACCGATTGTTGTGTCGGGGATCATACCCTTGACAGCCTTCTCAACAACGAAAGTCGGCTTTGTACGCATAAGAGTGCTGTACTTAACCTTCTTCATATTGCCGATGTAGCCGGTGTGATGATAATACATTTTCTGATCGAGCTTGTTGCCGGTGAGGACAACCTTCTCAGCGTTGATTATGATAACGTGATCGCCGCAATCTGCATGAGGAGCAAACTGGGGCTTATGCTTACCGCGAAGAAGAACCGCAGCCTCAGCCGCAACACGGCCGAGCGGCTTTCCCGCTGCGTCAAGCACATACCACTTGCGGACGATGTCGCCCGACTTAGGCATATAAGTTGACATAAACTTACCTCCAAATATTTTTTACTGCCCGAATATATTATCACAAGCCCTGAGTTAAGTCAAGACCTTTTTCTCAATTTTTTAATTTAACTTTCACAATCTCTGTTTTGCTCGTTTTTTCTCCTTTTTTCATATCAATATCTCATCTTTAATTTATAAAAATTTTTTCAAAAATTTTATAAAATTCGTTTATTGACGAAAAAATCAAATCGAATTATAATATTATATAGAAACCGAGGGTTCATTTCCCTTTTAAAAGGAGCGATATATATGAGAATAATTACCGTAAGCCGTGAGTTCGGAAGCGGCGGACGCGAAATTGCAAAAAGACTTTCCGACGCGCTCGGAATCGCATACTATGACAGCGAGATCATTACCGAAATTGCCAAACGTGCGGATCTCGATGAAAACTATGTCGCCAATTCGCTTGAAAAAGGGATTCAGCCGACCGTACAGATTCACTTTGCCTGTGCATTTTCACACATTGCCGCTCCTGACCCGGCAGTAAAGCTTCTCACCGCCCAGCATAATATAATAAATGAGATAGCGGAAAAGGGCGACTGCATAATTGTCGGAAGAGCCGCTGATGTGCTGCTCGAAAAGTACGAGCCGTTCCGCATTTTTGTATACGCCGATATGGAATCCAAAATCGCCCGATGCAGAAAACGCGCAACCGATGACGCGAAGCTCACCGACAAGGAAATTGTCAAAAAAATTAAGCAAATCGACAAGGGCAGAGCCTCCAGCTACAATATGATTTCCTCAACCGACTGGGGCGACAAGCGCGGATACGACCTTTGCGTGAACACCACAAACGCAAACATCAAGGAAATAACTCCGCTGATTGCCGAATATGCAAAGCAATGGTTCAATAATAAAGAGAACGGAGAAAAATAAAAAATTTTTATTTTTCTATTGACAACCGAAAAATTCGGTAGTATAATGCGTCTAAACCGATGAGAAAGAGTGAGTAGATCTTAACCCTATTCTCCAAGAGAGCCGCAGGCGGTGGGATTGCGGCAGAAAAAGATTTGATTGAATGGACTTTCGAGGGCAAGCGGAAACAAAGCTAAGCTTTGGAGTATGTGAGACGGAGGCGGCTCTCCGTAAACAAAGGTCAGCGTATGAAAGTACGTCAGAGTGGATGCGAAAGCGTCAAGCCGGGTGGCACCACAGGATATGATTTTTATTCCTGTCCCAGCAAGAAATTGCTGAGACAGGATTTTTTTATTTTCACGGGAGGTTTTATTATGATTTTATTGACTAAGCTTTGGCGCAGGCGCGCCGACTAAGTATCTTAGTAACCACTGATTAAATAAGCGGTTACATAAACAAGGCAAAAAACATTATATTTAATTTCAGAAAGGTTGATATTATCATGAAAAAGTTTATTTCTCTTGCACTTTGTGCCGTACTCATTCTCGCAACTCTTACCGCTTGCGGTACAGCTTCAAAAACAAAAAGCTCCTACACAATCGGACTTTGCAACTACGCAAATGACGCTTCGCTCAATCAGATAGCCGAAAGCATCCAGACACAGCTCACCGCTATCGGCAAGGAAAAGGGCGTCACATTTGACGTTAAGTATCAGAACAGCAACGCTGACAGCAATGTTCTCAATCAGATCGTTTCAAACTTCATTGCCGATGACGTTGACCTCATGGTCGGTATTGCCACTCCGGTTGCAATGGCTATGCAGAGCGCGACAGAGGGAAAGAACCTCCCCGTTGTATTCTCAGCGGTCAGCGATCCGCTTTCAAAGAAGCTTGTAAATTCGCTTGAAGCTCCGGGCGCAAACATCACAGGCACCTCTGATTACCTTGACACAAGCGCAATAATGAACATCATGTTTGAGACAAAGCCGAGTATCAAAAAGGTTGGTCTTCTCTACGATGTCGGACAGGATTCTTCCGAAGCCGCAATCAAATCCGCTAAGGAGTATCTTGACAAGAAGGGCATTGCCTATGTTGAAAAAACAGGCAAGACCGTTGATGAAATCTCGCTTGCCGCTCAGGCTCTTGTCGCAGACAAGGTTGACGCCGTTTTCACTCCGACCGACAATTCAATCATGGTTGCAGAGCTTTCAATCTATGAGATCTTCGCAAAGGCAGGTATTCCCCACTTCACGGGTGCGGATTCATTCGCTCTTAACGGCGCATTCATGGGCTACGGCGTTGATTATATCAACCTCGGAAAAGAAACCGCAAATATGGTTGCCGAGATTCTCCTTGACGGTAAAGATCCCGCAGAGCTCGCTGTAAAGACATTCGACAACGGCACCGCAACAATCAACACAGATATATGCGCACAGCTCGGTATGAACTATGACGAGATTGCAGCGGCTATTGCTCCGCATTGCACAAAGGTTCAGCAGATCAAGACCGCTGAAAGCTTCGACACACAGAAATAATTATTTGAAAGGAACTTAACTTATGTCGCTGGGTTCTGTTTTAACACTAATTCAAACCGCATCCGAGCTCGGACTCATAAGCGCGCTCACCGTAATCGCACTTTATCTGAGCTATTCGATGCTTAATGTATGCGACTTATCGACCGACGGCTGCTTCACTCTTGGGGCAACCGTCGGCGCGGTTGTCACATTATCGGGTCACCCGTTTCTCGCGCTTCCTGCGGCTATGGCGGCAGGTATTGCATCGGGCTTCATCACCGCATTTCTTCAGACGAAAATGGGCGTCAACAGCCTTCTGGCGGGTATTATCGTCAACACGGCGCTGTATTCAATCAACATTGCCGTTATGGGCAATTCTTCAATTCTTAACCTGAATCAGACCGACACGGTTTTCACCAAGGCACTCGGTCTGCTCAGAAAGACTCCGTTCATGGAGCAGTATAAGCTGATTGTCGCATTGCTTGCGGTTATCATTATCGGCGTTCTTCTTGCGCTTTTCCTCAGAACGAAGCTCGGACTTGCGATTCGCGCAACCGGCAACAATCCCGACATGGTGCGCTCATCGTCAATCAATCCCGTTTTTACAACGATCGTCGGACTTTGCATCGCAAACTCGTTTACAGCTCTTTCGGGCTGTCTGCTTGCTCAGTCGCAGAAGTCCGTCAACATCGACATCGGCACAGGCATGGTTACCATTGCGCTCGCTTCGCTGCTTATCGGCAACGTTTTCCTCGGCAAAAAGAAGATTCCACTTCAGATTGTCGGAATGGTGCTCGGCGCATTTGTTTTCAGACTTGTTTACACCATCGCGCTTCGCTTTGATATGCCGGCGTTTATGCTCAAGTTCGTCTCTTCGGTCATCGTTGTGCTTGCAATCTCAATGCCGTATCTCAAGACAAAGTTCCCGCTCTTAAAGCGCAGACTCAATCAGCGTTTCGGAAGGAGGGCTGCGTAATGCTCAATATTTCAAACATTTCAATTACGTTCAACCCCGGAACGACGGACTCTAAAAAGGCTCTCAACGACCTTTCAATTAAAGTCAACGACGGCGATTTCATCACCGTTATCGGCGCAAACGGAGCCGGTAAGTCAACACTTTTCAATGCTATTGCAGGCACATTTATTGTTGACAGCGGCAGTATTGAGCTCAACGGAAAAGATATAACTCTCATGCCGGAGCATAAGCGTGCAAGAAAGATTGGCAGACTTTTTCAGGACCCGATGAAGGGCAGCGCGCCCGGAATGACGGTTGAAGAAAATCTTGCCCTTGCCGCCGGCAGAGGCGGTTGGCTCAGCCACGTTACAAAGGCGGACAAAAAGGCTTTTCGTGAGCGGGTCGCATTGCTTGATATGGGACTTGAGAACAGAATGAGTCAGCCCGTCGGACTTCTTTCCGGCGGTCAGCGACAGGCTCTTACGCTTATGATGGCGACTTTCAATCCTCCCGAATTACTCCTGCTTGACGAACACACGGCGGCACTTGACCCCGGCACGGCGGAAAAGGTGCTCGCCCTGACAGAAAAAATCGTCGCCGAGAACAAGCTCACCTGCATGATGATCACCCACAATATGCAGTCGGCTCTGGAGCTCGGAAACCGTACAATAATGATGAACAACGGCGAAATTATCATGGACACAACGGGTGAAAAGAGAAAGTCTCTCACTGTACCCGACCTGCTTCAGAAATTCAAGGAAGCGGCAGGACGCGACCTTGACAACGACCGTATGCTGTTAATATAATAACAGGGGTTGCCGCATTTAGACGCAGAAAATGTTTTCTGTATTTAATGCGGCAGCCCCATACTTATGTGTTGTCTTTGCTGATTGAATGTCTTATAAGCAGACGGCTGATTGCCTTGCCGTTAAACGGAATCAGCGGATACAGATATCCCCTGCCCGTAACAGTCTTTGTAAACGCTATCACAAGCATAACAATTACCAGTCCGGCGATAAATCCCCACAGGTTGAACACCGCCGTCATCACGACGATAAAAATTCTTGAAAGCTTAAACGCGTAGCCCAGTTCAAAGCTCGGCTGTGCAAAATTTGCAATCGCAACAAACGCCATAAACAGCACGACTTCCGACGAAAACAGCTCCGCGCTGACCGCAAGATCTCCGAGCACCAGCGCGCCGATCACGCTGAACGAGTTGCTCAACGAATTGGGTGTGTTCAGCGAAGCAAGCTTCAGCGCGTCAATGACAATTTCAATTATCAGAAGCTGCGCGATTATCGGCATGGAATAGTATTCCTTGATTTGTATGAAGCTGAGCCATTCGGGGATAAAGCTCGGATTCTTTATCAACAGATACCAAACAGGTGCAAGCAGAAGCGCCAGACCGAAGATGATACCCCTGACAAACCTGAGGTATGTTCCGATACACGGCGGAAAATAGTAATCGTTTGTGTCCTGCAAAAAATCGAAAAAGCCGGTCGGTATTATCATTGCCGACGGTGAATTGTCAACGAAAACGACTATGCTTCCCTCGGCAATGCTTGCCGACGCCGCGTCGGGTCTCTCGGTGTAGCGCACCTTAGGGAACGGGTTCCACTTCTGCTTTCTCACAAGACATTCAATCAGGCTTTCCTGACTCATATTCATTGTGTTCACGTCGATCTCCTGAATCCTTTTTCTGAGATCGGCGACTGTTTTTTTATCCGCCTTGTTGTCAAGGTAACATATCGCAATGTCAGTCTTTGACCTCGTGCCTGCCTGCTGAACCTCCATTATAAGCTCCCTGTCGCGTATTCTGCGGCGAACAAGCGCGGTATTTATGAGCAGCGATTCGACAAAGCCGTCGTGCGCTCCGCTGAGAACCTTATCGTTGTCGGGCTCGCTGACCGACCTTTTGGGATAGCTCCTCGTCTTGACCAGAAAGCCCGTGTCAAATCCGTCAACGATAATCAGCATCGCGCCCGAATAAACGACCCTTGCGATCGTCTCAATGTCCTTGCTCAGTTCAATTTCCATGTAGGAAATCAGCGACTGTGCAAACTCCTTGGCACTCTCCTTTTCGGCGCTGATTTTGTTCGCCTGCATCATAAAATTCATAACGCGCTCCGACGTGTCGCCGTCAATGAAACCGTCAATAAAATAAAGCTTCGCCTTTCTTTTGCCGACATTAAACCGAGTACCGACGACATCATAGTTGATCTCGGTTCTGAAATACCTGTCAAAGAACTTCTCGTTATAATCAAAAACATCCGAAAATAATAACTTATCCATAATCACCGCTCCGTGAGTTGATACTGTTATTATTTTCGGATTAGGCCATTATATACCGTACATAATTACCTGTATTGATTATAAAGATTTACGATAGCATTCCACGTCAGAACGCCGACCTGACCGTTCTGCTCCAGTCCTTGCAGTCTTTGCACAGCAAGCACGGCATTTTGTGTCTGCTCTCCGTAATATCCGTCGACCGTAACATCCGGAACGGACGAATTGTTTGCGGCAATGGTTTTCAGATAAGTCTGGATCTGTTCGACAACCTTTCCGCTTGCGCCCGTTGTGATGATATATCCGGGGTAAAGAAGCGATGAATAGCTCCTGTATTCGTCAGGCAGGGACGTGAGTATACCCTCGTATGCGTTCTGTATCATATCCCATGTGTCACGTCCGACAATTCCGTCCACATCAAGCCCGTACTGCGACTGGAACGTGAGCACGGCGTCATAGGTCTCCTGTCCGAAATAGCCGTCTATGCCGACATAAGCAAGATTCTGGTTAAACTGACTTAAAAAGTTCAGGTAATACTGCAAAATTCTTACCGACGGACCGCTGTCTCCGTTTTTCAAAACATTTTCATATTTTCTTTCGGCTTCGCTTATTGTTATACCCTCGGAATAAAGCTCGGACAAGCCCTTGATTCCGTTGTAAATCTGTCTAATCTTGTACCATGTCTCCTTGCCCACAATGCCGTCGGGGTCAAGGTTGAATATTCGCTGGAACTGCTTGACAGCGTTCTGTGTCGTCGCCTCAAAATAGCCCCTTGCCCCCGTCGTTATTTTCGGAATCGACGGGTAGTTGACTGCGATTCTGTTCAGTTCGCGCTGAATCTCGACAACGTCCTCTCCGCCGCTTCCGAGTCTGAGCGGTCTGCCGGGATACGTCGGCGTATTAGTTTTTATCGGCGCATTTCTGACAATGTCTATATCGTTGCCGTAATAATACTGAAGTATTCGGTAGGGTGTGTAACCCTGATTGGCAAGAGAGACGGTTCCCCATTGGGAAAGTCCCTCGCACGAGCCGGCGCAATACTGGGTAAAATACGGCTGAATCTGCCCCTGCTTGACGACATAATCATTGAATATGTCATCGACAATGCGGCTTATGTTTTCAAAGATATCTCTGCCCTCAACATAGTACTGGTCGTACTGGGTTGAGTTCGTTATATCAAAATCATATCCTCTCGCCCTGTAATGCTCGGTAAATATCCTGTTGAGGGCAAAGGTTATCTCGGCATAAATATTCGCTCTCAGCGCACTTTCGGGCCACGTCGGATATATCTCGCTCGACGCTACATTTTTTATATACTGGGCAAACGGAACCTGCACATTTCTTGCGGGTGAATCAGGTCTGCCGAGGTGCACGGTTATAAATTCGGGTACAATCGGTCTGTCAGGCATCAGACTTCACCTCCGTAAAGTCCCATCGGCTGATTCGGTACGCTTACCGTTCCCGGTTCTCTTCCCGTCTTCGTCAGCGGCACAAGCCTTACGGGCTGAATTGACTTAGTTCCCGAAAAAACGGGAACATTGAAAAACTCCGACTTTGCAAATTCGGGGTGAGTAACGGTTACCTCGTACACAGCATAAGGCGCAACCGTCGTGTTATCTTCGTCAAGCGATATTCTGCTGTCCGGCGCAGGCAGATTTATGTTGTCGACAATTCCGTTTATGTCCGTATACCCGGAAAAGATTTCGCGGTCTCCCGTCTCAAGCGGAACTCTGATCTTAACAATGGCATTGATTATCGGGAAACTTCTGCCCCCTGCCGTGACCTGCACTCTCATTGAGCCTTGAGATTTGTTTTTTTGTTCAAACTCATCGTAATCCTTGTACATTTCGGTCTCGCTGTCGCCGCCGACATTGCTCACGAACGGAAGCGCACTTGCCATAACCGGCACGGCGGTTTCGCTTTTTTCCGACGTGACGGTTTCTGCCGATTCCTGCGGCATTTGCTTTGAAAACTCAACAAGCTCCTGCCGATATTTTTCTATCATATCTTCAAGATTATGCATTAAAAAACCTCCTTCGCTTTATAATATGCGAAAGAGGTTTTTCCTGCCAATCAATTATTCTTTTGTGAGGAATGTCTGCCGTAGCCGTAGCCGTATGAGCCGTAGCCGCGTTTGCCGTACTTGCCGTATTTACCGTATCTGCCCGTCTCGCCCGAATGGCTTGTATCAACATTGAAAATACAGCCTATTATCTCGGCGCCGTTTGAATCAATGTCGTCAATAGACATCTTGATTCTCGAATACGGTGAGAAGTCCTCGCGCACAACGATGATTGCCGCATCAACAAATCCGGCGATAACCGACGTATCCGTAACAACGCTTGCCGGAGCGGTATCAATAATAACATAGTCAAACTCGCTGCGAACCGACTTGATAATCTCCTCCATTCTGTCCGTTGACAGAAGCTCGGAGGGATTGGCAACGGACTTTCTGTCGGCGAGCACACAAATGTCAAATGTACTTACACGCTTGATTGCGTTGCCGAGCGTCATATTTCCGAGGATAACGTCGGAGAGTCCGCCATCTGTCTCAGGCAGAGAAAGCATCTTGCAAACCGACGGCTTTCTGAGGTCGGCGTCGATGAGAAGCACGTTTTTACCGTTCTGTGCAAGTGAAAGGGCGATATTGACCGCCGAGGTCGTCTTGCCCTCGTTCTCGCAGGCGCTCGTTACAAGGAAAACCTTGTTGCCTGTTCGCGCGGAGTTATTCTCAATTTTCGTTCGGATTGCCTTATAAGTCTCGATAAAGGAGAAGCCTGTTTTTCTGTCGGTAACAAGGAGTCCCTTCATGGTTTTGTTCTTGTTTTCAACCTGTTGAACAGAACCGAGAATGTGTATATCCAGCTTGTCGTTGAGTTCGTCGGAGGTCTTTACCGTGTCCTTGACAAGGAACATTATAAAGAACACAAGGCAGCACAGTATCGCCGCGGCAAAAGAAACAACAACAACCATAACGAACGAGGAACGGTTAGCATTGGAGCCGCCCGGCAGCACGGGCTTGTCGCACAGGGTAAGCTTTGCGTTCGGGTATGTCTTTGCGATAACGTCACCGTAAACATCGACGGCAGTCGACGCGATGGCATACGAAATCTTCGGGTCGCCCGTTGTGACCGACATAATTATAACGTTGGTGGACGGCACGGTGGAAACGCTTATGCTTCCGCTGACCGTTCCGTAATCCACGGGAGTCGAACAGTTCTGAACGATAGCCTCTTTCATAACGCTGCTGGAAAGAATGTATCTGAATGTGCCCGACATATTTATCTGAGCAGATATATCTCCGCTGTTGGCTCTTTCGCCGTCCATATTGGTGTTGACAACAAACGATATTGTCGAAGTATAGGTTTCAACCTTTGTTGCTTCGGATACCGCCGCGGTAATGATTCCTGCCACAATGGCAACGATAAGAACTATCCAAAGCTTTTTTGTCAGCTCTCTGAAGAAAGCAAGGATGTTAAGCTCCAATCCCTTTTGATTAGATTTTTCCGAATATGCTCTCAAAGCAATCCCTCCAAAAGTATATTTTTCATAGTCATCCTTTATCTCCCCAAATTCCTGCTTCCGTATTCTCTCACGGACGTTGTGTATGTTGCGGCGTACATTATCGCGACAACAAGCTGTCCGTATTTTGAACAATAACTGACGACACCCTCGTCCAGCACAAACATCAGCACAATGCACGTCAGAAACAAAATTGACATTTGACTGCGCCTTTGCAGGTAATTCCTTGCAAAGATCACAAAGCAATAAGCATACATTGAATAGTATATAATGAATCCAATAATGCCGAGCTCACTAAGTAGCTGCCAGTAATTGTTGTGGGTGTAATATTTGCCCGTCGCATACTCCGCTTCAATAATTGAGCGGAAGTTGCCCATTCCCTTGCCTATCAGCGGCGATTCGGCAAACATATTCTTTGCCGCGTCAACAAACACACCGCGAAGCATCATGCTTCCGTCGGTTTCCTCACCGTTAATATGGTTTATCATACTTTCAATTCGCCGTCCGATTACCGAATAAAGAGTTTCGTTCTCCATGACGAGGAAGTAAACCCCTATAACGCACAAAACCGCAACGATTATTCTTGCAATGTAGCCTCTCTTGTTGTAGGTCAGAAAAACGATTGCCAGCGGTCCCGCAACAGCCGCCAGAAGTCCCTTTCGTGAGCTTGAATAAACGCAGAAAAGGAACAGCAGAGCTGCCACCGGATACATATATTTTTTGTTTTTCACATAGGCGCGGTAGAACGCCATTGCAACGCCGAAATCCATCCAGTACGAAATATCATTCGGATTACACAGACTGTAATGGCTGCCGAGACTTCCGTACTTCCATTGGCTCGGAGGCCAGACCGACGTTTCAAACGCGACTATCGCCAACATTCCTATCAGATAAAGCGTTATTATCCTTTCCAAATCCTCCGGCTCGTCAACGTAGACCGCAACGGATGTGCTTATCAGCAGGATCACCAAAAGACGCAGTATAAACGAAAAGTTATAGGACGAAAGGTACTGCGCCCACAGTCCGGACAAAGCGCCGAACCCGATCAGCAGAAGGTACCATATCGTTACATAAGGTATTACCGCTTGGCTGCGGTTCCTTTCCATAACAACAAGTATCGACGCAATGAACATCACAATTGCCGCGACCGAAGCCGCCGCCGTGACCGTATACATCGTGAAAATAATCACTATATTTGCAAGGAATGCAATTTCATAAAAAAGCTTAGCTCTCTGCAAGGCATTGAGATTCACTTTTAGAATACCTTTTCTGAAAGTTACCATACAAGACCTCTCTTATGAGCCGACAACGGCGGGAACCGAAAGAAAATCGCGAAAAGATCTGCTTGCATCAAATCCTTTTTCCCACGTCTGTCTGATATTGTTCCTGTATACTTCTCTTTCCGATTTTTCCATATCATAGAACCTGTCAAGAATCTGCACGAACTCACCGATCTCGGCATCCTCGTCAAGGAGCCAGCCGTTAAAGCCGTCGCGCACAAGCTCGCTTACTCCTCCGACGTTTGTCGAAAGTATCGGTACGCCAAACGATGCCGCCTCCATCATGGAAACAGGCAGTCCCTCGCTCTTGCTTGCGCTGATAAATAAATCAACGGGATTTTTACGGTAATATTCACAGACCTCCGTGTTCGGAAGCTTGCCGAGAAGCTCGGTTTCAACACCGTTCAGCTTAAGCTTTACCGCTTTCTTCAGCTCGGCTTCTCTGTTGCCCGTGCCAATGTGGGTCCATTTAATATTACGATTCCCTGATTTTGCGAACAATTCGATAATATCGACTATTTCATCGACACGCTTGACATCCTTGACCTGCGAGCATGAGACAATGTGCAAGCCGTTCTCCGACTGCTTTGAAAGTCCGTGGTCAAAGGTGCCGAGATATGCGGTTTTGACCTTGGAGCTGTATTCGGGATATTTTTCGGTAATGAATTTAGTTCCCGAATCCGAGCAGGGATAGACCGCATCGTATTTTTCAAGCAGATATCTTCTCAGCGGAAGATATCCGAGCACATTTGCATTTTCATAAACATCATATCTGTGTGCCCTTGCAACAAGCTCCACATCGGGACAGAAGGACAACAAATATTCTTTCAGCTTCACACCGACGAGCGCAGTCACAAAGAACCAGTAGCTGTACACGGTAATACTGTCATATTCGTCCAAACCGCATTTTTCAAGCACGCTTTTACATTCCTCAAAGCTGCGCTGTGAGCGGTTACAGAAATATTCAAAGAACATACGCCGTCTGAGGCTCGTGCCGATCGCCTGCCTGTCATATCTCAGATATTCTGTCGGCACAACGAGGTTATGAACCCCCTTGAGTATATCGCCCGTCCTGGCAATTCGCTGCTTTTTGACGGAAACATTGTAATACTCGGCGTTTTCCGGTACAGCTCTTGTGAGCTCCGCATTCGGATCAAGCTCGATGGGGAGAATTATGATTCTGTCGAACTTGCTTTCGTGAAAAGATATTTCGGATTCTATAAACGATTCCCCCGATCCGAAAGGGAAACTGCTTGTAATCATAACAAGACATCTTTTCACAAAAATCACCCCACATTACTTCATTTTATCATTTTATCGACCGATTGTCTATATTTTTTTCAAAATTCCTGCTTTTGCATATCAACCGCAAATGCGAATAATAACCTCGGCAAAAATTGCCGCCGCGGTCAGAATATCGTCAATCGGCATAAATTCGTCCGCGCCGTGCATATTCGTCACGGTTCCGCGGCTTATCGCTCCGAAAGCAACGCCGTTTTCGATATCATGGACGTATGTTCCGCCGCCCATGCTTACACAGTCGCCGACATCGCCGCTGTATTCCTCATAAGCGTCAAGAAGTGCCTTAACGAACGGTGAATCGGGGTCAACATAATGAGCCTCTCTCATTTTTGTATCTTCAATTTCAAATCCGTTTTCGGCGAGCTTGTCAGCGATAACCTTGCCGCAGTTTTCCTCGTCGGCGATCATCGGTGTTCTTGAATCAAAGCAGCCGTCAAAATGTCTGCCGTCGAAACGAACCGTATCAAGGGTCAGCGTGAGCCTGCCCAATTTGTCCTGCATATCAACACCGAAAGCCTCGCCGTTGTATTTTCCATGTGGGAACAGCTTTTTGAGCGAAGTCACAAGCCTTGCACAGTCTGCGTCAAGCTCAATATAGCTGAGCAGTTCAATCAGCGCGGTTATGGGGTTATTTCCGTTTTCGGGAAGTGACGCATGAGCCGATATGCCCGTGCACACAACCTTTTTTCCGTCGAAAGAAAACTTTGCTCCCGTGCCTGCCGCAAGCTTCGCCGCCGACTCAAATTCATCGCGGCTTACTCCCGCAAGCTCGGATTCCGCGCACGCTGGAACGGCATTTGCCGCTTCACCGGCAGTAAATGAAACAATATATTTCTCACCGCCCGAAAAATCCGTCTCGGCATAAAAATGCTTCGTGAATCTGCCCTTTTCGCCGTTGGTTACGGGAAACTCCGCATCCGGCGTGAATGTATATTTCGGGTACGGATTGGTTTCAAAATAGTGCTTTATATCGTCACTGCCGCATTCCTCGTCAGTACCCATGATCAGTCGGCAGTTCTTTTTCAACGGAAAGCCGAGGTCTTTAACGGCTTTCATCGCATAAAGCGCGGCAACGGCAGGTCCTTTGTCGTCGCTGACTCCCCTGCCGAAAATCTTTCCGTCCTTTTCGACAACCGTAAACGGGTCGGTGTGCCAGCCCTCTCCTGCCGGGACGACATCAAGATGAACAAGGATTCCGAGCTCCGTTTCGCCGCCGTTCATATCCGCCGTGCCGACATATCCGTCATGATTTTTTACGTCAAAACCAAACTCCTTTGCCATTTCAAGCCCTTTTTCAAGAGCTTCAAACGACTTCTCGCCGAAAGGCTTGCCCTCGGCCGCCTGAGAGCGAACGCTCGGTATACTCACAAGCTCCGCTATGCTTTTGAGCATATTCTCCTTGTTGCTGTTAAAGTATTCTACAATTTCTTTTCTCATCAAAATTCACACTCTGCATTACATTTTTCGGTTCTGATAAGCGAACCCTTTTCAACTGTGCCGTTTTCCGCTCCGCACCACGGGCAATAGATATGATCCTGCGGCGCCGTAAGGTCCGGATTGAGCGGCACATCGGAATTTCTGACGACTTCAAATCGCTTGTAACAACATTCACATTGCTTTTTCATTATGTAACACCTCTGAATATGCAATACCGCACAATTGAGGCGTGCGGATTGCCTATATAAAAAGAGTCACCGAAAAGAACAACCGTGCGTTTTGTTCCGGCTCTGACGAATCAGCCCCATTTTGCACAGTTATCCTTACTCAGCAACCCCTTATCCTTTTCTGACTGCTTATCTTCTGTCTCCGAAGAGGCTCTGTCTTGCCTTTCTGATTTCGGCAATGTTGGAGGAAAGAACCTCGTCGCTGTTCTTCATTATGTCCTCAACAAATTCTGCAGCAGCCGAGCGGATCTCTCCCGCCCACTTGTCAGCCTTTGTCTTGGTGTCCTCAGCCTGATTGTTGGCGTCAAGGAGAATCGCGTCCGCCTGGCTCTTAGCGTTTCTGATTATGTTCTCTGCCTCAGCCGTTGCCTGAGCGCGGACACGGTCGGAGAACTCATGAGCAAGCTTCGTTATCTCTGAGTTTTCAACCATCTGCTTTGCCTGCTCCGATGCGGCGGCAAGAGTTGACTTTGCGTTCGTCTCAGCCGTTGCGGCAATGCCCGACGCCTTTTCCTTTGCGGCGCTGATTATTCCGTCCGCCTCGGTCTGAGCCGAGGAAACGATAGAGGACGCTTCATTGTTCGCCTTTGTAATAAGATTGTTGTGATGAGCAACTACCTCCTGTGCTTTTTCGAGCTCAATGGGCAGGTCGTATCTGATGTCCTCTATGCACTGCTTGATAGTTTCCGCATCAACGGCAACCTTTCCCGAAAGGGGAATTTTGCTTCCCATATCAATCGTGTCTTCGATCTTGTCAAGTAAACCCTGTACGTTCATCGCTTAATCTTCCTTTCTTCTGATTCCTCTGACTATATCGTCAAGCACCTGTTCGGGCACGAAGTCGGAGACATCTCCGCCGAGCTCGCAAACCTGTTTTACAATGCTGGACGATAAATACATATAATCTGCACCCGCAGTAACAAAAACCGTTTCAACATCGGGATTGAGCTGTTTGTTTGTCAGCGCCTGCTGAAATTCATCCTCAAAATCGGACACAGCCCTCAGTCCCTTTACAATGGCATCGGCATTCTTGATCCTTGCGTATTCGGCAAGCAGGCCGTCGTAATAATCGACCTCAACATTTTCAAGATCGCCCACGCATCTTTCTATAAACTCAACGCGCTTTTTCGGAGCGAAACAGCCGACCGGCTTTTTGGGATTTATCATCACAACGACGATAACTCTGTCAAAAAGCTTTGCCGCCCGACGGATAACGCTGAGGTGTCCTTTGGTTACCGGGTCAAAGCTGCCCGGACATATAGCAGTTCTCATCAGCGTTCCCCCTCGCTCATACGGTAAACCGTAATGCCGATCTTTCCGTATTTATAGTCACGGTAAAGAGAGAAATCTCCGACCTTTTCGGGCATCTCCTCACCGTAAGGATGCTCGCATATTATCACACCGCCGTCATTCACGTTGCCGACAACATACGGCAGAGTTTCCTGAAGGATTCCCTTTGAATATGGAGGATCCATAAAAACGATATCATATTTTTTCTTGTTTGTTCTGAGGAATGAAATTGCCTCTGTACGCAGCACCTCGGAGTTTTTCTCAAGGTGGGTCATGAGCAAATTCTTCTTGACTATATCAACGGACTCCGCGCTCATGTCTGTAAACGTTGCATAAGCGGCGCCCCTGCTGAGCGCCTCAATACCGAGCTGACCCGAACCGGCAAAAAGGTCAAGCACACGCCTGCCCCCGGTTTCAAACTGGATCATGCTGAATATTGCTTCCTTGACTCTGTCCGTCGTCGGGCGAACGTCCTCGCCCTCCAAAGTTCTGAGAACCCGTCCTCTTGCTGTTCCTGTGATTACACGCACGGCGCAAGCTCTCCCTTCATAAAATTACTTATATTGTATTATCACATTTTTTAATGTGTGTTGTCAATATTTTTTCTGAAATAATCGTAAACTTTTTGAGCCGTCGCTCTGTTTATGCCCTCAACCTGACAAAGTTCGTCTATTTCCGCATTTTTTACCGCTGTCAGAGTCTTGAAATGCCTGAGAATTGCTTTCGCCTTTTTCTCTCCGATGCCGTCAATTTTTATCAGCGTTCCTCCGAGAGATGACTTTTGGTGCTTCGCTCTGTGGTAGCTTATTGCGAATCGGTGAACCTCCTCCTGAATCGTGGACACAAGCGTAAAAGCCTGACGTTTGGAGTTTATGGCAATCTCACCGCCGTTAGAGGCAATCGCCCTTGTTCTGTGGCTGTTGTCCTTAACCATACCGTAAACGGGAATATCGTAGCCGAAAGCCCTGACAATGGGAAGAACCGCATTGACCTGACCCTGACCGCCGTCGAGAAGTATTAGGTCAGGCAGAACTCCGAAGCCCTCGCCGCTGTCCTTTTCCTCTTCGTACCTGTTAAGACGTCGCGAGATTACCTCCGCCATTGAGCCGTAATCGTCCTGACCGTCAAAGCCCTTTATCGCAAACCTTCGGTAGGACTTTTTGTACGGCAAGCCGTTTTTGAAAACCACCATACCTGCAACATTGTCGCTTCCTGCGGTATGTGAAATATCGTAGGATTCTATCATAACGGGCGGCTTCGGCAGATTAAGAAGCCTCGCAAGCTCGTCAAGCGCGGCAGTTGCCTTTGCATTTCTGCCCATGTTCAAAGCCAGCTTCTGCGCCGCGTTGTTCATACACATCGACATTATTTCAACCTGCCGTCCGCGCTGAGGCACATTTATCTCGACCTTGCGTCCTGCAGTCTCACTGAGCCATTGCAAAAGCAGATCCCTGTCGGCAACCTCACCGTCAACGGTGATAAACGGGGGAACGTGCCTGTTCATTGAATAAAATCTTGTTATCAGCTCACGCCGAACCTCCGGCAAGCTGTCCGTTCTCTCAAACAGGAACCACTCGTTGTCCCTGAGCCTGCCGTCGTAAAACCGCAGAACGGAAAGGCAACATTTTTCCTCGGACTGCGCTATTGCAAAAACGTCCTGCTCCCTGACATCGGAACCGACGACCTTTTGCTTTTCGTTTACTTTTTTTATTGAGTTTATTCTGTCGCGCAGCTTTGCCGCACGTTCAAAATCCAGATTCTCCGCCGCAGTCTCCATCTGTTCGGTCAGCTCGGCAATTATCTTTGCGCTGTCGCCCTGAAGAAAATCAAGTGCCGCATTGACCGCCTCGTTATATTCCTTGCAGCTTATCTTCCCTGCACACGGTGCGGAGCATTGCTTGATGAAATAGTTAAGACACGGACGGCTTTTGCCTATCTCTTTCGGGAACGACTTTCCGCATTGCGGCAGCATAAATATTTTCAGAGCCTCGTCCACGGAATTTGAAACGCTGAAAGAGCTTGTATACGGTCCGATATATCTTGCGCCGTCGTCCGCCTTTTGCAGAACCGCGCTTATTTTCGGCCACGGTCCCTCGCTGACTCTTATATAGCTGTAGCCCTTGTCGTCCTTGAGCAGAATATTATATTTCGGCGAATACTGCTTAATGAGCGAACATTCCAGCACGAGAGCTTCAAACTCGCTGTCGCAGAGAATATAATCAAAATCAAAAACATTTTCAACCATCTTTCTGACCTTGATTGAGTGGTTGTGCTGAGAACCGAAATACTGGCTGACGCGGTTTTTCAGCTTCTTTGCCTTGCCGACGTAGATTATTTCACCCTTTGTGTTTTTCATCAGGTACACGCCCGGCGTCAGCGGAAGCGACATCGCCTTTTTTCTCAATTCATGAATGTCCACGGTATTCACCTCGATTCTGTGTATGCTGGGAATAAAAATCTAATCGTAGGGCACGATGCCCACATCACATCGAAGAGTTAGCAGGAATTTTGCTTGGCTCCCATGTAGGGGAGCTGGCACGACCTTGTGTCGTGGCTGAGGGGTTTTCTTAAAATTCTGATGAAACTAAATTTAACCCCTCCGACTTCGGCGCAAACCGCCGAAGCCACCTCCCCTAAAGGGGCGGCATTAAGTTTGCAGAAGATAATATCTTTCTTCTGTCTTTTGTACATATTGTTATAAAATATGCACCCTTTGAAGAGTAATCATATCCCATTAAACGCATCTTTTTTCTTTGAGGCAAACTACTCATCAAATAATCCCCCATAAATTCAAAAACTGCCGCATCGTTCAATGCGGCAGTTTTATCGTTCGGACTTATACGGCAAATCCTGAATTTACAAGCTTTACAAGCTCGTCAACAGCCTGTTCCTCATCAGGACCCGCAGCGATCACCTTAATTGTTGTGCCGCCGTCAATACCGAGGGAGAGTACACCGAGCAAGCTCTTTGCATTTACTCGTCTCTCTTCCTTCTCGATCCAGATGGAAGACTTGAAGCAATTTGCCTTCTGAATAAAAAATGTTGCAGGACGGGCGCTGAGGCCTACCTGATTCTGAACTGTAACGTCTTTCTCACACATAATTGATATCTCCTAAATTCAAATAAAATACAGAGCTGTTTATTCAGTCTTTCATACAACAGTTATTATATCACAAAAGTTTTCAACGTCAACAAATAAAATCGACTTTAAAATTATTTCAGCTTGTATTCCAAATGTGAGGTTTTCTGCAAGTTTATGTTTGTGCAATTTGCATACGAACAATATAGACTTTTAATGCATATTGACTATTTTTTTTGTTCATTGTCCAACGATTGGAGAAATTTCAAGTCTTTTCCGCTTAATTCGGCTTTTTCCAGCAGGTCGGGTCTGCGCTCCTTTGTACGCGCGAGCGACTGCTCTCTGCGCCACTTCATAATATTGGCATGGTGACCCGTAAGCAGAACGTCCGGAACGGTCTTTCCATGCCATTCATACGGTCTTGTGTACTGCGGATATTCGAGCAGGCCGTTATAGTGGCTCTCCTCCTCAAACGCCTCATCGCTTGCAAGCACTCCGGGCAGCATTCTCGTAATGCTGTCGGCAAGGACAAGCGCAGGAAGCTCTCCGCCGGTCAGAACATAATCGCCGATTGAGATTTCCTCGTCAACAAGCTCCTCAATTACACGCTCGTCAACGCCCTCATAGTGTCCGCAGAGAATGGCAATGTTGTCCATCTTCGCAAGCTCCTTAACCCTCTGCTGGTCAAGAGTTTTTCCCTGCGGTGACATATATATCAGGTGCGGACGTTTGCCGATTTCCTTTTCAAGAGCGCAAAAGCAGTCATAAATCGGCTGACCCTGCATTATCATACCCGTTCCGCCGCCGTAGGTCGTGTCGTCGACCCGACGGTGCTTGTCCGTTGAAAAATCGCGGATATTAACGCAGTTTATCTCAACCAGTCCCGCCTCCCTTGAACGGCCTATTATGCTCTCGTCAAGCACTCTTCCGCACATTTCCGGGAACAGCGTCATAATGTCAATTCTCATCGTCAAAAATACCTTTCATCGGTCTTATCAGCACCCTGTTTTCTTCCACATTCGTGTCAATCACAACGCTCGGAATCGCAGGAATAAGATATTCCTTTCCGTCGTCCGACTTGATGTGCCAAACGTCATTCGCACCCGTTTCGCTGACATCGGAAATTTTGCCGTACCGCTTGCCCTCATCGTCGGCGTCAAAAACGTCACAGCCGACAAGCTCCTCGATGAAATAAACTCCGTCGGCAAGCTTTGCGTCCGATCGGCGCATATAAAGCCGCTTGTTTCTCATTGCCGACGCGGCTTCAACGGTGTCGATACCATCAAGCTTCATCAGCACGACATTTCCGTGCGGACGCGAGGAAACAACCTTAACGCTGTTCTTCCCCTCGCTGTCGTAATATAAGGTTTTGAACTGCTTGAGGAACTCAGGAGAATCCGCCCACGGATTGACGCGCAGTTCGCCGCGCACGCCGTGAGTTCCTACAATTTGACCGACTGCAAGAAAATTCTTTATCATAAAATCACTTAACCTCTGTGAAATATCTTACGAAGCTTCTGCCTGCGCTCAGAGTACCGTCCGTGAGGTTGATACCTGCGTTCATGAGCAATGCGCCCGAATAGATCTCGCCGTCTGTTTCGTCACGATAGTATTTATCGGGATCGAGACCTTTCATCTTGATAAGCAGGAAATCGTGCGGTGCCCTGTTCTTGATAACAACGGTCAGCAAGGCTTCACTCTTGTCCTTGGCAACGTGCTCCCACGCACATTTGAACTCGTCATCGGTCGGCGCAATAATTCTGTAAAGGTCACCGAAATGGATAACGTTGTAGAATCTGTGGTAATCCTTGACCTGCTCCTTTACCTTTGCCTTGTCCTCGTCGGACATCTCCTTGGGATCAAGCTCATAGCCGAACGTGCCTGCCATTGCAACAGCTGCCTTTGTCTCAATACCCGTTCTGTCGCAGGCGGAAACGTGAGCGCCCATGCTTGACGCAGGATAGCACATTGATGTGCCGAATTGGATAGTCAGTCTCTCAATCGGGTCGGTATTGTCCGAAGCCCATGTCTGCGGCATATAGTAAAGCATACCGGCGTCAAATCGTCCGCCGCCGCCCGCACAGCTTTCAAAGAGAATGTGCGGAAATGCGCTTGTTATTCTGTCCATAAGCTCGTAAGTGCCGAGAATGAAGCGGTGGAAAAATTCCTTTGAATGACGTGCATCAAGAAGCATTGAAGCAGGCTCGGTTATGGCGCGGTTGTAGTCCCACTTGAGATATGCAATATTGTTCTTGGAGAGAACATCATACATCTGATTGAAAATACAGTCACGAACGTCCTGCCTTGTCATATCAATAACATACTGCCAACGCGCGGGAGACTTGTCTCTGCCCTCAACGTGAACGCACCAGTCGGGGTGAGCCCTGTAAAGCTCCGAATCCTCGGAAATCATCTCCGGCTCATACCATATACCGAACTGAACACCCTCCGCGTTTACCCTTTCGATAAGCTTGCCGAGACCGCCCTTGAGTTTACTCTCATTGACAAACCAATCGCCGAGAGATGAATTATCACTGTCTCGGTGACCGAACCAGCCGTCGTCCATAACGAGCAGTTCAATTCCGAGCTCCTTGGCTTCCTTAGCATAGCGGACTAAGGTCTCCTGGTCAAAATCAAAGCCCGAACCCTCCCAGCTATTGATAAGAAGCGGTCGCTTTTTATTTTTCCATTCACCTCGGATGAGGTTGTTGTTGTAAAGATCGTGGAATGTGCGGCTCATCTTGCCCATACCGCTGTCGGAATAAACCATTACGACCTCAGGGCTCTGGAACTCGTCGCCCGGCTCAACTACCCATGTGAAGTCGATCGGGTTGATTCCCATTACAAGGCGCGTGCAGTCAAGGTAATCCGTTTCGATATCTGCCGCAAAGTTGCCACTGTAAACAAGATTGAAGCCGAAAGCATCGCCGAAGTCCTCGCCGCCCTTGTCGTCAACGAGGGCAACAAACGGGTTGTGATTGTGGCTTGAAGAGCCTCTCTTGCTGGCAACGGACTGTATACCGTGAGCAAGGTGGCGCGTTATAACTCTTCTCTCTCGTGACCATACGCCCGAAAGATTTATCATATTATAATCCATCGACGGGAAATTCACGCAGCAGCTTGCAATTTTTTCAATTTCAAAGGTTTCTTTGCCCGTATTCTCTACCTTGACGCTCTCGGTGATAACGCTGTAATTTGCAAACGCCGTGTAGTAAAGCGTTACCTTTGCGCCCGTGAAGCTGTCAATCGTGATAAGCTCAAGCGTCTGAGCCTCGCTGTCGTCGTTGCAGTAGGTTGCAGGAAGTCCCTTTAGCTTCGGTTTGCCGTTATAGATCTTATGGTTAAGGTAACGGATGTCCGTTGTGGTTCTGCCCATTGAATCCTTTATTGAAAGCGCGGCAAGTCTGTAATCGCCCGATCCGTTGCAGGAATACTCCATCGGCTGAACATCGAGAGAAAATTTGTAATCGTCAACATTGACGTTCTTCGGCGATATCGTCGCAAAATAGCCTCTGAACGGCAAATTGAGAAGATTATCGTCGGGAATCTTCTTGCCGTAATAGAGGTGCACGAGGAAGCCGTCACGCACTCCGATAGCATAGGTCGAATCAAGTGTATCAAGCTTAAATATTTTTCTCTGTTCGTTATATGTTACGGGCATATAAAAACCTCACTTTTCTTATTTTCAATTATTTTAACATATCAACATCTCAAGGTCAACAATTTTGCGATTGACAAACCCGTCTTATTACTATAAAATTTTAAAGAGGTGTTTGGCTATGGAAAACAAGAATATACACAAGGACCACAGAAAACGTGTGCGTGAAATGTATCTGAAAAACGGTATTGACGCAATGCCCGACCACAACATTCTTGAGCTTCTGCTCTTCTACGGTATTCCGTACCGCGACACCAACCCGATTGCCCACGAGCTGATTGAAAAGTATCACGACCTCAACGGTGTGCTTGATGCACCCGTCCGTGAGCTTGTGAAGACGGACGGCATAGGTGAAAACACCGCGATGCTCATAAAGCTTATCCGCGATATATGTTCAAAATACTACGACAACGCGGTGAACAGCAAGGTCAATCTTGCATCGGGCGAAAGACTCTACGACTTCATCAAAATGAAATACCTCGGCGAGCCGCGCGAAATTGTTTATATGCTTTCGCTTGACTCCCACGGCAGGCTCAAGCATTGCATTAAGGTTGCCGACGGCACACCGACAAGCGCAGTCGCCGACAACAGAAGCCTGGTTGAGCTTGCGCTGAGGTTCGACGTCACCAACGCAGTCATAGCCCACAACCACCCGAACGGTTTTGCCACTCCGTCGCAGGCGGACATCAGCGCAACGCAGACAATCGCAGGGCTGTTCAAAACCGTAAACATAAACTTCATTGACCATGTCATTGTTGCCGAGGATGAGATTTTCTCCTTTGCAATGAGCAAGAAATACTCGTCATACCTCGGATAAAATTAACCGTACTTTCGGGACTGTCACAGACGCGGCAGTCCCGATTTTTCTGCAAAAAATTTTAATTATTCTGCGGCATGATATGAGCATATACAAATAAATTAAGGCAAATCGGAAGCCACAATATTTATGCTTGACTTATTATTCGCCGTGATGTATAATATAGTCCGATTTCGGACGAATGGAGAATTAAAATGAATACCGAGGCAAGAATAAAACTGATAAAATACAACAACAGCATCAAGTCCATTGACAAGACCTACCGCAGTATCGCAAAGCTTTTCGGAATGGGCGAATGTGCATTTTGGATCATTTACACGCTGCGAATGGAACCGTCACCGCTGACACAGCGCGATATATGCGATTTGCAGTACCAACCCAAGCAAACGGTCAGCTCGGCACTTCAAAAAATGGAATCCGAGGGACTGATAGCCTTTTCGCAGGGCGACGACCGCAGGAACAAATATGTTTCCCTGACCGAGAAAGGTATTCGGCTTGCGCAGAAAACGGTTGACAAGTTCTGCGACGCGGAGGCCGCCGCACTTTTGCGTATGAGCGGCAAGGAACAGGAACAGCTCAATCTTTTGCTTTCAAAATACAACAAGCTTTTAAACGATGAAATTGAGACAATAAAAATTTGAGGTAAATAATTATGGCAATCAAACTTTCGGATCACTTCACATATTCTCGTCTTTTGCGGTTTGTCTTTCCGTCAATTGTGATGATGATATTCACCTCCGTTTACGGAGTGGTTGACGGACTTTTTGTATCAAACTTTGCCGGAAAGACAGCTTTCGCTTCCATAAACCTGGTTATGCCGTTTGTCATGATTCTCGGCGGCATCGGCTTTATGATAGGCACGGGCGGTACGGCTCTCGTGTCAAAGGTTCTCGGCGAGGGCGACAAAGAAAAAGCGAACAAATACTTCACCATGATGATTATTTTCACCCTCCTGCTCGGAGTAATTCTTTCCGTTGTCGGAGTTACTGCAATGCCGTGGGTCGCACGTTTTCTCGGCGCAACGGAGGAAATGATGGCGGACTGTGTCCTTTACGGCAGGATCGTTACGGGTTTTACAGTCGCGTTCATGCTTCAGAATGTTTTTCAAAGCTTTCTGATAGCCGCGGAAAAACCGAGACTCGGACTTTTGGCAACAGTCTTTGCAGGCTGTTCCAATATGGTGCTCGACGCTCTGTTCATAATCGTTTTCAAGTGGGGCGTTGCCGGCGCGGCGATCGCCACGGGAATAAGCCAATGTGTCGGCGGTATCTTTCCGCTGATTTATTTTTCAAGGAAGAACTCAAGCCTTTTGCGGCTCACCAAAACCAAGCTGGAAATAAAGCCGCTTCTGAACGCCTGCGGCAATGGCTCTTCGGAGCTTATGAGCAACATTTCCTCGTCCGTCGTAAGTATGATATATAATTTTCAGCTTATGAAATACATCGGTGAGGACGGCGTTTCAGCTTACGGCGTGCTGATGTATGTTCAGTTTGTTTTCGTTGCAATCTATATCGGATATGCAATCGGCTGCGCTCCGATAACAGGCTACCACTTCGGTGCACAGAACCACGGCGAACTTAAAAATATGCTGAGAAAAAGTACATTTCTCAGCGCGGTTTCGGGTGTTGTACTGACTGTGCTTGCGATCGTTCTTTCATCGCCGCTGGCAAAGATTTTTGTCGGTTACGACGAGGGGCTTTACGAACTGACAAGGCACGCTTTCAGGCTCTTTGCATATTCGTTCCTGCTTGCCGGCTTCAACATTTTCACTTCGTCGTTCTTTACCGCGCTCAACAACGGTGCTGTTTCGGCGGCAATATCGTTTATGCGAACGCTGATTTTCCAGACCTCTTCGGTTCTGATACTTCCGCTGTTCCTCGGTGTGGACGGAATATGGTGGGCAATCTCGGTTGCGGAGGTTTTTGCATTCGTTCTCTCCATCATCTTCCTTTTCGCCAAGCGCAAAAAATATCATTATATGTAACCATACAATAAAAAAGCAGAGACTTTCCAATCGGTCGGAAAATCTCTGCTTTATTTTTTGTTAATTAAAGAACCTTGTTGAAGAAATCAATCGCTCTCGGCTCTTTCGGGTTGAGGATAACCTCCTGCGGAGTGCCCTCCTCGATGATATAGCCGTCATCAATGAAAAGTACACGATCGGCAACCTCACGGGCAAAACCGATTTCATGCGTAACGATCGCCATAGTCATACCCTCTGCCGCAAGATCCTTCATAACCTGGAGAACCTCGCCGACCATTTCGGGGTCGAGCGCCGAAGTAGGCTCATCAAAAAGCATGATATCGGGATTCATGCAAAGCGAACGGGCGATTGCAACTCTCTGCTTCTGTCCGCCGGAAAGCTGATGGGGATAAGCTTCCGCCTTGTCCTCCAGTCCGACCTTTTTGAGCATTGCCATTGCTTCCTCTTTTGCCTTGTCCTTGCTCGCCTTTTTGAGCTGAACGGGAGCCAGCATAAGGTTTTGGATAACATTGAGGTTGTTAAAAAGGTTGAAGTGCTGGAACACCATACCGATGTTCTCGCGAATCTTGTTGAGGTCTGCTTTCTTGTCGGTAATAGTCTGACCGTCAACGATTATCTCGCCGCCCGTCGGCTCTTCAAGGCGGTTTATGCAGCGCAGAAACGTTGATTTACCGCTGCCCGACGGTCCGAGAATGACGACAACCTCGCCCTCGTAAATATCGGTTGAGATATCCTTGATAACCTCCAAATGTCCGAAGTTCTTTTTGAGATGTGAAACGTGAATTTTAACGTTGTTTTTATTTACGGCCACGGTTCATCCTCCTCTCAAGAGCCTTAGCAATCTTGGAAAGTATTGTGATAACGATAAGGTACATCAAACCAACAAGGAACCATACCTGGAACGACTTAAAGTTGATCGCAATAACATTCTGGGCGGCATTTACAAGCTCTGGGAAACCGATAACGGAAAGAATCGAGGTATCCTTGAGCGTGATAATAAACTGGTTGATGATGCTCGGTATCATCGTGCGGATAGCCTGCGGAAGTACGACCTTCTGCATTGCTTTCCAATATGGAATACCGAGGCTTCTTGCCGCCTCCATCTGTCCGACATCAACGGACTGTATTCCTGCACGGATGATCTCCGACATATATGCGCCGCAGTTGAGCGAAAGACAGATTATACCTGCCTGCAATGCGGTGAATGTAAATGTGCTGTGGAAAAAGTTTTTCAAAGCGTAAGGTATACCGAAGAAAACGAAGAAAGCAAGAACGATCATCGGAACGCCGCGGATAATATCAACAAACACCTGCGCGATGATATTGCATACCTTACTTTTAAGCACGCTGAGCATACCGAAGATGAGACCGATGACGCTTGCGAAAATCAGGCTGTAAAAAGCCATGATAAGCGTCTGTCCCATCGCCTCAAGCAGCAGCTTGCCGTAAACCGAAATTATATCTGCCATTTAGCGGACTCCTTTTGACAACAGCAGGGCATCTTTGCAGACGCCCCACCGCTCATTTTTTAAAATTAGCCAACGTACTTGTCGATGATTTCCTGGTACTTGCCGTTTGCCTTAATGTTCTTAAGACCTGCGTTGAACATATCAAGAAATTCCTGATTAGCGGAATTGAAGATTGCAAGACCGTAATCATTACCCTCGCTGGCTGTGTTGTCAAGAACCTTGAGTGCAAGCTTGCCGTTCTTGATGGAGTCCTTCATGATCGGTGTATCCTCGAAGCAAGCAACTGCCTGACCGCCGATAACTGCCTGATACATTGTCGGAGAATCCTTGAACGAAGCGATTGTAAAGCCGTACTTATCCTTGAGGCTGTTTGCATAGTCGGCACCCATTGTACCTGTCTTAACGGCAACCTGCTTGCCCTTAAGATCCTCAAAGCCCTTGATTGTGGAATCAGCGGCAACTGTCATTGTCTGTGTGCAGTGATAATATCCGTCGGAGAAAATCCAGCCCTCACTCTTACGCTTCTCTGTGATAGAAGCACCTGCGATCATGGCGTCTGCCTGACCTGCCTGGCATGCTGCGATAGATGCGTCCCAGCCGACGCTGTTAAGCTCATACTTGAAGCCCTGATCCTCAGCGACAGCGGCAAGAATCTCAACGTCGATACCGACGAGATTACCCGAAGCATCCGTATACTCGAACGGTCTGAATACCGTGTCGGTTGAAATCTTCCATACTTTTTCGTCTGTCTTGTCGTTTCCCTTTGTGCCGCAGCCTGCAAAGAGACAGAACATTGTGGCAACACAGAGGAGAATTGCGAGTACCTTTTTCATAAAACTCAAATCCTTTCAATTATTGATTCGCAAAAAATAATACAGGGATAGTTTAATCTAAAATTACAAATTAGTCAAGACTAAATGAGATATATCTGACAGTTTTTTAACATTTTTTACTCAAAACGACAGTCTTGCACTGTCTTTAATCACTAAGGTTGACTTTTGGGGACATCGGCGTTATGATTTTCCAGATAAAATGAGGTGATTTATATGAAAAATATTACAATAAGGCAGTATACCGAATCAGACATTCCTGCAATGCGTAAAATTTGGAACGAAGTTGTCCGCGAGGGCAAGGCTTTTCCGCAGGAAGACGAACTGACAGCCGAGGGAGCCGCAGCATTTTTCGCTCAGCAAACCTGCTGCGGAGTTGCCGTCGATGAAGATGAAAATGTTTACGGACTTTATATCCTGCACCCGAACAATGTCGGCAGATGCGGACACATTGCAAACGCAAGCTACGCTGTCTCGTCTCAGAGTCGCGGACTGCACATCGGTGAAAAGCTGGTGCGCGATTGCATTGCCGAATCCGAAAAGCACGGATTTAGGGTTCTCCAGTTCAATGCCGTCGTTGCAACAAACATCCACGCCCGTCACCTTTACGAGCGTATCGGATTCAAGCAGCTCGGCACCATTCCCGGCGGCTTTCGTATGCCCGACGGACATTATGAGGACATCTGCCCGTACTACATTGAGGTTTAACCGATTTCAATCGACCTTAAAACTGAAAATATTACTTATTCTCATTGACATTGTATTATAAAAATATTATAATTATTCTGTTTGGAACGGAGGTTCCATATCTCATTTGGAGGTGCTTTACATTGGTAAGAGCAATAGTCGGCGCTAACTGGGGCGACGAGGGTAAAGGTAAAATCACAGATATGTTTGCGTCTAAGGCGGATGTAGTTATCCGTTTCCAGGGCGGTGCAAACGCAGGTCACACAATTATCAACGATTACGGAAAGTTTGCTTTGCATCTTCTTCCGTCCGGCGTGTGCCATCCCGAAATCACGAACATTATCGGTAACGGCGTGGCTCTCGACATTCCCAAGCTTGTCAAGGAAATCAACGACGTAACGTCAAAGGGCGTTCCTCAGCCGAAGCTCCTTGTTTCGGACAGAGCGCAGATCATGATGCCCTATCACGTTCTTCTTGACACTTACGAGGAGGAGCGTCTTGCGGACAAGCAATTCGGCTCAACAAAATCAGGTATTGCACCGTTTTATTCGGACAAATATGCTAAGATCGGATTCCAGGTCTGCGATCTGTTCTATCCCGACGAGCTCAAAGAAAAGCTCACAAGCGTTTGCGAAGTAAAAAATCTTCTACTTGAGCACGTTTATCATAAACCTCTCCTTGATGTTGACGAGCTGTTCAACACACTCATGGAGTACAAAGAGATGATCGAGCCTTATGTTGCCGACACAGGCGCATTTATCCGTCAGGCTATCAAGGACGGCAAAGAAATTCTCCTTGAGGGTCAGCTCGGTTCACTCAAGGATCCCGATTTCGGTATCTACCCGATGGTTACATCGTCATCAACTCTTGCCGGCTACGGTGCGGTAGGCGCAGGCATTCCGGCTCACGAGATCAAGGATATCATCACGGTCACAAAGGCTTATTCCTCAGCAGTCGGCGCAGGCGAATTTGTCAGCGAGATTTTCGGCGAGGAAGCCGATAAGATGCGTAATCACGGCGGCGACGCAGGTGAATACGGCGCAACAACGGGCCGTCCACGTCGTATGGGTTGGTTCGACTGCGTTGCAACACGCTACGGTGTAGCCGTTCAGGGCGCAACTCAGGTTTGCCTGACCGCTCTTGACTGCTTGAGCTATCTTGATGAGATCAAAGTCTGCACAGGCTATGAGATTGACGGAGAGATCGTCAAAGATTTCCCGAACACTCACCTTCTCAAGAAAGCAAAGCCGGTTCTCGTAACGCTTCCCGGTTTCAAGTGCGACATCAGAGGAATCAAAGAGTTCGACAAGCTTCCGAAAGAGGCTCAGGACTATGTTCTCTTCATTGAAAAGGAAATCGGTGTGCCAATCACAATGGTATCCAACGGTCCGAAGAGAGAAGAAATTATTTATAGATGAATAAATTTACTGTCGTGTTACTGACTTCAAAAGATGTGACACGGCAGTCACTATCTAAGAAAGGACGAAAAGAATGAACGAAAAAATACTTGTCCTCGATTTCGGCGGACAGTACAATCAGCTCATCGCCCGCAGAGTCCGTGACTTCAATGTTTACGCCGAGATTCTCCCCTACACCACCGACCTTGAGACAATCAAGGCAAACGGATACAAGGGAATCATCTTCACCGGCGGTCCGAACTCTGTTTTCGATATGGAATCACCCCACTACACCAAGGATATCCTTGACATCGGCGTACCGATTCTCGGTATATGCTACGGCTGTCAGCTCATCGCATGGATGGGCGACGGCAAGGTTGCAACCGCTCCTGTTTCCGAATACGGCAAGATTGAGCTTCAGCTGAGCAAGGACAGCCTTCTTTGGGAGAATGTTCCCGAAAAGAGTGTTGTTTGGATGAGCCATACGGACTATATCTCCGAGCCGCCCAAGGGCTTTGAAATTATTGCAAAAACGGCTAACTGTCCCTGTGCCGCAATGCAGAACACGGCAAAGAAGCTTTATGCAGTTCAGTTCCACCCGGAGGTTACTCATTCAGAATACGGCAATCAGATACTCAGAAACTTTGTTTTCAATGTCTGCGGCTGTACGGGCGACTGGAAAATGGACAGCTTCATTGACACGACGGTTGAAAAGCTCCGTGAAAAGATCGGCGACAAAAAGGTTGTTCTCGGTCTTTCCGGCGGCGTTGACAGCTCTGTTGCCGCCGCTCTCCTCAGCCGTGCGGTCGGCAAGCAGCTCACCTGCGTTTTTGTCGATCAGGGTCTCATGAGAAAAGATGAGGGCGACTTTGTTGAAAAGACATTCACTTCCCTCTTTGATATGAATTTTGTCCGCGTGAACTGCGGTGAGCACTTCCTTTCAATGCTCAAGGGCGTTGTTGATCCCGAACAGAAGAGAAAAATTATCGGCACCGAGTTCTACAAGGTATTCTGGGACGAGGTAAGAAAGCAGGCAGACGACGGCTTCTTTGCACAGGGCACAATTTACCCCGACAGAATTGAATCCGGCAAGGGCAAAAGCAAGGACAAGGCAAACACAGCCGTTATCAAAACTCATCACAATATGGTTGAGAAGCCGACGGACATTCAGTTCCTCGGAACAATCGAGCCGCTTCAGGATCTCTTCAAGGACGAAGTTCGCAAGGTCGGCGAAATGCTCGGTATTCCGCATGAGCTTGTATGGCGTCAGCCGTTCCCCGGTCCGGGTCTCGGCGTAAGAATTGTCGGCGACATCACGGCTGAAAAAATCAGGATTCTCCAGGACGCAGATTTTGTCCTCAGAGATGAGATGGCAAAGAACGGCTATGAAAAGAACCTCAGCCAGTTCTTCTGCGTTTATACAGGCTCAAAGTCGGTCGGCGTTATGGGAGACCACAGAACATACGAAAATGTTATCGCGATCCGCGCCGTCACAACCGACGACTTTATGACCGCAGACTGGGCAAGAATCCCGTATGATATCCTCGCAACCGTCTCCAACCGCATCACCAACGAGGTCGACGGCGTCAACCGCATCGTCTATGACATTACCTCCAAACCCCCCGGAACGGTGGAGTGGGAATAATTCCCGAAAGGCTGAAAAGCCTTGAAAATGCTGGACTTTTGCGTTACGGAACTGCCCCGTGACAACAAAATGACAACATTTTAGATTATCCAAGAATAAAGAGCTATCTGATTTCTGTTAGAGAAGTCAGATAGCTCTTTTTGTTTTATTGTGTATTATTGCCGATTACCATTTGATAAAGTCATAAGCCAAATTGCCGAGCTTTGATAACTCTAAATCCAAAGAAATTGCATTTAGTAGTTCTGTTATTTTTGCTTGACATTCCAGATACTGTTGCTCAGTAAGTTTGCTCCAAACGCAATCCTTAATATGAGCTTTTTTAATAATGATACTGTCAAGAGGGCAGTCGCACGATGAAAAATCAGGAATGGATTTGTCTACAAATATCAAATCACTAAAAACATATAGATATTTGAAAGTCATATTTATAAGTTTTTGAGCAAGTCCAAACCCGGTTACATAACGATTGCCATTGCCTATAGTATCATCACAAAACAACAACGAAATATCTTTAATAGTTTTTCTTGAAAACACAAAATTTGATTCAATAATAGCTCTGTTTGTAGCAAAGCAAATTTCATCTTTGTTATTCAGAAAAGAAGCGCTATAATAACGACCTGCCGTCATCATGTCTGAATATGCTAATTCAATGCACTTTTTTATCACTTCCGATGGGCAGTACTTGTTTGTTGATTGCCCCAATACAGAAGACTCTAAAAAGGATTTTTTCCAGTCTGTCATAAACTTTCTCCATTTAGTCGTTGTTTAACCTATCCTTAAATGCTTTGGTAAGTGCATCGCTGAGCTGCTGGGACGGAACTTTCACATAGCCGGAGGTTTCGTCATATTTCGGGTAGTTATAACGCCACTTGTCATAGTCCTCCCGGTTGATTTCTCCGTTGTGATATTTTTCGGCTTGTTCAGCCCACGCATAAATCATTTCTTCTACATTAGCAGAATTAGTTCCCCTTTTTGAATCGATATACATATAGACTTCATTATCCGTTTTTTTAACTGTAAGTCCATAACAATCTTCTAAGGTAAATAACGTGTGCATAAGTCCAAGATAGCTGTCTATATCAGGAACAGTCAAAGCTGATGGAGAAACTTCAAGCGCTCCGGCAAGATTATTTATCAAATCAGACTTCGGAGTTCTTGACCCGGATTCATACTGCGCCATACGGATGTCAGCAGTCTTTTCCGGGAAGCCCACTCGCATACCAAGATATTTTTGTGTCATTCCTCTTAAATTTCTAAAAAATTTTATTCTTTCTCCGATTGCCATAGTATTACTCCCCTTAATTATTCATCGGCTGTGTATTGATTTTAACATAAATGTTTAGTGGCAGTCAAGATAATTAAACAAAAGTGTTAAATATTTTTCTCCAAGTCCCTTGACTTTACTTAATTTGTTTAGTATAATCATTAAGCAAATACAGTTAAGTTATTGCTAAAACTAAAAAATTACATATAAATCATACCTTTTATATGTAATCATCTAAACAACATTAAAAGAAAGGAGATGAAAATGTGGAACATAGAAGTTTTATGACTGTTGATGAAGTGGCTCAAGAATTGGGCATTTCAAAATCCTACGCCTATAAAATTGTACAAAGGCTAAACTCAGAACTCGACAGCAAAGATTATATAACAATTTCAGGACGAGTCAACAGACAGTATTTTTTGGAACGCACCTGTTATGGCGCTATTCAGAAGGAGGAATGAAAATGTCAGTTTATAAAGATCCGAAAAATAATACTTGGAAGGTTTACTACCGTTTTACAGATTGGCAGGGAAAAGTACATCAATCAACGAAACGAGGATTTAAAACAAAACGAGAAGCCCTTGCGTGGGAGCGAGAGCAACTCTACAAGGTCGAATCGGATTTGGATATGACTTTTGAAAGTTTCATTGACACCTACACAGCCGATATGAAGAACCGATTAAAAGAAAACACCTGGCACACAAAGGAGCACATCATCCGCACAAAACTGCTTCCCTACTTTGCCAAGCGAAAAATGAACTCAATCCAACCCAAAGACATTATTGCTTGGCAGAATGAGATGATTAAATGCCGTGATAAGAACGGTGAGGCATATTCACCGGTATATCTCAAAACACTACACAACCAACTCAGTGCCATTTTCAATCACGCTGTGAAATTCTACGGGCTGAAAGACAATCCCGCCGCTAAGGTCGGCAATATGGGAAAGGCCAAAGCAAGAGAGATGCTTTTCTGGACGCAGGAGGAATACAAGAAATTCTCAGAAGAAATGATGGACAAGCCTGTTTCCTTCTACGCTTTTGAAATGCTGTATTGGTGCGGTATCCGTGAGGGAGAACTGCTGGCGCTGACCCCGGCAGATTTCGATTTTGAACGGCAGACGGTCACGATCAACAAATCTTATCAGCGTATCGGTGGTCGGGACATCATCACTGATCCGAAAACGCCGAAAAGTAACCGCACCATTAAGATGCCAGAATTCCTCTGTGAAGAAATGCAGGACTATATGAAACAGCTCTACCGGATCGGCAAAAATGACCGTCTGTTTGAAGTCACAAAAAGCTATCTTCATCACGAAATGGACAGAGGCGCCAAGGCCGCAGGGGTCAAGAGGATCAGAATCCACGATTTGAGACACAGCCATATTTCGCTTCTGATTGAAATGGGATATTCGGCGGTAGCCATCGCCGATCGGGTAGGACACGAAAGCATCAATATCACCTACAACTACGCTCACCTGTTCCCATCCACGCAAAGCGATATGGCGGACAAGCTCAATCAATTCAGAAATGATGGTGCAAGTGATGTCATTGAAGAACAGGGACGAGCATAATCGCTGGCGCAGCAAAACGGTTGCTTTCCGGGTATCGCCGGAGGAGGATGCTCAAATTGAACGCTATGTGCAGCTCTCCGGGCTGACCAAGCAGGACTATATCACCCGGCGGCTCACCCACAAGGATGTAGTGGTGCAGGGCAATCCCAGAGTGTTTAAGGCGCTGCGGAATCAGCTTGCGGAGGTACTTGCAGAATTGCAGCGCATTGAGACTGGCGGTGTAGCCAACGACGAGCTGCTTGACCAAATTGAAATGATCGCCGATATTCTCGGCGGAATGAAGGAGGAATCTGAATGATCAACGAAAAAGAAATGACCGCTCCGAATGTATCTGTTGGCGCAGATACGGAGCAGTCAATTCTAAAACAAACTAACAATAGTATAACTGATAATATCAAAAAAAGCAATGATATATTGGAAAAATTAAAAGAAATGGACAGACTTTCCGGAATAGAAAGTGATCCGAATCACATTTATTCTATGACTATGGAAGAATTATTTGACATAGCGTACGGCACAAAGCCTCCCATAATTGAAAATATTCTTACACCTGGAATGTATGTAATTGCCGGCACACCAAAAGTCGGAAAAAGTTTTTTAATGGCGCAGATTGCATATTACGTAAGTACAGGTATGCAACTATGGAACAACTGCGTAACTCAGGGCGACGTTCTTTACCTCGCCCTTGAGGACAGATATGAAAGACTTCAACAAAGACTCAGCACAATGTTTGGTTATGAAACTTCCGTCAATTTGCACCTCGCAGTTAAATCGGGAACACTTGAAAAAGGTCTTGAAACTCAACTTCAAAACTTTATCTATTCACATCCAAATACCCAGCTGATTATTATTGATACCTTAAAGAAGATAAATGATATTGGTAGAGAAAATTGCAGTTATGCAAAAGACTATGAAGTAATTGACAGATTGAAAAATGTCGCCGATAAAAACGGGATTTGCATTCTTGTTGTTCATCACACGAGGAAGGAAAAAGCCGAAGATATTTTTGAAATGATTTCAGGCACAAACGGAATCTATGGTGCCGCCGATGGCGCTCTCGTTCTTTGGAAAGAAAACAGAACAAGTACGCAAGCTTTTCTCAGTATTTCAGGAAGAGATTTTCCTGACCAAAAAATAACCTTGCAAAGGAATCCCGAAACATTGCAGTGGGATTATGTTGCCTGCGAAGTTGAGAAATGGGAACCACCAAGTGATCCACTGCTTGAGCTAATATCAAATAAACTTAATGGAAATATTTATCTTTGGGAGGGTTCGCCAACTGAATTAACAATCTTTTTAAATTCCGATTTAAAGCCGAATATGCTTACAAAAAAGCTGAATATCAATGCAAGCATATTGCTCAATAAATACAACATAAAGTACGAATACTTTCGTTCTCACGACGGCAGACGAATTAAATTAGAACGACAGACAGTTTAATCCGTGACAGCTGTGTCGGTTGTGACGGTAAAATGAAGCCATCTGAAATACCGACACAACCGTCACGGCCGACACGAGAATTTCAGCTCTCGGAGAGCCCACGACATCTTTGCAGCCACAGAGCTGAAAGTGTCATAGTGGGTTACACACTTTGAAAAAGATGTGTAACAGAATCCTAAATCGGTTCGTCCTAAGAAAGGAGATAAAATGGGAAAAGAAAATTTTTGTGTTGCCAGAGTACAGACACGCACAAGAATGTCTGTCGGAAAATTTGAGCGACACATTGAACGAAAAAATGAAAACTACGCAAATATGAATGTTGACCTATCACGCAGCTATATGAATGTCAGCTTTAAAAGCTGCGATAATCTAACCTATAATGAATATCTTGACAAAATGATTAGTAACGGAACTGTATCATTGAAAGGTCTGAAGCCCGACGCAAATGTTTTTGATGAAATGATTATGGATGTAAATACTGAATACTTTGAAAAAAGCGGCGGCTACGAATATGCCTGCCGATTCTATGAAGAAGCATTTCACTTTGCTGAAAAGATATATGGAAAACAAAATATCATATCAGCCGTAATGCACGCAGACGAATTGAATGTTGCAATGACCGACAAATACAACGAACCGATTTACCACTATCACCTCCATGTGATGGCCTTACCGGTGGTAGACAAAGAAGTGAAATGGACAAAACGATGCAAAAATCCGGAGCTTGTCGGTACAGTAAAAGAAATTATTCATCAGGTCAGTCATTCAAAGAAATGGCGTTCTGAAAAAGCAATAGACGAAAACGGTAACCCCATACTCAACAGCAATGGGAATCAAACATATCATACATCTTACAGTATTTTGCAGGACAAGTTTTTTGAATATATGCAAAATGCAGGATTTACAGGTTTTACTCGCGGAGAGCGAGGCAGTACCGTTAAAAATCTAACCTCGCTGGAGTATAAAATTAAGCAGGATGAAAAACGACTATCGGAGCTTTCTGAAAAGATCAGTAATGAGGAGGTAAGATACGAATGTAATCACGACACATTTATGACCTTTACAGAGATTGAAAGTTCCGGTAAAAAGTCGCTCACCGGCAAATATACCTTGTCTGCGGAAAATTATGAGAAGTTGACCTCTCTCGCCAAGCGCACATATTCCGCCTTATCAGATATGAAAAAACTGCAAGATGAAAATATAAAATTAAAGAGTAAAATAAGGGCACTCCAACACGAGATATCTCAATTAAGGCATTCGCTTTCTGAGCTTACCGAGAAATGCAGACCATATCTTGAAGCGTTAAAAGCAGCACCGAAAACTATGAAAGATGTTATTGATAATATTCTTGAACGGTTCAAAAAACAAGAAAAAGGCATTGAATACGAACCTATACCACAGAAGCACACACCAAAGCACATAAAACGTTCAAAAGACAAAGAACTTGAAAGGTAGGAAAAAGCAATGAAAAAGAACTTTACAGACAAAAGAACAGGTATCAGTTACACCTTACAAGGGGATTATTACCTGCCTGACCTTGCATTACCCACCGAAGAACAACAGCCAATCGGCGTATGGGGGACAGCGACACTTACGGTATATCAAGCAGCACAGAAAGGCGTTATATACCAACCTGCTGACAAGCGGTAAGCTCAATTCATATCTTGCAGATATTGAACAGCAAGCGCAAGACCTTTTTCTCCGGCTGGTAAAAGACCTTGCCGAAAAAGAAAATGTAACCGAAGAACTCAAATCAACCGATATGATGCTCTGGGTGCAAAAGATGAACAATATCCGCAATCGTGCAATGGAAATTGTAAATTTGGATTTAATCTTTACCTAAAATTATGCCGAGTATAACTTATTTCAAAAGTTATACTCGGCACTCTTTTGCTAAAATGGCAACTCATCATCATCTGATGTGTCAACATCTTCCGTTATCCCTAATACATTTTTTGCACGGAATAAAAGATGATCATATGTAAGAATTGATATTTGATTGTATGCAGCGTTGAGTATTCTGTAAGCTTCTCGCTGTTCATCGTTCCAATCATTAGAACGGCCAAAAATCAAAATGCATCGTGGTTTTATTACTTTACTTTTTGCTTTTTCAATGAATTTAACACTATTTGCTTCACGTTCAATAGCATAAATATAGTTGAGGCATTGAGTAATAGCTTTAACTAAATCAGTGGAAGGAACATAGTTATTGTGATCTTTTGTTGCAGACCAAAACTGCAAACCGTTTGGCTTTTTTATTTCCACCAAATCCACGAATCCGTCAAAAGCACGCATTATATAGTCTGCGATATTCTCGGTATCTATATTTCGCTCATCAATAATTTGCGCAAAATCCGAACCAAGAAACCATTTATTATCGGCAAACCAATTCTGCCAAAAGGACTCTGGCAATACTTCTCCAAGATTTTTTTCAAAATCAACAAGGGCATCCTTCTTTTTTATGGATGTTGCAGCAACAAATACATTATCAGACAGAATTCCTTTTTCAATCAGAAGTTCGGCAGTATCACTGTTTTTTTTAACTAATTCTTTAAATTTATTTATAAGATTTTCGTCATCATCAGATACATTTATATATTTTCCGGAGCCAAGATTTACAGGAACATAATTTTCAGAAATATAACTGATAAGAGCATTTAATTCTTCGTTGTCTAATGTAAGTTCACTTTTTGGTTTTTCGTTTTGAACTTTACCAAAAGGAAATAGATATCTTCCTATTTTTAATGATATATCTGGTTCATTGTGATGCTCATGAGGAATTTTCATTAGCATTGCTTGAGAGTACACTCTTTTTTTCGTTTTAAGAGTGTGCGGAGCAGCATAATCTACACCTTTTGAAGATGTTTTAATTTCGCTCATATAAACCTCCTTTGGTGTTTCTTTTTTTGTTATGATATCAATTTTATCTACTGTGCAGTTATATGGCTTGCAATGCTTCAAGAGTATGCGAACTTTGCTTTTTTATTTTGCTAATATACGCTGTCATATAATCATAGTCGGGATCTCCATCGGTGTTTACAGGCAATTTTATTACAAAATCCCTCTTGATATGAGCATTTAATTCTTTAATAAATGCTCGATAATTATTTTGACTCTCTTTAAATATTGCAGTGGCAATAAATTGCTTTGCTTCAAAGGTGACATTTTCTTTTGGAATTAAAACTGCAACATTCTGACTCGTATAAAAAGGTTCTTCCTGAATAAAACATGAGCCCAAATATGCACCGCCTAACGCTAAAGTTAAACAACCTGAATCATAAGGAGTTAACCCCTTTATTTCGTTAACTTTTTGGGTTATACCATTATTAAAATTTGAGCGACCTACAAAGCTTATTTTAGGTATGGTTGTATCCATTTTTGCTTTATCTAATTTAGTGCCGGAATCGATCTCAAATATATCATATAAATGAAAGTTTCGCCACTCTTTTGCATCGATTTTTCGAAAAACAGCAGATTGCTTCGCTGACTGCAATTTAGTCAGCGAAGCGCTGACTGCAATTTCTCGATTTTTCATATATTCTTCCATATATGAAAAATCGGGTTGATGATTCTCATCAACAGGGAGCATAATTGTCTCTTCTGCAATAACGTCTTTATTCGCCATATCGCTGTAATAATACTTTTTACAAACCGTGCTTATAATAGTTGCTATAAAGCACCCACTGTACTCATTGATACTATCATTATATAGCATTATTATGGAAGATCCAGCGCCACCTCGACCTAGGAAATCATTCTTTTGATAAAAAGTGCTGCCATCTATTGGGCTTACAGTAATGCAGTTTCCCTTATCAAGTATTTCCCCAGTTTTAGGACATAAGTATTTCAAAACGCCGTTATTGTAGTTTCCTGACGCAACAAAAGGTACATCACCATCGTCATATTTTGACTGACTTCTCGCCGCTGGGCGCTTTACAGTAAAAAGCGAACGGATTTTAAAAGGCTCCCACTTCGACGTATCAATTTTTCCCACTGTAATCACCTCCATTTTTCAGCATAATTGAAACATAATCATCTTTCGACTCCACAGAACTGCTATACAGTACCTTGGTCAGCAGTTTTTCGCCAAATTCCTTAACATCAATGCCCTCTTTGAACATCAGATAATCCATCATTGTTTTAGTGAAATCTTCTTCGCTAATTTCAAATTCTTTTTCAGGGACTTGATAACTTAAATGTTCAGAAGGCTTTATCCATTTTATTGTATTATCGCCAGATTGTTTTCGAATTATCTCAACCCATTTATCCTCAATGCTCTGCCATCTATCCTTAATATCCTGTCTGCCTTGATTTTTGACCGTTTCCAAACCATCATCCTCTATATAGCAGGTAAAAATCTCTTTATTGTTTTGTGGAGTACCTGACTCAAAAATAAAGATGGAAGTTGTTACACCCTCAGAAAATATTTTTTCTGGCAATTTAATTATTTTCTCTAAGGTGCTATGCTTGAGTAGTTTAGCTCCATTGTCCTTTTCCAGTTTTTTATCAGGGAGAATAAAAGCACATTTTGTATGTGGCGGTACATTTAAAAGAACATTATTTACAATTGTTAAGCAACCGTATTTGCGCTCAAAAGGGGGATTCATCAAAACTTTTGTTATGTAGTTATTTGTAAGGATGAGGTTGCCGTTCTTGTCCTTCTGGAATTCTCCTTTTTTGTTAGTTTTATAGCTTTTTGATTTTATCCAGTCGCAAGCTTCTTGTGTACGTGTGTCCAATTGCTCCAAATTGGTTTTTCCATCTTTATGGATAAGCATATTTGCACAGGCAAGAGCAAATATTTCCCTGTCGAACTCAATGCCAAACAACTGTGTTTCTTTGATTTCCGGTGCTTTCTTGGCATTTATGCCACCCGCTTCTTTAATCATGTTGCACATGGATTTTACAAGAAATGCACCGGAGCCGCAAGCGGCATCCAATATTCTGTCATTTTGATCTATATCAATGAGGCGGTACATAAATGAGGTAATGTGGTCAGGGGTGAACACTTGCCCGCTTTCGGATTTCTTTTTATAACGGTTAAACTCATTGAAAAATATACCCATTACATCTTCGCCATTCCAATAATCCGAATTAACGCAATCGGAAATTTCAGAAACCCATTTAATGAAGTTATCAATTGCTTCTTGATTAGAAGCATTATTCATTTTGATTTCGGAATAAACTTCAATCAATAAATCTAGTTTTAAGTTTTGTTTTTTACTTTCTTCTAATGATTTTGATAAGGTGCTTAAAATTGAATTTTTCATAAGTGAAAAATTCATACCTTTAATTAGTATTGCATCGTATCTTTTGGCAACCAAAGCACAAGCGGTAAAAATCATTCTGTGATACAAATTTTTAATACCAAACTCTGTATGCAAGCAATCGTTGATTTTCTTTGTAAGATTATAAATGCGTTGTTTATCTATGGCATTCTTGGTGAAAAGGGCAATATAATATGTCTTATTTTGAAGAGTTGCTGAAACCTCAGTATCTTCAATGTTGTTCTTAAAAACACGAACATCTATGCCATTATATAGAATACCGACTACTTGCTTATATTTTGTCGCAACAATGTTGCAGTTTTTTATAAGTTCATCAATCCACTTTTGATTAGATATATCTTCTGCTTCTGACTTAGTTTCAAGTATTATGGCTGGCATATTATGATCATCAGGCAAATACCATCCGTCAGGTTTGTCATTTATGCCAGTAAATCCTAATTGATTAAAGGTTGTAATTTGTCCAGTACCTTGTTGCACTTTTGCTTCTGCGGCATCAAAGCCCAATATGATTTTAGCGCTATCTCTAACTTGATCTTCCGTGCGATAAGTAGCTTTCTTTATCATTTGTTTTTCCTCCTCTTATTGCCACTTGCTCTCCAAAGCAATCCACTTTTCTTCAAATTCTTTATTTCTAACCACCGCAGTAAACGGCTCTATCAAAAACTCTTTAATGGTTTTCAGTACTGTGTTAAAATCAGCGGTTTTAGTATCTATCTTCCTGCAAAATGCTTTCCATTTCTTTTGCATTGTTTCATTTTCGGCAAAAGCCATAACCTGCTCAAATTGTTCAACCGTAAAGGTGTGTCCACGATTTTCAAAAGTCTTTTTAAGTGCTTTTGTCAGCGTAGCTCCGTCAAAATCAAACTTATTGGCAAGATAATAAATATCATAATAATCTTTCATTCGGCTTGAAAATTCCATTAAATCAAGAATTGCATCAAGCTTTTCGGCAATTGTCGTTTCCAACGAATATGTATTTACCATCGGAGCGTCAAAATCGGAAAGCTGTGTAGGAATTTTTCGCTTTTCCTGCTTTGGCACAATAACATCACCTACGCCAAAATCAATACTAAACGGTGTTCTGGTGTTCTTAATACGAGCAACTACCGATGCACCGATTCCTGCATATTTTTTCGCAACGGCGATAGGAGCAACATCTTTAATCTCAAAAGTGATAAAGTCATTACCGGTGGGTGTAGCGATAATTTCCTCCAACACGGCTTTTAACTGCTCTGGCGTATTTGGGATTTGTCTGAGCAAAAAATCAACATCAACCGTTACTCGGCTGTCAAAATCGGTAAGGGAATAGATAAACAATCCGCCTTTCAGTACAAGGTTTTCTGCATATTTGGATTTTTCCAAACGGCGCAGAAACTCCTCTTGGCAAAAGAGCTGCAGACAAAGCTGATAGCTTCTGCCGCTTATCTGAGCCCTATTTTTCAGTCGTGCAAGCACGGATGCCGCTATATCAGCCATTTAGCAATACCTCCATCAATTCGGTAACTTTTTTATATACACGCAGCTTTTTTGCATACGCAGAAAGGTTGCTCAGGTTTTTCTTTGAATCATTTGCGTAAGCATTGAGCGCTTTATTAAAAATCTCATTGTCAAGTTTTGAACGGTATTTAAAACAATCGCAAATAGTCCTTTCACGGTCGTAAACAGGGAGCGTTACACCGTCAAAATCATCTTCTGTCTTGCCTACATCAATTATATTCTTTTGAATGTAATACGCTTTAACTGGCAATTCCCGAATATTTGAAATTTGATTTCTGTAAGTTCGAGGAACCGCTATTGACCATTCTCTTGGTGTAAAATCACTATATCCATAGTGGAACAAAGCTGACTCGACACAAACTATTCCGTAAGGCAACAGACTTGAAATTAGTTGTTCTTCACTTATATTATAATTATCAGGAAGTTGGTAAAAGCCATTTCGTATTCTTTCAATAACTCCGTCCTTGCACAGCTTTGCAATATCATAATTTGAAAGCCCTGCATTTTTAAAATCGGAAGTTTTTGCAATTGCACCAACATTTTTAAAAACATTTTTTGCAGTAGTTTCTTTCGACAACGGTTCACCAACTTTCTGCGTACATTTAATAAATTCAGTACGCAGATTTATTATAACAGATTTTTGATAAAATACAATATATTTTCAAAAATATCTAAATATCAGAATATTAATATTAGCTGCATTGCCGGTAAAAGATATATAATCAAAGCAATCGACTTTATCGCTTTAAAGTGTTGACTTTGGCTTGCATCTATGTTACAATGCAATTGATATTACTGAGATATTGTTTGGCGAATAACTGAGTTGAGCGAGTTTAAAGACACCCTTGCAAAAAAGTTGAATGAGCTCCAATGAAATTGCTCTGTCATAGTTAATAGAACTACGACAACACAATGACAACAGGAATTGTGACACCTCATAATTCTTAGATAATCTGAATAATCCCGATAGCCCAAGCCAAATCTCTTATACAAAATTGTTTAAGTTGTGGCTTTGCGGAGCGAGTGGGAATAAATATTTAGTGTTTTCTGAATCCTGAAAAACGTTGGTAATACAGCGTTTTTCAGGATTTTTCTTTTTTAGCGGCTACAAATTGGCTACATTTGCAGCGATTTTTGTA
>CAKSHH010000007.1 GCA_934456435.1 uncultured Eubacteriales bacterium
TTTCTATTTCCTTGTTATTAGTTTGTTTTTGTATTTTTACTTGAATTTTTTTCTTTTATTCTGTAATTCATTTTATTTTTCTTTGCTTTCTTTATCCCACTTCTTCATTAGATTTTTACGCATAGACAAAGTTTTTTCACGACATGATGTGGGCATCACACCCTACGATTTAGATTTATCAAAGCTAGTTGTAGGGCACGATGCCCACATCGTGCCGTGAGTCCTTTTAAATACCGCTAAACACTTGTTTTCATTGTTTCTTTATCCCCTCCGTCTCTCCGAGACACCTCCCCTTGACCTCAATCAAGGGGGAGGCTGAGGTTTGTGCGTATTTTTAGGTTATATATAACTTGCTTTGTTCTTTGCTGATTTTTTGCCGACCCTTTAGGCAATGTCATTAACTTAAGATAAGAATATTATATATTCACTTACAAGGCTCACCTTGTCAGGTAGCGAAGCGGCGCGACGGTAGTGAATGACGGTCCGGTGGACTGTCAGAGCCGGAGCGTGACCGAGCCGCAGCGAGACGCTGTCGCGTAAGCGACTGAGGGGTAGTCGAAAGGCATTATTAAATTTTTACTAAAAAGGCTATAATAAGCCTTTTCTCTCCCTCCGTCACGGCTTCGCCGTGCCACCTCCCTCATCAGATGGAGGCAAGGCTTTACGAAAACGGCTTCAACTTTAAAAGAAAGAAGCCTTAAGTTAATGACATTACCTAAAGGGAAGCTGGGCGGCGGTTTGCACCGCTCGGATGAGGTGTCCGATATTTATTTCATTATTTAATATAATCAGACCTGAAATTTCTCCACCTCATCACCGTCTTACGACGGAGCTTCTCCTCAAGGAGAAGCCTTGGTCGGTTTGTACTAATTTCTCGGCATGATATGGGCATCATGCCATACGGAAAAGCAATAGCCGCCCTCGTGATGAGAGCGGCTAAAATCGCAAATATTCAGCTTTGCATTAGTTGTGTAATTCTGTCTTATTAAAATGAAAAGTATTTTTCTCTCATTTTCTTCATTCTGCCGTTCATGAGTTTGAGCATGGCGAGGGCGGACGCTTTTTCGTCTGCCGTGCCGTAGACTGCCTGCTTCATCATTCTGCCCTCTTCAAAGCATGCATCGTCATGAATCGGGAAGTAGTTTTTGAGCAGGAAGCAGCCGTAGCGGACATATCTCATTTCGCCGACAAGGCGGAACTCCTTGCTGATTGTGTCAACGGCTACGCTTCGGAAAGCTTTGATTGAATCAATCAGGGCTTTTCTCTCATTTTCGGGAGAGAAAACGATCGTGGAACAGATATAAGCATTGCGGTTTTCGGGCGTACAGTTATGGCTGTCGGTGCTTCCGACAACGGGGTATTTGTGTCCCCTTGCCCTGTCCTCATAATAGCGCACCGTCTGGTAGCCGTTCTGTTCAAAATAATTCTCACCGCCGAGGACCTCGAAGGCGTCAAATATTTTGTTTTCGACAAGCCAGTCATTGAGCGCGTCCGAATCGTGGAAGGTGTTGCCCGTTATCCATGTCGGGTGGACAAAAATCGCAAGTCCGTCCGCTTTTCTTATCTCATCATAAATCCACTTGAGAGTCGAAGCGACAAGCGGATCGACATTGTCGGGAACGGTTATTTCCTTTGAAAGCTCAGTCATCTTCTTTTCAAACTGCTCGCGTGTCATAACATCGGGGCAGTCGTCACGGGTGGCCCTGACGCTTTTGTCCTTGCCGACTTCTTCAACGGCTTCATCCTCGACAAGAGAGTTAATGCTGTACTCGCCGCCGAAGTTAATTGTGTGCGGACAAACCCTGAAGCCGTTGATCGGAGGAAGGTGAACCTCCTCGCCCATAATCAATTTCAACTCGGTCGGGATATCCTTAAACTGCTCGATAGCGTAGAGTGACGGATAATAACGCCTGTGATCCGTTATTGAAAGGAAATCATAGCCGTGCGCGCGGTAGCTTGCCGCAACGTTTGCCGGGTCATGGGCTCCGTCGGAATAGTTCGTGTGTATATGGAGATCGCCGATAAAAGGATAAACATCAACAAGATCATCTTCGACCGCGTAAATGCAGAAGGTCAAATCGTCGTCTTCCTCGTTGGTGAATTTGATGCGGTATTCACCCTCAAAGGGAAGCGTTGTTTTTATGTCGATTCCGTTTTCGGTTGCGGTGACGGGAATCCTGCGGCGATAGCCCGTTGCAGGATACTGATCCTCCGAGCCGCCGTTGAGCCATGTCAAAACCGCCGTGTATTCATTTCCGACCGTAAAAAACAGTCTGTCGCCGAACGGGCGGATATGTATTGTCTTCTCTTTTCCGGCTGAAACTACCTTGGGAAAAATATCAAACGTCCACAGTTCGTGTCTTCTTTCAAATGCCATTTGGCTGTATCCTTTCAAATTATTTAACTGTTGCGAGTGTATATCCGTCCTCGTCAACATAAACGGTCATAACGGTTTTGCTGTCCGTTTGTTCTCCGTTCTGTGTGTCGAGCAGGAATATGACTTTCCAAATGCCTGCCGTTCTGTCAAATGCGAATTTGACCTTGTTGTACTTGTCCGCGACTTCTTTTTTTGCCACGCCGAGCGCCTCTGTCTTGGTCTTGACTCCGCTTTCGGCATTGTCCTGATTGGTAACAAATCCGCTCGTTTTGGCATTTGCGTTACCCTTGAAGGTGTCTTCCTCGTCGCTGTATTTGAAGGTCAGAACCTCCTGAATTACGGTGTAGCCGTTGTCGTTGTCAATAGACGTCTGCTTGCCGAGATCTCCGTCCTTCTTGCCGCAGGCATAAAGCGAAAGAGCAAGAGCAAGACTCAAGGTAACTGCAATTATTTTTTTCATAGCTGTCATCCCCTGTACTTTTTATACTCGCCGCTGAGTATCATCTGCCACCACTCGCGGTTGTTGAGATACCAGTCGATCGTTTTCTGAATACCGTCGTTGAACAAGGTTTCCGGATACCAGCCGAGCTCCGCGTGAATCTTCGCAGGGTCTATCGCGTATCGCATATCGTGACCGGGTCTGTCCTTGACATAGGTTATAAGGCTTTCGTCCTTGCCGACCGCCTTGAGGATTGTCTTTACGACATCAATATTCGCCTTTTCATTGTGTCCGCCGATATTGTAGACCTCGCCGATTTTTCCGTTTTCGAGGATCATATCAATCGCCTTGCAATGGTCGTCAACGTAAAGCCAGTCGCGGACATTGAGCCCCTCGCCGTAAACGGGAAGCTTCTCGTCGGCAAGAGCCTTGGAAATCATAAGCGGTATCAGCTTTTCGGGGAACTGATAGGGTCCGTAATTGTTCGAGCAGCGCGAAATGGTTGCCGGCGTTCCGAAGGTGCGGTGATACGCCATAACCAAAAGGTCGGCAGACGCCTTGCTCGCGGAGTACGGAGACGATGTGTGAATCGGCGTTGTCTCGGTGAAGAAAAGGTCGGGGCGGTCAAGCGGAAGATCGCCGTACACCTCATCGGTGGACACCTGATGATAACGCGGAATCTCATATTTATTGCAGGCATCGAGCAAAACCTGAGTGCCGAGTATATTCGTCTTGAGGAAAACCTCAGGATTTTCTATTGAACGGTCAACGTGGCTCTCCGCCGCGAAATTGACGATCGCGTCAAAATTCTCCTCTTCGCAGAGGGCGAAAACTGCCTTTCTGTCGGTAATATCGCCGAGGACAAAGCGGAAGTTGCCCTTACGGGCTTCGTCAAGAGTATAAAGGTCGCCTGCATAAGTCAGGGCGTCGATGCAAACAAGCCTGTAATCGGGGTGCTTGCGCTGCATATAGTAAATAAAATTGCTGCCTATAAAGCCGGCGCCGCCGGTGACAAGAATATTTTTACTCATAAAGAATCTCCTTTGGAAATTTTCAAGCCGCAATCTGTGCGGTACTGCCCGAAATTATTATACACTATATATTTGCAAAAGAAAAGAATTTTTTGTAAATAATAATTTATATACAATTATATAAACGGTTTTCAAAAGCAATAATAAAAAATTTCAAAAAAAAGCGAATTTCACTTGACAAATTCGGCATTTGATGATATGATATCAAGCGTTGCAGATATGCGGGTGTAGTTTAGTGGTAGAATTCCAGCCTTCCAAGCTGGTCGTGTGGGTTCGATTCCCATCACCCGCTCCATTTTTTCTCCAAACATTCTGCAATGTAGGAGATTTTAATGCGCTTGTAGCTCAGGTGGATAGAGCAACTGCCTTCTAAGCAGTGGGTCAGGGGTTCGAGTCCCTTCAAGCGCGCCATACGGTGGGTATAGCTTAGTTGGTTAAAGCGCCAGTTTGTGGCACTGGAGACCGTCGGTTCGAATCCGACTATCCACCCCATTCAGTCTGCAGGTTCTGCAGACTTTTTTTAAACTCAAAAACAGGTGCTCACCGAAAAATCGGAAGCTGCATAAATATTGGGGTGTCGTCAAGCGGTAAGACACAGCACTTTGACTGCTGCATTCGCTGGTTCGAATCCGGCCACCCCAGCCAAAAGCAAACGGCAATCCTGCATGGGACCGCCGTTTGTTTTTATTTTTTATCATTCAGCATGACCGAGGCATAAAACATACCGTCACGGGCTTCAAATTTACTGACTCCGCCGTACCTTTCGGCTATGCTTTTGACGGACTCGATTCCCAGACCGTTTCCGCTGTGCTTTGAGGAAACAAAGGCTCCGTTTCTGTCGGTTTTCAGCGATCCGCCGAACGTGTTGTCAACGGCAATGCAAAGTGAATTTGCTTCATCGGAAGCGCGGATTATTATCTTTTTGTCCTGACCGTTTTCGTCAATACACGCGTCGAGCGCATTTTCCAAAAGATTGCCGAACAGGACAGACAAATCGGTCGTTTCAATACCCGTATCTTCGGGAATAACCGTTTTCACAATATAATCTATTCCGTTATTCTTTGCCTGCTGGGCAAAATACACAAGCACGGTGTTGACGGCCGTGTTTTCGCAGAACGCTATCGGCGTATCGTCGGGCATACTCATACGGTATGTGTTAAGGTAAGATTCAAGCTTCTCATATTTCTGCTCCCTGAGAAGCTCCTGCATAAGGGCGATATGGTGGCGGACATCGTGCTTTGCGCGGCGCGCTTCGGATATTCGCTCCTGCAGACTGTCATATTGCAGCTCGCGCATGGCAAGTCGGTGATTCTTTTCGCTCAGGAGCATATTTCTGTCCTGCTCATAAATCAGTCTCGACACAACATAATAGACCAGCATTGCGCCGACGTTTATGAAGAACAAAAAGACTGTGTTCTTGGGCTGCAAGGCAATTTTCAGACTGGACTGAGCCGAATTTGCATATATCTCATAATACCAAAGCAAATAGAATGTCGCGGGTATAAGCCATAAAAATCTCCACTCAAACCCCGTCGTCTCACGCTCAACGGCAGGCGTATATACCTTTTGGACATACCGTCTCAGCGGAAACCACAGCACAAACTCGACCAACAGCATACACAACGAGAACGACCAACGGTATGACTGCCCCGCAAGCTCAGGGAACGCCCAGCCCTCAATACACTTTGAGGCGATGACGATAAAGTTTGCATTGTTTGAGGTCATCAGCAGGGTGAAAAGGATTTTCCAGAAAGACGCGTCAACGGCAAGGAGATAGAACGCCGCATAGAGTACCGTGCTGACCGCGCTCACCAAGCTTGCTTTACCGCCGGAGAAGAACGCGGCCCACAAGCCGAGCCCGACCTGAACAACCGTCATCAAGGCTATCAGCACGCCCGTAATCGGTTTTGAAAAACGCAGGCGGTTCCTGAACGGGTACAAAGCGAGAACAAGAAACGGCAGAAAGTTCAGCAAGGAATATACGCTCACTTCCGCAATTCTGTAAATAGGAGGCATTATCGTGCACCCCCGTTTCTCAGCAGCTCAAACCTGAAGCTTGCATAAGATTCTGACACGTCCTTGGCTTTTCGGCGGCTTATCGGTATTCTCGTTCCGTCGCTCATGACGAAAACGTTGTCGCTCTGCGCCGCGACCTCATAGAAATTGACGACGACTCCCTTGGACGGACTGCAAAAATATGAATGGTCGCAAAGCATGGGTTCGACCTCGGCAAACGGCACACGCGACACGACATCGTCGCCCGACTTACTGTGGAACGTTACGCAATGCGATGCAAAGTCGGCAAATATAATATTTCTCAAAACGACCGACTGCTCGTCGGGAAGCTTGATGACCCGCGAAAGCTCCATCTTTTCGAGGTTGAGACGGTCAAGCATTTCTTTGAAACGGTTGACGCTGAACGGCTTGCGAAGATAATAGCAGGCATTGACCTCATAGCTTTCGCCTGCAAACTCGTTGCTCGACGTGCAGAAAACCAGCTTGACTTCCTTATCCTTTTCTCTGATAAGCCGCGCAACGTCAATGCCGGTAAGCTCGCCCATAAAAATGTCGGTTATAATGAGGTCATAGGCGCCCTTGCAAAATTTTTTGATAAACTCCTCGCCGCTTGAGAAGTGTTCGGTTTCGGCAAACGCACCGAACTGATCGACAATAAACGCTTCCAAACATTCAAGCGATTTTTTATCGTCGTCTATCAAAGCAATCTTCAACCTTATCCCCTGCCTGTCTTAACGGGACGGCAGCCGAGCCGCCCGTTTGATATTCCGATTAACAATATATCACAAAACGAGCATTAAAACAAGTGTATCATTTGTAATGCAATTACCGCTTGTGCCAAAAAACGACCGTTTGTGCCCTGCCCCTTGAATAAAAAGTATTTTTCCGTTATGATATGATAGGAGTATAGAAAAGGAGGTTTTAAGTGAAAATTTATGTATACGGATCCGCAGAAGAGAAACGCAGGATTGAAGAAGTCGTTTCCGTTCTGCCGGATTATGCATACAGAAGCTTTCGGTTTGACGGCTGCGAGGATTATGACCGCTTCATCGGCAGTCTTTGTGAGGCTATGCCCGACCTTGTGATCGTGACATCCGACGGAGCCGACGGAATGGAGGGCGTCATAGCCTCAAAAAATCTTCTGCCCGGCGTTCCGGTTATGTGGCTGTCGGACGACAAAGGTTTCGGCGCACAGTCATATCGGCTCGGATGTGCATTTTTCCACCAAAAACCGATTACATCGGAAGCTCTGGCTCAGGCATTCAGAAAATGTATTCAATAATTGAACTTTTGAAAGGAGAAAACCCAATGAACAAAAAGAACAGCTTGCGCGTTCTGTCCGTGATACTGGCGGTCATCATGATTTTCACGATGATTCCGTTCACCGTATATGCGGCAGACGGCGACTGCACCCACCCCTCGATTACCGAGGACAACAAATGTACGAAGTGTAATGCCGACATTGTAGCTAAAATCGTTAAATATAATGAGACTGAGGCTGCATATTTTTCGGACTTCGATAAAGCACTTGCGCTTGCAAGCACCGAAGATTATCAGGTTTGTACTCTTTCCCTGCTCACGGATTGGCATGAGCCGATAGAGCTTGATCAGGGTAATTTCTACTTTGACGCAAACTATCACAAAATCTACGGTTCGATCACTCTGCGTAAGGACGCTATACTCAGAATCAAGGACGGACACGGAACCTTCCTTGCTCCGCTTTACGGCTACGATTATTCGTATTGCTATGTATCGGGCGGCGTATTCGGCGATGTAACCAGAGAGGACGAATATCTCATGGTCGAGATGAACGGCCATGCACAGTTCGTTGCCGAGTCCGCCATCGTATGCCTCGGAACGATTCAGGCAAACGAGTCCTCTGTGGTTGATCTTAAATACGGCCGCTATACGGGAAAGCTCATATCCAATACGGGCTATGACGGATTTCTTCTGAGAGACGTCAACATTTACAGCGAAATGATCGCAAACGGAGTAGATATGTACGGCGATCCGTGCGGTTTCAGATTGCTCGGCGGTACATATTATGACGGCTGTACCATGACGATCTCCGACGGCGGAAGGATCGAGGCTTCAGGCTATATCAACATGGATGAGGCCGTTAAGATCAATGTCTATGACAATAACAAAAGCGGCACAACCTTCTATATTAACGTGGCAACGCTCAACTGCCCTGTTAATATTCACGGCGGAACACTTGAAGCCGACTATCAGGCCGCAAGATTTAACAATACGGTTACTATTGCCGACGGCGCTTCCGCGGAGCTTTCAGGCGGCTCGTTCAAAAAGCTGACATTTGAGGGCGACAAGACTTGCGCCGACGCTCTTGTTAAGCGTCATGTTTATCGCAATACTTCAGATAACACCCTTGTGACGAATGCCAAGGTCAAGACACTTGAGAATGTCAGCGTTAAGGAATGTACAGAGCATACATTCGACGAGAACTATCTCTGCACGACCTGCGGCTCCCTTGCCGAAGCAATCGTTATTGACGACAAGGGCAACTATCCTGCACCGTATGACAGATTTATCGATGCTATGAACACCGCCGCAACCATTTCGGGTACTGTAACAGTTAAGCTCCTTGATAACTTTGTTATCGATGAATCCGTGTCAATCCAGACCATGGAAGGTGATGAGATCATTCTCGACATGAACGGCAAGAGAATTGACCGTAATTTCGAGGACACCTCAGGAAACTTGCCCGGTATTCTTACCTTAAAGAAGCTCACCGTTACGGGTAACGGCTCCTCAAGCATCTACTTCGGTGCTATGGCTTACGGCGATCTCGTCGGCGATCTGACTATCGAAAACGGTACTTTCGACGCTTACATTGCAGCAATGGGTCCCGCCAAGCTGACAATAAACGACGCAACGGTAAACGGACACGTTGCTTTGGATGACTATAACGGCTTCCCAATCGTAGAATTGAACGGCGGAAGCTACAAAAAGCTTGCAGCCGCAGTTTCTGCCGACGGCAGTTTTGATTGGTACTCCGCTCTCGGAGAGGGCAAGGGCTACTATTCAACGGCAGGAGTAAAATTCGGTGATATAAAGCTCAACGATGTCGATGGTTACGGCTTCGACGGAGAGACAAACGACTCCATGATCACAGTCGTTGACCATCACGAACATTCGGCAATCACAGGTGCGGAAGATCATAGATGTCGCGAATGCGGTGCAAATATCGTTGCTTCCGCAATGCAGACAAACGGCGGCAGACCGTATTTCTACGAGACCCTTGAGGAAGCAGTCAATGCCGCAAAGGGCATTTCGGGCGAAAGCATGATCTATCTCTTTGATGATGTCAGCCTTACTTCAGCAATTGATTTCAGCGCAGCCGATGCAGATATAACATTCAATCTCAACGGACACACGATCAATGATGCGACCGAGGACGGCTCCGCAATGATCAAGTATGATATGGGGGCCCTCACCATAACGGGCGACGGAATCATAAATGTTTCCATTGATGCAATGACATATTGGGACAAAACGGCAGGAAAGCTTGTAATTGAGAACGGTACTTTCAATAAATCAATAAGAACCATTTTCAGCACGGAAATAAACGGCGGAACATTCAACGACGAGCTCATGATAATGTATGCCAACATGAGCGACAGCCGCACGATTGTCATAAACGACGGTTATTTCAAGGACGTTGCAACCGATTGCGCTGTAATGGATATCAACGGCGGTACATTTGAAAAGATTTATACCTTCAGCTTCAACGATATCTTTATGTTCCTCGGCGAGGGCAAGGGCTACTACGCCGATGTTGAGGGCAATATGTTCGCTCGCTTTACGTATGACAAGAGCCAATATTTAAACAGCGTTTACGGCTACAACGGAACAGCCGACAAGCCGTTGACTGTCAAAGACCACACGGAACACAACAAGGACGGAAACGGCAAGTGCTACAACTGCGGCGCACAGGGCGTTGCTTCCGTAACAAGCAAGGACGTATTAACAAAGTATTACGACACCCTTGAGAAAGCTGTAACAGCCGCTAAAGCACAGAAAGGCGCTTGCAAGATCAAGCTCTATGAAAATACTACTATCCATTATGAGGTTGATTTCAGCACAAGCGGTTCAAGCATAACGCTTGACCTCAACGGATACACCATTGACACCGTCGATTTTGATGACATATATTTACTTCATCAGTCGGGCACGTTTACCATAACGGGCAACGGAACGATAAACGCAATGGTTTTGTCTTGCAGCGAAGACACTACGGCTACGGTAGCTCCGGGAAAACTCATAATTGAAAACGGTAATTTCAAGTTTGTTGAAATTGCAGGCATTGATTCCGAAATCTACGGCGGTACATTTACGGAAGCTGTCATAGATTATATGAACGACGACACCGATAACTATATCTACGACGGTTATTTCAAATTCTTAGCCGTTGAAACACCAAAAGCGGTTATCAGCGGCGGCACAATGGAGATATTCGGTACAACTCAACTCCGCAAAAATGATTTTTTTGATGTTCTCGGAAGCGGAAAGGGCTATTACGCCGACGTTGAAGGTCAGATATTCGGCAATACGTTTGAAATTGACGGTTACACATACGGCGGCTATAACGGAACAGCCGACAAGCCGTTGACTGTCAAAGACCACACGAAGCACAACAAGGGCGAGGACGGAGTATGCATCAACTGCGGCGAGATCTTACAGACAACATCAATCACCTCTGTTGTTTCGGATAAGCCGGTACTCGGCGGTTTCAACAGATACGCTGTAACAGTATCGGGACGTCCCGGCAAGCTGCAGATAATCAACTCCGACGGCGCTACCCTCACCTTCAACCGCACAAGCCTGATGATCGGCGACCTCAAGACACGCGGTCTTGTTTCAATCACGGCTTACGACGAAGACGGCAACGAGGTTTCGGATATTTCGGCTCAGGCTGTCTACGAGGTATGGGTATTCAACCTCAGCCTTAAAGAGGGCGATTTCATCGTCAAGGCAAAGTTCGATATGGACTGGGAAAATGCCGGCTACCGATTCAATGTCAGATATGACCTCAGCCACGGAGAGATCAAGGTCTCTGAGGTAACTCAAACAGACTCACAGATCAGCTTCAAGGTTGACGGTACGGCAACGAAGCTTCGCATAGTAAACCCGCTCGGCGACACAAGAACCTTTAACAGAGAGCACCCCAACGTTACAATAAAGGCTTACAACGCCGAGGGCACGGAAGTTGCTGTCGGAAGCGCGGAAGCATCATACGAAATCTGGAGCATAGATATGACCCTTACCGAGGGTGATTACAGCGCCGAGGTTAAGTATTACGCTAACGGCTCCTACCTGTGGAACACCGAGGGCTACGCTTTCACAATCAAATAAGGTGACTGCTCCGCCCGACAAAGGCAAAACAGCATAGAATAAAGGCTATAATTCGGTATCTCGAATTATAGCCTTATTTTTGTTTGTGTCGAAATTTTAAGGTCTTCCCCTTGAGAGGAAGGTGGGCGGCGGCTTGCGCCGCTCGAATGAGGTGGTGAATATTTATTGTAATTATTCAATATGATTTAACTTAAATTTTTCCACCTCATCACCGTCTTACGACGGTACTTCTCCTCAAGGAGAAGCCTTGGTCGGTTTGTACTAATTTCTCGGTGTGATGTGGGCATCACACCCTACGGTTTGGTTTCATCAAGTCTTGTCGTATGGCACGATGCCCACATCGTGCCCTAGATTTTCTGCTGATTTTGCAGTATGATATGCCGCCACCCCTTGAATGATTCAAGGGGTGGTCGTAAAATTCTGTTATTCTACGATAATCAAACCAAAGCAGGCTGTTTTTCTTCCGCTTTCTTGACGTCAAAAAGGCTTGTGAAGTTGACGAGGAACAGGAGCAGATATGTTGCCCACATTGGGAGACTCTCGATGATTCCGTCCTTGCCCACCGTTGCGAGCAGGACAAGCATTGCAGCAAGAACAGCGCAGAAAACAACCGTCAGGGCAATGAATTTTTTGTTCTTCGCCTTTGCCATGTGCAAAAGGAAAATGACGATCGGTGCGGCACAGCAGAAAGCAAACACAAGTGCGCCCGTCCAATGCGACATACATCTCAGCGACGTGAGTATAAGCTCCTCGCCTGCCGACGGAACATTGATTGTGACGAACATTGCCGCACAGCCGACCGAACCGCTTATGACACCGGCTCTGCTGCTGAAATTAAACTTTCTGTACATATAAAGCGTGTTTACAAAAATTGATATCGGTGCGAAAATGCCCCACATCTTAAAGTGCCAGGGATAGTCCAGTCCGATCATACTTGCCGTAAACTCGAACGGATTCTTGAAAAAGCCGTACCATGTGATGAACACACAGCCGAACACAAGGCTTATCAGCGCAAACGCCTTACTGCCCTTTCCGAGCTCGCCGTAAAGATACCTGTTGAGCAGGAATATGTAGAAGAGCATGATCAGGCACGACGCCGCGACCCAAATCGGATAATAAATCGGCTTCAGGATTCCCGTGTCCGCCGCCGGGTAAGTGTCCGCTTTCATAAAGAAGCACATCCACACGGCATAAATCGCGGTGAAAACAAGCCACATAATTGAATAGCCTTTTGAAATTTTCATATTATTTTTTGGCATAAAAATCCCTCCTTAATAGGATTATACCTTAAAGGAGGTTTTTTGACAACTATTATTTTTTCCGTAAAGACTTAAAAAAGTCCGACAAAAGCGCCGCGCACTCCTCACGCTTCAGGCCTGCGACAACCTCAGGCCTGTGATTATACGGCAATGAAAAGAGATCGACAACGCTTCCGCAGGAGCCGGCTTTGGCGTCCGATGCGCCGTAAACAAGCCTTTTGATTCGGCTGTTTATTATCGCTCCCGTGCACATCGGGCACGGTTCGAGCGTCACATAAAGGTCGCACTGCCACAGTCGCCAGCCGCCGAGCGTTCGGCATGCCTCGTTGATCGCCTCAATTTCGGCATGGGCAAGGGCGTTTTTGTCCTTTTCGCGCCGATTTCTTCCCCTGCCGACGATTCTGCCGTCAAGCACAACAACAGCACCAACAGGCACTTCGCCGTCCTGTGCCGCTTCTTTGGCAAGTGCTATTGCTTCATTCATAAAAACTTCGTCATTCATAGCGTCACCTTATTGATTTGACAGCGGCATTATCATCAGGAAATAAATCATAAATACGGACGCGATAACAGTCAGAACGATCGAAACATTGTACATTGCACTTCGTGTGATGCGTATATCCCTGCGCGCGTTGAGCGAGCCCTTAATAAGAAAGAACGCGACAAGCGCAACGAGCGCAATCGTCAGAAGTGTGCCGCCGCCCGATCTGATCTTGGTGAAGGAAAGGGAGGTGAACAATGAAATCAGAAGCGACACAACTATTGACGGCGTGCAGAAAAGCGTTGAATACTTGAGCGAACCGCCGATTTCACTTGTGTCCTTGCTGAGCTTAGACGGTTTATTTTTGATGAACATAATGAACGCAAAAATTCCGACAATGAGTATCGCACCCTCTATCGCATAGTAGAAGAGCATATTGTCATTGGGATTTTTGTCGTAGTGAACCGAAATAACCGTTGCCGTGAAGTTGTTGAGGAAGTGGATGGCTACCGACGTCCATATCGAATTTGTGACTATCGCAAAATATCCGAGCGCCAGACCTGCAATAAAGGCGAACGGTATCTGAACCATATTGCCGTGCAGAGCGGCAAAAAGAATTGATGAAACAATGATCGCAAAGCTGTCGCCGTATTTTCTGAGCGGCTGCATAACGACGCCTCTCATCGCAAACTCCTCAACAAGCGGCGGAATTATCGCATAAGCCACTATCTGGAGTGCATAGCTGACGGGTGAGTTCGCATTGAGCGTGTCGGGACGTTCAAAGCTGACGCCCATCATATTGAAAAATGTCGAGAAATATGCCGTCGCCGTGTCGCCGAAGGAGCAAATCAGCAGTCCTGTGAAAACCGAAAAGATAAAAAGCTCCTTGGATTTCGGCAGCTCGTAGATATCCACGCTGTTTTTCTCCTCGCGGGTATAGAGAAGATAAACAAGAACAAACGGTAAAAGGACATAGAATATCGGAGCTATCGCGCTGATGCCGAGCTGATAGAACGGGTCGGAATTGTAAAGGCTGTAAAGTCCGAAGCGCTGAAGCAGAAACGCGAAAACGTACTGCATAATCGTAAAGCATATCATTCCGCAGCCGATAATGAAGCCTGTTCTCTGCAGTTTTTTCACCTTGGTGTCAATCAGAGGGTTGTGTCCGCCGAACATATTATATAGGTTCTGATAGTACGAATATTGAGCCTGATTTTGATTATTATCCATACTGCACCTCTTTTCATCATTTTATTTATACATTATATATTATTATTATATATTTATCAAGGTAATAAACTGTGAACTTTTTGAAAACAAAATAATACTGTTAATATTTAAACTTGTTTTTTATCCCGATATAATGTATAATGATTTTCATACTATTCAAGGAGATGGTTTAATGGATCCCATTAAGGTAGATTTTACCGGCGGCGGAGCGGAGAAAGGCCCCGACAAAAAGACCGGTATCGTCATCCCTCCCGAAAAAAAGGGACTTAAAATCGTTATCAACATCATTTTGACAGCTATATTCGGCGGCATTTTCTATTACTTTATGCTTCCGGTTATGAACTTCAAGGATTTCAAGATGTATATCTTCTTCGGCGCAATCGCCGTTGTCTACTGCGCGATCAACTATGTGACAAGCGGCGCGCTGAAAACTCCGGACTATGCGCCCTACGCAAAGAAATCGTCGCTCATACCCAAAATTTTCATCGGTGTGCTGGCAGCGATCGTTGTTGTCGGACTGCTTATTTCGTCGGTTTTCTTCCGCGCAAACAGCTACTCGAAAATAATCGACGTGCAGACGGGCGACTTTGCCAAGGAGGTTGACGAAGCGGACTTCGCGACCGTTCCCGTAATCGACGAGAGCACGACCTCGGTTATGGCAGAGAGAGCCCTCTCCGACCTTTCAAAGCTCGGTTATGTTTCTCAGTTCACGGTTCAGCCGAAGTACTATCAGATAAACTACAAGGACACTCCGGTTCGTGTTTCGTCCCTCCAGTATTCCAACATCATCAAGTGGCTCACCAACGCAAAGAACGGACTTCCGGCTTACGTTATCGTTGACGCAAGAACTCAGAAATCCACCCTTGTTGAGGTCAAGGACGGTATGAAGTATTCGACCGCCGACCACTTTGCACACTATGTAACACGTCACGTTCGTTTCAAGTATCCGACTTATCTTCTTGACGAGCCGACCTTTGAAATTGACGAATCGGGTCACCCCTACTGGATTTTCGCAAAGCTTGACAAGACTATCGGTCTTTTCGGCGGCACGGACGTAACGGGCGCAATCATTGTTGACAGCGTAACGGGCGAATGTACGGAGTATTCGATCGACGAGATCAGGAACAACAGCGACCTCGAATGGATCGACCGTATCTACTCCGCCGATCTCCTTGTTCAGCAGTTTGACTACTACGGAAGATATCAGCGCGGCTTCTGGAACTCCGTTCTCGGTCAGAAGGACACATATTCAACGACCGAAGGTTATTCCTACCTCGCGATGAACGACGACGTTTATATGTACACGGGCGTTACCTCGCTGACGAACGACGAATCGCTCACAGGCTTCGTCCTCATCAACCAGCGCACCAAGGAAGCAAAATATTACAGCACTTCGGGCGCAAAGGAAACCTCGGCGCAGTCCTCGGCAGAGGGTCTTGTTCAGCAGTATGAATACGAGGCGTCGTTCCCGCTTCTCCTCAACATTGACGGCGAGCCGACCTACTTCATGTCGCTCAAGGATTCCAGCAAGCTCGTCAAGGGCTATGCGATGATCAACGTCGGTCAGTATTCGATCGGTGCAACGGGCAATACGCTCACAAGCTGTATTGAAAACTACGTTGCAGAGCTCGCCAAGAACAACATCAAGGTAAGCGTTGACACGGACAACATCAAGGACGACACCGCAAACAGCGAGCAGAAAGACCTCACCGTTACAGGCAAGGTTACGGATATCAGAACGGCGGTCATCGGCGGCGAGAGCGTATATTACATCAAGCTCGACTCCTCCGAGAGCTACTATTCTGTCAAGGCGGCTGACTTTGAAAACATTGTACTCGTGAACGACGGCGACACGGTCACACTCACCGTAACGACTGCCAAGGGCACAATAATCCCCGTCTCCGGACTTAAATAAAACAGCATAAAAAATTATCCCTGCGGACATTCCGCAGGGAATTTTTTGTTTATACCTTCTTTTTCATCAGCCCGTGGCGGTTGCAGTAGGAATAAATAATGCCGTGGTCTCTGATTGCAAAGCGGGTTTCGGCGTTGCCTTCGGAATGTGAACAAATCGTAAACAAATTGATTTTCTTGAGGATTTTATAATGCTTTTACATTATAGAATCCCTTTTTTTATTCTTAGGTTGAGGGGCGACCCTCGACAAACGGTTGACCGTATTAAGGCAATAATCCACAAATTGTGCGGTACTGCCTTGAAAAGAAAGGAAGTTTTTATGGCACTTGAAGAAAAAGAAAAGCTGTTTTGTCTGTTCTTTTCTCAATCCCGCGATGCACGTTCCGCCGCGGCAAAAGCCGGTTACGGGCTGAAAGCAAGAAAAATCGGCATAACCCTGCTGGAACGCGGCGACATCAAAAAGGAGATTGAGAAAATCGACAAGAAACGCAGAATCCACCGTGACGAGGTGATCGCCGGTTACCGTCAGCTCGCGTTCGGGAACATCTCGGACGCCGTAAGACTGGCGTGCTCCGACGACAAATCCCCTCTCAGCCCCGAAAAGCTTGACCTGTTCAACGTCAGCGAAATCAAGCGACCGAAAGGCGGCGGCATGGAAATCAAATTCTTCGACCGGCTGAAAGCGCTGGAGCACCTGGAGGCACTTTGCGCCCTCGGCAGCGATGAATCGGCACTTCCGTTCTATGCCGCGCTTGAAAAAAGCGCCGCGGACATCAGGAATGATCGGCTTGAGTAACGCTCTTTCTTCATTCAAAAAGTTTTCCGAAAAACAGCTTGAGGTCATGACATGGTGGTGCCGAAGCTCCGACAGCAGACACTACGACGCCATTATATGTGACGGAGCTGTGCGTTCGGGAAAGACCGTATGTATGTCCCTTTCTTTTATTGCCTGGTCTTTCTATCAGTTCAGCGACACCTCCTTTGCGATATGCGGCAAAACTATCGCTTCCCTGAAGCGCAACGTCATAACGCCGCTGAGCCCCGTGCTTTCTGCGCTGGGCTATTGCGTGAAGCTGAAGTCGTCGCAGAACTACATTGAAATGACCTACAAAAACAAAGTCAACCGCTTTTACCTTTTCGGCGGAAAAGACGAAGGCTCGGCGGCACTCATCCAGGGTATGACGCTCGGAGGAGTTCTGCTTGACGAGGTTGCGCTGATGCCGCGTTCATTTGTTGAGCAGGCAATCGCAAGGTGCTCGCTGGAGGGCTCACGGCTGTGGTTCAACTGCAACCCTGAGCACCCGATGCATTGGTTCTACCGTGAATGGATACTCAAGGCGCAGAAGAAGAACTGCCTTTATCTCCACTTCACGATGAGAGACAACCCGTCGCTCACTCCGTCAATAATCAAGCGATACGAGAGTTTATACTCCGGAGCTTTCTACAAGCGTTTTGTGGAGGGCAAATGGGTAGCGGCTCAGGGTGTAGTCTACCCTATGTTCAACGAGGAAATCCATATAAAAGTTCCTCCCGCACGGCAGATCCTCGAAAGATATTTCATATCCTGCGACTACGGAACGGTCAATCCCTGTTCCTTCGGTCTGTGGGGCGAATATGAAAAGTGCTGGTACCGTATCCGCGAGTATTATTACGACTCCCGCACCAGGGGTGAGCAGCGCACCGACGCCGAGCATTACGAAGAGCTTGAAAAGCTTGCGGACGGTCTCGACATTGAGGCGGTTATCGTCGATCCCTCGGCGGCAAGCTTCATTCAATGCATCCGCAGAAAAGGACGTTTCACGGTGATACCTGCCAAGAACGACGTCGTTGACGGAATACGGCAGGTTTCCGATGCCCTTAAACAACGGTTGATTTTTTTCTCTCCCGAATGTAAGGACACCCTCCGTGAATTTTCGCTTTACAAGTGGGACGACAAGGCCGTTCGGGACGCGCCGCGCAAGGAAAATGACCATGCAATGGACGATCTCAGATACTTCGTCACTACGGCGCTGAACGCGCCCCGAAACGACTTTTTCGTTATGAGCGTGTCGCGCTGACCGCTCCCACCGTAAAAAAGAAAGGAGAATTTCAGTGGGAATATTCAAAAAATTATCCGCTGCAAAAACCGCGGTTTCAACGCCGCAGACCTACAAAAATAATCCTTTCACTCTTCTTGACAGCTACACTCCGCTGTCCTGTATGCAAAACAGTCTGTACCGTGAACTGCGCGAGGCAATTCCGATAATAGACGCCGCGATCTACAAAATCATCAGGCTGACCGGCGGATTTCACATCGAGTGTGAAAACAAGGCGTGCGAGAGAGATCTCAGCCGTTTTCTTTCCGAGGTGAAAGTCGGTTCGGGTCAGCGCGGCATCAACGCGTTTATGTCGTCGTACTTTGAGCAGCTTCTCACCTACGGAACGGCTGTCGGCGAAATCATCACCGACCGAAGCGGCAATTTTGCGGCTCTCTACAATGCGGACATTGACGACATTGAGCTCAAGCGAGGAGACGACGGCTTTTCAACCGTTGTGTGCGTGCGCGACGTTGCACAGCCGAAGCCCGTCGCCTACCCTGAGCTTGTTCTGCTCTCGGTTCTCAACCCTGAGGCAGGTCACCTGAACGGTAACTCACTGTTGAAGGGACTGCCGTTCGTCAGCAACATTCTTATGAAAATTTACAACACGATCGGTATAAACTGGGAGCGCGTCGGCAACGTCAGATTCGCCGTCACCTACAAGCCGCAGAACGATGTTGTTGACCGAGCCTACGCCAAGGACAGGGCTCAGCAGGTTGCCCATGAATGGAGCGAAGCAATGCAGCCCGGCAATCAGGTCAGAGACTTCGTTGCCGTCGGCGACGTCAGCATCAAGGCAATCGGCGCAGACAACCAGATCCTTGACAGCGAGGTTCCCGTCCGTCAGATGCTCGAACAGATCGTTGCAAAAACAGGACTGCCTCCGTTCATGCTCAGCCTGAGCTGGTCGTCAACCGAAAGAATGTCGTCGCAGCAGGCAGACGTTTTGACAAGCGAGCTTGAAGCCTACCGCAGACTGCTGACCCCCGTGATAGAGAAAATCTGCGGATTCTGGATGAGAACGCAGGGAATCAGCGAGTTCTTCTCGGTCGAATGGGATGACATCACGCTTCAGGATGAGCTTGAGCTGGCAAAGGCGCGTCTCTACCGCGCGCAGAGTGAAAAGATTGAACAGGAGCTGAAATCAGTTGAACAAAGAATTTAAAACGAACATTTCGCCTTGCGAAGTCAGCGAGCTTGACCTTGAACAGATCAATCGCTTTACGCTGAAAAAGCTGAGCGCCGACGAGGTTTTCACTTTCAACGTAATCCTCTGCGACAACGACATTGACCGCGACGGCGAACGCTTTGACATTGATGCTCTGCATCAGCTTGCGAAGCTCTTTGTCGGCGTGACGGGCATATTCGACCACGACCCCAAAAGCGCGAATCAAAGCGCGAGAATCTATGCGGCGGAATGTGTTGCCGTGCCCGGCCGCGTGACGGCGGCAGGCGAAGAATACGTTTGCGTCAAGGCAAAGGCGTATATGCCGATCAGCGAAAAAAATGCCGATCTCATCAGCGACATCAACGCGGGCATCAAGAAAGAGGTCAGCGTGAGCTGTGCCGTCGGCGGCTTTACCTGCTCGGTGTGCGGAAGCGATATGAGATATGATCCCTGCCGCCACGTTAAGGGCGAAACCTACGACGGTAAGCTGTGCTGCTGTATTCTTTCCGACGTCAGCGACGCTTACGAATGGTCCTTTGTCGCTGTCCCGGCGCAGGTCAGAGCAGGAGTGACTAAAAGCTATACAAAGGAGAATGAAACCATGGAAAATTGTATCAAGGCAATAAAGGACGGACATACCGTCAAGCTGAGCGAATCGGAATCAAAGCAGCTTGCCGAATACATTTCAAAGCTTGAAAAAGCGGCAAAGGACGGCGAGATCTACCGCCGTTCATTGACCGAAGAGACTGCAAAGTTCGCATCTCTCAGCGTGCCGTCTTTGAGCTGCGAAAGCATCGAAAAGATGTGTGCAGGCATTGAAACCGACGAGCTTATCAGCATAAGAAACGCTTTCAGAAAAAAGGCGGAGGAGATTATCCCCCTTGCGCCGCAGTTGAAAGCGACCGCAGAAAAAAGCACATCGACAAACAACGAATTTAAATTTTAAGGAGGAACCGATATGGGTTTTGACAATTTAAGACTTGAAAAAGGAATGTACGGCACAGGCCGCAGCTTCACACAGGTTCTGGAGGGTCTCGACCCCTCCGAAAACTACAAGGGCACCAATCTTGAGGGACTTGACGCATATCAGCGTCAGCTCAAGCGTTTCGGCATTAAGCCGCAGGGCGCGGACAGCTCCGTTGTCGGAAAGTTTTTCCAGACAAGCGACGCCGCAGTGCTCTTCCCGGAGTATGTTTCAAGAGCGGTACGCTACGGTATGGACGAGGCAAGCTTCCTCCCCGATATCCTTGCCGCCACAACAAACATCGACTCCCTCGACTACCGCGCAATGAACCTTGAAATGACCTCCGCAAACGCCGAAATGAAGGTGTTTAAGGAGGGCGACACCCTTGAGACAGCCGATTTCAAGGTCAGCGACAGATCTATCCGCCTCAAGAAGAGAGGAAAGCTCATCACAACATCGTATGACGTTCTCCGTTTCCAGCGTCTTGACGTGGTTTCCATCGCGCTCAAGAGAATCGGCACATATCTCGCGCAGAGCCTTATGGCTGACGCGGTAGATGTGCTCATAAACGGTGACGGCGGCAAGAACAAAGCCGAGGTCTGCGCGCTCAGCGGCGACAGCTACACATACGACGATCTCATTGATTTCTGGAACAAGTTTGCGCCATACGAGCTCAACACGATTCTCGCTTCACCCGGCGTAACGGCTACAATGCTCAAGATGACCGAGTTCAAGGACGCCGCCGCAGGTCTTAACTTCCACGGCACAGGCAAGCTCATCACTCCCTTCGGCGCAAATCTCATCAAGTCGTCACACGTCACAAACAACACAATGATGATCGGTCTTGACAAGAGCTGTGCCCTTGAGATGGTCAAGGTCGGCGACATCGAAACCGATTACGGCAAGCTTGTTGACCGTCAGCTTGAGCAGATTTCCATAACATCTATCACCGGCTTCGCAAAGATTCTTCCGGGAGCGGTCAAGACTCTCGCACCTGCCGATATCACAACGACAGGCGACGGCGGAGACACAGTTTCCGACAAATGAGTTACTGGGAAGTAAAAGACTATCTCGGTGAACTGACAGACATAACGGCATACGGGGAAGATGAAATTCTTTCCCTTTGCCGCTCCTGCTTCAAGGAAATCGAAGCCGGTCTGCGAGCAGAAGCCGATCGCACCGATATAAGGATTACCGCCGCTGCCGCAGGGCTTGCCTTTTACAAGCTCGCTCTGCGTAAAAAGGACAGCGAGGAAACCGAAATAACAAGCTTCAAGGCGGGAGACGTCAGCATCGAACAGAACAGCGGCGAAAAAGACAAGCTCCTTGACAGAGCGGAAAAGTTCTACGAAAAAAAGCTTCTTGATATTATTCCGCTCTGCCGCGACAACAGCTTTGCTTTCAAAACAATAGGGTGATTGATATGACGCTTAAATCAATGTTTCAAAAATACGGTCAGGAGGTCACACTGAAAGCCGAGGACGGCTGGAGCAGTCCCATATTCGGCGCTTTCATTCAGCCGCTGCGATACAAGAACAAAATGTATCTCAACGGTGTCAACACCGTCATCGGATTCAACAGCCAGGGCCATTATCTTTACATAGGTCCTCCGGATCATGACCCCGAAAGCAACGACTGCATTGTTGAGTCCAACGGAAAGAAATACACGGTTGACCGCTGTGAAAAGGTGTATTTTAAAAACGAAGTGATATATATTTGGGCGATCATCAGAGAGATCGTGGAGGTGTAGTAAATGGACAGTATAGTTTCCCTGCCGATACGCATTGTCGAGTGGCTCGGCGAACAGGAGGATATGAAGGATCTGACGTTTTTCGTTGAATATCCTCCGATAAACAAGGCTGTTCCGCTGAAAAAGGCAATCGTTGCGGTCGGCATTGACAACATTGAAATCGTCGATAAATTTGTTGCCAACGACGACGGCGTGCTTGAGCGTCAGGAATACTGCAGAACCGCTCAGATAAAAGCGAACCTGAGTATATGCGTTCCTTTCTCAAAGGGCGGACAGCTCTGTCACGACATTTTCACGCGAATTGCCGATGCGCTCACGTTCAGGACAAACCTGAACATCGAAAAATCGGGCTGTGAGGACATCACCTCCGACCGCGACACGGACGCGCTTGTAATGAACGGCTGGTTCCTGATGAATGCCGATTTCTGTCCTGCGGCAAGCACGGACGAGAACTATGCGAGCTTTCTCGACAAGGAGCTTTTGTGCGGAAGCCACATCAGAAACAACGACATTCACGTCACGCTCGAAGACAAGAGCAAATGGGACGATCCCTTTGCGATCGGATTTTACCTCGGAAACGGCTCTTCAAGCCGCACCGTAGCCATCGGTTTTGAGCCGCGGCTCGTTATCCTCATGGCGTCTGGTTATCCTGCGGTGGCGATCGACTTTGCCCAGAGCTCAGCCAAGAGCTATATGGCGGTTGCAAGCAGCGACTTCAGCTCGCAGGGTATTCAGATCAGCTCGACCGGATTCAAGGTCAGCACGGCCACTTCGGGAGGCGTGACGAGCAACCTCAACTCTATGGGCACGTCCTACATATACATCGCTTACAAATAACCGAACCCATCCCCTTTCGTAATTTTCTTTGCAATCTTATTCAAAACGTTTCTTTTCCGAAAAATCGGACAGCGCAAACCTCAGCCTCCCCTTGATTGAGGTCAAGGGGAGGTGTCGAAATAGATTGAAGACGGTAGACGTTAGATTTTAGATATTAGCTACGGTAGTTTTGCCTTTTAATTTGTCCGCATCTAACATCTACAATCTAATATCTAAAGTCTATCTTGACGGAGGGGATAAAGAAACAAGTGATTATCAATATTTAAAATGAATCACGGCACGATGTGGGCATCGTGCCCTACGACAAGCATTGCCAAAACCTAAACCGTAGGGTGTGATGCCCACATCACACCGCAAAGGAAGTAGCAACTATTTGGGCGCCGCTTCGCTACCCTCCAAGGGGAAGGCTGTTGTAATTTCAGCAAAGTTGTCGGGCGCCGCTTCGCTACCTGACAAGGTGAGCCTTGTCAGTGAATATATAGTATTATTATCTTAAGTTAATGACATTGCCTGCAGGGGGCGCCTATATAGGTTTACGAATTTTCGCCAAGCTCCGATTTTCACAAAGAACAAAAAAGCCGCAGACTCCAACACGATAATCGGGGTCTGCGGCTTAAGGCAATACCGCACAAATTTAAGTGTGCGGTATTGCCTTAACTCATATTTTACAGGAATATTCTTTTGTGTTTATTATCACTTTCAGGACGGTTTCCTCGCCGCCGGGGATACTGAAGCACGGCATAAAATCAAGCGGATCGGTGTTCTTTCGGTCACGGGAGAGGGTGAAATCCACTTCCCTGCCGCCGCAAAGTATCTTGATTTGGCTTTTGTTCAGATAGAAGAACACGGGCGACATCAGCCGTGTTTTTCCGTCGGTGTCGGTCTCCGCCTTTATACTGCCCGTTTCATAAAGAAGCTTGCCCGACGAGATGATCGACAGCTTTTTATCGCCGCACAAGACGATCGGGTGACTGTTCGGGCGGCGCATGAGCCAGTAAAACAGGTAATACTGCGGCACGGACGGGTGCAGAACGATCGCGTCCTCCTCTATGCGCGAAAGAAGACGGTCAATGCGCCTGTCGGCACACAGCCACTCCTCACCGTCAAGATGAGTCGGCAGAAATCTGCCGTCCTTGTATTTCCAACGGAAATCATTGAAAACTATGCCCTGAAAATAGGCAGGAACAACGTCACCGAAGCTGTCAAACAGCTCCTCATAAAAGCTCATTGACGTATCAAATGTTGTTTCCGGAGAAAACTGCGACGAAACAATACCGTCGGGGTTGTCGCGGTTGTAAATGTACTCTCCGCACGCGCAAAAGCCTATTTTCATCTTTTCGCGCAGGATATCACAGCAGTATTTTTCGTCCTCATGGCGGAAGTTTTCGGTCGTGTCAAAAAGGCGGTTGTTTTCGCCCCTGTTTTTCACGCAGATATTCACATTCGTCTGTGTGATAAAGCGGTTGTCGGGATCCCACAGGTCATAAACGCCGCTTTCGGTCAGCGTGCGGTATCTGTAATGGACTATGATCGGTTCGGAATTGTAATACTGAATTATCCTGTATGTGACCAGATCGACCTCATCATAAACGGAATCAAAAAAATCCGTAACGGCTTCAACCGTATCATTTTTCAGGCAGTCGTCGGCGTCGAGATAAAAAATATATTTTCCCTGAGCTTTCGGCAGTCCGTAATTCCGCGCACTCGCACAGCCGCCGTTCTGCTTTGATAAAAGCGAAACATTCTCATACCTTTCGGAAAAGCTGCGGCATATCTCCTCGCTCGAATCCGTTGAGCCGTCGTTCACAAACAGAATTTCAATGTTTTCAAAGCCGACGGTCTGCTCGGTCAGCGACTCAATGCACTTGCCGATATATTTCTCGGCATTGTAAACGGGAATCAGAATCGTCGCCCTGTACGCGTACTCAGACATTATATCCACCTCCGAGCTTACGCTTGCAGAAGCCGCATATTTTGTTCTTCAGAAAAGCGTTGCCCATTCTCTTTGCCTTGTAGTATATGTAGGCGTATATACTTCTCTTGAGCACGGAAACGCTGAGCTTGCCGTAGAAGAAACCGTCAACAATGTCGTTTTCTCTTATCGGTGCTCTGACCTCGCGGTACCATACGCCTGTTCCGAGACGTTTGAAATCTTCGGGAGAAATGTCGGACTTCAGAAGCTCAGGATCCCAGCCGTAAGCCGCCTTAAACCACGCACACACGGCGTAATCGCCCATAAAGGGAAGCAGTACGTTTTTCAAAAGCTCAAAGGTCTGCCTGTGCTCGCAGGAGGAAAACACGCTCATAACGTTGCGGATAAATAGCAATGTAACCTTGTCCCCCGCGGTCTGAGAGAACAGCCAGGCGTAGTTTTCGAGATTCTCTATGTCGTCCGCGTCGGCGGTCGCTTCGGGCACGTTTTCAATATAAAACAGCGTCTCGTGAACCGTATCTATTTCGTCATACCGCGCATAGTCGGCAATCAGATTCATAATCGAAAAGGAAGAATCGCTTACCGGCAAAATTCCGTTGCTTTTCAGCACATCAGCTTTCATCATACAGCAAAAATACAACCCGTCACGGCCGATTTCATCGAGACAAAAGTCTTCGGAAAGCAGTCCGCCGTTTTTCGACGAGCCGTTGAAGACACAGGCTCCCCTCTCGGTCAAAGATGACAACGCGTCCGCCGAGTATGTAACCCCAACATCGGAGAAAAGAATATACCTGCCCTCTGCCGCGGTGATCGCGTTTTTCAGCGCGTCGGCAGAGCGGACGATTTTAACCCTTGAAAGCTCCTCTTCGCCGAGACGGGAAAGATTTTCCGTATCTACCTCGGAGCATATAATGACTTCCGCGTTTGCCTGCGGCGACAAAACGCCGCTCAGAAAAGCCGCCAGCTTTTTTTCATCTGACACGCGCGGAAGAATTACACTTATATCATACATTAAAAACACCTCTTGCTTGTGAATAATAATATATTAACATAGATAGCGGTAAAAATCCACAGAATATAATTTAAAATTTACTTGACATTGTAAATTTCTTATGGTAATATATTTGACGTTGTGACGTGCTGCTATGGCTCAGGTGGTAGAGCACATCCTTGGTAAGGATGAGGTCACCGGTTCGAGTCCGGTTAGCAGCTCCAAAAGGCAGGTTTTTACCTGTCTTTTTGCTTTGTATTAAATTCACATTAAAATTAAAAGCTATAATTCACAATCGGTTTTAAATCAACTGAAATATGAATTATAGCTTTTATTGTTATTTTGATTTTCGGTCTGCGTTAAGGGGCAGAGTTTTATATGCAATACATTACAACATCCACAGCAAGGGTTATGAACGCAAGCACAAAAAGGGTCAGCGAAAGAAAAACGCCGTTTTGGATTTTTTTATCGACCCAAAACTTTCTGTGATCCGACAGTCCGTTTCTCACTCTCAATGCCGCCAGGAAAAATACGCCCAGCATTACGGTCAAACATATATCGACAATAAGCAGCGCCTTTGTCCTGCCTATTTCGATAGCGTCATATACAAGAGAAAGATCGGAATTGATACCGAACAGTTCACCTATGGTTGTGAAAACCACCAGCAAATCTATTGTGGCAACTGTAAGCAGGAGTCCGTTATTCAGTTCAATAGCTTTCAATGCCCGTCTTCGGCTCTTTTTGACCCACTTGGTCAAAAGCGGAATATATAATGCGCCGAACACAACGGGAATTATTATGAATAAGAAACCCAATTAAGTAATCCCCTTTGTACTATTTCCCACAAGATTATAAAGATTTTATGACAAAAAGTCAAGTTATCTGAGCGAAAAGCCCTCTTTTTTTACAGGTAGAACCTCTTTATTAAGGTCTCCGCCGTTCTTTTTGTATATTTCGTACAATTCATCAATTCTTTCGTCCGAATACGAATATCCCCATTGATTCTTTATCTTTGCAAAATCCTCGAATGTTTCGTCCGGCAGAACCTTAATATCCTCTGTTTTCAGCGGAAGCGGTATGCACACCGTTCCGTCCGATGTGATGAAATATTTTTCTGCGATTTCGATAAGCCGTCTGTTCGCCTCCAGCTTGGGATATTCCTCGTCAAACATTATCCTTGTTATCGGGAAAACCGCTATCCTTGCGCCGAGAAATTCATAAGCCCTTTTTGAAAGTCCGCCGTGTCCGTGGTGAGCCACCTGAACAACATCGCACCTGAGCGTTTCGCCGTAACGAGCCTCAAGCACAGCACTCGAAAGCGCCGATGCGTCGCCCGGAATGAAAACCTTGGTACCGCCGACGCTCATCATCACCGCGCAGGACGAATCGTTGTAATCGGGCACCTTGGACGGGAAATGATCCTCGTGGGTGCAGAGAACCTCAAAGCTGAGATTTCTGAGCGTAAAGCGCATACCCGAATGAAGCTTGTATTTCGGAATATCAAGTCCATCAAGCTGTCGGAAAAGCTTTAACGAAAGGAGCACCTCTTCGTCGTCCCAATCGCCGTCAACGGCGTATTTCGGATCCATCAGGTTGGAATAGAAGCCCTCTATCACAACGTCGTCGCAGTTGTATTTGAGGAAATCCATCAGCTTTGAAATATGGTCGGAATGTGCGTGGGTAATCAGCCAGCCGTTGACAACGATTTTCTCGCCCTTCGGCGTTCTGTCGCGCATAAACTTATGGATTCTGTCGTTGTCGTTAAACTGGAAATAGTGGCCGCTGTCAACAACGAAAAAGCTGTTGTCGGGGCACTGAACCAGCAGACACATACCGCAGTCAATGTAGGTGTGGTCGTTCTCAAACCCGTAAAAAACCGTGCCCGAACTGCCCGAACACTTCGCCTCGGCGTTCGGCGGAACAGGATTCTCCCCCGCCATGACGCGGAGAGACGAGTCACAGGGCGTGTAAAGCGCCGTTATATGCAGTCCGTCACGCTCAAGCAGATCGAACACATTGCCGTTGTTTTCGTTGTGCTGAACGGTTTTGAAGCCGTTGCTTTTAAGCGTATCGAGCCATTGCTCCGCCCCGGCGAAATCCACGTCTTTGTAAAGAGCCATAAAGCAGTTTTCGCGGCAGTCATAGAGCTTTTCGGCATTTACTTTTTCAAACGACAGCTCGCTGTCAAAAAAATCTATTGTGTTCATTACGCGTCCTCTTTTTTAGCCTTTTTGGCGATATAAACAACTCCGGCGGCAATCACAAGCAGCATACAAACGGCAGCCGCCGCGATAATTACGATCTTCTTTTTGTCGTTGAGCTTTGACGGAGTGCCGCTGTCGGTCTTGTCGGTTTCCGACTTTTTGCTGACTGAGGAATCGGCGTTTTCCGTCGTGGTCTGCTCGGACTTTTCGGTTACGGATGTTGTCGTCACCGACACATCGGATTTTTCGGTCTTGGAAACGGTCGTGCCGACCTGACCGGGAGCCGCCGCTGAACCGCCGTCCGTCTTTTCGCCGAGCTGAGTGATGCTCGTACCTATCGGGTCTGCGCCGCCGCTCGCGGAAGAGACGCCGCAATTTGTTACGGTGAGCTTCACGTCGTCGGCTGTCAGCTTATCCTTGGTTGTTTTCTTCAGCGTTATGACAAGCAGATCCTTGCCGTTGACCGCCTTGAAATCCGCGGTTGTGGCGAATGTGAAAGCGATCGGATTGGAGTCCTTGTTAAAACTCGAAAGAGTTGCGTCCTCCGTGTTCAGATCGTCAACATAGATTTTGAAATTCCTGAGTCCCGCGCCGTTTTCGCATTTTTCAACCTTTAAACGGCCTGAAAGCTTAACCTCAAAATCGAGGCAGTTAAAGGTTGAGCCGCCGTTGTAATCAACTGAAACGACAGCTTTGGTGTCGTCCTCGGAAACAAGGGTCACTCCGAACTTCGCCTTGTCGGCGGCAAGCGCCGGGATAAACATACAAAAAGCCATTACGGCTGCGATAATTACCGAAATAAATTTTTTCATAACATAACCTCCGTTTGCATCAGTATACCACATTACAAAACATTTTTCAACCGCCGCATATTTGTTTATATTGCATAATGTAACATTGATTTTTTTGTAGACTTTTCAACATTGAATTATTATAATATGTTTCAAAGTCCGTTCCAAGGAGGGTTATTATGGAACAGAAAAGCAAGTTTAAATTAAATCAAATTGTTTTGGCGGCGCTCTTTGCGGCATTGACGACCGTCCTCACCTACTATGTCAAAATTCCGACCCACAACGGATATATGCACATCGGTGATTCGATAATCTATCTCTGCGCGAGCATCCTCCCCTATCCTCTTGCGGCTTTTAGCGCAGGAATCGGTGCGGCTCTGTCCGACGCGATCGGCGGATACACAATGTACATCATTCCGACGTTTATCATCAAAGCGCTTTTGGCTTTCTGCTTCACCTCTAAGGCGAAAAAGCTTGTCTGCAAGCGAAACATTATCGGTGTTTTCATCGCCGCTCTTATCACGCTCGGCGGCTACTACGTTGCAGAGGTAATAATCCTTGCGCTCTCTTCAGGCAATTTCAGCGATTATCTTTTCAGCCTCCCGTCATGGGTCAGCGCGCTGAACACCCTGCCCGGCAACGCTATTCAGGCAGGCTCCAGCGGTGTGCTTTACATCGTGCTTTCCGTGGCTCTTGACAAGGCAAATATTAAAGACAGAATGAGGAAATTTTAAAATGGCAGACATTGTTTACACTTACGGCGGCAGCGTCTATATGAACATAACGAACAAGTGTCCCTGCTCCTGCGTTTTTTGCATCAGGAGCAACGGCGACGGTCTCGGTTCGGCGGAATCGCTGTGGCTGAAAAAGGATCCCACCCTCGAAGAAATCGAAAGCGAGATCGACAAATTTGACTTTTCACCGTATTCGGAGGTCGTTTTCTGCGGCTACGGCGAACCGACTCAGGCGCTTGACAACCTTATCGCGAGCGCGAAGTATCTCAAGGAAAAATACGGTCTGAAAATTCGGCTCAATTCCAACGGTCTCAGCGATCTTATCAACGGAAAGGAAACCGCAAAGCTTCTCGACGGCGTTGTTGATTCTATTTCGATCAGTCTCAACGCCCCGAACGCAAAGCGCTACCAGGAGGTCAGCCGCTCACGCTTCGGCGAGGACGCCTACCCTGCGCTTCTCAAATTTGCGGCGGATTGCAAAAAATACATTCCGAAGGTCAAGTTCACGGTCGTTGACGTCATAAGCAAGGAAGAGATTGACGAGTGCCGAAAAATTGCCGACGATATGGGTATTCCGCTCAGAGTAAGAGAGTGGATAAAATAAAGGTAATACCGCCAAGGTGTGCGCTTCAATTTGTGCGGTATTGCCTAAAAAAAGCAACAGCGTCATCATTGGTTTACTGCCAATGACGGCGCTGTTTTTGTATACAGTTCAAGGGTCTGCGAGCAGCGCTCATTGTCGTTTTTGCACCCTGCGACAATTGTTATGTAAGTCTTTCCGTCCCTTTCAAAGGCGGCGATCAGCGAATATCCTGCGCCGTCCGTCGTCCCCGTCTTGCCGCCGATAAAATCAGCACAATAATATTCGGAGGACGAATCAGTCAGCTTGATGTGATTCTTCCACGTGATGCTTCCGCCGGCAACGAAAGTCACCTTTTTCTCTTTCTCTCCCAGTATCGTCCTGATCGTTTCGTTCTTCAAAGCGTTCTCCGTCAGGATGAGCAAATCCGTCGGAGTTGAATACTGATCATCGTTATCCCAGCCGTCCGGGTTCACGAACCGGCTGTTGACCATGCCCATTTTTTCGGCGGCGTCATTCATCAGACCGCAAAAATATTTTATCGCCTGGGCGTCGTTCATATTGTGTTTCGGGTCAGCTCTGCGCGCTGTTCCGACGGCTATCGTATAGGCGGCGTCGTTGCCCGAAACGAGGAGCAGACCTGCCAGCAAATCGCTGAGCTTCAGAATATTGTTCTTTTTTATAAGGCACAGGCTGGAGCCTTTCTCGACGTAATCCAGCTCCGAGCCGACGGTAAACTCCGCGTCGGGGCTGACATATTGCAGCGCGACATACGCCGTGAGCAGTTTGGTGAGACTCGCGGGGTATATTTTCATATTTCCCTGCTTGCTGTAAAGAAGCGAGCGATCCTCAACGCAGTAGGAAATCGCCGCCGTACACTTTGGGACGATATCCTGAGCCGCAGTCGTCTGAGACTGCGAACTGTCGGCTTCGGTCGGCGAGGCTGTCGTTATATTCTCCGCCCCCTCCGAAGTGCAGGCAGACAGCAGAAGCAAGGCCATCAACAGCGGTGCCATCAGCTTTTTTATGGATTTAAACAGTTTCATTTCATTTGTCCTTTGCTACCGAGTCGTATATTGTCCGAGCTATTATCTGAGCAGTTTCGTCAAGGCGGCTGTCGAACATTTCATTGTCCTTGGTGTTGGTGATAAAGCCGACCTCAAGCAAAAGCGACGGCATATCCGTATCGGAATTTATGTAGTAATCGCCGTACGTGTTGTCGCGGAAGCCCTTTTTGACGCCGCGGTTCTGCTGACCCGTCACCGCACAGATATCGGCAACAAGCTTTTCCGCAAGCTCCTTTTCATCGCCCTTGGGATTTTTGGAGACCCACGCCTCGATTCCGTTCGCCTTGACGTCCTCGGCGGAATTTCGGTGTATGCTGACAAAAAGAGTGCAGCCTTTTTTGTTCGCCGACTTGCACCTGTCCTTGAGCGTCACATCGGAGTCATCATCCCTTGTCAGATAGGTTTTCACTCCCATTTTTTCCAGCTCGTCGCGAACCTTCAGCGTCAGGTTCAGGTCGTCGTCCTTTTCACAGCGTTCGCCGCCGACAGCGCCGACATCATCGGCTCCGTGACCTGCATCAAGGCAGACGTACGGCTCGCCCGTGTAGATGTATTTTTTCCCGAACACACCGCCGCGCATGCAGACAACAGCGGCAATCACCGCAACGATCACAACAGCAATGACGATATTCCGTTGTTTCTTTTTGATTTTGAACTTCATTTTATCACCTTAATAATGATATGGTATTTTTTGGGGTGAGCCTTAATGCCGCCCCTTTTGGGGAGGTGGCTTCGGCGGTTTGCGCCGAAGTCAGAGGGGTTAGATTAAGCTTCATCAGAATTTTGAAAAACCCCTCAGTCACGGACAAGCCGTGACAGCTCCCCTGCAAGGGAGCCTATACGGTTTCTGCTAACTTTCCTTGCCTCCATCCGATGAGGGAGGTGGCACGGCAAAGCCGTGACGGAGGGAGAGAAAAAGCTCATCATAGTCTTTTTGTAAAAAATTTAAAATTGTCTTTTGACTACCCCTCAGCCGCTTACGCGACAGCGTCTCGCTGCGGCTCGGTCACGCTCCGGCTCTGACAGTCCGCCGTACTGTCATTCACTACCGTCGCGCCGCTTCGCTACCCTCAAGGTGAGCCTAAATGGTTTCTGCTCACTTAATCAAATTCTCATAAACCTCGTCCGTGATGCAATATGTTGCGATCGTGCCGTCGTTAAAGGTTATCTCGGCGATTCTGTAATCGTTGCCGCAGAAGCCGTAAAGGAAACAGTTGTCAAGCACCTTTTGAATGGTCGATTTGTTTGTGATCTCGTTATTCACATAGGCCGCAAACAAATGGCTGTCGGTCTCCATATAGAGTTCCGCTTCTCTGTCCGCCCACGCAATGTTCTCATAGTTGCTGTATCCTGCTGTGAACAGTGGCAGAACATCGGTGTTTTTCCTGTTTCTCAGCTCCGACTTTGTCGCCAGCTTCATGCTCTTGACATCGTCAGCCGTGATGCTCGTCTCAAAATACTTTATATATCCCTTTTCAGTGAGATACTTTATTGTGTTCGTCATCGACTTTGTAACAACAAAGGACTTCGGCGTATCGTTCATAGCGGTTACTGTCAGATCATCCTTCTTTGAGTTTTCCTCTATCTTCTTGAGTACCACTGCCAATTCATCGGAAATCTCTCCGGTTTTTTCGTTTATCAAATCTCCGTTTTCGTCCCTGTAATAGCCGTCATATTCGACACCGGAAGCCGCATCGCTGAAGCCGAAGCTGATAACGCCCAGCTCATCCTCAGGCTTGTGGAAGAAAATGTCGTTTGCGCTCTGATTTTCAAGGTCGGCTATTACCGCCTTTTTCAGCTCATCTGTAACTATCTCACAGCGATGAGCCTTTTTGAGGTGCTTGGAATACAGGAAGAAAATATTTGCCGGATTTTCTTCCGAAGAAACAGAGGACAAATCATAACCGCCAGCCACGCCGTCATTGCTGTCAAAATAAGTACTTACAAGGCTTTTTATGACCTCGGTATCGCCCAGTCCCATGATCTGCTTTGCGTTTTCTTCGGTTGTGTCGGCATAATAACGCTTAACCGTCTTTCCGTTTTTGAGAGTGTATTTTATCTCAAAATTCAGCGCGCAGGCGTCGGAGGCGTTGTCCTTTATACGTCCGTCCTCAACGAAGTTTTTGTGAATAGAAATAATCTTTTCGATCTGAGCCTTATCCTCAACGGTATACGAGGGATAGGTTGATTCCTGGGAGCCGTAGCCCGTCATGATTATATCCCTTCCGCCGGAATTGCTGATTCCGCGATAAGATCTCATATCAACATAGCCGTATTTCGGAGCGCGATGCACGGCGTTGCTGTCGTTCACCTCGCTGTAAGGATTTGCGATCGCAGTCGAAAACTCGATTGACGCAACGTCCTCGGCATCGGGAACTCTCGACGAATAGCCGAAGAGTCCGGTTGAGAATATCACGGTGATTATCGCGATCGCGGCAATGCACGCCGGCACTCTTTTGATCATGGATTTCAGTATCAGCCTGCGCTTGTATCCGAACACCATCTTGAACACAAAGTAGGGCACGATGAAAAATCCTACCGAGTAAAGGAAGGTAAGGAAGCTTCCCTTTGTGATGTCAAATGAGCTGTCAACAATGCTGTACATTCCGAACTCCGCGACATACAGTCCCGCCATAACCGCGCAGATCTCATTGAGTCCTCTTGCCCTGCCGAACGAACCGCTGATTTCGTTCCTGCGCTTTGGAAACGCAAGGTAAGCGATCACGAAAATAACCGCGGCATAGACAAAGTCCATAATTGCGCCCGAAAAATCGAAAACTGTGAGGTTATAAAACGGCGTGCCGTCTTGGTTAAAGGTGAAATACTGCTGGAATACGCCGATAAAGGTTTCGTTCATCGTGTCTTCATACATATCGGGTATACTGTATTTCGCCGAATCCGTATATCCGAACATATACAAATACGGGTTAAAGAAATTCCACTTTCCCTCATAAACATTTATTCCGCCGAGGGTGTAGAAGCCTCTCATCGTGCCGAACATTGCGCCTGCCACCATCGGGAACACGGCGATTATTGCCGTGAATATCAAGCCCTCGACAATGTTGCCGGAATATGCAATCGACGCCGATGTCACGGTAAACGCGAGCGTGTATATTCCAATGAAGCACACCACAAAGTAAACCGCCATTTTTATAAGGGCAGCCGTCGGCGCATAGCCTGAGCAGAACACCGCCAGAAGCTCGAAAAATGCCGCTATGATAACCGCCGCATAGAACGGGACGATTCCCGCGAGGTAATTGGCAAGGAAAATCTTTTTTCTGCTGAGTCCGAGCGAGAAAACAACATTGCATTGCTTCTTGCTCTGAGTGAACGAGAAGAGCACTATGCCTGCTATAACTCCGCAGAGCACGAGCAAAACGGCAATCACTCCGTCAATATCAAACAGACCGTTCCAGAAAAAGCCGAAGTATTTATCTTTGATAAAACGTGTTCCGTCAAGCACCGGATCACGGCTGTTGACTCTGTTGTAATTGTCGATTGTTTGAAAAAACAAATATATAAAAGTAATTATGGGAATGAAGCAGACCCTTTTGCTTGAACGCCTGAGCAGCGCCGAGAACGGATCCGCCGCAGTCTTCCTGAATTTCATAGTCTTCCCTCCTTAGTTTTTAACCAGCCTGTTGTAAACGTCCGCATTCACGGCATAGGTCGCGATTGAGCCGTCGTTGTATGTGACCTCAGCCACACGGTCGTCGTTGCCGTTGTAGCCGTAGAGCAGGGCGTTATTCAGAACAGTCTGAATGGTGTCTTTATCCGTAATTGAGCTGCTGACATGATTTGCAAACGCATGATTGTATTGCTCTCGTTCTTTTTCGGACATTTCAACCTCTTGGGCGCAGGCATAGCCCGACGTGAAGAGAGGAAGCATATCCGCGTTTTTCTTTCCGACAGCCTCGGCTCTCGTTGCAAATTTAATCTTTTGCACGTCGTCAGCCGTGACGTTGGATTTTAAATACTGCATAAGGTTGTTGTCGGCAAGGTACTTGATTATGTTCTTCATATCCTTGGTGACAACAATGCACTTATTCGATGAAAGCGAAAGGCTCATGTTCGTGATATTTTTTTGACCGACGAGCTTTTTTTCGGCTGTGTCTGTAACAGTTCCGCTCAGACCATCTTTTTCAACATTGAGCTCTATATTCTTTGGGAAGAATATAACTCCAAGCTCGTCTTCGGGCTTGTGGAAAAAGATTTGTTGTGCGCTCTGCTCATTAAAGTCGTCAAAAACGGCTTTCATTAAGTCGTGGTCAACGTCGTCCACATACCTGCAGTTTTTGAAGTCCTTGGAAACCAGACAGAAGCCGTCACGATACTCGGAAGCATTTGCCATTATCGTTGTATCGGACTGATAATAGAAATATTCCTTCAGATCCTTTTTGAACTCCTCAAGGTCGTTGAGTCCGAGCGCTTTCATCGCGCTTTCGGTGCTCATCGTGCTGTAACGGCGGCTCACTGTTGCGCCGTTTTTGAGAGTGTAACTAATCAGGATGTTGTAACCGCAGACATTGTCGGCGTCCTGTTTGAGCCTGCCCTCTTTGGCAAGAGACTTGTGAACCTCAATGATCTTTTCCAGTTCTCCGTCATCCAGGATAACATACTGCGGCATATAGCAGTCATACCCCTCCGAGCCGCCGAGAAGCGCATCCATAAAATCGAGTTCGGGCAGCATATCCACGCTTGTCTGTGAAACGTAGCCGTAAATTTCCTCGCTTTTAGAAATCAATTCCTTGTCTGCCATTATATAAGGACTTAAAATTTCCATCGAAATCTCGGCATACCTGACGCTTTCGACATCGGGTACATAAGCGGAATAGCCGAAAAGTCCCGTCGAAAAAATACCTGCCGTCACTGCAAACGCTGCCGCATAGGCAACGATTCTTTTCGCCGATCGCTTCATCTCTTTCATTCGTTTGCTGCTGAAAATAAATTTAAAAATCAGGTAAGCAAGCGCAAATGATACAATAAATGAAACGAATGCTACTACGGCTATGCTGTGGCTGTCTGCCCTGCTTACGGTAATGGCGGTTGTTCCGGCATAGAAGCCGACCATTGCGCCGCATATTTCGTTAAGCCCCTTAGCTTTGCCGAAATAGCCGCTGATCTCATTCTTGCGCTTCGGAAACCTCAGGTAAGCTATTGCGAAAATTATTATCGAATAAACGAAGCACATTATTGAGCCCGACCAGTCGTAAATGCCGAATCTTGAGATATCATAATATACCCATCTCAGCATTTCCGACGCGATATCGCCCTCTCCGCCGGGCAAAAAGCCCAATGCAAAGAATGGATAAAAGAAGTTCCATTCTCCGCCGTAAAGAAGACCGCCGCCGTGGGTATAAATGCCGGTCATACGGTTAAAGAAGCTGTAAAGGTAATCGGTGAAAAGTGCGATCACAACGGAAAAAACTCCGGCTTCTATGATGTTTCCCGAAAAAGCCATTGCTGCCGACACCACCGTAAAAGTGAGGACGTAGGTTGCGATCATACTGATTACCGTAAGCAATGCGAAGTGGATCGTCGGGAACTGAACGGTGTAGCCGGCGATCAGGTCGGCAAGGATTTCAACGACTGCCGAAAATATCACTGCGACCGCAAACGGAGCGATTCCGCCGAGGTACTTCGCAAGAAATATCTTTCTGCGGCTCAAGCCGAGCGAGAAAACAACGTTGCTCTGCTTCTTGACCTGCGTAAACCTGAACAGCGCGACCGCCGAAATAATTGCGAAAATAACTACAACAATTCCAACGATTGCGTCCACAAGAATGGCATCCCAGAAATATCCGTGTACATCATGCCATTTGCCCGAACCGTTCACGGCTTCGGGAATAACCTCAAGCAATGTGGTGGAAATAAGTATAATAAGCGTCACTATCGGGACAAATCGGGATTTTTTCACCGAATCCCAAAACATTGACGCAAAGGGATTACGAGAAGATTTTTTCAAAGTCATAATCCGTGTCCTCCATCTCTTCGAGGAAAATTTCTTCGAGCGAAAGCGGGAAGCGTTCACAGAGAACAGGATCAAGCGAATTGATAACCGCCTGCGCTTTCTCTACATTTTCCGAAACGGTAAAGGTGATTATTTTGCCATCCTTTTTGAAATTTTTGAGCTTTAAATCTCCGAAAGCTTCGCGGTCAAGCTCATCCTTGAACGCAAGGCGGAACTTGCAGCGGCTGCCGTTCATATCGTCAACGGCGCAGTCCATTGCAATCGTCTGTCCGTTGATGAGTGCGATGTGGTCGCACATATCAGCAAGCTCATGGAGGTTGTGAGATGAAATGATTATCGAACATTCCTTTTCAGCCATGTAGTCAAGGAGTATTTTCTTCGTAAGATTCCTCTTTGCCGGATCAAGTCCGTCGAACGATTCGTCAAGAAGAATTACCTTCGGCAGGCACGAAAGTCCGAGTATCATTTCCGCCTGTCTCTGCATTCCCTTTGAAAAACCGATGAGCTTTTTCTTCGGGTCGAGACCGAAAAGACCCGTCAGCTTTTTGAAGGTATCCATACAGAAATTCGGGTGAAAGCCCTTGTAATAATTCGCCATGCTGTTCATTGACGAGCCGAGGGCGAAGTATATATCGTCGGGAACATAGAAGAGATCGGTTTTGAGCTCAGGGTGCTCAAAAAGGCTCTGCCCGTTCAGCCTGACGTCGCCGCTGTCGGGCAGATAGACGCCTGCGATAATTTTCAAGAGCGTGGTTTTACCCGCGCCGTTGTAGCCGACAAGTCCGTAAAGCGACGATTCATTGACCGAGAACGAAAGGTTCTTGATCGCCGTGTAGTCATCAAAGGATTTTGTTATGTTAGTTATCTCAATCATTTTGTTTTTTCCTCCTCATAAATCTTGTTGATAAGCTCAATCAGAGAATCCCTGCCGACTCCCTTTGACTTGAGCGAGCGAAGATCGGGTTCAATGTCCTTGAGAGCCTTTTCGGCTATCGAAGTGTTGTCTGCGGCATCGGAGGAAACGAAACTTCCCCTGCCGACAAGGGAATAAATTACTCCCTCATCCTCAAGATCCGCGAATGCACGCTTGACCGTGTTGACATTGATTCCCGTCTGAAACGAAACCGACCTGATAGACGGGAGCTGTTCGTCCGCCTTGTAAATGCCAAGGCGAATACACGTTATCAGTTGGTTCTTGATTTGTTCGTAGATTGGGATCCTGCTCCTGGAATCAATCTCAAACATGGTATCACCTTCTTTCGGGCGTGTTAAGTGTGATATCTGTACTATCACACTTGCATAATATCATTGATTTTCCTTTTTGTCAATAGTTTTCCTGTAATTTTTTGCGGTTATTTTTTACCTTTAGTTCAATGCCGTCACCACAGTCTACGGTTTGGGCTTTATCAAAACTCGTCGTAGGGCACGATGTCCACATCGTGCCGAAAATTTCTGCTGACTTTTCGTCTCCCCTGCACAGGTGCCAAAACAGTTTCAAAGATTTTCACTTGACATCAGGCGCGCTTTGACTATAATAGTGTTGAAATTAAATTCACGGAAGTTAAGACACACCTATATCCAAAATCTATATTCGGAAACAGAGATTGTATATGGCAAAAATCAGTCAAAAATCAAAAGGCATAATCTATATCATGACGGCGGCGTTCGGCTTCGCCATGATGTCGCTTTTCGTCAAGCTGGCAGGCGATCTGCCGGCATTTCAGAAAGCTTTTTTCAGGAATTTCGTTGCGCTCATCTTCATATTTGTGATGATGATCCGCGAAAAAGTGAGCTTCATCCCGCCGAAAGAGCATATCCCCGACCTGTTGGGCAGAAGCTTTTTCGGCACAATGGGTCTGCTGTGTAATTTTTATGCGCTCGGCAAGCTCAATCTTTCCGATGCCAATATGCTCAACAAGCTTTCGCCGTTTTTTGCGATTATTTTTTCGATTTTCCTATTAAAAGAGAAGCCGAAAATCGCGCAGATCATCGGCGTTACGGTTGCGTTTATCGGCAGTCTGTTCATCATCAAGCCCGGCTTTGACAATCCTCAGGTCTTCCCTGCGATTGCGGGACTTTTGGGCGGTATGGGCGCCGGCATCGCATACACCTTTGTGCGCCGACTCGGCAAAAAGCAGGAAAACAGCCGCCGAATCGTATTTTTCTTCTCGGCTTTTTCGTGCCTTTTGTGTCTGCCGTTTTTGATAATCGAATATCAGCAGATGAGCGCCTTACAGCTTCTTTATCTCATACTTGCCGGAACGTTCGCCTGCGTCGGACAGCTCGGCATCACGAAAGCATACATCTGCGCGCCCGCGAGGGAGATTTCCGTTTACGATTACACCCAGGTCATTTTCGCCGCCGCCCTCGGATTTTTCGTGTTCGGCGACATTCCCGATTGGCTCAGCATTCTCGGCTATATTCTGATTTGCGGCGCAGGAGTGGCAATGTTTTTCTACAACAAAAAACGAGCGGAATGAAAATGCTTTTCGGGTTGCATTTTTCTCCGCCCGTGCTATAATATCAAATCGGTGATACTTATGAAATACAATACATATATTTTCGACCTTGACGGAACCCTGCTTGACACCTTGCAGGATCTTGCGAATGCCGTCAATTATGCAATGAGGGAAATGAACTATCCCGAACGCACCGTTGACGAGGTGCGCCGCTTTATCGGCAACGGCATAAGAATGTTGATTAAACGTGCCGTGCCGCAGGACATTTCAAGCGAGGATTACGACAAAACTCTTGCGGTTTTCACAGCCTATTATCTCGATCACATTGCCGACTGCACCCGTCCGTACAGCGGCATAACCGATGTAATAAAAAGCCTGAAGGCTCACGGCTGCAAGACTGCCGTTGTGTCCAACAAAGCGGACGAGGCGGCAAAAAAGGTTGTTGCGGACTTCTTCGGCGACATATTCGACCTTGTTGTCGGCAAAATGGATTGTTTTCCGTCAAAGCCTGCGCCCGATTCGGTGCTTTATGTTATCAAGGCGCTGGAAGCCGACAAGGAAAAGTGCGTTTATATCGGCGATTCCGAGGTTGACGTGCAGACGGCGCACAACTCAGGACTTCCCTGCGTCGGTGTAACCTGGGGCAACCGCGATGTTTCGGAGCTGGTTGCGGCAGGAGCGGAACACATCGCAAATATTCCGTCGGACATTCTCAAAGAGACGGGAATTGAAAACTAAAACAGCATAAAAACACCCACAGCCTTTCGTGACTGTGGGTGTTGCTTATTTTTCACTTGTATTTTCAAAGAGAAACTCTCTGAATTTCTGCTTTTCCTCTTCGGACATGGTTCTGAATCTTCCGATGATCTGTTTTTCCTCAGGTCTGAGGTCCGTTATTTTTGAAAACGGCAGCTCCGGATCGTTCTCGTCCTCATTCTGCGGATCGTTCATTTTGATTTTTACATTTTCATCAAAGATGAGGTATTCAAGTCCGACATTGTATATATTCGCCAGCTTTCGCATAACGGGAAGCGGCGGACTCGACATGCCGGTCTCATACTTTGAAAATGATGATCTGCTCATATTGAGTATAAGTGCGACATCGTCCTGTGTCATCTTGAATTGTTTTCTTAAATCGCGCAGTTTTTTGCCCAATATCGGGTTTCCCATATCTCGCATATATCCGTCCCCCCTTAAATGCTTATCTATCATAACACACATTTTTTCAAAAGTACAGATTAAATTTGCGAAAAAACATATTTTTTGACGAAATTTGCATAAAGACAAACATTTTTGACCCAATCGTTGCACATCGACATTCTTTGTGATATAATAAATTGGTTTATCTGCATTTCAGAGGGGACAAATTATGATTGATAAAGAAATATTCAAAAATGTAAAATATTATGTTGCCGATCTCGACGGCACGGTATACCTCGGCAACGATCTTATTGACGGCGCAAAGGAATTTTTCAATTTGGTTCGGGAGAACGGCAGGGATTTTTATTTCCTGACAAACAATTCGTCCAACAATTCAAAAGTGTGTTTGGAAAAGCTTGTGAAAATGGGCTTCCCCGTTCCCGAAGAAAAAATAATTGTCTCCACCCACGTTGCTATCAATTATATAAAAAAGAATTACCCCGGCAAAAGCGTATATCTGATCGGAAACAGCCGCCTGATTTATGACTTTGAGAGATCGGGTATTCCGATGACCCGGGAAATGCCCGACATTGTGGTGCTCGGACTTGACGACACGCTCAACTACGAAAAAATCCGCAAGGGCTGTAACTACATTATCAAGGGCGCAAAATTCATCGTCACCCACCCCGACATCAAAGCCCCGATGGGCGACGACTATATGCCCGACGCAGGCTCAATGATGGCTCTTTTCTCCACCTGCACGGGAGTTGAGCCTCTTGTTATGGGCAAGCCCGAAGTCTACACGGCGGACTATCTCACCGAGTTGCTGAACTGCCGCCGCGACGAGATTTGTTTCATCGGCGATTCCCTTGCCGCGGACATCGCGCTCGGAGTGCGCCACGGAATGAAAACCGCCTGTGTCCTCACCGGCGTCACGACCCCCGAAATATATGAAAAATCAGACATCAAGGCCGATGTCTGCGTCAATTCAATCAAGGACCTGTGTGAGATTTTCAGGTGAAGTTCCTATTTAGCAATAACATATAGTTAAGCATAAACAGTTTACAGTCCGGAAAAAGCAACATAAACGGCTGTAATCCATATTTCCCACCCCGGTAAACAGTCAGTTCGTAACCATCCTGACTATAAATAAAACTAAGGAGTATGACAAATGAAAAAGATGAAGAAAAGTACGGCATACACCGTACAGGCTGCGCTGATCGCCGCGCTGTATGCGGCGCTGACCTACGCGGTTGCTCCCCTTGCATTCGGAGCAACGCAATTCAGGATTTCCGAAGCGCTTACGGTTCTCCCGGTATTCACCCCGGCGGCAATACCCGGACTGGCAGTCGGCTGCGTTATCGCGAACATCGGCAGTCCCTACGGACCGATCGACATTGTTCTCGGCACCGCCGCAACTGTTCTGGCGGCATTGATGACAAGGCTGACGCGCGGCATCAGAGTGAAGAACATTCCCCTGCTGTCTTTGATTTTCCCGACAATTTTCAACGGAATAATCATCGGCGGAGAAATAATGATGTTCACCCCCGGACAGGCAGGAATCGTCGGCTTTCTGACCTCGGCATCCGGCGTCGCTCTCGGCGAACTGGTCGTCAGCTACACGCTCGGAATACTGCTTTTCCTCGGAATCGACCGCACTCATATATTTGACAAAATATCGAAATAAACCACACAAACAGGTTCGGTGATTTAATGAAAATCAGCTTTTTGATAAAAGACCTTTCCTCAGGCGGAACGCAGAGGGCTGCGGTATCGCTTGCCAATTATTTTTCCCTGCACGGGCACGATGCCGAAATCATTGCCTTTCACGGTGACGAAAGCTTTTATCCGCTTGAAGAGCTCGTCAAGGTTCGCTCCGCGGATTTTGACGACATAAAGCAAAACGCTTCCCTGGGCAGAATGCTCGGAGCCGTCAAAAGAATACTTAGAATCCGAAAGCTGGTTAAATCGGAAAAGCCGGACGTGCTGATAGGCATGAGCTTTTCAATGACGTGGTACGCCGTGCTCGCATCCGTTTTCACAAGGACGAAATGCGTCGGCACGGAACGAAGCAATCCGTACAGCTACAAGGCGTCGAAGTTCAACACATTTCTCAGAAAATTCTTCTACCGCTTCACCGACGGATATATTTTTCAGACCGAGAAAGCTGCAAAATTTTTCAGGAGCAAAGCTTCTCATAAGGACGCAGTGATCCCGAACGCAATATTCAACGAGACTGTTTACACTCTTTCCCCTCCTGCAGAACGCAAAAAAATTATCTGCGCGGCAGGCAGGCTCATCCGTTTGAAGCGTTTTGACATTCTGATAGACGCCTTTGCCGAGATCGCCGACCGTATTCCGGATTACAGGCTCTTCATCTTCGGCGAGGGTGAAGAAAAATCAGAGCTTGAAAATCAGATCAAGTATCTCGGACTTTCCGACAGGGTTATTCTTGCAGGTGCGGATCCGAACGCCGTCAAATTCATAAACTACGCCTGTGCGTTCGTGCTCTCGTCCGACCTGGAGGGAATGCCGAATGCCCTGCTTGAGGCCATGGCAATGGGCGTTCCGTGCATATCCACACGCTGTGAGCTCGGCCCCGAAGAGCTCATTGAAAACGGAGTCAACGGTATACTCACCGACGTCGGAAACACGGAACAGCTTTCCAACGCGATGCTGACAATAATCGAGAACCCCGATATTGCCCAAAAGCTTTCGCAGAACGGAAGAAAGCTCATTAAATCCCACTCCATTGAAGCCATCAGCAACCAATGGCTGGAGTTTTTGAGGAAAATATAATAAAAACATAAAAAAGAAATCGCAAAGCCTGAATTACTAAGCTTTGCGATTTCTTTTACTTTATTATTTTTCTGACTTCATCTTCCGCTTTCATAAAGTCGTCCATGATCATCCGCTGATATTTTGTGAACTTCTTTTGGTCGCAGGAGCGTGACCAAAGGCTCATCGGAACGCCGACCTTGTTCATGTGATACTTTGCAATCTGCGGATAAGCGAGAACCTCCAGGAATGCCGCGAGTCCGATAAAGCTCTGAACTCTCTGCGCCTTTTCGGGCTCCTTGTCATAATTCTCACACAGCCATGCATAAAGATCGGGGTGACAGTTTGCCATGATTCCCGAAAAGCCCGCACAGCCGTGGCGGAGCGTGTGAAGAAGCGTCTGCGAATTTGCGTTGTAAAGCTTAATGCTCGTTCCCTTTAGCTGTTCAAGTCTTGCGTCGAGCATATCGGGGTCGCAGCAGGTGTCCTTGATAAAGGTAAATCTGCCCGTTGAAATACACCAATCGAGAATTTTCGGAGTGAGGATTCTCTTGTACGGATAGGGGCATTCATAGATGCCGATCGCAATATCGTCGGGAAGCTTTGAAAGAAGATACTCGGCATTTTTTATCCAAACGTCGTCGCCGTCATTGTGAAGGTCAAGCCTGTTGCTTACCCAGACAATAGCGTCCACTCCCGTCTGAGCCATTGCGGTCATCTCGGCAATCTGCGCGTTCATATCATCGGAGTTGTGACCGGAAGCCACGACGGAAATATTTTTTCCGCTCTCCTTTACGGTCTCAACAACCGTTTTGGCAATCTTCACCTTTTCGTCAAGCGAGAGATAGATCATTTCACTCGACTGACATACGGCAAAAATTCCCGTACAACCCATTTTTATGTACCAGTTTGTAATATTCTTTACCGCCTCGTAGTCAACGGTATTGTCGTCGTGATACGGAGTTATCATCGTCGGGAATGTGCCCTTGTTTATATCTTTCATTTTTTTACCTCCCGGTATTTTTAAGGCAATACCGCACAAATCGGGGTGCCGCCTTAATTATGATTATAATTCATCGGAAAGAAAAAATCAATACGCCGCCGATAAATCGCCGTTCCGATGTCATTACTGCGGCAATTCACCGCTTGCCGATAAACAATTATGCTCTTCTGACCGAAAAAGTGTAATATTTTGTTGAAATCCGCAGCATGATTATGTTATAATACAATATATAATTATTTAGAGTATTGGATGTGATTTCGATGAAATGTCCGTTTTGCGGCTACTCCGAAAGCAAGGTTATTGACTCCCGTCCCACAGACGAGGGCGAGCGTATTCGCAGAAGAAGAGAGTGTATGAACTGCGGAAAAAGGTTCACCACCTATGAAATCATTGAAAGTGTACCCATCATCGTGGTAAAGAAAGACAAGTCCAGAGAGTCCTTTGACAGGAACAAGCTCTTCAACGGACTTCTCAGAGCGTGCGAAAAGCGCCCGGTTTCCATTGAAACGATTGAGAAAATCGTCGATGAAATCGAAACCACATTGCAGAACTCACTTGACCGTGAGGTTACCTCCATTCACATCGGAGAGCTTGCAATGGATAAGCTCAAGGACACCGATGAGGTTGCTTACGTTCGCTTTGCTTCGGTTTACAGACAGTTCAAGGACATCAACACCTTTATGGATGAGCTTGCAAAGCTCCTCGGCGAAAAAAATAATTAAGTGAGATGATTTGCTGTGAAAAAGACAAAGAATAAAGCTCTTAAGGTCGGCCTCGGCGTTACGGCTACCGCCTTTGCAGTTGCCGATCTCGCCTGCGACTTCGCAATCAAACGTCCGGATCCCAACAAAAAGAAGAAGCCGGAAACACGCGAAATGTACATAAAAAGAGCGGAGATCAGAAAGCAGAACAACCAGCGTCTTTATGACCTGAATCCCGAAGACCTGACGATAAAAAGCGTTGACGGGCTCAATATGAAAGCCTGGTATCTTCCTGCCGAAAAGGAGTCTAAGCGCTTCGTTATCTGCGTGCACGGACACAAGTGCAACGGTCCCGACGAGTTCAGCCACATTATGCCGTTCTACCACTATGACCTCGGCTACAACTACCTCCTCCCCGACCTGACTGGTCACGGAAGAAGCGAGGGCGAATACATCGGCTTCGGCTCGTTTGACGCAAAAAACATTCTCCTCTGGGTGGACTATCTCATCAACCGCTTCGGAAGCGACATTGAGATAATTCTGCACGGAATTTCCATGGGCGCGGCAACCGTTATGAACTGCAACGAAATGTCGCCGCCGGATCAGGTCAAGCTCATCATCGAGGACTGCGGCTTCATCAGCGCGGAAGCTGTTATGAACAACACCCTCAAGGATATGATAGGATTCAAATTTATGCCGATCGTCAAGCTCGGCAGTCTTGTCAGCAAGGTCAAGGCGGGCTATTTCTTCTCGGAAAGCGATCCGCTCAAGAATATGAACAAGGCAAAGAACCCGGTTCTGTTCATTCACGGCGAAGAGGATACTTATGTCCCATTTGAATACGGAAAAAAGCTCTACGACGCCTGCCCGACGCCTAAGGATTACCTTTGGGTACCGAACACAGTTCACGCGTTCAGCTACTACAACGCCAAGGACGAGTATGAGCAGAAAATAAAAGATTTCATCGCAAAATATATGGATAAAAAAGATGAAAAAGTGACAGTATAATAATAGGAAAACCCGACTTATGCCGGATAAAGGGCACTTATGTGCCCTTTGCTTTTGGAGGAAAAAATGGAGTACAAAAACTTATCAAAAGACGAACTCATAAAAATGAAAGCGGAGCTTGAAGCCGCATATAACGATTTCAAGTCGGCAGGACTCAGCCTTGATATGTCGCGCGGCAAGCCGAACAAGGTTCAGCTCGATTTGACGAACGATATGCTCGACATTGTCAACTCTTCAAGCGATATGAAAGCCTCGGACGGTATGGAGACCAGAAACTACGGCGGTCTCACGGGAATCCCGGAGTGCCGCAGGCTGATGGCTGAGCTCATGGACGTTGACGAAAAGAACGTCATTGTCGGCGGAGTCGCAAGCCTTACCCTCATGTACGATTACATCTCACAATGTATGGTCTTCGGCTGCGGCTCAGAGCCGTGGATAAAGCAGGGAGAAATCAAATTTCTCTGTCCCTGCCCCGGATATGACAGACATTTCAGAGTTCTTGAGCATTTCGGCATAAAGATGATAAATATAAATATGAACGACGACGGCCCCGATATGGACAGCATTGAGGAATACGTCAAGGACGAAAAGGTCAAGGGACTTTTCTGCGTGCCCAAGTATTCCAATCCCGACGGAATAACGTTTTCCGACGAGGTTGTCCGCCGCTTTGCCGCTCTGAAACCTGCGGCAAAGGATTTCAGAGTAATCTGGGACAACGCCTACATTGTTCACGACATAAACGACACACCCGACGAGCTTCTCAACATTTTTGACGAAGCAAAGAAATTCGGCAGCGAGGATCTCTTCATCGAGGTTGCCTCCACGTCGAAAATCAGCTTTGCGGGCGCCGGAATTTCAGCAATCGCCGCGTCCGACAGCAACATTGCCGCAATCAAGGAGCGTATGGGTGTTCAGATAATTTCAAACGACAAGGTCAACCAGCTCCGACACGCGCGCTATTTCAAAGACCTTGACGGCATAAAGGCGCACATGAAGAAGCACGCCGCAATTCTCAAGCCGAAGTTCGACGCAGTCACAAGCGGATTTGCTAAAGCCTTTGACGGAACGGGAATTGCGCACTGGAAAAATCCGAACGGCGGCTATTTCATCAGCCTTTACGTCATGAACGGCTGTGCGAAGCGCGTCGGTCAGCTCTGCAAGGAAGCAGGTCTCACGCTCACGACCGTCGGCGCGACCTATCCCTACGGCATTGACCCCGATGACAGCAACATAAGAATTGCGCCGTCATATCCCGACGTTGACGAGCTGGAGAAGGCCGTTGAGCTTCTTTGCGTATGCGTCAAGCTGGCGGCAATCGAAAAACTTATTGAAGAGTGATGCAAATGAACCGTCCCATATATGAAGTAAGAGAATTTCATAATTTCAGGGAGCTTCTGAATCAGAGTGAAGCGCTTTACGGAAACAGCCCTGCTTTCAAGGTCAAGAACCAGATCGGTCAGATCCTTGACATCAGCTACACCCATTTTAAGGGCGACGTTGAGGCTCTCGGAACAGCTCTGCTTGACCTCGGACTCGGCGGAGCGAGGATAGCCGTTGCAGGTGCTAACAGCTACAAATGGTGCCTGAGCTATATGGCTGTCGGCTGCGGAGTCGGCGTTGTTGTCCCGACGGACAAGGAGCTTCCGTTTGACGACATCAAAAGCATACTTGAGGTTTCGGAGACAAAGGCGATTATTTTCGACAAGAAATTCGGCGACAAGCTTTTTGAAAACCGCGACAAGCTTCCGAAAGGGCTCATACTCATATCAATGGAGCAGCGCAAGGACGAAAACGGCATACTTTCCTTTGACAGCCTGCTGAACAACGGCTACCGCCTTATCGGCAAGGGCTACACGGAGTATCTCGACCGTGACGTTGAGGGCAACAAAATGACCGTTCTTCTGTTCACATCGGGCACAACGGGAATGTCGAAAGCCGTTATGCTCAGCGCCGACAATATCTGTTCCGACGTCCGCTCGATTATGGGCTTTGTAAAAATCAACAAGGGCGAGCGCATACTCTCTATACTGCCGATTCATCACACTTACGAATGTACCGTAACCTTTCTGTGCTGTGTCTACGGCGGAGTAACGATATGCTTCTGTGACGGACTGCGCTATATAACAAAGAACCTGGAAGAATACAAGCCGCACATTCTCATCGTCGTTCCTCTTGTGCTTGAAAAATTCTACAAGCGAATCATGAAAGCGATTGAAAAGGAGCGCGGAGGTATTGCCAAGGTCGCTCTCGGCAGCGTTATCACAAGGGCGGCAGGCGCGGCGAAGCTTGACGTTTCAAGCCTCTTCTTCGGCAAGATCAAAAAGGCTTTCGGTGGCTCGATTCGTCTCATCATTTCCGGCGCCGCAGGCATTGACCCCGAAATAATTAAAAATATGAACCGTTTTGGCATCCGTACTTTCCAGGGCTACGGATTGACGGAATGTGCTCCGATCGTAATCTGCAACAGCGACAAGGACAATAAATACGACTCGATCGGCAAACCGATTCCCGGCGTTGAGGCTAAGATTTCAAAGCCCGACGAGAACGGAATCGGCGAAATATGCGTCAAAGGTTCCATGGTTATGCTCGGCTACTACAAGGATCCCGAAGCGACGCGCGCCGCTTTCGACAGCGACGGCTGGTACCACACGGGCGACCTCGGACGGGTTGACCGCGAGGGTCACTACTATATATGCGGACGCTGTAAAAGCGTCATAGTTACAACGAATGGAAAGAACGTCTATCCCGAAGAGCTTGAAAGTATGCTTCTCAAGGAGGACGCGGTCAAGGAATGTATCGTAACGGGACGCGAGGACGAAAGGGGCAACACCATTGTGTTTGCGCGTATTTTCCCGGACAAGAAAGCGATCGGCGCAATGTACGGCAACCGCAACATCTCCGACAAGGAGGTCAGCAAAGCCATCTCCGACGTGGTCAAAAAAATCAACTCTCAGGTCGTAAGCTACAAATCAATCAAGCGTTTTGAAATCGTCAGCAAAGAGTTTGAGAAAACCACGACGTCGAAAATCAAGAGAAACCAGTAATAATAAATTTTCCCTCCTCATATTTTTAAACGAGGAGGGATTTTTATGCCCAAGAAAAAAAAGAGAAAACCGTCAAAGGAAGCGGCGGATCCCATTAACATAATCATTAAGGCTCTCATCGGTTCGCTTGTCAACATCATTATCTTTTTCGCGCTTTCGGCAGCCTTTTCCTTTATTTGTCTGAAAGCCGACCTTGACGAAGCCTTGCTTAAATACTTTGTTTTTGCAGCCGCGGCGATTTCGGGTCTCATCGGAGGATTCACGGCAGTCAGACCTATCCGAAAGAACGGACTGCTTATCGGCGGAGCCTGCGCCCTGCCGGCGTTTCTCATAATTTTTCTCATCTCGTCAATCTTGAGCCGAACGGGCATCGCGGTATCCGGCTGGATCGCCGCGCTGATAATGACCCTCGCTTCCGCCCTCGGAGGAATACTGAGCGCAAACCGCAGAAAGTGATTTGCTTGAGAATCGAAGTGTGCGGTATTGCCTTGAACCCCAAAATATGGTAAGATAAAGAAAAATGTACGGAGCTGAAAAATATGTTCATAACCAAACAAATATCATCTCTCCAGCGTGTGTTTCTCGACGGCAAATGCGACCTCGGCGAAATTGCCGAAGCCTCTGCTCTCAGGGGTGAAAGATTCTCATATCAGATCGCTTACACCTCAGACGAACGTTTTTTTGCCGATATAGTTGTTGAATCCGCACTTTCCGATTTTATTGAAATACGCTCTGTCGGCAATGTGCCGTCGGAGTACCCGTGCGGAGCCGATGATTACGGGGTCTATGAACGAACCGAAGCAGGTCTTTTCCCCGACGTGCTTGAGCCCATTGACGGACAGCTTTTGATTAAAAGGAACAATTGTTACTCCATTTGGATCACCGCTGAGCTCCCGAAAGAGCTCAAAAGCGGACTTTACACGATAACGGTCAAATTCTGCCGCGACGGTGAAGTTCTGTCCGAAAACACGCTTACGCTCCGTGTTATAAACGCTGTCCTGCCTGAGCAAACGCTCACCTATACGCAATGGTTTCATTGCGACGGAATCGCAAATTACTACAACACGCCCGTTTTCAGCGACAGGTTCTGGGAGCTTACCGAAAGCTTTATGAAAGCCGCTGTCCGCACGGGTGTTAATATGATACTCACCCCCGTTTTCACTCCGCCGCTTGACACACAGATAGGCGGCGAGCGGCTGACGGTTCAGCTCGTTGACGTCAAGGAAAGCGGCGGCAAATATACCTTTGCGTTTGACAATTTTGTCAAATGGGTAAGGCTTGCCGAGAAATGCGGCTTCAAATATTTTGAAATTTCGCACCTCTTCTCTCAATGGGGAGCGGTCGCCGCACCGAAAATCATAGCCGAAGCCGACGGTGAAGAAAGGCGGATTTTCGGCTGGGATACCGTCGCGTCGTCGCAGGAATACGCCGACTTCCTCCGCGCGTTTTTGCCGAACCTCATCAAGGTTATCAAGCTGGAGGGCATTGAAAAATCCACCTTCTTCCACGTTTCGGACGAGCCGAACGAGGAGCAAATCGGCTCCTACTCTGCCGCCAAGGCAATCATCTCTCCCCTGCTTGAGGGCTTTCCGATAATTGACGCGCTTTCCGATTACGGGTTCTACGAAAAGGGCATTGTCAGCCGCCCGATTCCCTGCACGAACGAAATTGAAAGCTTCATTGACAAGGGGTTCGAGCATCCGTGGACCTACTACTGCTGCGGTCAGACGGGAAAGCTCAGCAACAGGTTCTTCGGTATGCCGCTTGCCGCGACAAGAGCGATAGGAGTTCAGCTCTTTAAATATAACATTGAGGGCTTCCTGCAATGGGGCTTCAACTTCTATAATTCGCAGTATTCGACAAGAAGCATCGACCCGTACAGGGTCACGGACGCGGACGGAGCCTTTCCGTCGGGCGATTCGTTCACGGTATACCCCGGCAAAAACGGTGCGGTCGAATCCGTCAGGAGCGCCGTTTTCTATGACGGACTTCAGGATATGCGCGCTATGCAGCTTCTTGCCGAAAGAATCGGCACGTCTGTCGTTGTGAACCTGCTCGAAAATGAGTTCGGAAAAATCACCTTCACCGAATATCCGCGCGGAGCAGAAAAAATATTGAAAATGCGAAAAATTATAAACAATCATTTAGACAGTTTATATAAATTATAATTATTTTGACATTTTTCTTTGCATTTTATTACATATTTTGTTATAATACCCTCGTAAAAATTTTTAAAGGGGCGAGCACATTGCTGGAAAGAGCAGAATATCCCGAACAGGTCGGCGTTGACTCAGCCGTTGTCACGGATCTGATTCGATTCTACGAAAAACTTGATTTTAACATTGACAGTCTTATGGTTGTCAGACACGGAAAGGTTGCGTGTGAATGTCATTGGGCGCCGAACCGCGTTGACACTCCGCATGATATGTTTTCGCTCAGCAAGAGCGTTACGGCGACCGCAATCGGAATCGCCGTGGACGAGGGTTATGTCTCCCTCGACACCAAGATATATGAAAAATACTTCCCGCACAAGCTTGAGGGCTTGACGGGTCAGCAAAAGGAATGGGCGCAGAAGGTCACCGTTCACGACGTTCTCTCAATGAGAATGGGCAAGGTCACAAGCGTCTTTGACGACAAGGCAAAGACCGACTGGGTTGACGGCATACTTGACAAGCCGATTCAGTTTGAGCCGAACACGGACTGGAAATATATCAGCGAGAACGCATATCTCCTCTCGTGGATAATTCAGCGCGAAACGGGAATGACAATGACCGAGTACCTCACGCCGAGGCTGTACGAGCCGCTCGGCATAAAGGTTCCGCATTGGGAGCAGAGCCACGTCGGCGTTGACGCGGGCGGCTGGGGTCTCAAGCTGACGGTCGAGGACATTGCCAAAATCTCAATGCTCTACCTCAACAAGGGCGTTTATGACGGCAAGCGTATTTTCTCCGAGGACTGGTTCAACAAGGCAACCTATCCATACACCAAAAAGACCTACCCAGTTTTCTCGGACAACGCCGAGTACGGCTATCAGGTTTGGATAGACCACGAGCACAACGACACCACATACCGATTCACGGGACTTTACGGACAGTTCTCGTTCATTTTCCCGGATTATGACGCCTGCGTTGTCATCACCGCAAGCGACACGCGCGACGGCGACACAATAGCTTCCGCATACAAGCACTTCCCCAAGGCGTTTATCGAGCCGTGTGAAATCAGCGACGAAAAGCGCTTTGAGTTCAAGGCTCTCACAACGACGCGCGGTTATGGCCCCGACTTCAAAAAGTCAACGGGCAAGCGCAACCCGAAAGCGGAGAAGAAAATCAGCAACCGTATGATAAAGCTCGTTCCCCTGCCGTACTCAAGCACCCAGGGAGCGGTTACATACTTCATGTGGAGAAAAAAGATCGGCGGACTGACCGACATCAAATTCAGCTTTGACAAGGACAGCGCCTATATGTCATTCAAGGAAAACAATTCCGAAAGAATGACGATCCGCGCCGGCATGAACAACGAGTATGTCCACAACGTTATCACGCTCGGCGAAAACGAGCTTATAGTTGACGCTCAGGCAACGTGGAACAGGGACGGAAGCCTTGAATTTTTCCTCTACAATTCGGGCAGACCGCAGTCAAAGCGTCTGAGATTCATCTTCAAGGGCAACACCGTCATTCTCAAACAGAGCTCATTCCCCGGCTTCGGCGCAGTCGCAAAGTTCAACATTGAATTTAATATGGGTATGAACGTCGGTCCGAAGCTTGAGGGCTTCCTCGAAAAGGGCGGCGCAGTATTCGGAACATTTTACAGCGACACCGACACAGTCGGCAGATTCGTGGAATAAAAATAATAAAGCAAAAGGCTGTCACAGCTTGCAAAAGCAAATTGTGACAGCCGTGTTTTTTTGTTAATCAGTCTGACGAAAGCTTGAAATCGTATTTCATCTCCAGCGCGTTGAAAAGACGCTTCATAACGCTGTTCGCTATCGAAACAATGTCCATTTTCTTTATGAAATCAACGGCGGCGTTCTGCTCATACGACGGAACGCAGTATGCGCTCAAGCTCATTCTGAGGAAGCGTTCAAGCTTCTTGTCCAAGGTGAAATACTGGTCACAGGGACGTGACATATAAGCCCTCATTATGCCCGCCGAGCCGATTTCCAGCTCGTAGAACTCTCCCTTGTCCGCATCGGGAATGTACGAAGAAAAAATCTGATACAGCTTCTCGGAGGTATTGCGGTAGATGTACTCCGCTATGTGGGGCTGTGAATACGCCTCGACGTAGATTTCTCTCAGATTTTCGTTGAGCTCCGTCAGCGTCATCTGCAGCGACGTTTCGACCGCGTAAAGAAGTATCGGCGACGCATTCGCACCGACTATTTCATCCGCAATGCCGAACTGGTTTTCAAACATAAACTCCGTCAGCTCCGCAAGAACTCCGTCCTTTGTGTGAAAAATATTGTAGAACGAACTGCTTGTGACGTCGGCGAGCTTGAGTATTTCCGCATTTGTTGACTTTGTATATCCTTTTTCAATAAACAGCCGCACGCATACAGACAAAATCTTTCTTTTTGTGTTTTCACTGCTGTATCTTCTTGCCATTTTTTTCACTCCTTTTCGCCCTCAACGAACTACACTACATTTTAACAAAACAGCGTTGTTTTTTCAAGTGTTTTATTTTCATCAGGCAATAATCAGTCGAACATTCCGAATCCGGCGACCTCGCTTGTCGGGAGCGAAAAGACGATTGTTTCCGCCTCGGTTTTCGGGCCTGCTTTTTCAAGAATCGAGCGCATTATCGCCGACTTCTGCTCCGTCTTGGCGACGATCAGAATGACCTCTTTCTCTCGCGCGATGGAAACGTTATAGAACTTTTCCTCACTCTTTCCGCCCTCTCCCTTTCCGTGCAGAACCGTTCCGCCCGTTGCGCCTGCGGCTCTGGCGGCATTCATAACCATATCTGTCCTGCCCTCGTTTGTAACGGCAACTATCATTTCATAAGCAAAATTAAAATCGGGCGAATAACCCTGCGGATCGGCTTTCAGGTACTCCATCGCTTTTCTTCCTCCTATACTTTTTATCGGCACGGCAACAACAATACCGTGACCCGGTACGCCGATGAACATACGGCGCTTCTGCTCGCTGATCAGGCGTTTGAGACTGTCGTTGTCCGCAACCGTCAGCGCAACACGTTTTTCGTTGCTCTCAAGTCCGAGTATATCCAGCATACTCCTGACCGCCGTTCCCCTGCCCCTGAGAATTACATTGAGCGGAAGATCAAGTTCATTCAGAATCGACTTGAGAGTGTCCGTCTTTTTAGGATCATAAATAGAAATTACAAAATTCATACCGCACTCTCCTCCCACAGCTCAACAATGTCGTAGTCTCCGTATTCGGCGGTCTCAACGGCCTCAGTTTTTTTATCCTTCAGCGTGTAGACGAGACCGACCGTCTGTATCGAAATCAGCGGCATCATCGCCACCATCGCCACCACGCCGAAAGCGTCCTTGAGCACATTGCCGCCGAGCGCAAGGCTGGCTCCGATGAAAAACTGAAGCATAAACGTTGCCGTCATCGGTCCCGACGCAACACCGCCGGAGTCGAACGCGATCGCCGTATAGATATCGGGGACGAAGAACGACATTATCAGCGCCGCCGCATAGCCCGGTATCAGGAACCAAAGAATTGATATACCCGTCAGCACCCTTATCATTGAAATGCCCATTGCAACCGCGATCGCCGCCGAAAGACTGAGCTTGATCGCCTTGCCGGGTATCGCGCCTGCGCTAACCTCTTCAATTTGGTTTTGCAGAACCGCAACGGCAGGCTCGGCGGAAATGATAAACCAGCCGAAGAGCATGGAAAGCGGTATCATAAGGTACTTTGTCCGGCCCACGGCAAGCTCCTGTCCGAGCACGGCGCCGAGCGACGAGAATCCGACATTAACGCCCGTGAGGAAAAGCACCAGTCCGACGTATGTATAAACAAGTCCGATAAATATCTTTGTAAGGCTTCTCTTTGAGATTCGCAGAACGGCGAGCTGGAGCAGCAGGAAGATCGCAACAACAGGAAGCAGCGATATCGCAACCTCGCCCATATATTTCGGAATTTCCTTGAAGTAGGTAACTCCGATTTCCGCCGTTGAGCCGAAGCTGAAGCTGCTGACCTCGGCGACCGCATCGGTGTCCGAATAGAAAAATCCGAGTATCAAAACCGCAAGAACGGGACCTATTGAGCTCAGCGCAACCAAGCCGAAGCTGTCCGCCTCCGCCTTGTCGTCACTTCTTATGTTCGACACGCCGACGCCCAGCGCAAGAATGAACGGAACGGTCATCGGTCCTGTCGTAACTCCGCCCGAATCAAAGGCGATACTCAAAAAGCTGTCGTCCGTGAACGAAGCCAAAATAAATATTATTCCGTAGAAAATCAGCAAAAGCCAGCGCAGTCGGAAGCCCGTCAGTATACGCACCATACTGACCGCGAGGAAAAATCCGACGCCCACGCCGACCGTTATGAGAAGTACGGAATTGTTGATGTGCGGAACGGTCTCGGCGAGCACCTGAAGATCGGGCTCAGCCACCGTTATCGCAACGCCGAAAGCGAAGCTGACCGCAACAATCAGCGGAAGCTTCTTCGTCCTTGTCATCGCCGTACCGATTTTGTTTCCGATCGGAATCATTGACGTGTCGGCGCCGAGGGAAAACAGTCCGATTCCCAGAATTACCATAATCGTGCCTATAAAAAAATTCAGCATCAGGTCTGTGTTAATAGGCGCAATGCTGAAGCATAACAACGAAACTATAATAATTATCGGGAGCACGGAGCCCGCGGACTCCTTCACCTTTTCCGCAATAGCCGTGCGGTTTTTGAGCAGTATTTCCTTTTTCATAGTCCCAAGCTCTCACCTTCCTCAAAAAATATATTATATGTAATATTATACAATTTTTATGTAACTTATGCAAGCGAATCGGCAGCAAATTCAAGATTTTTTTACATTTGGGCAAAATTATTTAATTCTATTGCTTTAACCGGTGTGAAGTGATATAATGTAAAAGGTTCACAAAATATTGCTCAAGGAGATAATATAAATGTGCAAAAAGCTTATATCGTCAGCGTCAAACTTCTCCTTATGGATCAAGGCACTGAAAGGAAAATATGTTGAAAAGGATGTCGGCGGCTACGACAGAAACAACTGGATGGCAGATATCGCCGACGATGCGTTCATAAATGAAATTTCAATCCCCGGCTCGCACGATAGCTGTGCCCTTTTCGAGCCGATTCTTTCCATTGCAAGGTGCCAGGAGTGCACCATAACCGATCAGCTCAATATGGGCGTTCGTTACCTTGACATCAGGGCAAACGTCGTTCACGGCGATTTGGTAATATCGCACGGTCCGATTTTTCAGGGCATTTCCTTTGACAACATCGCCGAGCAATGCTACCGCTTTTTGTCCGCGAATCCGAGCGAAACAATTATTTTCTCGCTGAAGCACGAGCTTCTTTCGCTTGACCGCCGCGGTGAATTTGCAGGTCTTTTTACCCAAAAGCTTGAGCGGCACCGCGATATGTGGTACACGGAGAACCGTATTCCGAAGCTTTCGGAGGTCAGAGGCAAGATCATACTGCTCAACCGCGTCGGCGAGCTCAGCATCGGAATCAACGCTTCAAAGGACTGGACTCAGAACGGCTTTTCGAGTATTGAACACCGCGATTTTAGGCTGAACATTCAGGATTGCTACAAGCTCGGCTCCGTCGAGGAAGGCTGGAAGGTCGCGAAAGAATACTTCCACACCCTGACAAAGGAATCCGACGGCAAAAAGAATCTCAGCATAAATTTTCACAGCGGTATTCTTTCGCTTCCGAATGTTTCCAAGGTCGCACAGCACGTCAACACGGAATTTATTAAATACGCAAAGACGCAGGCAAGGCACTTCGGAATTGCGGTTTTCGACTTCATAAACCCCGAAATCTGCAACATTGTTATTTCGGCAAACTCACAATAAACAGACAACAAAGATTCTGTCGCTGAATGCGGCAGTTTTTTTATCAAAATGGGCTCTGTGTTCATTGACATTATGCCCGTTTAATGGTATTATTTGAATGTTAATTTCAACATGAGGAGATCTATGCCATGAGTAAATTTGATGCGCCGTCCGTAAGAGAACTGCTTGATGAAAGTGCAGGAAAATACGGGGACTCAACATTCATTAAATTTATCAGAAACAACAATGTTGAAGAAAGAAGCTACAACAAAGTCAGAAGCGACAGCCTTGCCGTGTGCCGCTGGATTTGCAGTCTTTCAAAGGACAGGATGCACATTGCCATAATCGGCAAATCGAACTATGAATACATCACCTGCCTGACAGGAATCCTCATCAGCGGAAACGTAGCCGTTCCGTTCGCTCCCGACATTTCCGTTTCCGAGGCGGCGGAGCTTTTCAAGCGAGCCGACATTGAAATGGTGCTCTATGAGGACGATTTTTCCGAAAATGCAAAAGAGCTCAACGAGCTTTGTCCGTTCCTCAAGTTTTCGGTAAGTCTCGGCGATCTGGACAAGTTCGACCGCATCTATTCGGAATATTCCGACTCCTCCGAATATGCGCCGCTCTCCGACGTCGAGGTCAACAAGGACGACTGCTGTGTTATCATTTTCACTTCGGGCACAACGGGCGTAAAAAAGGGCGTTGAGCTTTCAACGCGCGCACTTGTCGGAAACATTATGTACCACGACTACTGCACGGACATTTTCAACCCGAACGACGTTGCGCTGTCCGTTCTCCCGATGTACCATATCTACTGCTTTTCGGGCGACTACCTCAAGAATCTCAAAGACGGCTTGCAGGTTTGCCTGAACGGCTCTTTGATGGATATAATCAAGAACCTCAAAATCTTCGAGCCGCGCGTTATCCGCGTTGTTCCGATGATTGCACAGACTCTTTTGCAGAGGGTCAAAGCCATTCTTGCGCGCAACCCCGAAGCCACGCCGCAGGAAGCCGTGCAGGAGGTTTTCGGCAGAAATATAAAGTGGCTCATTTCAGGCGGAGCCTATCTTAACCCGGAGCTGATTGACGAATACTCAAAGCTCGGCATTTATCTCAGGCAGGGCTACGGCATGACCGAGGCAGGCTGCCGAATCTCCGTTCCCGACGAGACGGTTTCAATGGAATCAGTCGGCAGAGTAACCGATATCTGCGAGGTTCGTATCCGCAACGGTGAGATTCAGGTAAACACGCCGACAGTAATGCTCGGCTACTATAAAATGCCCAAGGAAACGGCGGAGATGTTCACCGAGGACGGCTGGCTCAAGACCGGCGACATCGGCGAGCTGACCCCTGACAATCAGCTTTTCATTACGGGACGAGTTAAGAACCTCATCATTCTTTCCAACGGCGAAAACGTTTCGCCTGAGGCTATCGAAAAGAAATTTGCCAACGTTGAGCTTGTCAGCGAAGTGCTTGTCTACGCCGAGAACGACAGAATAATCGCCGAGGTTTACCCCGACACGGAATATGCAAAGCTTGAGGGCATTGACGACATTCAGGCGGAGCTCGACAAGGCGGTTGACAGAATGAACAAAACCGCGAAGACCTCACACATCATCTCGGAGGTTCGCGTCCGCACCGAGCCGCTCGAAAAAACATCAAGCGGCAAAATTAAGAGAAAAGAAACTGTGATTAAATAATCGGAGGTGTTCAAAATGAACAGCGTCAACAAACCGATTTATCCCCTCATTCCTCCGCAGGAAATGATACAGTATATGCTGAAATACAGCTTCTTCCACAAGCAGGTCACGCAAATCCCCGATTCCATAATCGTGTCGGAGCAGATTGATTTCGACCTCATGACAAAGGCGTTCAACATTGAAATCGAGCGCAACGACTGCCTGCGCCTTTGCTTCTTCAAGAAAAACGGACAGATTATGCAGTATTTCCGCGACCCGTACAGAATCGGCAGCGTTCCGATTCTTGAATTTAGCTCCGACGAGGAGCGCAATGAGATTCTGACCGCCGACGCGCAGAAGCCTATCAGAATGCTGAAGGGTGAAATCTTCCGCCTTAAATATTTCAAAATGTACGACGGAAGATGCGGCATTTATATAAACATTCATCATCTTGTAATGGACAACGCCGCGGTGTTCTTCTTCTTCGGCGACTTGTTCGCGGTCTATGACCACCTCAAGAGCGGCACTCCGATGCCGAAGCCGCTCGGTAGCTACGAGGAGCGCATAAAAAAAGAGCTTGATTACGTTGCCGACAAGAGCAATCTTGAGCGCGAAAAGCAGGCGTATACGGAATACATTACTAAAAACGGCGAGCCGCTTTACCTCGGTGTTGAGGGACCGAAGCTCCTTGAAGCGGAGAGAAAGAAGAAAAAGGATCCGAGCATAATGGCTCCGTCACTCTTCGACCCGATTCACGACAAAGCCGACCTTGCCAAAAGGGTTGTTCCGCTTGAGCTGAGCGAAAAGGTCTTCAAGTTTATGAAAGAGAACAACATAAGCGGCGAATGTCTTGTTCAGCTTGCAATGAGACTCCACCTCTCCAAAATAAACGGAGGTCATCTGGATACATACTTCATTTCGCTGTGCACCAGAAGACGCACGCTCCCCGAAAAGCGCTCCGGCGGTACAGTCACCGCTCCCCTGCCGTGGCGGGTACACTTGGAGGAGAACGATACCTTCGCCGACGCACTCGACAAAATGGCAGACGCTCAGGTCTGGGCATACCGTCACATGGACTACCCCTATCTTGAATACCGCGACCTGCAAAGAGAGCTTTTCAACTACTCCGCCGCCGCGGCTTCCTCGACAATGATGTTCTCGTGGCTGCCCATCGACGAAAAGACCCTGAACGGCAGAGAATACGAATACGTCGGCTACGGCCTCGGCAGGTATATAATGGTGCTCTACACATTTGCGATGAAGGATGTTCACAGCGGCTGTCTGAAAATCAGCTATCTTCACAGGACAAAGTTCATTTCCACCGAAGATATTGACTCGCTTCACAGCGGCACGATAAGAGCGCTTGAGCTCGGAATATCCGACCCGACTATGACGGTATCGAAGCTGCTTGAAAAAATGTAAAAGAACGGAGAACAGACTATGCTTGAAACAATCAGAAATATTATATGCGCGTACATTGACATTTCACCGGACGAAATCACGGAGAGCTCCAAGATTCGTTCCGATATCGGCTTGAACTCCTTTGATCTGGTAAACGTCGCGGTAGATCTCGAAAAGGAATACGGCGTTTCCATCGACAGCAAAGCTTTCGGCGGACTCAAAACCGTAGGCGATCTTATGACATATATTGAAGAGCTTAAAAAATAATCTTATATAAAATTTAAAGGGGGCTGTCGTATTTAGCGCAGCCCCTTAACTTATAGGAATATTATTCCTGCCGCCCTCTGATGAGCAATCTCATTAGCTTAAGGGTTTTTTCTTTTAAGGTTAAATTTTCCTCGGTGTGATGTGGGCATCACACCCTACGATTTGGCTTCATCAATGCTCGTCGTAGGGCACGATGCCCACATCGTGCCGCGAATCATTTTAAATATTGATAATCACTTGTTTCTTTCAACAAACCAAGAGACCGATGCTCGGCATCGGTCTCGTTTTTTATTCGGTTTCTTCGTCCACTCCGGGCGCTTTTTCCGTTTTGATTGACTCAAAAAATCCGTCATAGTGCTCCGACCACCTTATGACCGATTCGCGGTCATATTTTGCCGGGAACTGCGGCTCAATGAGCTTTTCTCTGCCGTACCATGTGATAAATCTGAGAGCCTTGTTTCTCAGCTCAGGCATCTCGTTCAAAAGCTTCAGCTTGTTGCGCAGAGTAGATACAATGTTGTTCTTTTTAATATATTCAATCTTGTCAACGCTCAGCTCCGAGAGCTCCTCCGCCGTCAGTATGCCGCTGTCAATGAAATCGCTGACCTCCTTTGCGGTCAGATAAGGCAGAAGATTCTTTTCAACCGCTATCGAGCAGGCGTCAAATCCGATCTCCTGGTAATAGCTGTGCTCATATTTCCAAAGCGTGTCGCAGTTGTAAAGTCCGTCTGCGTCCTCCTCAACCGCCTTGGCAAGCAGTACGCCTGCCTTTATGGAATATCCGATTCCCGAACCCTTTATAGGCACGGTCATACAGGCGCTGTCCCCCACCGCCGCATAGCCGTCGGCAACAAAGACAGCAAGCGGCTGACGAATCGGTATATCGACAACATTTCCTCCCCTGATAAGATTTTCTCCGATATGCTCGTTCTCCGCGCGGAGAGTTTCGATATTCTCGCAGACATCCTCATGCGTCACCTCGCCGAATCTGGCAATCAATATATCAACGCAATCGGGCTCGGTAATCAGCCATGTGAAGCCGACTGTGCCGTCGCGGTTGACATAGACATAATACCTGTGTGCAGGATCGGGCTTGCCCTCAACCCTGTCAAAATACGCGCGGTAAACGTGCAGTCGGTCGTAGTCGCCGAGCTCCTTTTGAATGTGCATAAAATCGGGAAGCTTCATACGAAGCGGAGAGTCGATTCCGCAGGCGTCAATAATCAGGTCGGCGTACTCCGTTGAATTTTGTGTCCTGATTCCGACAACGCGGCTGCCGAGCACGAGCGGCTCAAGAACCTCGCAGTCAAATTCAAACTCCACCCCTGCCTGCTCGCAGAGGTCAATAAGGAACGCCAAAAGCTCGCGGCGCTCCACAATAAGTGTTGACGCCCCGTTCTCCTCAGGGAGAGTTATCGGCTCAACGTTTTTGTCGATCGGCACAAGGGTGATAACATTGTTGGGAGCTTTCCATCTTTCGGGATATTCAATGCCTGCAAAGTCAAAATAAGACGCGTCAACGGGGTCCTTTTGGTCATATCCCAGGTTCTCTCTGCCGTGCTTTTCAATCACCTTGACATTGTGACCGAGCTGAGCAAGCTTCCACGCGGCTGTGAGTCCGCCGTGGCCTGCTCCTGCAACAATTATTCTTGACATTCTTATTTACCTCCTCTTTGTAATTATTTATTCAATAACAACCGATGTGTTTACGATTTTTCCGTTCTGTGCAAAGCGGTCGCTCGTCTGCGTAACGGATTTGCCCGCTTTCACGTTCTCAAAGGTTCCGCGGAACGCGATTCCGCCGTAATACGCCCCGTCGATATAGTATTTGTAATAAATAATGACCTTAGACATATCTTCAGCCGTGAGATTGGTGACGGTGATTTTGCCGCCGTCGGTCTCAATTTTTATTTTATCCGTATTCATTGTCGGGTCGCAGTATGCGGCAAAAGTGGATTCGGCGTTGTTTATCAGCTCATATTTGTCCGTTGAGGCGTATGGCTTAGCCGTGATTTCCATAACGGTTGTCGTTTCGCCCGACGGGAGAGCCTTTATTTCAAACTCCGCCCTCTCTGCGCCGTTTACTCTGAATGAAATTTTGGAATACTCGACCATTCTCTCCGAGTCGTTCCGCACCTTTATTGTGGCAACTCCCTTGACCTCGTCAAAATTTCCGTTTTCAACGAAAAGTCCGTCACCGCCCTCAAGCGAAAGCACCTTGATATCGTTATCGACAACGCAAAAATATTTTTCTTCCTCCGCCGGCTTTTTGCCGCAGGCACTTATAAGGAACAGAAACGAAACAATCAGCAAAATGCTTGCAGCCTTTTTCATACGTTTTTCCTCCTCATTTCTTTTTTCCATGCCTGCGTCATTCGGCAAAGGTAGTCGGGCCGTCCGTTCAAATCACCGGTTTCCGCCTTGGCTATTGCGGGGCAGATATGGCAAACCGCCCTGTCCGCGCAGTCTTTACAGCCGAGTATGACCTCGGTCTCTTCCGTCTTTTTTCTTATTTCGTCCCAGCAGGTCTTGAATCCGTCCCCGAACGGGTCAAGATACGCGCCGCTCATCATTCCACAGGAGTTCATCCTGCCGTCCCACGTTATCCAAAAGCTACTTCTTCCTGCGCGGCAGTTGAATTTAACCGGCTGCTCCGACGGGACAATGCCGCTGTCCGCAGAGCTTATCAGATCGAGCTTCGCCTTGATTTCCGCGTCGGAATATCTCAGCTTGTCGACTCTTGCCTGACAAAGTCCTGCCGTCTCCGCGTCAAATCTGTCCGTCGAGCCGTTGTCTCTGCGAACGGGAGGAAACATATAGCATCCGACCGAACACGGCGACTTCACCTCGCGGGCAAAATCAAACACACTTTTAATATCGTCCGAATTTTCGGGAGTTATACTGCTGTTGATTTTAATATTCAGACCTGCCGCCCTGAGCTTTTTTATCGCGGCAGTCGCTTTCGTAAAGCCGTCGGGCGTCGCGCAGAGCCGTCCGTAAGTTTCGTCCGAGCCGCCGTAGAGCGTAATATTCAGCCGATTCGGTCTGTTCTTTATGAAGTAATCGGCTGTTTCATCGTCAATCAAAACGGCGTTTGTGTTGATTGAGACAATGATTCCCATTTTTTTCAGCTCTTCGTAAAGCCTTTTGAAACCAGGGTATAACAGCGGTTCGCCGCCCGTCAGCAGGAGGAAAACCATACCCTCCTTTTTCGCCTGGCTCGCCATATTGAGCCATTCATCGACGGTGCGCTCCCTGCCCCTTTTTTTCATCTCGTCGGGAGTCATTCTGATATAACACATTTTGCAATTCATATTGCACCGCGGCGTGAGCTCAAAGGTACCGCCGAGCGGCGTTCCCGATGCCGTCGCTTTGTCATAGAGCATACGAACCAAATCCGGATTAAACATTGAGCCACCCCCTTATATCTGATAAAGTAATTATAACATATTGTAAATCGTTGTCAACTTCCGGTGTGAAAGCAATTTTCCTTTTTTGTAAGACAAAACAAGACTGCCATCTTCGGTTTGAAAATGGCAGTCCGTTATTAAAGTTTGTCGGCAATATCGAAGATAAGCTTTTCCGTCTTTTCCCAGCCGAGACACGGATCGGTAATCGACTGACCGTAAACGCCGCCGTCGGTCTTTTGCGCGCCGTCAACGATGTAGCTTTCAATCATCAAGCCCTTGCAAAGCTTTCTGATGTCCGGATTCTCCCTCATGCTGTGGATAACGTCCATCGCAATGCGCGGCTGTTCCCTGAACTTTTTGCCCGAATTGGCATGGTTGGTGTCAACGATAACGGCAGGGTTTTCAAGTCCCGACTTGTTGTAAAGCTCGTTGACCTTGAGAAGATCCTCGTAGTGATAGTTGGACACGTTCGCGCCGTCGGTTGTTTGGAAGCCTCTGAGGATAGCGTGGGAAAGCGGATTTCCCTGGCTCTCGACCTCCCAGCCGCGGTAAATAAACGTGTGGCTGTGGTGAGCGGCGGTAACTGCATTCATCATTATCGTGAGGTCTCCGCCCGTGGGATTCTTAAGTCCTACCGGCACGTCAAGTCCGCTCGCAGTCAGTCTGTGCTGCTGATTTTCAACCGATCTCGCGCCGACAGCAACATACGAAAGCAGGTCGGAAAGATAACGGTGATTGTCGGGATAGAGCATCTCGTCCGCCGAAGAAAGACCGTAGTCACGCAAAGAGCTCATGTGAAGCTCACGGATCGCGACAATACCCTTGAGCATATCGGGGTGTGAGCTGGGGTCGGGCTGATGAAGCATACCCTTGTAGCCGTCTCCCGTGGTGCGCGGCTTGTTTGTGTAGATTCTCGGCACGATTATCAGCTTGTCCTCAACCTGCTCGCTGACCTTTTTCAGTCTGCCGATGTAGTCAAGCACCGAGTCGTTTCTGTCCGCCGAGCACGGACCGATTATGAGAATGAATTTGTCGCTTATGCCCTCAAAAACGTCCCTTATCTCCCTGTCTCTCTTTGCCTTGACCGCCGCCATGCTGTCCGTTACAGGGTAATGCGCCTTAACGTCCTGTGGGATCGGCAATTTGTGATAGAATTTCATATTCATAGCTTATCATTCCTTTACTGTCGGTTTATCAAATTTTTCTCTGCGTTCTGTCGATATCCGCATCATTTCGCACATACCGTCTCTGTCTTCCTTTTCAAGCATATCTCTCAAAGCAGTAAATTTATCAATAAAATTATCCATTTCTTCAAGAAGATACTCCTTGTTCCTTATGAAAAGCTCGCTCCACATATTCGCGTTGATCTTCGCAATTCGCGTAAGGTCACGGAACGAGTCGCCCGTGTATGCCTCAAAGCCGGGGGTGTCGTTCGTGCACATCAGCGCAACCGCAATACAGTGCGTGAGCTGGGAAAGAAATGCAATCATTCTGTCATGGGATTCGGCATCCAGCACGCTGATGTGATAGAATCCGAGCTCCTCACCGAAATGCTTGCAGTTTTCTATGGCTTCGGGCGTATTTTTTTCGCTCGGCACGACAATGTAATTGGCTCCGGCGAAAACGGAATCGTCGCTGTGACGAACGCCGCTTCTTTCGCGGCCTGCCATCGGGTGAGCCGCAATGAACTCAACGCCGTCGGGCATGAGCGCCTGTGCCTTGTCAAGAATACACGACTTGACGCCCGTAACATCGGTGCAGAGTGTGCCCGGTTTTATGAGCTGTCCGTATTTTTGAAGCCACTCAATAAATGTGTGAGGGTAAAGAGAGAACACTATCAAGTCAGCCCAGCCGAGATATTCGTCGCTGACGACGGTCGTTCCGTCCTCCAAGAAGCCCTCGCCGACAGCGTATTCAATATCCTTGCTGTCAAGCGTAATCGCCCTGACCTTGTAGCCCTTTTTCGTCAGAGCCTTTGCATAGCTTCCGCCGATCAGTCCGAGACCGATAATCAGCACTCTTGTATCCGAATCTATTTTCTTCATAAATCAACCTGCTTTTCCTTTATTCCGAGGGATTGAAGCAAATCCCAAAACTGCGGCATACTTTTTGAAACCGACTGTGCGTCGTCAATAACGCCGCCCACCTGCGTCAGCAGAACTGCCAGCGACATAACTATTCGATGGTCGTTGTGTCCGCAGAGCTTTTCAATCGGTGCGTGCAGTCTCTGCGGCGAAACCGAAATCGTGTTTTCTCCGACCTCCACACTCACGCCGAGCTTTGCAAGCTCCTGCGCCATCGCCTGTCCGCGGTCGCTTTCCTTTATTCTAAGCCTTGCCGTGTCCGTCAGCACCGCGCCGTTTTTGCAGGCGGCAAGCGCCATCAGTATCGGTCCGAGATCGGGGCAGTCCTTTATCGAAATTTCCGCCCTGCGCGAAGAAATCTCATCAAAAAGCTCCCGCCATACGCGGTCGCCCTGAACGCTGTTTTCATTGAGATTCAACAGTTTTACGTCGCCGCCGAGGCAGTTGAGTGCTCCGAAGAACGCCGCTCCCGATTCGTCCGCCTCCACGCTTACCTCTTCGGGAGACAAACGCTTCTGTCCGCCGGGTACCGCCCATTCGCGCGGCGAGATCCTGTTGACTTCAATTCCGAATTTTTTAAGCGAATCAATCGTCATTTCAATATACGAAAGGCTTTCCGCCTGTGTCGTCAGCCGTATCAGGCTGTCGCCCTCAAGCGTCGGAAGCGCGAGCATCAGTCCGGTTATGAACTGACTGCTGATGTTGCCCGGAACCTCGTAAACGCCCGACGTCAGCTTTCCCTGCACGGTTATTTTTTCGCCGTCGCATCGCCAGAGAAATCCGTTTCTTTCGCAGATATCGCGGTAAACGGTATGGGGTCTTTCAATCAGCCTTTCGGAGCCGTAAAGCTCGGTTTTCACACCGTCCAGGCAAAGCGGCAGCATAAACCGCAGGGTGCTTCCGCTCTCCCTGCACCGAAGCCGGCGAACACCGCCGTCCGCCATTTTCTCCGTTCCGCTGACGGTAATTGAGCCGCCGTTAATTTCTATCTCCGCGCCCATCGCCGTCAGGCAGTCCGCCGTCGCTTTGATATCCTCGTTGAGAGAAACATTTTTCACAACGGTCGTCCCGTCGGTCAGCGCGGCATTTATCAGCAGACGGTGCGCTATGCTCTTGGAGGACGGCAAAGTCACGCTTCCCGCGGCTCTGCCCTTTTCTACAATCATATCCATAAGCTCACCGTTTTTCACTAAGCAGAATATCTATCGCTTCGCAGTAGCCGTCCGTTCCGTGACCCTTTACACAGGCAACACAGCACGGTCTCACATAGCTTATCCGGCGGAAATCCTCGCGCGAATCAACGTCTGAGATGTGAACCTCCACGGTCGGTATTCCGACAGCCTTAAGCGCATCGGGTATTGCGACACTCGTGTGAGTGTATGCCGCAGGGTTCATAACGATTCCGTCCGTCTTTCCGTAAGCCTCCTGGATCCTGTCAACGATCGCGCCCTCGTGATTCGACTGGAAAAATTCGACCTCGACGCCCTTTTCTTTCGCGTATTTTTCTATCTTTTCAAGAAGATCCTTATAGGTTTCCCTGCCGTAAATCGCAGGCTCTCTTATTCCGAGGAAATTTATATTCGGTCCGTTAATCACTAAAATCTTCATGCTTTTTCCTTTCCGCCGAAGGCATCAAATTCTTTCATAACCTCGTCGGCAACGGTCTCAACGTCGTTGTTTGATTCAACCCTTATGTCCGCCGCGGCACAGTATATCGGATATCTTTCGCGGTATCTCTTTTCTATCGCGTCCCTGCTGTTTCCGAGAGGCCTGTCGGCAGTCGGCACGATCCTTTCAATGTCACGGTCAAGGAATACGACCAAACCGTTCTGTCCGAGCGCATTGACGTTTTCCTCACGAAGCACCGCTCCGCCGCCCGTGGCAATCACAATGCCGTTTTTCTCGCCGAGCTTCCTGACGATCTCGCTTTCGGCATCGCGGAAAGCCGCTTCACCGTGCTCGGCAAAGAAATCGGAAATTGCGCCGTTTTCTTTCACAAACTCGTCGTCCGTGTCGTAAAATTCTCTGCCTGTTTTCTCGGCAATCAGTCTGCCGATTGAGGACTTGCCGCTTCCCGGCATACCTGTCAGCACAAGGTTCAGCTTGCTTTTGTATATCTCTGAATACACCCTGTCCGTCTTTTGCGTCATTGTGTCGTCGCCGAAGAAGTATTCCGCCGCCTTTGCCGCCTGCGCGACAAGCATATACAGTCCGTTGACGGCTTTCACTCCGCACTTTCTCGTCCGCCGCACAAGCTCGGTCGTCAGCGGATTGTAGACTGCGTCCGCCGCACCTCCGAGGTTCGGGAATCTTTCGGGTTCTATCGGCGAATGTCCGTTTTTTGGGAACATTCCGACGGGTGTTGTGTTTATTACCGCTTCGACGAGGTCACTCATACCGTACATTTCGTCATACGATATTTCGCCGTCTTTCGGTGTTCGGGAAACAACGTACACCTTTTCGGCTCCCTGCGAAGCGGCAACGGCTCTTGCGGTTTTCGACGTGCCGCCCGTTCCGAGGACAAAAACATTTTTTCCTTTCAGCTCGATTCCGCCGCGCTTCAGCAGCTCGGTCATACCATAAAAATCGGTGTTATAGCCGGTCAGAAAACCGTTTTCGTTGACTATCGTGTTGACCGCGCCGATGCTCTTTGCCGAGCCGTCAACTCTGTCAAGATACGGAATAACCGCCTGCTTGTAAGGAATCGTGACGTTTATTCCCTTGAAATTCTTTTCTTTCATAAATGTGTCAAGCTCGTTTTCCTCCAGCTCGACAAGTCTGTATTCGTAGTCGCCGAGCTTCGCGTGAATCACAGCGGAAAAGCTGTGTCCGAGCTTTTTGCCGATGCAGCCGTATTGCATAGAATCACCTCGCCAACCAATCGGTACCGTATCTCACCGTCAACATATCGGCAAGCGTCAGCGCCGTAACAGCGTCAACAACCGCTCTTGCGCGGTGAACAATGCACGGGTCATGTCTGCCCTTTATCGCAATTTGCGTGTTTTGGTTGTTCAGGAAATCAACCGTATTCTGCTCCTTTGAAATGGAGGGGGTCGGCTTCACGGCACATCTGAAAACGATCGGCTGTCCGTTTGTGATTCCGCCGCCGATACCGCCGTTATGGTTTGTGGTCGTTACCGACTTTCCGCCGCTGCCTATCCTGTAAGCGTCATTCGCCTCGCTGCCCCTCATATCGGCAAGAGCGAATCCGTCGCCGAACTCAACGCCCTTGACCGCAGGAACCGAAAACAGCGCGTGCGAAAGCATACTTTCAACCGTGTCGAACCACGGCTCGCCGACGCCAGACGGCATACCGACAACCGTTGTCTCAAGTATTCCTCCGACGCTGTCGCCGTCCTCTCTCGCCCTGAGTATTGCCGCCTTCATCGGCTCCTCAAGGCTTTCATCTACCAACGGGAACTCCGCATTTTCAAGCCTTGCCGCATCTTCGGCGCTCATTTTTTTGTCGTCAATATTTGCCAGACGGCTGATGTGCGTGCCGATTACAATGCCCTGCTTTTTCAGCGCGTTCTGAACGATTGCGCCTGCCGCCACAAGAGCCGCGGTTATCCTGCCGCTGAAGTGACCGCCGCCGCGCGCGTCCTCAAATCCGTGATACTTGCAGAAAGCGGGATAGTCGGCGTGCCCGGGTCTCGCTTTGCCAGCCAGCTCGCTATAATCGGAGCTGTGGGTGTCTGCGTTTTTTATCAACAGGCAAATCGGTGTTCCCGTAGTGTGTCCGTTGTATACGCCGCTTTCAAAAATCACGTTGTCACTTTCGCTTCTTGCCGTCGAGATTTTTCCGCTCGGTCTGCGAAGCGCAAGCTTTTTGTCAATATAATCCGTATCAATTTCAATTCCGGGTGCAATTCCGTCAATTACCGCTCCGATCGCGGCACCGTGACTTTCGCCGAAGAGCGTCACGCTCAGCGCATTTCCGAAAGTATTTTTCATGACAGCGTCAGCACCTCCCTGCATCTCTGTGTTATCTCGTCAACGGTCATTTTTTCGGTCTTGTACGAGCCTATCTCGTCGACCGTTATAACCGTTATCGCTCCGTTTTTAGCCTTCTTGTCGTGGAGCATGGCTTCCTTAAGCTCGTTTTCGTCGCCTCTCCACGCCGTCGGTATGTCCATTCGGTGAAGAATGTGTCTCAGGCGTCTTGCCGTTTCGGGACTGCTCATACACAGCATTCCGATGCCGACACATTCGCCGTGGAAGAGCGGATAGTCGTTGTTTTCCTCTATGCTCTCAATCGCATGACCGACCGTGTGTCCGAAATTGAGCACCTTACGCAGTCCGTTTTCCTTTTCGTCCTGCTCAACGACCGATTTCTTTATTTTCAGCGCTTCAATGATTATTTTGTCGATATTCTCGGAACCGTTTTCTTCAACCTCTTCAAACATCTCTTTGTTGAACGTTGCAAACATTTTGACCGCTTCCGCCATTCCGCAGGCGAACTGCCTTTGCGACAGCGTTTTCAGCACATCGGGGTCTATCAGCACGGCTTTCGGCTGGTAAAATGCACCGACAATGTTTTTATAACCCTTGAAATCAACGGCAACCTTGCCGCCGATCGACGAATCTATCTGGGAAAGAAGAGTTGTCGGAACGTTATAAAAATCAACGCCCCTCATATATGTCGAAGCAACGAAGCCTGCAAGGTCTCCCATAACTCCGCCGCCGACTGCAACCACGCAGTCATTGCGGTCAAATCCGTTCTCCACCATCGTTTCGAGCAGCTCCATATACGTTCTCATACATTTGTTGTGCTCGCCCTGAGGCAGGGTAACTATGTGAGGTTCGCCGCAGAACGAAGCAACCTTTTTTGAATACTCCTCAGGCACTCCGTCGTCGGTGACTATCAACACTTTTCTTTCGAGCTTCATAAGCTCGCCTGCTTTTTCAAGTGCGCCGCGCTCAACGGTAATTCTGTATCCGTCGGCACCCAGCTCCATATATAATTCACTCATTGTCCGCACACTCCTTTCAGTTAAGCACCTTTTCGTCAACAAAGCTTCCGAGTATTTTTACATTCTCGCAAAGCTCTTTCAGCTCTTTTATCATTTTCTGTCCGCTCGGTGAGCCTATGTTTCCCTCGCCCTCTGCGTAGAAGTAATATTCCCAGTTTTCGTTTCCCGTCGGGCGACTCTTCAGACTCCTCAGGTTAAATTTGTTTTCTCCAATGACGGAAATCGCTCCGCCGAGAGAGCCCGGCTCGTTCTTTGTCGTGAACATAAGCAAGAAATGTCCGTCGCTCGGCGACACAATGCACTCGGCTCTTGTAAAAACGGCGAATCTGGTCGTGTTGTTCTTGTTTTCGTTTATATCCTCCTGCAGGATTTTCAATCCGTAGAGCGCCGCCGCGTCCTTGGAAGCGACAACGGCAATGTCATTTCTGTCTCCCTCGGCAACAGACTTCGCCGCCACGGCGGTATTCACAGCCTGCGTCAGCTTCCAGCCGTGACGAGTGAGATACGGCATACATTGAGTCAATGCCTGCGAATGGCTGCAGACCTCCTTTATGTCCTCGATATCCGCTCCCGGCTTTGCCAAAAGGCTTTGACCCAGCGGCATATCGAAAATTCCCGAAACGGAAAGGTTGCCGCGGAACGCAAGGTCGATCACGCGGTCAACATCACCGGCATAGCTGTTCTCAATCGGCAGAACCGCACAGTCGCAGATCCCGTCCTCAACGGCTTTGTAGGCGCTGTCGAAATCCGGGCAGGACATCGTTTCGCCGCATTTGAAGATTCGGCAGGCGGCAATGTGGGCGAACGCACCTTCAACGCCGCTGTATGCGATCTTCATTCCCTCAAGTATCCGCTTCTGATACTGCTTGGAAACATCCATAATGTTCTGTATAAACTCTTCATAGTAGGGACGAAATTCAAATGAAACAAAGTCTGCATTTCTTGCCGTGAGCTGAGCCTCGCGCTTTTTGTCCTCGATCGGCATAGCGTTCTCGCGCTTATACTCGGCAACGGCTTCGGCGGCTTTCATTCTCTTTTCAAAGAGATCAGCCATCTCGGCGTCAATGGTTTCGATTGTTTTTCTTGCGTTTTCAAGACTGTTCATTGAATATCCCTCATTTGCTAAATAATGACAATAAAAAATCCGCATAGCTTATTCTCAACGAATCTTCTATGCGGAATCTCTACACTTTATTTTTCGGCAACGGCGAAAAGCCATCATTTTAGCCGATTTTTGCAAAGGCAGAAAGGCCGCAGTGATGGTAGTAATAAAATCGATTGTATATTTTATTGTTCAACATCGAGCTTCCTCCAACCTTTAAAATTTTCTATATTATAGCCCCGTCAAGGGGATTTGTCAATAGAAAATCTTACTTTTTTTCATAATTTCTCTATTAACATTCTCATTCTATTGACACTCTGCTGTTTAAATGATATAATCATCTATTGAAGGGTTATTTACGGGTATTTTGTACAGTTTTGTACTCGTCTCAAAGAGATTTGGGGCGGGCTTTTTTATGCCCTCATGCAGATTTCAAAAGTTAAAGGATGGGATCAAATGAAACTAACAAAAAGAAAAATGACATTGATAAGCTTCATGCTGTTTTCACTCTTTTTCGGAGCCGGAAACCTTATCTTTCCACCGTTTCTCGGTCAAAATGCGGGTGATCATTCGGTCTCGGCTATGGTCGGCTTCCTCGCCACGGCGGTAATTCTCCCCGTGCTGGGCGTTATCGTTGTCGCCGAATTCAACGGACTTGACCGCCTGGCACAAAAGGTCGGCAAGCGATTTTCAATTATCTTCACTGTTTTGATTTATCTCTCAATCGGCCCGGGACTCGGCATTCCGAGAGCCGCTTCCGTCCCGTTTGAAATGGCGGTTGCACCCTATCTCCCCGAGGGACACTCCGTGAAGCTTTGGATGATCGTTTATTCGCTCGTTTTTTTCCTTGTCGCTCTTTGGCTTTGTATGACGCCCGGCAAGCTCGTCAGCAGAATCGGCAATGTGCTGACCCCGAGCCTGCTGATTCTTATCGTTTTCCTTTTTATAAGCTTTTTATTCAAGGGTGAGGTCAACATCGCCCCGGCTCAGGAAGCCTACCGAAACGGTGCATTTTTTAAGGGCTTCTCGGAGGGTTATCAGACGATGGACACCATCGCCGCCCTTAATTTTGGTCTTGTCATTGCAACCACGCTCGGCACATTCGGGCTTAAAGAGAAAAAGGATTTGGTTCGTCACACTGTTTTTGCAGGAGTAATCGCAGGCTCAATCCTTGCTGCGGTTTACATCATGCTCACCTACATGGGTGCAGCAAGCTCCGGCGTTTATCCTATTCAGGAAAACGGCGCATGGACGCTTCGCTGTATCGTATATCAGCTTTTCGGTGCACCGGGAGCAATTCTTCTCGCAGCTATTTTCACGCTTGCGTGTCTTACAACCTGCGTAGGTCTTATCAATTCCATTTCGCAGTTTTTCTCGGTGATCTTCAAAAAAATAAGCTATCGCAAATGGGTGTGTATCATAATAGCTTTCTCGTTTTTAGTATGCAACCTCGGACTGACGGCAATCCTCGGCATTTCGATTCCGATTCTTAATGCAATCTATCCCATGGCAATCGTTCTTATTATCCTCGGACTCAGCGACAAGCTGTGGAAAAATAACCGTTATGTTTATCCGCTCGTAATCGGTGCCACCGGCGTTGTCAGCGTCATTTATGCCTGTGACGAGGTCGGACTTTCACTCGGCTTTATAACAACGCTTTGCCAAAAGCTTCCGCTCTATTCAATGGGCTTCTGCTGGGTCAGCGTGGCATTGGTAATGCTTATCATAAGCCTTGCAATCGGATTCATAAGAAGCAAGAAGAAGCCAACAAAAAAGGCATAATAAATACAAACAAAATCGCTGTCTCGGCAAAAACCTTGACAGCGATTTATTATTGTTAAGTTATCTTTTAACCCTGTGCGTAAGCGCCGACCTGCATCATAAAGTCGCCGATCTGTGCGCCGAACTCCGGAGCACCGTCCATGATGAGCTTGCCGTGCTTTGTGGATTCGAGCATATCGTCCGTTGAAAGGAGGATGCCGAATGCGCTCTCAAGGCAATCAAATCTCATGGTGAAGAAAGGCATAGCTCTCTTGTAGGTGCCGCGACCTGCTCTGGTCTTGCCTGCCTTAACACGAAGGAAAGCATTGACCTCGGGATGTCCGTCAACCGCCCATGCATAAACACGGTCGGGGCTCTTCTTTGCCCAATCGTGAACACCCTCGTGGCCGTTCTTGTTGAGCTGGCTGATGCCCGATGAAAGGAGATAGAAGAAGCACTTGCAGGCGAGAACCTGTGTTGCCTCATCCTCCGGGGCAGCCTTGATATTGAGAAGAGATGACATCTTGAGAAGGACAGCCATAAATGCCGCAAACTCAACGGGCTTCTTAAGAACGCCCTTCATCTTCGGGAGAGTTGCCGGAGCAATCTTGCCCTTAAAAAATGCGTTCATAGCCTCCATTGACTTGAACTCAAGCTCAATGTGAGCGTTTGTAGCAACTTTGTCCGCACAAACTTTCCACTCACCGTTGTTGACGGTGAAATGGGTAGCATACTTGCCGCCGGGTGCGTCGGGATCCAAACAGCTTACCTGATAGATGCAATGAATATGCTCAAACTTCTTGGCGAGCTTCGGATCGTCGTTTGCAATAACCTTGAGAAGCGGCAATGCAGAGTTAAGGAAGATTTTATTGGTTAATAAAACTTCATTTGCCATTATCAATCATTCCTTTCGATATTATACATCGTCGTCCCAGTTGTCGTCTTCCTCGAAGTCCTTGTTCATAGCCTCACGAACAGCAGCGATAATACCGTTGCAGTCGATGCCGAGCATTGACATAATGTCCTCGTGGAGACCGATAGGTGCAAACTTATCCTGGAGACCGAGACGGGTGAATGCACAGCCCTTGCCGGCTTCAGCCATAACCTCGGCAACAGCGCCGCCGAGACCGCCGAGAACCGTGTGATCCTCAACCGTGATGATACGGCGTGTATCCATAACTGCCTTGAGTACAGCTTCCTTGTCGATAGGCTTGATTGTGTGCATATCAAGAACACGAACCTTGAGTCCGTCAGCCTCTTCAAGGAATTTAGCTGCCTGGTAAGCCTGGAATACGCAGGAACCGCAAGCGATAACTGTGATGTCTGTACCGGGATTTACTTCGATAGCCTTGCCGACCTCGAACTTGTACTCACGGGGATAATCCTTGCCGTAAAGAGTACGGTCAAAACCACGGTTGATACGGATATAGTAAGGACCGAAGTTCTCATAAGCTGCCTTAACTGCTTCTGCTGTCTCGATACCGTCAGCGGGGCAGATAAGTGTGATGTTCGGCATTGAACGGATAACTGCCATATCGCAGATAGCGTGGTGAGTTGAACCCGCCTGACCGAAAGATGTACCCGAATGGGTAGCGATGATCTTTGCGTTTACGTTCTGATAGCAGATATCTGTGTGAATCTGATCAGCAGAACGAAGAGATGCAAATGTTGAGAAAGTTGAAACGAAGGGAACAAGTCCGGCCTTAGCCATACCTGCTGCCATACCAAACATATTCTGCTCGGCAATACCTACGTTGAAGAAACGATCCGGGAACTCCTTACCGAACACGCCGATCTTTGTAGATCCTGCAAGGTCAGCCGAAAGTCCGACGATTTCCTTATGCTCACGACCGAGGTCAACAAGTGTCTGGCCGTAGATTTCCGCTGTTGAAAGCTCTGTGGATTCAAGAGCCGTATATGAAAGTCCGCCTGCCATTATTTTGCCTCCTTTTCTACACGAGCAATACGCTTCTCATAGTGCTTCTTGAGGCTTTCTTTAGCCTCTTTATACTTAGCCTCATCAACTGCGCCGTAATGCCAGTGATAATCGTCCTCCATGAAGTCGATACCCTCACCCTTGATGGTGTTGGCAATGATCATAACGGGAGCGTCGGGCTCGCCGAGAGCGTAGTCGATTGCGTCTGAAAGTTCCATCATGTTGTGACCGTCGATGTCAAATACATGGAAACCGAATGCGCGCCACTTGTCAGCGAAAGGCTCAAGGGGCATAACATCCTCTGTGCGACCGTCGATCATACACTTGTTACGGTCAACGAACGAGATAACGTTTGTTGCGTGGAAAGCGTTGATTGACATTGCTGCCTCCCAGTTTGAACCCTCGTCGCACTCGCCGTCGCCGAGGATACAATAGGTCTTGTAATCCTTGCCGAGAACGCGGGCTGCAAGAGCAGTACCGAGAGCGATTGAAAGTCCGTGGCCGAGGGAACCTGTTGAAGCGTCAACACCTACAACCTTGTTAGAGTCAAGATGGATACCCATCTTTGAGTTTGTGAGGTTGAAAGTCTTGAGCTGCTCAGGATCGTTGTAACCGAAGTCACAAAGAACGGGAGCATAAGCGATTCCCGAATGACCCTTTGAAAGGATGAAACGGTCTCTGTCTTCCCAGTTGGGGTCGTCCTTTTTAATGTTGAGGTACTTGTGGTAGAGAATGGTCAACATATCCATAACGCTCATACCGCCGCCGATATGGCCGCTGCCTGCCCAGAATGTTGTGTCAAGGCAGAGGTTACGAAGCTCGAAAGCTTTTTTCTCAAGAGCCAACCATTCCTGTTTGGTTAATGCCATAAGAGTTTTCCTCCCTATTGTTATTCTTTTTTATCACGGGCAGCAAGCTCCGCCGCCCGTGAGTAAATTGATTATCTTATCTGAAACTCTTAGAAAGCCTCAGGATGATCCTTTTTAACAACCTTGAATGCTTCGTCGGCTACCTCGATCGTATGCTTGATATCGGCATCGGAAAGAGCGTAGTTGATGAAGTGGTTGTGGTGACCTGCGAAGAAAATGCCTCTCTTGACGCACTCTGCGATCCATGCCTGATGGAGCATCATTGTGTCGTCGTTGGCAATTCTGAGGTAGAAGAGTGACGGCTCACCGGAAACAACAAGGTCAAATCCGTTGTTCTTTCCTGCTTCCTTAAGACCGTCTGTGAGCTTCTTGCCCTTTTCCATAAGGATTGACGGGAGGTTGAGCTCTCTCATCTTTGTGATGTTTGCGATACCGGCTGCGAACGGGATAGCGCTCATCCAGTAAGAGCCTGTGTATGACATTCCGGAAACAGCGTCCTTGAGGAAATCCTTACCGCAGAGGCAGGATACGTTCCAGCCGTTTGCGATAGCCTTACAGAAGCAGATCATATCAGCCTCGAAGCCGTAGTAGTGGTCGGAACCTGCAAGATCAAGACGGAATCCTGCACGAACGTCGTCGACGATGAGCACGATGCCCTTCTCTGTGCAAAGGTTACGAACCTTCTGCCAGTAGCCGTCTGCCGGAAGCTGGTTGTCAAAATAGTTGCCGTGGAGATAAGGTGTTGAGATGAATGCAGCGATTTCGCCGTCATGCTCATTAACGAGCTTCTCAAGAGCGTCAAAGTCGTTCCAGTCAACATAGAGGTTGTTGGCAACGTCTTCGGGAAGAATGCCCGGATAGTCGATCTTCTGAACGACTGCGGAAACACCGTGATAGAAGCCGTTTACGAAGATAATCTTCTTTCTGTGTGTAGCGTTACGGGCTGCCATGATGGCAAGAGTAGTAACGTCGTTACCGTTCTTTGCAAAGAAAGCCCAGTCGGCGGTGTTGACTGTATCAACCATAAGCTCTGCGAGCTCAACCATCTTGTAGGACGGAGAGGTTACGCAGTTGCCGAGCTTAACCTGCTCAAGAGCTGCCTTGTCAACGTCCGGATCGCCGTAGCCGAGAATGTTCGGACCATAGGCGCACATATAGTCGATAAACTTGTTGCCGTCAACGTCCCAGAAGTATGTACCCTTTGCCTTCTCGGAGAAGAAAGGCCATGCGCTGACGGGAATGAAGTTACCCTCAGCCGGGCCGAGATGACCGTAAACGCCCGACGGGATTACTTTTATAGCACGGTCGAACCACTCACGGCTCTTGTCGTACTGATTGATTTTAAAATTAGCCATTTTTCGTATCCCCCTTATGCAAGATAGAGACCGACTCTGTCAAGGATTCGGTTCATATTATCGAGCATGTTAATCATGCCGTTCATTGTGATGGTGCCCTCACCGATCTTAGCCATTGCGCTTACCTTACCGTTGAAGAGGTCGTTTGCAAGCTGCATTGAGCCGAACTCCATAACGGCACGGGGATCTTCGGGAGCCTTTTTGATTGTAACAAGGTGACCGTTCTTGGCGTGAATTGTAGCCTTCGGACCGCCCTTGATGGACATCATGATGTCGCCGTCAATGATGTGCTCAGCGGAGAACTTACCGATCTTGTCGTAGTTACCGATCTGAGAAATAGCAACGGTGATTGTGTAGAACATAAGAGTTGTGCTCATGTTGAAGAACTCTTCGTCCTTGAGGTCTTCCTCGCTCGGACGCATATAGTTTGTAAGAATATCCGTGAGCTTGGTAAAGGTGTTCAAAAGGAACTTTATGTGAAGGAAACCTTTTGAGGGAATAGGTGTAACCGTTCCGTCAATAAGACCGTTGAACTTCTCACAAGAGGAGAACGGAAGCTTAACGTCGCAGTCTGTGCAGCCCTGTTCCATACGGCATCTGCCGTTTTTGAATGTAAGTGTTGCAGACGGGCCGTCCTTAACTTCAAAGCCGATTGTGATAGGCTTAATATCAGCTACAAGGGCGCTTGCTTTCGGATCAAGCTCGCACAGGTTTTCAAGTGTGCCGAGCACGGCATACATATTGATGTATGCAAGTGTTTTTGCATCTGTCAAGGTGCATTCCTCCTTATCGCTTTTATACAAAGCATATTTTCCATTACATTGTACCAAAGAAAACATTTAAAGTCAAATGAATTTGCCCAAAAAATAACAAATTTTTTTGAACTTATTATGTCATTTGTTTAAATTTTTGTTTACATTCGCCGCCGTCGGCATAGTTTTTGCGGCATAGCTGCCCGAACGGTGCCGATTTGCCGCCATTAAGAAACACTCAGATAACGACGATGCCGTTTGTCTTCTCCCTGCCGCACGGCAAAATGACCGGCGAAGCGAGCGAATAGACGTCCGTGCACATATCCTCAAGGGCAAAAACATGACGTCCGTAATCGTCAAGGGTGTCAAAATCCGATGCCTTGGTAACTATCGGCTTTTTCGCCTTGTCCTTCGCCTCTTTGAGAATCTCCTTGCCCTTTTCGTTCATTGCAAGGACATGAATATACGGCGGATTTTCCTTGTAATCATCGGCGACAAAGCCCATAAACGCGTGCAGAACGATTCTTCTGATTCTTGCATGGGAATAGCGCTTGGTCTTTGCGAGCTGATAAAGCTCTTCGAGCGAGCTTGCTTTCAGCGCGGCGTCATGGATTCTGTATTCGATTCCCTCGCTGACATCGGGCGAAAGTCCGATATCCTCGGCGCTGAGCTGACGCATACAGCAGAGAATACTGAACTCCAGCTTTGAGTTCGGACACGGAGCCCGGTTATTCTCCTCCTCGCGGCGGTAGATATCGACAACGGACTGCGGAACGAACATTTCCCACTCCCTGCCGCCGCCGAGCATCATTGACCTGATGTCCGAAGCGCAGGCGAAATTCTCGCTTCTGATTATCGAATCGTGCGATGCGCCGACGCGCTTGATCGTCATCGGAACAATGGAGGAATCAAGCTTGTCAAGAGCCTGAAGATACTCGATTCCGAGGGTGTTGTTCGGCTCCTCAAGAATATCAAAGAACCTGTTTCCGTATACTGTTCTGAGGGCTTCGGCACGAGCCGAGGCAAAGCTGAGACCGAAATCAAGGTTTTCCTTGAGTCTTTCCGTAACGGCGTCGCTGTTTATGGCATTTTTGCACTCGATAAGCTCATCTATATCTCCGCATTCGCTGCCGAAGCTGAGCATATCGACACAGCCGAGGCTGTCAAGCAGTGATACTCCGCCGAGCGCAAATCTCTGGGCAAAGGACGTGCTCCACAGAGTCGGTATTTCGATGACAAGGTCAACGCCGTTTTTGACTGCCATTTCGGCTCTCGCCCATTTTGATATGAGGGCTGTCTCTCCGCGCTGAACATAGTTGGAGCTCATCGCCGCGACAACGTGCGTCCACTCGCCGAGCTCCTTGCTTTTTTCAACCTGATACTTATGACCGTTGTGGAAAGGGTTGTATTCCGCAACAATTCCTCCGATTTTCATCACGAATCCTCCAATAATACATTATTTATACAATTTATCGTCAAAAAATGCAATCTTTGTCTTGAAAAAAAATTCTCACAGGAATATAATATAACAGAAATCTAAATGTTACAATATCTTGGAGGGAAAAATTTTGAAGATTCTCGTTGTCAACGCAGGAAGCTCATCTCTTAAATATCAGCTCATTGATATGGAAAATGAGTCGGTTCTTGCAAAAGGAAACTGCGAACAAATCGGAACAGAAAGCACATTCACACACAAGGTTCCGTCAGATGAAACCAAAAACATAAAGGCTCTGCCGATGGAGATGCCGGATCATGCGGCGGCACTCAAGATTGTCCTTAACACTCTTGTTGACGCAAGCCACGGCGTTATCGGTTCAACCGACGAAATCGACGCTGTCGGTCATCGCGTGCTTCACGGCGGTGAAAAATTCAGCGGCTCTGTTCTTGTTGACGATAAGGTTGAGGAGGCTATCAAGGAGTGCTTCGACCTCGGACCGCTTCACAACCCCGCAAACCTCACCGGTATCAAGGCTTGTCAGAAGATTATGCCCGGCGTTCCCCAGGTTGCTGTTTTTGACACGGGATTCCACCAGACCATGCCCGACTATGCATATATGTATGCTCTTCCCTACGAGTATTATGAGAAATACGGCATTCGCCGCTACGGCTTCCACGGCACATCGCACCGCTTTGTAAGCAAGAAGTGCATTGAGCTTCTCGGCAATCCGGAGCACAGCAAGATCGTCACCTGCCACCTCGGCAACGGTTCTTCGATTTCCGCTGTTGTTGACGGCAAGTGCTTTGATACAACAATGGGCGTAACTCCTCTTGAGGGAATTATGATGGGCACACGCTGCGGTTCGATCGACCCGGCTATCGTTCCTATAATCATGAAAAAAGAGGGTCTCTCCCCCGATGAGATGGACACCGTGATGAACAAGAAGTCCGGTATGCTCGGCCTTTGCGGCACAAGCGACAACAGAACCATCGAATCGAGAGCCAAAGAGGGCGACGCGAGAGCAAAGCTCATTGAATCAATGCTCTGCCACCAGCTCACAAAGTACATAGGCGGATATGCCGCAGCTATGGGCGGACTTGACGCAATTGTATTCACGGGCGGAATCGGCGAAAACAACCCGCAGTACAGAGACCGCGTATGTGACAAGCTTGCATTTATGGGCGTTAAAATCAACTACGATATCAACGACAAGCTCAAGAGAGGTCCTGAGGGTGAGATCTCAACTCCCGATTCAAAGGTAAAGGTATACGTTATCTGCACCAACGAGGAGCTTATGATCGCAAGAGACACCAAGGAGATTGTCGAAGCTCTTTGATATGAAAATTCTGATTGATGCGGACGGCTGTCCCGTTGTTGACCTGACCGTTAGAATTGCCTCAAAAAACGGAATCGAATGTACGATTCTCTGCGACACATCGCACGAATTTAAGCGTGACGGTGCCGAAACGATTGTCGTCGAAAAGGGCGCGGACAGCGTTGATTTCAAAATTGTCAATCTTGTCGGAGAGGGCGATATAGTCGTCACCCAGGACTACGGACTGGCGGCAATGTGCCTTGCGAGAAAGGCTGTGCCGCTGAGCCAGAACGGAATGGTCTACACCGACAAAAACATTGATCAGCTTCTCTTCACGCGCTACGTTTCCAAGAAGATACGAAACGCCGGCGGAAGAATGAAAGGTCCGTCCAAGCGCACACCCGAACAGGACAAAGCGTTTGAAGCGGCACTTGAAAAATTGATAAAATAACCGATACGAGGGACTGTAACATTCAGCGACAGTCCCTCGTTTTTTGTGATATTCAAAAAATTCAATTTGATTGTGCCTGACAAGGCAGGCTTGTATAATTATGTGTATTTTATTCTGCCAAAGCCTTTTTCCGTGCAGGCTTTCCTATAATCGGCGGATATATTTTTTCCACGGCCCAGCCAAAGGCAAGGCAAAGCGCAATTGTTACAACGGAAAGTCCCACACCGAGAATTACATTGTCCTTTGTTCTCGGAATCGGAAGAAGACTGTAAAATAATATAACAAACTTATGCGTCAATAAAATCACTTTCGTGTTCCGTCCTATGTATTCAAGCGGTTTGAATTTTATCAGACTTGCCAGCAGACACCATCCGGCAATTTCGCACAAAGCCGCAGGCAAGAAAATGTACAGCTTTCCGAATCTGTTGAGTGAAAAATCCGGACATGAATTAAGTCTGCCAAGCAGCGCACCGCCTGCTATCAAGACAGCTCCCAGAATCAAGCTGACAGCCTTGTTGTTCATTTTAAGACTTCCTCTGCGCAGAAGCTTCATCGTCAGTATTCCGAGAGTGAAAACAGGAGATGCATTTACAGCCTGAATAATTCCAAGCGGAGCGTTCGGGTAAAAGTCAAAATAATTAAGCGTGATAACAACGGCGAGGGAAACAAAAAATACCGCAATGTCCGATTTGATTGTGTTGTTGTTTCCAAGCAAATACCTGCGTATCAGGTATGCTCCGACAAGAAGCGAAAACAGACACGGCAAAAACCAAAGCGGTGTATTCCATTTCATTAATCCGTTCGTGCGGGTTCCGATTAGCATTCCGATAATGCAATTCACAAGGCTTATTTTCTCGCCCGACGGTTTAAGCATTTCGTAAACATTATATATGCCTATACTTATTATTGAGAACAAATAATACGGCAGCATTATGCCCTTAAACTTTTCAGCTAAAAACTGTTTTATCGGTTTTTTGGCGCTGAACGTCAGTCCGGAAAGGAAAAAGAACAGCAAAACATGAAATGTATACAGATAATCATAAACCGCTCCGCGCGTCAGCTGATGTCCGAGCACAATGAAAAAAATCGCAAAAGCTTTCGCATTGTCAATCCAAGCTATCCGTTTGTCTGTTAAGCACTCCGCCATACTATCCACATCCTTTTCATAAGATTACCACAGTAAAAGTGTTCCTGTCAAGTCAAAAGCTCAACACGCCCGACCGATCCCACAAAAAAGGCTGCCGCATTTTCAGCGACAGCCTTGCTTTTCTGTTAAATAAATTATTCCTCGACAGGTGCTTCTTCTGAAGCTTCCTCAGCCGGAGCGTCTGCAGCCTCCTCGGCAGCCTCGTCCTCCTTAGGAAGAAGGGCGCGGATTGAAAGGCTTACACGGCTCTTGTCAAAGTCGATAGCTGTGATCTTGCACTTAACCTTCTCGCCGATCTTGAGAACGTCGGCAGGCTTGCCGATTCTCTGGTCAGCGATCTGAGAAATGTGGATAAGTCCGTCGATTCCCGGAATAACGGTTGCGAATGCGCCGAATGAGGTGAGACCTACGATTTCGGAATCAATAACCGTGTCAACGGGATAGTCGCGGCGAAGGATCTCCCAAGGATTGTCCTCTGCCTTCTTGTAGCCGAGAGAAATCTTCTTATTCTCCTTGTCAAGGCTCTTGATATAAACCTCGATCTCCTGACCGACGGAAAGAACCTCTGACGGGTGCTTGATTCTCTTCCATGACATCTCGGAAATATGTACCATTCCGTCTACGCCGCCGATATCAACGAATGCGCCGTAGTTTGTGAGTGACTTAACCACACCGTGGTAAACCTGTCCCTCTTCTGCCTGTGCCCAGAAAGCTTCCTCAGCGGCCTTGCGAGCCTCTCTGATAACAGCCTTGATGGAACCGATAGCCTTCTTGCGGCCGCGCTCTGACTTAACCTCGATAATCTTGAGGTCAACCTTTGTCTTGAGAAGATCGTCAAGAGAATCTCCTCTTGAAGCGGTTGCGAGAGATGCCGGAACGAAAACTCTTACGCCGTTTACGATAACGATAACGCCGCCCTTGACAACGTCTGTAACTGTACCGGAAACAACCTCGTCGTTCTCCTTGGCAGCCTCAATCTTGTCCCATGCGCCCTGAGCGTCATATCTCTTCTTGGAAAGCATTACTGTGCCTTCCTGGTCGTTTGTCTTCATGATGATGAGTTTGATCTCGTCGCCGATCTTGAGCTCCTTCATCGGATCTGCTGTCGGATCTGCGCTGTACTCGTCAACAGGAACATAGCCTGTCTGCTTTCTGCCGATATCGACCTGGATCTCACTCGGTGAAATACCTGTGACCACACCGACAACTTTCTGCTCGGTGCTCATATTGTTAAGAGACTCTTCGAGTGCCTCCATAAAATCAAGATCTTCAGCGGAAGTTTTTGCCACCTCCTCTGCATTTTCAATCGGGTTTGTGTTTACATTTTCTGACATTGTTGAAAGTACCTCCTTTATGATTGCCGCCGGAGTTGATGCTCCTGCGGTGACACCCACCTTTCGACATCCCGCAAAGCTGATATTTTTAAGCTCTTGCGCCGTTTCGATAAGATAGGTCGGACAACAGTTTTCGCAAACAGCCTTCAACTTCACTGTGTTGGAACTTTGCCGTCCTCCTACTATGATCATAGCGTCACATTCCTCGGCTAATTTTATAGCCTCCTCCTGCCGCTCATCAGTAGCATTACATATTGTATCAAATATTAAAGCTTTTGTATAGTCTTTTTTTAATTTTTTTAAACATTTTTCCCATTCTAAAGTATTAAAAGTCGTCTGTGCAACTGCTATAATTCTTTTTTCGCAGTTTATGTCGGCTTTTTCGAGCTCTTCAAGGTTTTTGAAAACAATCACCTCGCCCTTACAGTAGCTTTTAATTCCCTGAACCTCAGGATGATTGGCGTCCCCGGCTATGAGCACGACCGTGTTCTCATCGGAGTTGTCGGTGACGATCTTGTGTATTTTGCGGACGAACGGACAAGCCGCGTCCCAGTATTCGTATCCCCTTTTCTTCAGCTCGTCAATGACCTGCTTTTCCACGCCGTGCGTTCTGAGCACAAGCCTTGTGCCGGGCGGAATATCGTCGATTGTGTCGGCAATCACAACACCCTTGCTTTTCAGATCCTCGATAACCTGAGGATTATGAATTATCGGACCGAGGGTGCACACCTTTTCTCCGCTTTTCACCATCTGATAAAGACGGTCAACCGCTCTGTTCACGCCGAAGCAGAAGCCGGCGCTTTTCGCAAGCTTAATCTGCATGACCCAGCCTCCAAAGCTCGGTTATTCTCTCCATAATGAGGTTTGAGCCGTAGCGAAGATCCTTCATCTTGTCCGTGTCCTCATGGAATCCGAGCTCTTCATACTTTATCGGTTTGCCGTAGCGAACCGTCAGACGCGTGCCCTTTTTAGCCTCGTCGCAGGTGTAAATCGAAACGGGCACAACATCGCATTTGCATTTTTTGGCAACATAGCACACTCCGCCCTTTGCCTCGTGGGGCTTGAAGTCGTGGGAGCGCGTGCCCTCAGGAAAAATGCCGAGTGCTCCGCCGTCCTCAACGACCTTGACGGCGTGGTTCATTGCAGGGAAATCGAACTTGCTGCGGTCAACGGGAAATGCGTTCAGGTTGGCAAGGAACCAGCCGACGATATTCTTTTCAAAAAGCTCCTCTTTCGCGATGAAATGGAACTTCACCTTACAGCCGACTCCGATAATAATCGGGTCCATCGCGGTAATGTGGTTGGAGGCAAGAATGATGCCCCTGTCTGTCGGAACATTCTCCACGCCGACGTATGTTATTTTGTACCTTGAACCGACAACGGCCTTTGCAAGCGGTCTGATGATCCTGTAAAGGAAGTGGCTCTTGTCCGATTCATAATTATATTTGTATGCCATATTGACCCTTCCTTTTGTGATAATATGTGGGGAAAATTTCTTGTTTCACCTTATAGGGGAAGTCTTGGTCGGCTTCTGCGAACTTAATGCCGCCCCTTTAGGGGAGGTGGCTTCGGCGGCTTGCGCCGAAGTCGGAGGGGTTAGATAGTTTTCATCAAACTTTTAAGCAAAACCCCTCAGTCGGCTGCGCCGACAGCTCCCCTAAATGGGAGCCTATATATTTTCTGATTGATTGCGGCATGATGTGGGCATCATGCCCTACGTTTGAAACTCCATCAGTACCGAGCGTAGGGTGACGAGGAAATTTATATTATCACTTCAAATGTTCCCTGATAATTCCGAGCAGATATTCCGCGCCGTTTTCAAGGTCATAGCCGCCGTTGTCAACAAATATTGCGTCGTCCGCCTGTTTGAGCGGAGCGATCTCTCTGTGGCTGTCCTGGTAATCGCGCTTTTTGATGTCCTCAAGGATGTCGTCATAATCCGCGCTCTCGCCTTTTTCAATCATTTCCTTGTATCTTCTGGTCGCTCTTTCCTCAACGGACGCCGTGAGAAAAATCTTTACGTCCGCATTCGGCAGAACAACGGTTCCGATGTCCCTGCCGTCCATAATACAATTATTCTCGGCGGCAATATTTCTCTGAAGGTCAAAGAGAAACTCCCTGACTTTCGGTATAGCCGAAACGTTGGACGCGCCCATTGAAGCCTCAGGCGTTCTTATAGCGTCGGAAACGTCCTCGCCGTTGAGGAAAACGTGCTGTGCGCCGTCAACAAATCTGATTTCCACCTTAATGTCGGGCAGAGTTGCGATAACCTTCTCCGCGTCCTTGGTGTCAATGCCCTTTCTTATCGAATAGAGACCGACCGTCCTGTAAAGCGCGCCCGTATCAACATATATATAGCCCAGCTTCTTCGCGATGAGCTTTGCCGTACTGCTTTTTCCTGCTCCCGCAGGTCCGTCGATTGCAATATTTATAGCCATAAAAACCTCCGTCATACATTCTCGCCGGCAAGATGACCGGTTGAGAACGCGATTTGTAAATTGAATCCGCCCGTGTATGCGTCAACGTCAATAACCTCTCCCGCAAAGAAAAGACCGGGTAAAAGCTTTGATTCCATGGTTTTCGGATTTATCTCGGACACCTTGACTCCGCCCGAAGTCACTATCGCCTCGTCTATCGGTCTGAAGCCCTTTACCGTCAGCCTGAAATCCTTGAGAAGCTGTACAAGTCTGTGTCTTTGCTCTCTTGTTATCTGATTGACCTTTTCGTTCGCCTTGATACCGCTGAGCCTTACAACAACGGGTATGAGCTTTCGCGGCAGCAGCGCACCGAGCGAATTTATAAAGTCCTTATTAGTATTGTCTGAAAAGTCCCTCAGAATACGCGAATCAAGCTGTTCCTCGGACAGCGCAGGCTTGAGGTCGATTGAAATTAAATATCTTCCTGCTTCCATATCGCGTATCATTGAGCTTGCGGAGAGAACCATCGGTCCCGAAACTCCGAAATGGGTGAAAAGCATCTCACCGAAATCGTCATAGACGACCTTGTTTTTGCGCTTTGTGTCAATCACTTTCAGCGAGACGTTTCTCAGGGAAAGCCCCATAAGCTCGGAACAAAATCCCTCATGAACGCTCAGCGGAACAAGCGACGGCTTCGGCTCGATTATTGTGTGTCCTGCCTGTCGCGCAAGCTCGTAGCCGTCTCCCGTCGAGCCTGTCAGCGGATAGGATTTGCCGCCCGTTGCAATAATGATTTTATCTGCGGCTATCTCTTCGCCGTCAAAGGTGCGAACGCCCTTGAGTGTGCCGTCTTCAATTATAAGCTCCTTTGCCCTGCCGTGAATCAGCTCGGCTCCGTCGTCCGTGCCGTAATGAATGAGGGCATCAACAATATCCATAGCCTTATCGGAGCACGGGAACACCCTGTTTCCCCTTTCGCATTTGAGCGGAACGCCCATATCCTCAATAAGGTCGATCGTGTCCGACGGCATAAACGATGAAAACGCGCTGTAAAGGAATCTTCCGTTTACCGGAACATTTGCAATCAGCTCGGAGAGCTCTTTGCAGTTGTTGGTGACGTTGCATCTTCCCTTTCCGGTTATTGCAACCTTTCGCGCAGGCTTTTCGTTGCGTTCAAGGATCGTCACGTCCTTGCCGCGTCCCGATACGGTTCCCGCAGCCATAAGTCCTGCGGCACCTGCGCCGATAATCAAAATCTTTTCCGACATTGTATTCTCCTATAATCCTCATAAACAAATCCAATCGTAGTTATTTTATAATAAATTTATGAAAATTGCAAGATAATTGATTGACTTTAATGACGGAAATACTGTATACTTTTCATATATCTAAGCTTTGGGAGGGTCATTCCTTGAAAAAAGGTTCACAATATTTATGGTACAAGCACCCGGCGAAAGCGTGGGTCGAGGCTTTGCCGCTCGGCAACGGAAGTCTCGGCGCCATGATCTTCGGCGGCGTTGAAACAGAGAAAGTCGGTCTCAATCTCGACACGCTTTGGTCCGGCTGTTCGCACGGCTACAAGGTGGAGAATAAGGCTGAGCATTTCAGGGAGGGACGCCGTCTCATTCTCGACGACAAAAAGGTCGAAGCGAGAGACTACATTGAGGAAAATTTCGCAGGCGATCCGTCGGAGTGGTATTTACAGCTCGGTATCCTCACCATAACGTCAATGAAAAATATGTGTCCGAGGGAGTACAAGCGCGACCTTGACATTGAAACGGCTGTTGCGGCGGTGAACTACACCTCAAGCGACACCGTTTACAAGCGCGAATGTTTCATAAGCTTCCCCGACAAGGTTATGGCATATAAATTCACCGCCGAGGGCAAGAACAAGCTCGATTTCAAGGCAATGGTGAACAGCGACCTCAGAAACGAGGCTACCGCTGAGGGCGATACATACATAATGGACGGAATCTGCCCCACACATATTGAGGAAAACAACGGTAATCCTATCTGCACTTATGAGGACGGCGACAGACAGGGAATCAGCTTCCGCTGTGCATTCAGGATAGTCACCGACGGTAAGGTCAAGGCTAACAAAAATCATCTTCACGTTACCGACGCGACTTATGCGACGATTTATCTCACGGCGGAAAACAACTTTGAAAGCTGGAACAAGCCCGTTACCGAATCCGAAAAGGATTACAAGGCGATATGCGAAAAGAGACTTGCCGACGCTGTTGCCAAGGGCTACGACAGCATAAAGGACGACCACATAAAGGATTTCAGCGGTTTCTTTAACCGCGTTTCGATCGACCTCGGCAGGAGCAAAAAGGACAATGTCCCGACAGACCGTCGTATTCACGATTTCCTGCACAGCAAGAAAAACGACAACAACCTTTACTGTCTCCTCTTTAACTACGGACGTTATCTGACAATTTCCGCGTCACGCGAGGGCTCACAGGCAATGACTCTTCAGGGAATTTGGACATTCACAATGTGCTCTCCGTGGAGATCGAACTATACGGTCAACATCAACACCGAAATGAACTACTGGCCGACGATGATGTGCTCCCTGCCCGAAATGAACAAGCCGCTCATTAAATTCATCGGCGAAATCGCGAAATCGGGCAAAGAAACGGCAGAAAAGTTTTACGGAGTCGGCGGCACCTGCTGCCATCACAACGTTGACCTTTGGAGAATCACCACCCCGTCGGGCGGCAACCCCGTTTGGTCGTTCTGGCCGATGGCGGGCGCATGGTTCTGCCGTCACCTTTACGAATACTACGAATACACCCTCGACAAGGATTATCTCGGCAAAACGGCTGTACCCATTATGGAGGAAAACGCGCGCTTCTGCCTTGATATGCTCATCGACGACGGCAACGGATATCTCATTCTGTGTCCGTCCACTTCTCCGGAAAATGAGTATTTGATAAACGGCAAGGAAACCTCCGTCAGCAAGACAACCTATATGACAATGGAAATCGTCGCCGATCTTTTCACAAATCTCCGCAGCGCATACGATACTCTAGGAATTGAAAACGATATGAGCCGCGAAATCGGGGAAGCCTTGCCAAAGCTCCTTCCGCTCAGACAGGGCAAGGACGGCGGCCTTATGGAGTGGTACTGCGACGAAAAGGGCTTCGACAGGCACCACCGCCATGTTTCCCACCTCTATGCGCTCCATCCCGCGAATCTCATTGACGTTGACCGCACGCCTGAGCTTGCCTCTTACGCAAAAAAGACGCTTGAGAACAGGGGCGACGGCGGAACGGGCTGGAGTCTCGGCTGGAAGATCAATTTCTGGGCAAGACTCCGCGACAAGGACAAGGTAATAAAGCTTATCAACAACCAGCTTCGCTATATCCCGATAAAATACAAGCGCGGACGCGGCGGCACATTCGCCAATATGTTTGATGCGCATCCGCCTTTCCAGATTGACGGAAACTTCGGTGCAACCGCAGGTATCGCGCAGGCTCTCATGCAGAGCTTCGGCAATCGTATTCTCGTTCTCCCTGCCCTCCCCGACGAGTGGGCTGACGGTCACATTCACGGACTGACGGCAAAGGGCGGAGTGAAGGTCGATATCGACTGGGCAAACGGCAGGCTCACTAAGCTCACCCTTGACGGCAAAGGCGACTTTGAGGTTGTTTACAACGGAAAATCTCAGCTTGTTTCCCTCGACGGCAAAAAGGATGTTGATTTTTAATGCTTGCTGATCTTTACGACTTTGACAAAACCGTTTTCCGCGGCGAATCGGGCAGCGAATTTTGGCTTTTCTGTCTGAAACGGCACCCGTCAATCATCAGGTTTTTGCCGAAACAGGCAGCCGGACTTTTCGGCCATTATGTTTTTCACAAAATCAGTAAAAAACGGTCAAAGGAGCTGTTCTATTCCTATCTTTGTGCAATCGACGCAGAGAAAGAGGCGGCTCTGTTCTGGGAAAAAAACGAAAAGAGAATCAACGATTGGTTCCGGCCGAGGTCACACGATATTCCGACGATCGTCTGTTCCGCCTCACCCGTGTTTCAGATCAAACCGATTTGCGACAGACTGGGCGTTGACCTGCTCATAGCCACAAAAATGGATCCGAAAAGCGGAAAAATAAGCGGCGAAAACTGCAAGGGCGAGGAAAAGGTACTGCGGATAAAGAGCGAAGCCGCCGAATATGATATAAGGGATGTCTACACCGACAACCTCGTTTCCGACCGCCCGATTTTGGAGCTTTCCTCGCGGAATAAGCTCCATATTTGCAACGGAGAAATTACCAAGATCTGAAATTATTACAATTTTATGAATTTTTATAACATTAGCACAAAATATGTTGAAAAATGCGTCGAAAGATGATAAAATCAGATTAAATTCAGAAGTAGTGAGGTGATTTAATGATAAAAAGAGAAAATAAAGCTCTGAAATATGCTTCTTTGATTTTCGGAATTATCACGATTGCCTATATCTGGCTCTACGACAGGCTTCTTGAGCCAAACCCGTTGTACGGCGACCGAGCTTCCACGGCGAGCAACGTCGGCAGAGATCATTGGATAGCATTTATCTTTTGGGGTATGCTCATAGCAACCTCCGTAGTTCTCAACCTTAATTATTCGCTTGAGAAATTTCATGTTGAACATAAATTTCCGAAAGCATTGTCTATCATCGGACTTTTCGCCATGTTCGGCGTAGTTATGTGCAAGAACGAAAAGCTGAAACGCTTTACGCTTATCCTTAACTACGAAACCTACACGGCTCCGTCCTACACAAGCGACTATGTTGACCAAACGCTGGACACTCAGACAAACCTGATAAACTTTTTCCTGTCCAAAAAGAGTTTGCATTCGGCATTCGCCGTGCTTTTCGGAATATGCATTGCAACGGCAGTCATCTACTTCCTCGTATACAAGGCAAGGACAAACAGAAAATTCTTTAATCTCACCATTGCATTTTTCCTTTGGATATGCTTTGCAGCCATTTACCTGAAGGTAAGGCTCGGCGGCACGGCAGAAATCGTTGTTCTGACGCTGACAATGATACCGATGCTCATTGTCAACCACACGAACATAATGATTCCGAAAGAAGAGAATGTTCAATGCATTGAGCGGGAAGAAATAAAAAACTGAAAGCTTAAACAATTAAAAGGGTTCCCGTCGGAGCCCTTTTTTTCAGGAGGAAAATATGAAATACAGCACCAACTTCATTTCGGCAGCAAAAAAATTCTGCACATTCACGGATTTTCTCCCTGCGCCTTATCTCAGAAAAACCTTTGACATTGATTTCGTCCCCGAAAGAGCGGAAATGCTTGTAACAGGTCTCGGTTTTTACGAGTTTTGGCTCAACGGAGAGCGTCTTACAAAGGGCTGTCTCGCCCCCTACATCTCCAACCCCGACGATTTGATTTACTACGACCGCTACGACCTTTCGAGCAAGCTGAAAAAGGGCAGAAACGTTATCGCGTTTGCTCTCGGTAACGGTATGCAGAACCCAATCGGCGGCGAAGTGTGGGATTTCCAGCTCGCGCGCTGGAGAAGTGCGCCGAAGCTGGCGCTCTGTTTTGAGTGCGGCGGCGAGGGCAAAGAGCTCAGCTTTGAAGCCGACGAGAGCTTCAAGGTTCACGCCTCCCCCATCTATTTTGACGACCTGCGCTGCGGAGAACGCTATGACGCACGCAATGAAATCGACGGCTGGAATCTCCCTGATTTTGACGACAGCGGCTGGGACAATGCAGTTTCGGTCGGCGCTCCGTCCGGCGAATTGCGCGAGGGAAATCACTCCCCTATCAAAAAGATTCGTGAGCTCAAGCCCGTCAGGTTTTACAAGGGGCACATTTCGGTGGTTGCTCATCCGCGCGAGAATCTGCCCAAACACATTCTGCCCGAAGAGGAATACTGCAACGACGGCTACATATATGACTTCGGCGAAAACATAACCGGTATCGTCCGTCTGAAAATCAAGGGCAAAAAGGGTCAAAAAATCGTTATGTCCTGCGGCGAGAGCATTTTTGACGGCGGACTCGATATGTGCAATATATGTGAATTTCAGCCGATCGGCATGACCCAGGTTCAGGTTTATATCTGCAAGGGTGAGGGCGAAGAAATATGGGAGCCGATGTTCTGCTACCACGGCTTTCAGTACTGCTTCGTCACCGGAATCGACGACGAACAGGCAACCGAGGATCTGCTGACATACGTTGTTATGCACGCCGACATACATAAAACGGGCGGATTTGACTGCTCCGACGAGCTCGTCAACAAGCTCCAGGATGCTGCCGTCAGAAGTGACCTTGCCAACCTGTTCTATTTCCCGACGGACTGTCCCCACCGCGAAAAGAACGGCTGGACGGGCGACGCTCACCTTTCTGCCGAGCAGTTCCTGATGAATCTCGACTGCGAACGAACCCTGCGTGAGTGGCTGTTCAGCGTGAGAAAATCGCAGGACGAACGCGGTGCAATTCCGGGCATAGTTCCGACCGCCGGCTGGGGCTTTGAATGGGGCAACGGTCCTGCGTGGGACGCCGCCTTAACGGAAATTCCGTACAGACTTTGGCAGTACCGCGGCGACAAGGAGGTTCTTTTCGAGAACGCAACAGCCATTTTCCGTTATGTTTCATATCTTTCGACCCGTGTTGACGAAAAGGGTCTCATCCACATCGGTCTGGGCGACTGGCTCCCCGTTGACAATGTCAAGCCCTGTCCGCTCGAAGTAACCGACACCCTTGTTTCAATGGGCATTTGCAGCAAGGCCGCAGAAATTTTCCGCGTCTGCGGAATGAAGCTGAGGGCTGAGTTCGCTCAAAAGCTGCACGACGAGCTTCGCGGCAGCTTCCGTGAGCACCTTATCGACGACAACCTTGTTGTTTACGGCAACCACCAGACCACACAGGCTGCGGCTCTCTACTACGGCGCGTTCAATGACGACGAAAAGGAAAAAGCGTTCGCTCACCTCCTTGAGCTTATCCATAACGCAGGTGACAATATGACCGTCGGCATCATCGGCGCAAGGACGATGTTCCACGTTCTCGCCGAGTTCGGATACGAGGAGCTGGCTCTTTACATGATTGCTAAGCCCGATTATCCGTCGTTCGCAAGCTGGATCACCGAGTACAATGCAAACACCCTGTTTGAGATAATCACGCACAATCCGCCGAACGGATTTTCGCATAACCACCACTTTTTCGGCGATTTTTCCGCTTGGTTTATCAAGAATCTTGCCGGAATTATTCCCAACCCGAACGTCACGGATCCCAATGAAATTCTGATTTCTCCCGCGTTTGTAAGCTCACTTGACTGCGTCGAGGGTCGCTACACCGCACCGGCAGGTGAAGTCAGCGTCGGCTGGAAGCGCGAAAACGACAGCATTGTGATGAACGTTACCGTGCCCGACGGCGTTACAGGCAAAATCAGCCTCCGCCACGGTGCAAAATTTGATAACGGCACCTCAAGCTCTCCCCTCCTAAGCGGAACTTATGTTATAAAAGAATAACCAAAATCCATGGCTGCAATACATTTGTATTACAGCTATGGCTCATTTTGATTTAAACTGTAAATAAAAGGAACCTCGATACCAACTGTATATCGAGGTTCCTTTTTGGTGCCGGTGACCGGACTTGAACCGGTACGATGTTGCCACCGAGGGATTTTAAGTCCCTTGCGTCTGCCTATTCCGCCACACCGGCTTATGCTGCGGCGACTGTTACATTATACATAACAGCCGCCGTTTTGTCAACCGAATTTGCCGACTAATCTTCGTCGGATCGTTTCATCAGCCGTTAATAATTTCGTGAAGCTTTGCCTTTATTGCGTCAAGACGTGCGTGGGCATTTTCTCTGCTCTTGTCCTGAATTGAATAGTAAACCTTGAGCTTCGGCTCCGTGCCCGAAGGTCTGATTGCAATCCATGAGCCGTCCTCAAAGATATACTTGAGAACATTCTCTTTCGGAAGGTCGCCGATTCCCTTTGAGAAATCATAGACCTCTTTGATCGAATCAAAGAACTTGCTTCCGTTCTCGCGGAACTCGGTCATAAGGCTCTGAATCTTCTGCGCTCCCTCAATTCCCTTGAGAACAAAGGTATCAAGCGCGTCGAGATAATATCCGTACTCATCATAGATATCGTTGAGCGCATCAATGAGGGTCTTGCCCTGATTGTAGTAATAAGCCGCCATCTGGCAAACGAGCATTGAAGAAACGACAGCGTCCTTATCCCTTGCGTGAGTTCCGACAAGGTAGCCGTAGCTCTCCTCGTAACCGATGACAAACTCCTTGTCGCCCGATTTCTCGTACCTGTTTATCTGATCGCCGATATACTTGAAGCCCGTGAGCGTCTCAACAACGTTCAAGCCGAAGCTTCTTGCGATGTTTGCGCCCAGCTCACTTGTAACGATCGTCTTGACGAGTGTTGACTTGCTGTTCAGCGAGTCCTTCTTCATATTGAGGACAAAATTGACAAGCAAAGCGCCCATCTGATTACCTGTGATGAGTGTGTACTTGCCGTCGTGCTTGACGCCTGCGCCGATACGGTCACAGTCTGGATCCGTGCCGAATACAAGGTCAGCGTCCTCTCTTTCAGCCTGCTTGAGAGCAAGGGTGAGAGCGTCCTTTTCCTCCGGATTCGGGGAGCGAACGGTCGAGAAGTTGCCGTCGGGAAGCTCCTGCTCCTTGACGACCGAGACATTCATTCCCTCCAAAATCTTTCTTACGGGGACATTGCCAGTACCGTGGAGAGGTGTGTAAACAATCTTGATGTTTGAGGGCTCCTCGTAAAGCGACTGCTTTCTGACCTCTTTGAGGAAAGCGTCAAGAACCTCCGAACCGATCGAGCAGTAAAGTCCCTGCTTCTCTGCATCGGCAAGGTCAAGGTGAGGAACAGCCTTGAGATCCTCAATCGCATTTACATAGCCGATAACCTTGTTTGCCTGATCCGGGCAAAGCTGGCAGCCTGTCTGATCGTAGATTTTGTATCCGTTGTACTCCTTGGGGTTGTGACTCGCGGTAACTACCGCTCCCGCCGTACAGCCGAGGTGTCTGACCGTGAATGAAAGAACCGGAGTCGGCATAAGAGTGTCGTAGAGGTAAACCTTGATTCCGTTTGCACAAAGCACCTCCGCCGCATAAATCGCAAACTGTCTTGAGTTATTTCTCGAATCGTGAGCTATTGCAACACTGAGCTCGCCGTCAAATTCCGCCTTGAGGTAATCGGCAAGACCCTGAGTTGCCTTGCTGACCGTGTATTTGTTCATTCTGTTCGCGCCGGCGCCCATAATTCCGCGGAGTCCGCCCGTGCCGAACTCAAGATCCTTATAGAATCTGTCTTCGATCTCTTTCTCGTCGGTTATTGCAAGGAGCTCTGCCTTTGTATCTTCATCAAAGCCGAGCCACTTTTCATATTTCTCTTTATAATCCATAAATAACTCTCCTTTCTTTAGTTGACGCAGCCGTGAAAGCTCCGCCGACCTTGGAGCAATCAATCCGAATTACTCCAATATATTTCCGTATAAATCATATCACAAAAAATTATCTCCGTCAACATACAAGCACATAATAAATACGCCATCACCTTATATTTTATGCGCCGTAAAAAATAATATTTGTGTAAAAATATTGACCTTGAACATAAAAAAAAGTATAATGAATTAGTTAGAATGGATTATTATGTAAAGGAGGCGGGACAATGGATAAATACAAGCGCGACCACAGTATCATCAAGCTTCTTCAGATACTGTCCGTCATAAGCTTTATTCTTGCCGTTGTTTTTATCGTCCTGCTCATCCTTTCGCGCAACAAGGACATACAGAACTGGTACTCGGCTTATCTTGAATACCTTGCGTCGGCGGAGTACAAGGTCGAACACATGAACAACAAATATTCCGTTTTTCTCGTTGTACTTTTCCTTTACACATTCAAGGCGGTTTTCCCCGTGTACCTTTACCCCGTTTCGGCTCTCTGCGCCGTTACCAGTGCCGTGTTCCCATATTATTTCTCAATCCCTATAAATTTATTGGGACTTGCCTGTCTTTATTCCATTAAATATTTCTGGGGAACAAAGGTCGGCGCAAACGGAGTTCAAAGCATTTTGCAGAAAAGCGAAACCGTGCGGTACCTTGTTGAGCGTGACGGGCGCGGAAATCCGTGGCTCCTTGCTCTATTCAGGCTGGTTCCGGGTATTCCCGTGAATCAGGTCAGCAAGCTTTACGGAGCGATGAGCTTCAAATACGAATACTTCCTTTTGCTGTCCCTATTCGGCTATTCCCCCTTGCTCATTTCGTACACATTCATCGGACGCAACGTGTTCAATCCGCTTTCCACGGCATTCCTTTTGCCGTTCATACTGCTGTTCCTTTTGATCGGAATATCAATGCTGGCCATCAGCAAAATTATACAAATTCAATCCAGGAGGAGAAAGAACAATGGCTGACGCAAAAACGTTAAAATCAAAACTTGCCTCAGGTGATTTTGATGCAAGACTCAAGGAGGTCTATCTCAGCGACAAGGCTGTCGCGGATCAAAAAGAAAGAGACGCCGTTATCATTGACGAGTTTGTAAAGCTCTTCGGTGACAGCGATTCAATAGAGCTTTTCAGCGCGCCCGGCAGAACCGAGGTCGGCGGAAATCACACCGACCACAACCACGGAAAGGTTCTCGCGGCAGGCGTCGATTTGGACACGGTCGCGGCGGCGGCAAAGCGCGGCGACAATATAATCGTTGAAAAGTCATTTAAGTTTGACGCTTTGGAGGTTGACATTACCGACCTCGACGTACATAAAGAGGAGTTCGGAAAATCCTCCGGACTCATTAGAGGAATCTGTGCCGGCTTCGTCAGCCGCGGCTACAAAATCGGCGGCTTCAACGCCGCAAGCATGAGCCGTGTTCTTTCCGGCTCAGGTCTTTCTTCCTCCGCGGCTTACGAGGTTCTCATCGCCACGATCCTCAATCACCTTTATAACGACGGCAGTATTTCCGACGTGGAAATTGCAAAAATTGCCCAGTTCGCCGAGAATAAATATTTCGGCAAGCCGTGCGGTCTTTTGGATCAGATGACAAGCTCCGTCGGCGGTTTCATCACAATTGATTTTGAGGATCCGTCCAAGCCGATAATCAACAAGGTGGACTTTGATTTTGCTTCCTGCGGCCACGCACTCTGCATTGTTGACACGGGCGGAAATCACGCCGACCTGACCGACGACTACGCCTCTATCAGAAAAGAGATGGAGAGCGCCGCCGAGGTTTTCGGCAAGAGCGTACTGCGCGAGGTTGACGAGGACGAGCTTATGAAGAATATTTCGCTTGTCCGCGAAAAGGTCAACGACCGTGCCGTTCTCCGAGCAATGCATTTCTACGCAGAGAACAAGCGCGTTGACGCGGAAATTGCGGCACTCGAAAGCGGAGACTTTGAGCAGTTTAAGAAGCTTGTTATCGAAAGCGGCAGATCCTCCTATATGTATAATCAAAATGTATTCACCGCCTCCGACGTTAAGCATCAGGGCGTATCTCTGGCTTTGGCTATGTGCGAATATCTGCTTGCCGGCAAGGGCGCATGGAGAGTACACGGCGGCGGATTTGCCGGAACGATTCAGGCATTTGTGCCCGTCGATATGCTCTCGGACTTCTGCGAGAAGATTGAAGCGGTTTTCTCAAAGGGCTCCTGCTATGTTCTCTCCGTCAGACCGTTCGGAGGAATAAAGCTTTTCTAAGGCGATTTGTGCGGTAAAAAGTGGCGTGTAAAGCTGAGTTTACACGCCTTTTTTCAAAAGCAAACTCAAGTTGATAGACATCGGAAGAAATAATTGATATAATCAGGGTGAAAGGGGCGAATCAAATGAACATTTCGGAAAAAATACAGATATTGCGCCGCGACAATGAATGGTCACAGGATGAGCTTGCGGAAAAGCTCGACGTTTCGCGTCAGTCGGTTTCAAAGTGGGAGTCCGGCAAGGCGGTCCCGGATTCGGAGAAGGTGCTTGCCATGGCAAAGCTCTTCAACGTTTCGACGGATTTCCTTCTCAGGGACGAACAGGAGCCGATTTTCGGCGACGAAACGGACGAGACTCAGGCAGTCACTCCCGACGAGGAGACACCTGCCGAAAATAATAACAAAAAGAAAAAGCTCTCGGCGAAGAAAATAATCGCGATAGCGGTTGCCGCCTGCCTGCTGATTGCGGCAGTCACTCCGCTTGCGTTCGGCGGCTATTCCGAGTTTCTCGCAAAGATAAGCGAGGATCCCGTGCAGTACCCGTACATACTCGTCCACGGTCTCGGCGGCTGGGGTCCCGAGGCGCAGATAGATCAGGTCTCGCCCTACTGGGGCAGTTCGACGGGGAACCTTGCCGAATATCTGACCTCGGAGGGTTACAGCGTCGGAGTTGCGTCGGTCGGACCTTTTTCCAGCACATGGGACAGAACCTGCGAGCTCTATGCGGAGCTGACAGGAACAAAGGTTGACTACGGCGAAGCGCACAGCAAGGCGCACGGACACGAAAGATACGGCAGAGAGTATACGTCCGAAACGGCAATAGCTCAGAACTGGGGCTCAAAGACAAAAAAGGGTCAGCGAATCAAGGTCAACCTTGTCGGTCACAGCTTCGGCGGCGAAACGGTGAGACTGCTCGCTTCTCTTCTGGCTTACGGCGATGACGATGAAAAAGCCGCAACAGGCAAAGAAACCTCGGAGCTTTTCACGGGCGGCAAGGCAGACTGGGTAAACAGCGTTACAACCCTCTGCTCTCCCCACAACGGCTCCACCCTGTTCTATGTTGTCGATCAGGGCAAGCTTGTGAACACCGTCCTCGGACTTGTCTATGCGGCAAGCGGACTTGCAAACACGGCGCAGATCGGTGACTTTTACGATTTCAGGCTTGAGCAGTTCGGAATGAACAGCGCTTCCACCGAGAGCCAGGCTGTCAGCATGATAAACACCATGTTCAGCGAGGGCACGGACAATGCCGCCTACGACCTCTCGCCCGACGGTGCACAGGAGCTCAATAAAAAAATCAAGCTCGTCGACAATGTATACTACTTCTCTTACTCATACCTTACCACCGAGCAGAGCGCGCTGACGGGCAATCAGGTGCCGAAATCGTCCACGCTTCCCGTGCTGATCCCGACGGCATACCTTATGGGCAAATATTCCGTGAATACAAAATCGGATTTCAGCATCGACTCAACGTGGCTTCCGAATGACGGACTTGTCAACGTGGTTTCGGCTCGTTTCCCGATCGGCGACGAATATCAGGAATACAACGCTCAGAACATTGTCAAGGGCAAGTGGAACGTTATGCCCACCCTGCCGGGCGACCACGGCACAGTCATCGGACTGAACGCCGGAGCCGAGGAAACGCACAGCTTCTACAACACATTGATACAGATGATAGACTCTCAGCCGAGAGACAAAAAATACTATATTTTCTAACGGAGCAAGCAATGAAAATTTTATTTGAAAATGCCGATATTCTGCTCAGGAGCGGAGAAAAATTCACCGTGGCGGAGAACTCGTTTCTCGCTGTGGACGACGATACGATAAGCTATATCGGAAGTCAAAGACCCGACGGAGATTTTGACGAGACGAAAAATATGAGCGGCAAGCTGCTCATGCCCGGACTCATCAACTGCCACAACCACAGTCCGATGGTTCTTCTGCGCGGAGTAGGAAGCGATCTTCCGCTTCAGCAATGGCTGTTCGACACAGTTTTCCCGATTGAGGACAGGCTCACGGCGGAGGAGATAAAGGCAGGAAGCGAGCTCGCCCTGCTTGAAATGATTGCCGGCGGTACGGTCAGCTTTTCCGATATGTATTTCGAGCCGCAAACGACAATACAGGCGGTTGCGGATGCCGGAATGAAAGCCAACATCACCCGCCCCGTTCAGTCCTTTGACCCGAACGAGACGCCCGAACAGTCGTACAGAATCAAGGAATCCCTTGAGCTTTATGACAAATACAACAATTCCTTTGACGGCAGAGTGCTGATTGATTTCTGTATTCATGCGGAATATACCTGCACCGAAACCGTCGCAAAGGCCTACATTGACGAGGTAAACGCGCGAAACGGCAACCTCCATATACATCTTTCCGAAACAAAGAAAGAGCACGATGAGTGCATCGAAAAATACGGCAAGACCCCTGCCGAGTGGTTTGATAGCCTCGGCGGATTCGATTCGTCGGCGTTTGCCGCCCATTGCGTGTGGCTGAGCGACAGTGATATGGAGCTTTTCCGCCGCAAGGGTGTAAGCGTTGTTCACAACCCGACCAGCAATATGAAATTGGCAAGCGGCTTTGCCCCTATTCCGAAAATGCTTGACATGGGTATAAATGTTGCCCTCGGAACGGACGGAGCGTCCAGCAACAATAACCTTGATATGTTTGAGGAGATTCACCTCGCCTCTGTAATTCATAACGGCCGAACGCTTGACGCGACGGTTATGAACGCAGATGCTGTGCTGAAAACGGCAACAGTCAACGGCGCGAAGGTTCAGCGCAGAAAAAACTGCGGCGAGCTCAGGGTCGGAAACAAGGCGGACATTATCGCAATTTCGCTTGATGCGCCGCACCTGGTTCCCGCGCTCGATAAAAAGGCTCTTCTCACCTATTCCGCGCAGAGCAGCGACGTTGCTATGACAATGGTTGACGGCAGAATCCTCTACGAAAACGGCGAGTACAAAACACTCGACAAGGAAAGAATTTATTTCGATGTAAAAAAATCAATCCGCAAGCTTTATGAGGTAGAATGATGGAAAGAATGGACAAAGGCTTGGCTTTCATGCTGAGATACGAAAACGTCGCCTGGTACGAAAACGGCGAAGTAAGAATACTTGACCGCCGCGTTTATCCGCGAAAGGTTGAGTTTGTCACCTGCAAAAATCACCGCGAGGTAACGCAGGCAATAAAGGATATGGTCACTCAAAGCGCGGGACCGTACACCGCCGCGGCGATGGGAATGGCTCTTGCCGCCTACGAGTGTCGGGACAAGGGTGCAAAAGAGCAGATCGATTACCTGACGGAAGCCGCATACACCATTTCTCACGCGCGCCCGACAACGGTTCAGCGTATGACTCTCATCACTGGAGGCTGTCTCGACGCCGCTAAAAAAGCCATTGCCGCAGGAGAAAATGTGAGCGACAAAATTGTTGAGCACACGGTTGAGGCAAACAACCTCAGATACAAAAAAATAAACCTCATTGCCGAACACCTTGTCGATATGTTTCCTCAAAACGGCACGGTCATGACCCAATGCTTCGGCGAAACGATTGTCGGTATGATGCTCAAGGTTGCGCGCGAACGCGGCAATAATATCAAAATTTTCTGCCCCGAAACCCGTCCGTATTTTCAGGGGGCAAGGCTGACGGCAACCGTCTGCCACGAGATGGGATTTGACACGACCGTAATCACGGACAATATGCCTGCTTATGTTATGAAAAAAGAAAACGTCGATGTTTTCACATCGGCGGCTGATGTTATTTGCATGGACGGTCACGTTGTCAACAAGGTCGGAACATATCAGATCGCGATCGCCGCGAAATACACGGGGATTCCCTACTTCGTCACGGGCGCACCGGACAGAGGCCACACAACGATCGACACGGTCAAAATCGAGATGAGAGACCCCGACTTCGTGCTTCAGGCAATGGGCGTCAAAACCGCCGCCGACGGCCTCAAGGGCTACTATCCTGCCTTTGACATCACTCCGCCGGAGCTTGTCAGCGGAGTTGTGACCGACACGGGCATCTACACCCCCTACGACCTCGAAAGCTACTTCAAGCGCGGCAGTATGGGCGAATTTGAAATGATACTGTAAGCTTCAACACAATAATAAAAGGTCTGCTGATTTTGATTTCAGCAGACCTTTTTCTTCGTCGAAAAACAATCCGATTAGAAATTTTACGGTGTGATGTGGGCATCACACCCTACGGTTTTGGTTTTATCAAGGCTTATCGTAGGGCACGATGCCCACATCGTGCCGTGATTCATTTTAATTATTGATAATCACTTGTTTCAACTGCTTCTTTATCCCCACCGTCTCTTCGAGACACCTCCCCTTGACCTCAATCAAGGGGAGGCTGGGATTGTGCAAGACATTTAGATTTATATAATTTGCTTTGTTTTTTAGCTGATTTTTCCTGCCTTCCTTGTAGGGGCTAAATTAAGTTTCATCAGAATTTTAAGAAAACCCCTCAGTCGGCTACGCCGCCAGCTCCCCTAAAGGTGAGCCTAACCGATTTCTGCAAACTGATTGCCGCCCCTGCAGGGGCGGCAATCAGTTTGCGCAAAGCCAAGCAATACTTTAAACAATCAAAACGAAAGAAATTTTACATTTAATCAGACTGGAAACAAGACAACAATAAAAGCTATAATTCACATTTCGGCAAGAATAATGTCGGCTGTGAATTATAGCTTTTACTTTATGTTAATAAGCGTTCTTATGGACTTGTTTTACCAAACGATGTTTGTAAATGTTTCCGTACTTACAATGTCCTTGACCGAAACGTCGCCGAAAATTGTGATGCTTGCCTGGATATCTGCGGCGGCGGAGAACTCGGCGGCGACAAGCTTACCGGTCTTTATGTCAACCTTTGCGTAGACATAGCCGTCGTGATAGCTCATATTTATCGACTTGATGCCGGGCACCATTTTGCCTGCTTCCGCGGCATCGATAACGGACATTACTCTGCCGTAGCTGCTGGATTCGCCCTTGGCGGGGTTCTGCTCCTTGCCGAGTGTGAGTCTGATTTCATAGTACTGACCGCTGGTCTTTATTGTTGCCGCGGCAACGTCCTGCTCCCTGAGCTTGCTTGACCAGTCGTAACCTGCTGCCGGGAAATCGTCCTTGATGTCGGAGCTGCCCTTTTTCATTGTTGTGCTCTTATCGGCGGCGACGAGCTTGATGAGGCTCGGAGAAATTCCGTCGGTGCTTCCCTTTACGGCTCTTACCATCTTCTTGTTGTAGCCGACCTTTGCGGCTTTCGCCTTGTTAAGAGCGGTGTTGCAGTAGTTTATGATTTCAGCCTTTGTCTGCGGACCGCTTGAAGCCTTGGTTGCGGACGGCTGAGTTTTTGAAGTGCCCGATGAGGAGGCTGTGCCTGTGCTGCTGTCACCTGTTGAAGCGGCGGCGTCGGGAGCCTGTGTCTGATTCTCGCTTGATGCGTCGGGAGTTACTGCGGAATCTGCTCCGCCGTCGGGAATGATTGCGTCATCGCCGGACACATCTCCGCCTGTCGGCTGACCGTCGGACGGCTGAACCGAAGCGGGAGCGGCGGTATCCTTGATAGCACCTGAAATTTTGTCAACTGAGGTTATTGCCGATATGCATACTGCCGCAACGCAAATAATCGCTGCCGCTGACTGAATAATCTGTTTTCTGATTTCGTTTTTCATTTTAAATACCCCCTATTTGATTTAAGGCAAAACCGCACAAATTGAAGCGCACGCCTTGCTTGAAGCGGTATTGCCTTTTAATAATATAATTTATTTTCGGTTTTGTCAATGCCCTAATATGTTCACAGAGAATTGATCATTGAAAGCAGATCGACCCAGAAAAGTCTGCCGTTGAAATTCTCTCTTTGCGCGCCCTGAAGCGTTGTGTGGTCGCCCTTGATGACCTCCATAACATTCCATACACCGGGCTTGACGTTTGAGCTGTCGTAATCAACGGACGGCGCACCGATCGGAGCAAGAGCCGAATATGTATTTACAAGACCGTCGTTTGCCTGCCATTTTTCGTCAATTACATATCCTCCGGGAGTTACTCCGGTGTAATTGCAGAGTATCGGTGCCATTTGCTTGTAGGTCGGTCCGATAAGCTTGTTGTCGGGACGGCAGACTCCGTTTTCGTCGCGGTATGTTCCGTCGCAGGCATACGAGAAATAGTAAATGCTTTCGACTGTCGAGAGCTTTTTGTTAAGCTCCATGGCGTTGTCTATCTGCATATCGTAAAGTGCGCTGTCGGGCTTGAATTTGTCCACAAGTGAGGTCGGAATGCTGCCGGCAATGCAGTAGCTTGTTGTTCCGTTGTGCGGCGCCGAAAGAGTGACGATGCAGTAAATCCAGTCCGCTTTGCCGCCCGTGAAGAGGGGTGAAACATCGTCTGAGGCTTCCTGCTCCGCGTTGTCTCCGTTGGTCATAAGCTCAGCAAGCATCCTCACGGTTGCACCGCCGAAGGAGTGACCGAAAAGATTAACCTTGTTATCACCGCTCCAGTCGTCGATAAGGCGGCAGTCGGAGTAGTCCTTGCCGAATCTTTCGTGGGAGCAACGCTTGCTGTGCGCCTCGCCGTAGTCGGTGACGGTTCCCATGAGCTGGGCATAAAGCTCGCAGGCTCTGTCCCATGCGCTTCCTGTTGGGCTGACCGAGGCAGAGTGGCAGTCAAAGCCCCTTGCGTTGAGATATTTCATCATATCGCCGTTCCTTACTCCCCAGTAAGGAAGAAGCTTGTTTCCGCTGTCGTATTCGCCCCAGCCGCAAAAGCCGTGGACGAAGACATTGGTATACTCGGTTTTGAAGCTTTCACGGTTTACCTCTGCGTGCGGCAGGTTCAGCATCGGGAAAACAAACATCAAAATCGCTGTGATTACGGAAATGATTTTTGTCATAGTACAAATCCTTTCGTTGCTTTTTCGAAAAATAGCTTGATTTCAGGTTAAATATATATTATTATTTATTTAA
>CAKSHH010000008.1 GCA_934456435.1 uncultured Eubacteriales bacterium
CATAGCTTTGGTTCAAACTATTACAATTCCCAATTCTTTATCCAATTCATTCTTTGTTCAGTTTTGAGGGTGTGAAACCTTATGACCGCTTGTTTAAGCGGTCTTTTTTCTTGGTTGAAGAGTGAAGCACACTATTTTTGGTGATAATTTAGATTGATGAATCAAAAGAAAATGCAATAAAACTCTTTACAAACCGGATTTAAGATGATATAATACATTTGTTATGTTTCCGCTTCGCGGATTACGGGTTTTACCGCAATGCGGTGTTCACCTGCCGTAACCTGGGAAGTAGGGGCAAAAAATAATTAATGAGGTGAAAATTATGACACAGGCAGAGAAGCAGGCTATCATGGCCGAGTATGCTCTTCACGAGGGTGACACAGGTTCACCGGAGGTTCAGATCGCTGTTCTCACAAAGAGAATCAATGACCTTACAGAGCATCTCAAGACACACAAAAAGGATCATCACTCCAGAAGAGGTCTTCTGAAGATGGTTGGTCACAGACGTAACCTTCTTGCATATTTGCAGAAAGTTGATATCGAAAGATATCGTGCTATCATCGCAAGACTTGGTATTCGTAAATAATTTCGGCATTATGAGGCAGACAGCATTCTTTTACTGTCTGCCTCTGCGTCGATTATTTGAAATGCATCTATTTGTCGGGCAGCTTATCGGTTTTAGCAGTGAATCGACAGCTTGAAGCTCAAACTGCGGATTTATTGCTAAATCCTTGCCCGACGTAGAAATAAATTTTACAGAGAGGTATAAACAATGTTTTTCAAGGATTTCAAAAAATTTGAAACAACTCTTGCAGGACGTCCGCTCGTAGTCGAGACAGGTAAAATGGCTCAGCTCGCAGGCGGCTCATGTCTTATCCGTTACGGTGAGACGGAGGTTCTTTGCACAGCCACAATGGCTGACAAGCCCAGAGAGGGCGTAGATTTCTTCCCTCTTTCGGTTGATTTTGAGGAGAAGCTTTATTCGGTAGGCCGTATTCCCGGCTCGTTCCAGCGCCGTGAGGGCAAGGCTTCCGAGAAGGCAACACTTGCTTCCCGTGTTATCGACCGTCCGATTCGTCCGCTTTTCCCGAAGGATATGCGTAACGATGTAGGCGTTGTCGCAACAGTTATGTCGGTTGATCCCGATTGCTCACCTGAAATCACCGCAATGATCGGTGTTTCGGTTGCTATTTCAATTTCGGCTATTCCGTGGGACGGCCCGATTTCAGGCGTTTCGGTTGGTCTTATTGACGGCGAGTACGTCATCAACCCGACTGAGGAGCAGAGAAAGGTATCTCAGATGGCTGTTACCGTTGCTTCTACCAAGGATCTTGTTGCTATGATCGAGGCAGGCGCAAACGAAGTATCCAACGAGGATATGTTCGACGGCATTATGTATGCTCACAAGGTAAACCAGGAAATCGTCAAGTTCATCGAGGGTATCCGCGCCGAGGTAGGCAAGGAGAAGATCGACTTCCCGTCAAATGATCCGGCGCCTGAAATGTTCGAGGCTATCAAGGAGTTTGCTATTGACGACGTTAAGGTTGCTCTTGACACAGACGACAAGAGAATCCGTGACGAGGCTCTTCGTCCGATTTACGCCGCTGTTCACGAGAAGTTCGACGAGGTTTATCCCGACGATATCGCTAAGATTGACGACTGTATGTATAAGCTCCAGAAGTTCATCGTTCGCCGCTGGCTCCTTGACGAGGGCAAGCGTGTTGACGGACGCGGAATCGACGAGATTCGTCCGCTTAACGCGGAGGTAGACCTCCTCAGCCGTGTTCACGGTTCAGGTATGTTCACCCGTGGTCAGACACAGTGTCTTTCAATCACGACACTCGGACCCATGAGCGATGTTCAGATGCTCGACGGTATCGACAACGAGACCGAAAAGAGATACATCCACCACTACAACTTCCCGTCATACTCCGTCGGCGAGACTCGTCCGAGCAGAGGACCGGGACGCCGTGAGATCGGTCACGGTGCACTTGCAGAGAGAGCACTTCTCCCGGTTATTCCGTCGGTTGAGGAGTTCCCGTACTGCATTCGTGTTGTTTCCGAGGTTCTTTCCTCAAACGGTTCAACATCACAGGGTTCAATCTGCGGCTCAACGCTTTCACTTATGGCAGCAGGTGTTCCGATTAAGGCTCCCGTTGCAGGTATCTCCTGCGGACTTATCACCGAGGGCGACCGCTTCATGACAATGGTTGATATCCAGGGTCTTGAGGACTTCTTCGGCGATATGGACTTCAAGGTTGCGGGTACAAAGAAGGGTATCACAGCTATTCAGATGGACCTCAAGGTTCACGGACTTACTCCGGAAATCATCAAGGAAGCTCTTGAGAAGACATACAAGGCTCGTTGCTACATCCTTGACGAGATCATGCTTCCGGTTATTCCTGAGCCGAGAAAAGAGCTTTCAAAGTATGCTCCGAAGATGCTTTCAACCAAGGTTCCCGTTGACAAGATTGCCGAGGTTATCGGTAAGCAGGGCAAGGTTATTCAGAAGATCTGCGCTGAGTGCGATTGTAAGGTTGACGTTGAAGAGGACGGCAGCGTATTTGTTTGCTCTCAGGATATTGAGAACGCAAAGCGTGCTATCTTCATGATCGAGACTATCGCAAATGATCCTGAAATCGGTGCTATTTATAAGGGTGTTGTTACAAGAATTATGGACTTCGGCGCATTCGTTGAGATTGCTCCGGGCAAAGAGGGTCTTGTTCATATCAGCCATCTTGATGTCAAGAGAGTTGACAAGGTAACGGATGTCGTCAATGTCGGCGACGAGGTTATCGTTAAGGTTCGCGAGATTGACGATCAGGGCAGAATCAACCTTTCGCGCCGTGAGGCTCTTATCGAGGTTGAGGGTCTTGTTCCCGAAAATGAGATTTCGGATGCTCCGAGACGTCCGTCGGGCGATCGCCGCAGAGGCGGTCCGAGAGGCGGAAGAAGAGACCGTAAATAATCAATAAGCAATAATTGAGGCTGTATCATGGTTTGTTTTGAACTATGGTGCAGTCTTTTTTTGCCTCGACGCCGCTGTATGGGAGGAAAGGAAAAGTTAGCAGAAAATCACGGCACGATGTGGGCATCGTGCTCTACGATGAGCTTTGATAAAATCTAAATCGTATGGTGTGATTTGATTCATTTTAAACATTGATAATCTCAACATCGGGTCAAAGCTAATCTACAATGACTTAAAAAGTATAAAATTTTTTCTTCAGGCATTGATTTTTATAATGATTTGTGGTAATTTTGTTTTATACAGTATATAAACTTTGTCAGGAGGTCTTAAAATGAAAAAGTTTATGAAAAAATCCATAACGGTTTTGCTCGTCTGTGCGTTGTTTTTCAGCGCGGTAACATGCTTTGCCGCCGGTGAAAAGAAATACTACGACTACGGTACTTATGTTGTCCTGGGCGACAGCGTAGCGAGCGGACACAACGACCTTGTTTATGTTGATTCGGAATTTAAACGCGTCGATGACTCTTACGGTGCTTATGTTGCGGACGAACTCGGAGTTGAGTATATTCCGATGGCTTGTCCCGGTACAAGAACGATTGATATGCGTTATATGCTGGAGGATGATTACCCGGCTGACGATTATCTTTTCCATGATGCTCACGATGTTGAGGTAATGAAAGCGAGAATACCCGAATACCGCAAGGCGATTTCCGAGGCCGGACTTATCACTCTCGGCATCGGCGGAAACGATTTCGGCACATTCCTCACTTGGGTTATAGCCGATGAGCTCGAAAAGCAGAACACCTGCGACGAATACGTCAAGGCTCTGAAAGAGCTTTTGCAGCAGGGCGGAGCCGACGATGATGCGCTTGCAAAGTTTGATAAAGCCGTTGAGCTTGCAAAGCTTATGGGGGCAATGCCGGATCTTTTAAATGTTCTTCCGAAAGCAATTAAATACGGTATAGAAAACTTCTCTAAGAACTGGGATATCGTGATTGAGGATATTCTTGCGCTCAATCCGGACGTTCAACTTATGGTTATCGGAATGTTTGACAACGGCGTTAAGAATGAGGAGGATGCCGCCGCCAGCGAAGCGGGCGGAGTTGTTCCGAGTCTTGGTCAGATGATCGTTGACGCAGCTAACACGCCGATGAAAGAGGGCGCAAAGAAGTACGGCTATACGTTCGTTGACACAACGGGTACGATTTGCGATAATTATCACCCGAAAAAGGAAGGTTACAGACACATTGCCGACAGGATTCTTGAGGCTCTGCCGGATGCCAACTTCCCGTATACCGACGTCGCGAACGATTCCGAATACTACAATGCTGTTGAGCTTATGTACAGAAAGGGCTATATGAGCGGACTTTCGGCAACGGAGTTCGGTCCCGATGAGGCGCTGACAAAGGCGGCTCTCGCACAGGCTCTTTATAACATTGCAGGTGCGCCTGAGGTTGATGCCGAAAACGCACAGTTTACCGATATTGACAGCTCGGATTCTGCTTATACAGCGGCTGTTTGGGCGGTGGATAACGGTATCCTTGACGCGAACAACGGCAAATTTGAGCCCGACGGCAAGGTCAGCACCCTCAAGCTTGCTTTCAGTATGATTCGCCTTTCAACGGCAGGCGGCTTGAACATTGCGAAGCTTATCAAGACAATAGTTCTCGCGTTTAATATGATTATAAACGGCGGAATTGCCGGATTATACAGCCCGCTCACAAGGGCGCAGGCGGCGCAGAGCTTTGCGGATTATTGCAGTTTGTAAATGAATTAAGGCTGTTCCGAGTTTTCTCGAAACAGCCTTTTTTACGATCATAATAGTTTAAAAGAACAGATATCTCGTTTCGGAGACATCTGTTCTTTTGCGTTTTATACGGTGAATGGGTCGCTGTCAATGTTATCTGTCGGAAGCAGCTTGAACGTGAAATCAAAGCTCTTGTCGGCAGCTCTGTATTCATCGGCAAGATCGGGACCGCATGAGCCTGAACCGACTCCGCTGTGCTTGTAGTCAAGGCTGAGTACGGTTTCCTTCATCGGCTGAAGCTCGTAGTCGTGTTTCGTTTCACGAAGAAGCTGCGGCGTGAAGTGCTGAGCGTTTGAAGAGAATGAATCAAAATCTTCGCTCTTGCAGATAAGTCCGATGCCGTCGGCGTTTGAAACTCTGACCCATTTTGTGGCATAGTGGCTTGAGTTCTCCTGCGGACGCACATAGTGCTCGAAGTTGTCCGTTACATTCGTCTTGAAGAGGTCAATGTATGCGTAGTGATGCTTGTCAATGTAGCTCTCCTTGGGGCCGTAGCCGAAGTATTCGTAGCTCTCAAAGCCCTCAGGCATTATAAGCTGAAGTCCGATTCGCGGAAGGAAATCAAGTCTTTCGGCGCGTTTTCCGTTCACATTGATGAGCACGGAGGAATCGGGGAGGAAGGTGTAAACCATTTTGCCCTCAAAAACAGGCTCGAATGTGTAAACTCCGACTGAGAGATTTACGGTTATTACAACCTTGTCGTCGGACTTGGCAACGGAAACGCTGCGACACTTCTGACCGAGCCTTTCCATTCCTATCTTGTGCCATTTCTCTCTGTAATAGAGAGCGTCGTTGTCAATATAAGCCCTGAAAAGGTTGAGCTCAACGGGGCTTGCAAGCAGTTCTGCGGAGCCGAGATTGATCTTATTCAGCTTGCCGTAAGCCTTGTCAAATACATATTTCACGCTGCCGACGTTGATTTCAACGTATCTGTCGGTTTCGCTGACCGCTATTGCAGAGGTCGGGAGAGCGGCTTTTTCGGTCGGAACGGAGCTGAGCTTGAACTGCTTGAGACCGATTTCATAGCCTGCCTTTGCCCAAAGCTTGTCCGTTCTGCTGACAAATCTGAGGGTGAGGTAGGTGTCTCCCGTGAAGCTGTATGCCGACGGGTCGAATATTGAGAAATCCTTTTTCTCGCGCGGCATGAGCATCAGTCCGGAAACCTCGCCCGATGCAATAAGCCTGCCGTTTGATTTGATTTCCCAGTCGATGCCGACGTCGTCAAGACCCTTGAAGAAATTGCGGTTCTTTACGGAAACATTGCCGTTTCCGACGTACTCGGCAAAGAACGGCTGATAAACGATCTTTGCTTCCTCAAATCCAGTGTGCGGTGTTCTGTCGGGGTAAACCAAGCCGTCAACGCAGAAGTTGCCGGCGTTCGGCATATCGCCGAAATCTCCGCCGTAGGTGTATTTGTATCCGCCGCTGCCGTCGGGGATCGCAACGGAATGATCCGTGTATTCCCAAATACAGCCGCCGCAGAATTTGTCGTCGGACTCAATGAGCTCCCAGTAATCGGCAAGATCTCCGGGGCCGTTGCCCATGGCGTGGCAGTATTCGCAGAGGTAAAGCGGCTTGTTCTTGCGCTTCTTGCTCGAAAGAATCTCTCTGCACTTTTCAATGGACGGGTACATCCAGCTTTCAACGTCGGAGCAGTTGCCGAGGAATTTGCCTGCAAGCTCCGAGTAGCGGTAGTTGGCGTTTTCGTAGTGAACGATAACATTGCTGTTGCGCGATTTGATATAGTCGTACATTGCCTGATGGTTGTCGCCGCAGCCCGACTCGTTGCCGAGTGACCAGAAGATGACCGAAACGTGGTTCTTGTCACGCTCAAACATTCTCTTAGCGCGGTCGATATAGGCGTTCTTCCATGCCGGGTCGTTGGCAAGCAGGCTCCAGCGGTCAAAGAAGAAACCGTCAATCGAGGTGCTGAAGCCGTGAGCCTCAAGGTCGGATTCGTCAATCACCATAAGTCCGAGCTGGTCGCACATTTCAAGGAACCGCGGGTCGTTCGGATAGTGAGAGGTGCGGACGGCGTTCACATTGTGACGCTTGAAAATGTAAAGATCCTCAAGAACGTGCTCAATCGGCGTAGCATGGCCGTAAATCGGGTGAGAATCGTGACGGTTTACGCCTTTGATTTTGATTTTCTGTCCGTTGAGGTAGAGAACGGATTTTGAAATCTTGAGATCCTTGATGCCGATTTTTACGAGAATCACCTCGTCGGAAACGTCGAGAAAGAGGTCGTAAAGCAGGGGATCTTCGTCACTCCAAAGAATCGGATTGTCGAATTTAATTTTTATTTTGCCGTTGACGCTTTCGCCCGCGTCAATGTTTTCCCCGTGGGGAGAGACAAGCTTGTACGAAACGTCGCGGTCGCCAAGAATGTCAAGGCCGACATTCATAATACACTTTGTGTATTTTTTCTTGAGCTCCGTGGTAACATAAAAATCGCGGACTCTGCCCCTGCGGCTTCTCTTGAGAATGTAGACGTCACGGAAAATTCCGCTCATACGCCACATATCCTGATCCTCAAGGTAGGAGCCGTCGCACCATTTGAGCACGAGCATTGCGATTCGGTTTGTACCTGCATGAACAAGGTCGGTTATGTTGAACTCGCTTGTCATGTGGCTGACCTGGCTGTAACCGACAAATTTGCCGTTTATCCAAAGGTAGAAGCAGGAATCAACTCCCTCAAAGTTGAGGAAAAGGTCGCGGCTGAGGTCGTTTTCGTCGATCTCAAAGTCGCGGATATAGATTCCGCACGGGTTGTCGTCGGGAACATACGGCGGATCGCAGGGATAGGGGTAGTCCGAGTTGGTGTAATTCGGCACGTCGTAGCCCTTGCCGAGATTCATCTGCCAGTTCATCGGAACCTTTATTTTGTCGTAGCTGTCGTTTATGCTGTAATCTTCGGCGTAGAAGCCGTCCTCAACGTCGATCATGGACTTATAAAATCTGAAATCCCATTCGCCGTTCAGAAGCTGGAAATACTTTGATTCCTCTCTTGACTTTGTCAAAGCGTTCTCTTCATTGAGATAGGGAATGAAATACGCGTGAGGTTCCTCACAGCCGATATGCAGGGCATTTGGATCCTCGTAATATTTTGGAATGTTAAGCATTCTTAAATACCTCCGATTAAAGTTCGATTTTTGCTTTCCTTGAATTTATAGCGTGGAAAATTGAGGTTTCAAACTTAGGCTTTCTTGTGTAGGTATAGAGACCGTTCTGTTCCTGCTCAACATCGTAAAGCTGAGTGTAGCAGAAGCCGAACATCTGATCGTTGTCAAGCAGAGCGTCCGTAAGTCCTTTGTATCTTTCGATAAACTCATACTTGTTCTTCGGCGCGTCGCCGTAGCCCCAGGCGTTCTGCTCGTTCTCGTTGACGGACCAGCGGATTCCACCGTATTCGCTGACAAATGTCGGGCCGCCCGTGTACTTCTGACGTCGATCGTGACGATCCCAGAGGGTTCCCTCCGTCATAAGCTTGTCGTAGTTCTTCTTGAACACTTCGGGATCCTGCTCGTAATCGTGAACATCGAAAATGTCCGTGATAACGTGGAAGTTTCCGCTTGTGTCAATGCAGGGACGGGTTTTGTCAAGAGCCTTTGTCGTTTTGTAGATAACGGCGAGAGTTTCGTCATACTGCTTTCTGCCGTCGTAGTCCCAGGTTTCGTTGAGCGGACACCAGCCGATGATCGACGGGTGGTTGAAGTCGCGCTCGATCTCTTCGATCCATTCGGGAAGAATGCTGAAAAGTACGTCGTGATTCGAAGGATCGGTGCCCCAGTTCGGGTACTCGCCCCAAACGATGTAGCCCATCTTGTCGCAGTTGTAGAGGAATCTCGGCTCAAATATCTTTTCGTGAAGACGTGCGCCGTTGAATCCGACGTCGAGCGAAATCTGGATATCCTTAATCATCGCTTCCTCGGTCGGAGCGGTGTAAATTCCGTCGGGATAGAAGCCCTGATCGAGAACAAGACGCTGGAAAACAGACTTTCCGTTGATGAGGAATCTCTGACCGTCAAGTCTTACGTCGCGCAGTCCGAAATAGCTGTCAACCTTGTCCTCGTTGAAACGAAGCTCAAGGTCGTAAAGTCTGCCCTCGCCGACTTCCCAAAGATAGGCTTCCTTGAGGTCGAGGTGAGCCGAAATATGACCGCCGTCCGTCTCAACGCTTGCAGCGCCCATGATTCTGTCCTGATAAAGGGCGAGAGCCTCAAACTTACCGCTTCCGATAACCTCAGCCTGGATGTCAACGGAGCAGTTTTCAACGTTCGGGAAAACCTTGATGCTCTTTATTCTTGATTCGGGGACAAACTCAAGCCAAACCGTCTGCCAGATTCCCGTTGTTCTTGTGTAGTCGCAGTCGTGGGAATAGTATTCTTCACTCTGCTTTCCTCGCGGCTGAACCGGACTTCTCGTGTCGTCCTCGGCATAGACCGTAACAACGTTTGTGCCGTCGGTCAGATAGTCCGTAATATCAAACTGGAATGAAATATATCCGCCCTTGTGCGAGCCGACTTCCTTGCCGTTTATGTATACGGTCGCCTTGTAGTCAACGGCGCCGAAGTGAAGAATTGTTTTCAGATCGGCATACTTGTCGGGAATGACAAATTCTCTCGAATACCAGACGGCATCCATAAAGTCCTTGTATTCAATGCCGGAAAGCACGCTTTCGGGGCAGAAAGGAACGTTGATTGTTCTGTCGAATTTTGTCTGCGGCTCATAGTATTTTTTGGCAAGGCCGCTCTTTGACTTGTCGATTTTAAAGTTCCATTTGCCGTTGAGATTTATCCATTCTCTGCGCTGGAACTGCGGATTCGGATGTTCGGGACGCGGTATATTATTCATAGTGTTTTTCCTCCGTAAAAGTTTTCAGTTCATCATACCATATATGAAATAAATATACAAGTAATAACGTTTATTTTTTTATTCAAACAGGCAGAAAAAAGCAACTCGGCGTATTGAAATTTAGATATTATTATTGTAAAATGATACTTGTGAAAATTTGCGGATAATATATAAGGAAACACCGCATACCCCAATTGTACGGTATTGCCTTAAGTAAACGCTGATAAAAAATCGGAAAGGAGACTTCAAAATGGACAGGTTTATACTTCATTCGCCGTTTGAGCCGATGGGCGACCAGCCGCAGGCGATAGAGGAGCTTGCCGACGGATTGAAAAAGGGCTATATGGAGCAGACCCTGCTCGGCGCAACCGGTTCGGGCAAGACTTTTACAATGGCAAAGGTGATTGAAAAGGTGAACAGACCGACCCTTGTCCTTGCCCACAACAAAACCCTTGCGGCGCAGCTTTGCTCGGAGTTCAAGGAGTTTTTTCCTGAGAATGCGGTCGAATATTTTGTCTCCTATTACGACTATTATCAGCCTGAGGCGTACATCCCGACGACAGATACCTACATCGAAAAGGATTCCGCGATAAATGACGAAATAGACAAGCTCCGCCACTCGGCGACCTCGGCGCTTTCGGAGCGCAGGGACGTGATTATCGTCGCGAGCGTGTCGTGCATTTACTCCCTCGGCGACCCGATTGACTACCGCAGCATGGTAATTTCGCTGAGGACTGGAATGGAGAAGAACCGCGACGAGCTTATTAAAAAGCTGATAGAAATTCAGTATGAAAGAAACGACATCAGCTTCACGAGAAACAAGTTCAGGGTCAAGGGCGACGTTGTCGAGATATTCCCCGTTTATTCAAACGAAAACGCTTTCAGAATAGAGTTTTTCGGCGATGAAATCGACAGAATAAGCGAGATAAACGCGCTGACCGGACAGGTGAAAAACGTCCTTTCCCACGTTGCGATATATCCCGCTTCGCACTATGTCGTTTCACCTGAAAAGATGGAAAACGCGATAACTCAGATTTATTCCGAGATGGAGGAACAGGTCAAAAAATTCCAGTCCGAGGGCAAGCTGATTGAAGCTCAGCGCATTAAGCAGAGAACCGAATACGACATTGAAATGCTGCGCGAAACAGGCTTCTGCAAGGGCATCGAAAACTACTCGGCGATAATGTCCGGAAGAAAACCGGGCGAGCCGCCGTTCACTCTGCTCGACTATTTCCCCGAAGACTTTGTCCTTTTCGTTGACGAATCCCATGTCACGCTGCCGCAGGTCAGAGGAATGTACGGCGGCGACAGATCGCGAAAGGAAAGCCTCATCAACTTCGGCTTCCGTCTCCCGTCGGCTTATGACAACAGACCGCTCACGTTCGATGAATTTTACAGCAAGATCGGGCAAAAAATATTTGTCAGCGCAACTCCCGGCGATTTTGAAAAGCAGAAGAGCGTTCAGATTGCCGAGCAGGTAATCAGACCGACAGGTCTGCTTGACCCGGAAATTTCGGTTCGTCCCACCGAAGGTCAGATCGACGACCTTGTTTCCGAGATAAATATGAGAATTGAAAAAGAGGAGCGCGTTCTGGTCACGACGCTCACAAAAAAGATGGCGGAGGATCTGACGGACTATCTTGAGAACCTCGGCATAAAGGTGCGCTATATGCACTACGATGTTGACACGATAGAGCGAATGAAGATAATCCGTGACCTCAGACTGGGCGAGTTCGACGTGCTTGTCGGAATCAACCTGCTTAGAGAGGGACTCGACATTCCCGAAGTTTCGCTTGTCGCGATACTTGACGCGGACAAGGAGGGCTTCCTCAGAAGCGAAACGTCACTCATTCAGACGATTGGACGAGCCGCGCGAAACGCAAACGGTACGGTAATAATGTACGGCGACACGGTCACAAACTCCATGGAGCGCGCGATCAGGGAGACTCTGCGCCGACGTGAGAAACAGCAGAAATACAATGAGGAGCACGGAATCATTCCGAAAACCGTCAAAAAGGACGTCAGAGAGATTCTTGAAATTTCATCTTCAAAGAATGAAAAATCTCACAAGCGCATGAGCCGCGCCGAAAAGGAACAAATGATTAAACAGCTCACCGCCGAGATGAAAGCGGCGGCTAAGATACTTGAATTTGAACACGCAGCATACCTGCGTGACCGCATAAACAAATTGAGAGAGGATAAGTAATGCGACAGAATAAATTGATCGTAAAGGGTGCGTGTGAACACAACCTGAAAAATGTTGATGTTGAAATACCGAGAGACAAGCTCGTCGTTTTCACCGGACTTTCGGGTTCGGGAAAGTCGTCGCTTGCCTTTGACACGATATACGCGGAGGGACAGCGGCGCTATGTCGAATCGCTTTCATCCTACGCAAGACAGTTCCTCGGTCAGATGGAAAAGCCAAAGGTGGACTACATCGAGGGACTTTCCCCGGCAATTTCGATCGACCAGAAAACAACCTCGAAAAATCCGCGTTCAACGGTCGGAACCGTAACGGAAATATACGATTACCTGCGACTGCTCTATGCGAGAGTCGGTATACCTCATTGCCCGGTCTGCGGCAGGGAGATTTCGCGCCAGAGCGTTGACACGATCGTTGACCGTATTATGGAGCTTGAAACAGGCACAAAAATACAGGTGATGTCTCCGATTGTCAGCGGCAGAAAGGGCGAATATGTCAAGGAGCTTGACAATGTACGCAGGAGCGGCTTTGTCAGGGTGAGAATCGACGGCATAACTTACGACCTTTCCGAGCAAATCAAGCTTGAAAAGAACAAAAAGCATAATATCGAGGTTATTGTTGACCGACTTGTCATAAAGGACGAGATAAAAAGCAGGCTTTCCGATTCCGTCGAAACGGCGGCAAGCCTCTCAAAGGGTCTGATAATAATTGACGTTATCGGCGGCGAGGAGCTTATGTTCTCGCAGAATTATGCCTGCCCTGAGCACGGCGTCAGCGTTGAAGAGCTCAATCCGAGAATGTTCAGCTTCAACAACCCGTTCGGCGCGTGCCCGAAGTGCAGCGGCTTGGGAGTTTTTATGAAGGTCAGCGAAAAGCTGGTTGTTCCCGACCCGAATCTGTCGATCCGTCAGGGCGCGATAAAGGCGTCGGGCTGGTCTGCTGCCGACGGCGGAACGATCGCGATGATGTATTATGAGGGACTTGCCGGCGAATACGGCTTTTCGCTCGACACCCCGTACAAGGATCTGCCCGAAAAAGCGAAAAAGGTAATTATGTATGGCACGGACGGCAAAAAAATCAAAATGCAGCGCAAGAGCGTCTACGGCGAGGGTACCTATATGAAGGACTTTGAGGGTATTCTCAACAATATTGAGCGCCGCTATGCCGAAACAACCAGCGAGTATTCTCGCAATGAAATCGAACAGCTTATGACGGCTGTCGACTGCCCCGAATGCGGCGGAGCAAGACTGAAAAAGGAAAGCCTTTTCGTCACCGTCGGCGGCATTAACATCTATGAATTTTGCAGCAAATCAATCAAAGACGCGCTTGTTTTCCTTGAAGGACTGAAGCTCTCGCAAAGAGATATGATGATTGCCGACGCAATTATCAAGGAGATAAAAAGCAGAATGAAATTCCTTGCGAGCGTCGGTCTTGATTACCTCACTCTGACAAGAAGCTCTGGCACGCTTTCGGGCGGCGAGAGCCAGCGAATCAGGCTTGCCACACAGATAGGCTCTTCGCTTATGGGAGTTCTCTATATTCTCGACGAGCCGAGCATCGGACTGCATCAGAAGGACAACGACAAGCTTCTCGGTACGCTCAAGGAGCTTCGCGACCTCGGCAACACGCTGATAGTCGTTGAGCACGACGAGGAGACAATGCTCTCTGCCGATTATATCGTCGATGTCGGACCGGGCGCAGGAATCCACGGCGGCGAAATTGTCTGTGCAGGTACGCCGCAGGATATAATGAACTGCGAAAAATCAATAACAGGTCAGTACCTCAGCGGCAGAAAAAAGATCCCCGTGCCGACCGAGAGAAGAAAGGGCAACGGAAAATTCCTTGAAATCAAGGGCGCGGCGGAAAACAATCTGAATAATATAAACGTAAAAATTCCGCTCGGCGAGTTTGTCTGTGTAACGGGCGTGTCGGGTTCGGGAAAATCGTCGCTTGTCAATGAAATAGTTTACAAGCGCCTTGCCGAGGAGCTGAACGGTGCAAAACGTTTCCCCGGCAAGCATAAGGAAATGCTCGGAATCGAAAATCTTGACAAGGTCATTGACATTGACCAGTCGCCGATCGGCAGAACGCCGCGTTCCAATCCTGCCACCTACACGGGCGTGTTCAACGATATCCGCGAGCTTTTTGCAATGACGTCGGACGCGAAGAGCAGGGGATATACGGCAAGCAGATTTTCGTTCAACGTCAAGGGCGGACGCTGTGAAACCTGCCAGGGCGACGGCATAATGAAGATAGAAATGCACTTCCTGCCCGATATTTTTGTCCCATGCGAGGTTTGCCACGGTGCAAGGTACAACAGAGAAACCCTTGAGGTCAAGTATAAGGGCAAGAGCATTTACGATGTGCTCGAAATGACGGTCGAGGAGGCGGTCAATTTCTTCTCTGCCGTGCCGAAAATTCATAAAAAGCTTTCGACCCTCTTTGAGGTCGGTCTCGGATATGTCAAACTCGGTCAGTCTGCGACCACGCTTTCGGGCGGCGAGGCTCAGCGAGTTAAGCTTGCAACCGAGCTTTCAAAGCCTGCCACGGGCAGAACCATATACATCCTTGACGAGCCGACAACGGGACTCCACACCGCCGACGTGCACAGGCTGATTGAGGTCTTGCAGAAGCTTGTTGACAAGGGCAACACCGTGCTCGTTATCGAGCACAACCTTGACGTTATCAAGACGGCGGATTATGTTATCGACCTCGGTCCCGACGGCGGCGACAAGGGCGGAAACATCGTTGCGACGGGTACTCCCGAAAAGGTTGCGGCAGTCGAGGACTCGTACACGGGTCAGTATCTGAAAAAGGTTTTATGATTTGAGGGATTAAACCTGCAAATTTAGCACAGACCGAAGAAAACAACAGCGAAAAGCTATAATACACAATCGACATTGAAATTTGTTGATTATGCATTATAGCTTTATTTTTTGCTTATTGATAAAAATTAAATACTACATTATTCCGAATGTACCAAATTGTCAATAATCAAGCGTGAAGTAGGAATCGTTTACCGACGGGGGAGTATCCGTTTTCTTCTCTTCGGGTTTTTCTTCGGCAGTATCGTCGGCTGTGTCTTCCTCTGCCGCAGGCTCATCGGGTTCAGCAGGCTCATCGGATTCGGCAGATTCATCGGGCTCGTTGGGTTCGGTCGGTTCGTCCGCTTTCTCTCCTTCGGTCTCCTCCGAAGCGTCGCTTAAATCAGCCTTCGATTCGTCGTCCGAACTTTCTTCCGTCGGCTCCTCGCTGTCTTCCTCCGACGGCTTTGGAGCGGAAACTCCGATTTGTTCCAAGAGCTTTCTGTCCGTCTCCTGCTTTAATTCGTTGAGCTCGGAAATTTCTTCCGATTCAAGTAGCTCGTCAATATCTTCAAGTATATTTTCAACCGTGTCGGTATTTTCGCTGTCCGGGACAGGTGTATCATCGCTGTCTTCTTCGGTGTCGGATTCCGCGTCCATCATTTTGGCACGCTCGGCTTCATACAGGCTTTTGGCGTCTGCCGCGTCGCTTTCGCTGTCGTCATCCTCCGTCTCGTCATCGTCGGTATCTTTAAACGGCAGAATTTCTGCGGCGGCGGGAATGTCGGGGAAGCTTTCGATTATGTCCGTATCGTCGGCTTCGTTGATGTCTGCATTGTCATTTTCTTCCTTCTTGCCTGAATCGTCACTCTGAACGGGGGAGGACGCCGGTTCATATTTTTCAACGGGGATGTTGTTATACTGCTCCAGCAAATCCGCAAGACTTTTTCCGACCTTCTCGACGGTGTCGGTGATGTCGGAAAGATTGTCGAAGAGCGGATTGATGCTTTTGTCCGCCTTTCGTGCATATTTGCTCATATCGTCCGTTATCTTAATGACATCTTTCTGCGCGTCCATAATTTTCCTTGTGGATAATGTCAGCGCATTGAAACCCGAATTTTTACCGTCCGATTCGTTTTGAATACGGTCGGCGATTTTCTTGAGCTTTTCAAGCTGAGCGTTCTTCTTTTCAAGAATCTCCTCCAGCTCGGCAATTTCGCGTTTCTTGGCGATTATATCCGCTTTGGAAGCGGCGCGGTCACACTCGCTTTTAAGCTGGCTGAGATATCTGTCAACCTGTTCGGTGTCAAATCCGCCGAAGGCTTTTTTTCTGATTGTGATATCGTTCTGCATTCATTAACGCCTCCGATAAATCTTTTACAGCTTATCATAACACAAAAAAGCGGCTTTTTCAACAATTAAATGATTATTTGAAAAAAGAAGTAAAAAAATGCATTGTATTCTAACTTTTTTGTTGCAAAATAAGCAGTAAAATGATATAATTACTTAAATATAATCGGAGAGATTGGCTTTTGAATGTTTGGTGATGATCCATGTCAGAGAGACAGGCCGTTTTGCTCGCGTTGAAGAGCTACTACAACGGCGTTGATCAAACAGAATATGACTCGAAAAACGACTGGAAAATCGTGACGGAAATTTCCAAAAGGCACAAGATTTTTCCCATCGTTTTCTGCCAGTACAGAGATGCCGTTTCGGGATTGATTGACGGAAATACGTTTCTGAAAATGAAAACCGAGGTTATGTCCTCCACGGTGACGCAGATAACAAACGATATACAGCTTTTCAAAATCTGCGAAAAGCTTGACTCGGCGGGGGTTGCTTATTCCGTGTGCAAGGGCGCGGCGTGCAGAGCGATGTACAGTCAGCCTGATTACAGAATTTCCTGCGACGAAGATATCCTGGTCGAGAGAAACGATTTTCCCGATGCCGAAAGAGTTTTTTGCGAAGACGGCTATGAGCAGGTGATACGCAATAACATTGAAACTGTTTTTGTCAAGAATGCGCTTGAGGTTGAGCTTCAGAAGCACTTTATCGGATATTTTGAAAGATTTGATAAAATAAACGAGATAATTTATGACGGAATAAAAAGCGGATTTTACATTGAATACAGCGGCAAAAGGCTCAGAACGTTGCCGCCCGACTGTAATTTTTTACTGCTCAGTCTCCATTTCTTCAAGCATTTTATCAGGGGCGGAATAGGAATCCGCCAGCTTATGGATATCGTTAAATTCACCGATATTAACAAGGACGAGATAGATTTCGATTACTGCTTCGGTGTTCTTAAAGATATATCGGCGGACAAGCTGATAAAGACTGTGCTGAAAATCGGAAACAAGTATTTTGATACAGATTTTTCGGTTAATATCGGCGACGCGGATGCGGAGGAATTGCTCGACGACATTTTTGATTCCGGAGCTTACGGTAATTCCGAATCCGAACGGGAGCACAGCGGAGCCGTGACGCAAAAAATGGTTTTCAACGGCGGCGGCAGGATAAAGACGCTGAAAGATGTTATTTTGCCGGATAAAAGAAGTGTGGCAAGAGGAGCGCCTGATGTCGATTCGGACGGCAAGCTTTTCAAATACAGAGCCAAACGGCTCATAAATGCTTTAACGCAAAAGAATAAATATAAGGCATTGAAAATCAGTCTCAAAAGACAGAGACTTATGAAAAAGATGGGTATTTATTGAGGATGAGGTTATGAAAAAGAGGGTTTTGCTTGCGGGCAGTAGCGAAGTCAGTATTTATAATTTCAGGAAAGAGCTTGTTGAGCGTCTGCTTGACGAGGGATTTGAGGTTATTGTTTCCTCTCCCTACGGCAGTAAATTCGACGAGCTTATCGCAAAGGGCTGTATATTTGAGGACACACCGATGAATCGGCGCAGCAAGGACATTTTTAAGGATGTTTCGCTGTTTGTTACATATTTGAAGCTGCTCAGAAAATACAAGCCTGACCTTATAATTACATACACGATAAAGCCGAATCTCTACGCATGCCTGGCGGCGATGTTGATGCGTATTCCTTACATAATGAACATCACGGGACTCGGCACGGAAATAGAGCGTGACGGGCTTACGGGTCATGTTTTGCTCGACGCGCTGAAGCCGCTGATGAGAAAAAGCGACTGCGTTCTCTTCCAGAACATTGTTCACATTAACCTTTTCAAGCGAAAGGGACTCATAAAGGACAACTACAAGCTCGTTGCAGGTTCGGGAGTGAATCTCAAGGAACACAGGCAGATGGATTACCCGAACGGAGATGAAACAGAGTTTCTTTATGTCGGCAGACTTATGCCGGAAAAGGGTATTGCCGAGCTTATTGAAGCGACAAAAATCGCTCAAAAGGAAAATAAAAACATCAGGGTCACAGCTCTCGGCTTTTGCGAAAAAGCGTACAAGGAGCACTTTGAGCAGTATAACAAAGATAACACCATAAAGCACATGGAATATACCGCCGACGTTGACAGCGTTATAAAAGGCTGCAGCGCGGTTATAAACGCCTCGTATCACGAGGGAATGTCCAACGCCCTGCTTGAGGGTGCGGCTTGCGGACGTCCTCTGCTTGCCTCCGATATACCGGGCTGCAGAGAAATTGTAGACGACGGTAAAAACGGATTCCTGTTCAAGTCCAAGGATGCCGCCGATATTGCCGAAAAAATGCTTGCTTTTTCAAGGCTCAGCTATGAGGAACGCTGTGCAATGGGCAGCGAAAGCCGAAAAAAGGTTGAAAAAGAATTTGACCGGGACGATGTTGTAAACGAAATAATGCAGGAGATATACAGAATACTGAATCTTGACCCTGCTGACAAAAAGGAGAATGTCTATGCCTAAGGTTTCCGTTATTATGGGTGTATTTAACTGCGGGAGGTATCTGCGAGAGTGTATTGATTCGATTCTTGCACAGACATACACAGACTGGGAGTTCGTTATATGTGACGACTGCTCGACGGACTCCACAAATGATATCCTCCGTGAGTATAAAGAAAAATATCCCGACAAATTTGTGATACTCAAAAATGAGGTCAATTCAAGACTTGCCTATTCGCTCAACCGCTGCATTGAGGCGGCACACGGTGAGTATATGGCAAGAATGGACGGTGACGATATATGTATGCCGGACAGGTTTGAAAAGCAGGTTGGTTTTCTTGATACTCACCCCGAATATGCAGTTGTCGGAACGCTGACTACTCTCTTTGACGAAAACGGTGACTTCGGCATTGCAAGGTATCCCGAAGAGCCTGACAAATATTCTCTTAAAAATGCTTCTCCTTTCGGTCACGTTACGATTATGATGCGTAAGAGCGCATACGAAAAAATCGGTGCATATACTGTTTCAAAGCAGACAAAGAGAAGTCAGGATTATGAAATGTGGTTTCGCTTTTATGCGGCGGGATTCAGAGGATATAACATTCAGGAGCCGCTGGTCAGAGTAAGAGATGACCGCGACGCGGCGTCAAGAAGAACGGCACAGGTAAGAATAAATGCCTTCAGAATGAAAATCAAGGGTTACCGTTTACTTCACTATCCGCTGAGATACTATCCTTATGCATTTGTTCCTTTGCTGAAAATACTTATTCCCAACGAAAAAGTTTACGCTTTACATAAGAAAAGAAACAGCAATTCATAAAATCCGGTCTTAAAAAAAATAATTGCCGAGGTGTGAAATTTTGAATATAAAAAAATCTCTTCGCTCGCTGAGCAAATATGACACAGGCCTGTATCTGCGTTTGCTTTACCGTCTGATAAAGCAAAGAGCCCTCTATAAAAAATATCCGGACGATAAAGAATATGTTGAAAAGATGTATCTTGAGAAAAACGGATGCAGGCTTAATCTTGAAAACCCTCAAAGATATACCGAAAAACTGCAATGGCTGAAGCTGTATAACCGCAATCCGCTTGCATCTCAGTGTGCCGATAAGGTTGAAGTCAGAAAGTATATTGAAAAAAAAGGATATTCCGATATTCTGAATGATGTTATAGCAGTATACGATGATGTCAAACAGATTGATGTTGACAAGCTCCCGAAACGGTTTGTTCTCAAGGCGACACACGGCAGTTCAATGAATTTTATCTGCAAGGATAAGGACAGCGTAAACTGGAAAAGCAAGAAACGAATTTTCAATTTGTGGCTGAAGCTGAATATTTATCTCGACGGCAGAGAGTGGGTCTACAAAGACTTAAAGCCTCGTATTGTTGCCGAAAAATATCTTGAGGATGACAGCAACGCTTTGCGTGACTACAAAATATTCTGCTTTAACGGTGCGGCGCAGTTCATTCAGGTTGATGAAGACAGATACTCCGATCATCATCAGGCATATTATTCAACGGATTGGAAAAAAGAAGAGTTCAGCACCGGCTGTAAAACCTGTGATGTTGAAAGACCGGATAATCTTGATGAAATGCTGAAAATTGCTGAGGATCTTTCCGAAGAGTTCAATTTCGTCAGAGTGGATCTTTATAATTGCAACGGAAAAATATATTTCGGAGAGCTTACATTCTTTGACGGAAGCGGTTTTTATTCTTTTGATCCCGACGAATATGATTACAAATTCGGAGAAATGCTGAAACTTGACAAATAAAGGTGGCGAACCTGTGAAAAAAATACTTTTTTTGATAGATTCCCTGCGAGGTGGCGGTGCCGAAAAGGTGCTGGTTAATCTTTTGAATCATATAAACACCGATGAATTTGATGTGACGGTCGAAACAATGTTTTTTAACGGAGTTAACGCGGCGAATCTTTCTCCGAAGATAAAGCTTTTTTGCCGAAACGCGCCGTATTTTAAAGGCGTTTCCCACGTTATGAAATATATACCAGAAAAACTTTTGTACCGCTACTTCATCGGCAAGAAAAAGTATGATGTGATCGTTGCATATATGCACGGTGCACCTGCCAAGGTCGTTTCGGGCTGCACGGACTCTGACGTACGCAAGTATGCGTGGATACACACAAAAATCGGCAAAGGTTCCACCGTCTTTAAATTTCACAGGAATAAAAGCGATTCCGTAAAGTCATACGCAAAATTTGATAAAATAGTCGCCGTTTCCGAAGATGTAAGAGAACGTTTTGATGAGGAAACGGGACTCGGATATAAAACTGTTGTTATTTATAACACAAACGATGTTGATAAAATCAAGTCGCTGTCTTGCGAGGATTTTTCGTTTGACAGTAACAGGTTCCATATATGTACCCTCGGACGTCTTTCATCTGAAAAAGGCTATGACCGCCTTGTGCGAACAGCGAAAAGACTGAAAGAGAGCGGACCGGATTTTGATATTCACATTCTCGGAGACGGACCGGAAAGAGAAACGCTCAGCAGCCTTATTGAGGCAAATAATTTAAAAAACACAGTTTATCTCGACGGCTACACGGAAAATCCGTACCGTGTGCTTTCACGTTCGGACTTGTTCGTTTGTTCATCGCTAATTGAAGGACTGAGCACCGCGCTTTCCGAAGCAGTTATTCTCGGTGTTCCCTGTGTTTCCACGGACGTTTCGGGGGCAAAAGAGGTTCTCGGTTACAATAACGAGTACGGAATTGTGACCGAAAACAATGAAGACGATTTGTATAAAGCTCTTTACAGTATGATTACGGACAAAAAGCTTTATGAAAAATACAGCGACAGCGTTAAATTGAGAAAAAGCTTTTTCGATACTAGAAAGACTGTCGGAGATGTAGAAGAATTATTAAGAAAAAGCTAAAGGAGGCTGCACCGTGTCACTTACAAAAGCAATGTTTATAGTAATGGCCATGGTGTATCCTTTGAGCTGGCTGGCGACCGCCTTTGACGGAAACAAGAAAAGGAATCTTTCAAAGACGAAGGATTTGAAAGCGATCATTTTGATTCTCATTATATTTGTGATAATTTTTGTCTTTGCCGGGTACAGACATGTTTCCGGCCCTGCGATAGATGAGTACGCTTACCGAAACCGAGTAATCAGCTACCGCAGCTTATCCTTCGGCGAGGCATTAAAAAACATTGAGTGGCTTTCGGCTATTCCGACTTGGATAATGTCCCAAATAACACGAAATTCACAAAGTATAATTATTTTTGATTCACTTGTTACCTATTCTCTTTTTATTTACTGCATAAAAAAGGACTGTGACAATTTTGAACTCGGAATACTTCTTATGTTTTTGCTCAACCTTGTAAACTTAAGCTTTAATGCCATGCAACAGGTGGAAGCGGCGTCGGTTTTGATGCTCGGTATTCCGTATCTTTATAAAAAGGATTTCAAGAAATATCTTTTGATAGTCATTTTGGCGTCCCTGATACACATCAGTTCAATAGTTATGCTGGCCTTGTATTTTATTGCAAATATCAAGCCGTGGTCGTTCAAGTTCATAGGTGTTTCGGTTCTGTTTATCTTTCTTATGGTGGTTTTTAACACGGTTTCGGTACCGATATTTAATGCGCTCGGAATTTATGACAACTATATTGATGTTCTTAAGGCGGGCGGCGGAGTTAAGGCAATAACGGTTATTGTTGCGTTTATTCCGATAGGAATGGCGCTGGCATTTAAAAAATATCTGCCTGAAGATGACCGCGAAATGAACTGCCTGACTAATATGGTCATGATATATGCGATGGTTTATTTGGTTGCTTCCCAGCAGCGATTTATCGGAAGATTTGCTATTTTCCTTTTGCCGTGGCTGATTCCGTTCTATTGCAAGTTGATAACATACCTGAGAAAAGAAAGACTCTCGGTAATTATCTATTATGTTTTGCTGATCGGATACGGTGCGACAACGATTTATTTCACCAGTTCTTTGAAGTATGAACTTATGTTAGGAGGGTAAGCGGTGAACGGAAAAAAATTTATATGTTTTGTGCTTGTCTTTCTGTTGATTGTTCACGGCACGGTGATTACTCTCGGTGCGGACAATGAAATGTTTGAATATGCCATTGCTTATTCCGATGCGTCGAAAATCGGAATTGAAAAAACAACGACGAATCTCGGTGCGGTTGAACTCGAAACGGAAAAGGTTGTTCTTGATTCAAAAATGAGAGAGAGCTTTGCCATGACGGGTATGCCTGTTACGGCAATGGCGGTACTTACTGCTTCGCAGAACATCAGCGTAACAGCGCTGACAGTCGGTGCGGATTGTGTTTCCGATCCGAAAAACAATGTACTGGGGCTCTATGCCGGCATGTCGGTTAATATCAACGATCTTATTGCGGCGGCAGTTCTCTATAATGACATTAATGCTGTCAGAACGCTTGCCTTGGGAACGTCGGGCTCGTATTCAGAGTTTATTGACCTGATGAACCGCACGGCAAGACGCTATTCAATGAAAAACACCGTTTTCAAGAATATAAACGGCGCAAAGAATGCCGAACAGACCACGACAATCGAAGATATGCTCATTCTTATTATGGCGATTTATAACAGCACCTCAATCTTTGAAATCACATCGTCCGATACATATTACATCAGAACCACGGAGATTTATAACAGGCAAAAGACGCTTTCAAATAAGTTTGAGCTTGTTGATCCGAACTCGTCGAATTACAAGTCAACCGTTTTGGGCTTAGGCTCGTTTACCGACAGCGACGGAGTTTCAATTACTCTTATGCTCACACAGTCCGAAAATGAAAGATACGCTGTTGCACTGAGGACAGAAAAAAAAGAAAACCGAATCAGCGATGCGGCGTCGGCTGTCGATTATATTTACAAAAATTTTGCCCTTGTCGATATTACCAAGGTGTTGTATAATATCGGAGACAAGGTGGATCTGAAGGTGGGCGGAGAACCTGTTTCGGTCGCGGTCTCAAAGGGCAAGTACAAAAATATTTATCTGGTGGTAAATGCCTTTTATTCAAAATCCGCATTTTACGCTGACGAATATACAGTATTAAATCCGCAAAGCCTGCCGACTCACGTTAATGTCGGCGATGAGATAAAGGGCTTCACGGTGATGTATAAGAACACCAAGGTTGCCACGATAGATATGACGGTTAAATCCGTCGGAGAACAGCAAACGACGAAAAAGCAAAACAGCTTCACGATTTATCAGTCCGAAAACGGTGGTCGTCCCAAACGTACGTTAAAGGATCATATATGGGTGCTTTGGGCGGTTGCGGCCATTGCGGTTGCCGCTGCGATTTTGCTGATTTTCGGAAGAAAAAAATAAGGCATTAGCTTTTAGGAGGACAAAAAATGACTTTGACCGATATTCTCGACATTGTATTTAAAAGAATCAAGCTGCTGGTTATCCTGCCTGTTGTTTTCTTTGTGGCTTCAATGGTTTACAGCTTTGAGATAGTTGCGCCGACATATACCTCGTCTGCAACGTTTATGGTTCTCAACCAAACGTATTATGATTCAATAACCTACAATGACCTTATGATAGGTTCAATACTTATAAATGACTATCAGTATCTTGCTACAACTTCAACGGTGTACAGGGAAGCTGCCGAGAAACTCGGACTTGACAATCTGAATGGCTGCAGCGTGAATGTTTCCGCCGTTACGGATACAAGAATGATAAAGCTTTCGGTTGTTTCGACAGATCCCGAAAAGGCGGCTAATGTTGCCAACGCATTGACAGAGGCACTTATCAACCGCATTTCGGAGATTATGAAGGTCGAAAACGTTACGATAGTTGAATATGCCAAGGTTCCGACAGGGGCGTCGGGTCCCAACAGATCAAAGATTGTTTTCACCGCAACGGCGGTGGGACTCATTATAGCAATCGGTATTGTTATAATTCTTGAGTTTATGGACAACACGCTCCAGACGAGTGAGGATGTAGAGAAGAGCCTCGGAATACCTGTTCTTGCACAAATCAGTAAGATTGAGACAGAGGAGGATGACTGATGAATATAGTAGATCTTTATTACAACGCCAAGTCCTCTGTCCGCGATTCGGTCAAGACAATGAGAGCTAACATTCAGTTTGCCTCCCTTGACAAGGAGATTAAAACCGTCGTGTTTACGAGCGTTATCCCAAATGAGGGCAAAACAACTCTTGCCTGTTTTCTCGGAATTTCGGTCGCCGAGACCGGCAAGAAAACCGTTGTCGTCGAGTGCGACTATCGTCACCCGATGATAACCAAAAACTTCGAGCTTGAGAGCGAAGTCGAAAAAAATGACGGCGATGACAATCATGTCAATGCCCGCCTTCAGCAGACAAGGGTTGAAAATCTCTGGGTTCTTGATATGAAAACAAAGGTCAGCAACCCCATTGAGCTTATCAGTTCGGAATCTTATGTGAAAATGGTCAAAAAACTCAGGGAGGATTTTGACTTTGTAATTTTTGATACACCTCCGCTCGGTGCGTTCATTGATGCCGCCCATATTGCGGCTCAGGCTGACGGAACCATACTTGTTGTCAAGCAGGGACAGGTCGAAAAAAGAGCGGCAAAGGATGTTATTCAGCAGCTCAAAAAAGCCAATGCGACAGTTATCGGAGCGGTTATCAACAATGTCGATATAAAAAAGTCAGGCTACTATTACAACAGATACCGTTACGGTTACGGCTACGGCTACTACCGTTATTATTCCAATTATTACTACTCTCACCGTGACGATGACGGCAACCTTCGCCACGGTCACAGGGGCTCTCATAAGCACAAACACAGAAAGAAAAACAGCCTGCTTAAAGGCTTTAAGAGATCAGACAAAAGATAAATCCGAGGGAAGATGACAGATGAAAACCGAATGGAGAAATACGGACGGATATGAATATATAGATATCCATTGTCATATTCTTCCGGGCATTGACGACGGAGCAAGGGATTTTGAAGAGTCAAGGAAGATGCTTTCGGCGGCGAGGGATAACGGTATCAGGGCGATTGTTGCCACACCGCACGTCAGACGCAGAAGCTTTGATTTCGAGCTTGCAAACGAAAGATTTGAAGAGCTGAAGCGGTATGCCGCCGATGTCGGAATCGAGCTTTTTCAAGGCTACGAAGTGAATTACGAGGCTTTGGTGGAGTTTGAATTTGAAAATCTTGATAAACTGTCGTTGGGTAATTCAAAGTACTTCTTGCTGGAGTTCGGCAATTTTTCACTTCCGCCGAATTGGGAGATTATAATCAGAAAAATTCAGGAAGCCGGAAAAAAGGTTATAATAGCTCACCCGGAGAGGTACGCGTTTATTCAGCACAACATAAAGCTTGCGCGGAAAATGGTTGAAATGGGCTGCCGTCTGCAATGCGACGCCTATGTGTTCGATTTGAATATGTTTTCGCGTGAAAAACGCATAGCGGAAAAAATGGTGAACGAGGGACTTGTGACATGGCTTGCAACCGATGCACATACTCCCGGACACTACGAGGGATACAGAGAAGTAATGGAAGACTATATTGAGGATTTAAAACCCGGTAAAATTTCTTTTGGAGGTTGAGTAAAATGGGCTTGTATGAAAAAATCGTTAATGGAGAAGAAAAACTTTCGTTGGTAGGTCTCGGCTATGTCGGACTTCCGATTGCGGTCGCTTTTTCAAAGAAGATCAAGGTCGTCGGATTTGACATAAACAGCAAGAAGATCGAGACTTATATCAAGGGTATTGACCCCACCAAGGAAGTCGGTGACGAAGCAATAAAGCAGTGCCGCGTTGACTTTACAAGTGACGAAACACAGCTTAGAGACGCTAAGTTTCACATCGTTGCCGTTCCCACACCGGTCAGATCGGACAAGACTCCCGATCTTTCACCAGTTATCGGCGCGAGCGAGGTTCTCGGCAGAAATCTTACAAAAGGCTCCGTTGTTGTTTATGAATCAACGGTTTATCCGGGCGTTACGGAAGATATATGCGTGCCGATACTTGAAAAGGAATCGGGACTTAAGTGCGGCGTCGATTTCAAGGTCGGCTACTCTCCAGAAAGAATCAATCCGGGTGACAAAAAGCACAGACTTGAGAATATAGTCAAGATAGTCAGCGGTATGGATGCAGATGCGCTTGAAACGATTGCTTCCGTTTACAGTCTTGTTATTGAAGCAGGTGTTTACCGCGCGGAGAGTATAAAGGTTGCCGAAGCCGCAAAGGTCATCGAGAACAGCCAGAGAGATATAAACATTGCATTTGTAAATGAGCTTTCAATGATATTCAGCAAAATGGGTATCGACACAAAGGCTGTGCTCAAGGCGGCAGGAACGAAATGGAACTTCCTGAATTTTGAACCGGGTCTTGTCGGCGGCCATTGCATCGGCGTTGACCCTTATTATCTCACATACAAAGCCGACCAGCTCGGATATCATTCAAGAATTATCCTTGCGGGCAGACGCATAAATGACGGTATGGGCGCATACGTTGCAACAGAGCTTGTCAAAAATATGATTCATGCCGATGTTAAGGTAAAGGACGCAAAGGTACTTGTTCTGGGTCTCACTTTTAAGGGTAACTGCCCCGACACAAGAAATACCAAGGTCATTGATATTCTCAATGAACTCCACAGCTATGAGATCGAAACGGCGGTTTATGACCCCGTTGCCGACAAGAGTGAAGCAAAGCGCGAATACGGAATTGACCTTATCGGTGCCGACGAGCTGACAGGATTTGATGCCGTTATCGTTGCCGTTGACCATGAGGAGTTCAAGGATATCACCGCCGATGAAATCAAGGCGATGTATTCCGAGGACTGCAACAACAGAGTTATCTCGGACGTCAAGGGCATTTACGATAAGAAAGAATTTGAAGATGCCGGATTCAAATATTGGCGTCTTTAATCGGGAGCGTTGAAAATGGGCTACAAGGAAAAAATATACGATCATTCGCCGATATTCTTTCAGAATTTTATGGCGTCGGTTTTGGGTTATATTCAAAACAGGGACAGATACGGCTGTGTATATCATGACTATATGGATTTCCTTACTGAGTTCGATAAACTCAGCCTTGAAAAGAAAAAAGAATATCAGTTTGCAAAATTTAAAGAATTTGCTTTGTTTGCGAAAGAAAACAGCAAGTTTTACAAAGAATTGTATAAAGACGTTGACATTTCAGGCTTCAAAGATTTTGAAGATATAAAACAGCTTCCGTTTGTAGACAAGGAAATGCTCAGACAGAATATGGATGATGTTTTCACAATTCCTCAAAAAGGGTCGGTGGCAGGCTTCACGGGCGGAACAACCGGAAAACCGCTTATAGTCAGATTTACAAAAAGCGATTTTGCAATCAGGATGGCTTCGCTGGATCATTTTAAGCTTCAGACCGGATTTGCCAACAACAAGATGAAACGTGCAACATTTAATTGCAAAAACATTGTTCCCGTCGGACAGAAAAGCAAGGTGTTTTGGAGATACAATCGGCCTGCGAAGCAGATGATTTATTCAACGTTTGACCTTTCCGAAGAGAATATGAAGTATTATGTTGAAAGCTTGAATAGATTTAAGCCGGACTCCATGGATGGATTTTTTATGGCAATGTGTGATATTGCCGGTTATGTTGAACGGCACAATATTGAACTTAAATTTAAACCGATTGCATTGTATCCGACCTGTGAGACAATAACCGAAAGCGGAAGAAACCTTTTGGAAAGAGTGTTCAAATGTAAGGTGTACAATCAGTATGCATCAAGTGAGGGCGCACCGTTTGTGACGGAATGTATTTGCGGAAGACTTCACATGAACATGGATTCAGGATACATAGAAGAAATTGATCCGTTGACGCATGAGGTCGCGGTTACGAGCTTCACAACACACGGCACGCCGATAATTAGATATAAAATCGGAGACTGTATGAAAATCTCTGAAGACACGGTGTGTGAATGCGGTCAGGAAACTGTGTTGATTGATTCCATAGAGGGACGCAAAACAGCATTTATATATGCATCTTCCGGAGCAAAAATAACAGAAAGCAATATTTCAAGTATGCTTAAGCATATTCCGCAGTCTATAATACAGGCTCAGGTTGTGCAAAATCGTATAGGTGAAGTCGAGCTCTATATGGTTATTGATAAAAATAAATATGTCAAAGAATATGAAAAATTGATTTATGACGAGTTTTACATCAGATTTGGTACTGATTCCGTGCTCAATATTCACTATGTGGACTCGATTCCGAGAGCGTCAAGCGGAAAATTCAGGCTCGTTGTAAATAATGTAGATAAGGGATGATAAAATGGGATATTCAAATTTAAAATTTCCTGAAAATTCGGTTTTCCTCGTAACGGGAGGCGCGGGCTTCATCGGCTCGAATCTCTGCGAAGCAATACTTAAAATGGGCTATAAGGTAAGATGTCTTGACGACCTTTCAACCGGCAAGCAGGCAAACGTTGATTTGTTTGCCGACAATCCGAACTACACCTTCATAAAGGGCGATATCAAGGATTTGGATACCTGTATGGCGGCATGCGAGGGCGTCGATTATGTGCTCAATCAGGCGGCGTGGGGAAGTGTGCCGCGCAGCATTGAAATGCCGTTGTTCTATGAAAAGAACAACATTATGGGCACTCTCAATATGATGGAAGCGGCAAGACAGCAGGGCGTTAAAAAGTTTGTTTATGCATCCAGTTCTTCTGTTTACGGCGATCACCCGGTTCTCCCCAAAAAGGAGGGTCAGGAGGGAAATCTCCTTTCTCCCTATGCGCTGACAAAGCGTGTTGACGAGGAATTTGCCAAGCTTTACACAAAGCTCTACGGTCTTGACACTTACGGAATGAGATATTTTAACGTTTTCGGCAGACGCCAGGATCCCGACGGTGCCTATGCGGCGGTTATTCCGAAGTTTATCAAAATGCTGATGAACGACGAGACCCCGACCATCAACGGCGACGGCAGACAGTCGAGGGATTTCACTTATGTTGAGAATGTTATTGAGGCGAATCTCAAGGCTTGTCTTGCCCCCCACGAGGCTGCAGGCAACGCTTTCAACATTGCTTACGGCGGACGAGAGTACCTTATCGACATTTACCACTCGCTTACCAAGGCGCTCGGCAAGGACATTGAACCGAATTTCGGCCCCGACAGAGCAGGCGACATCAAGCACTCAAACGCCGATATTTCCAAGGCTCGCGAAATGCTCGGCTATGACCCGGATTATGATTTCGATTCCGGCTTGAAGCTTGCCATTGATTGGTATGTTGAAAATTTGTAATTAACAAGTAATGTACTTCTTTTGAAAATAATCCGGGTTTATATTTTAATTCTTATGTCTTCGGCACGATGCTCACATCACACCGAGAAAAAAGAATTTTGAAAATGTTTATATATGAATGTAGGTCATAAGTTTGTAGGAACTAATTAGGCTCCCATTTAGGGGAGCTGTCACGACCTTGTGTCGTGACTGAGGGGTTTTCTCAAAATTCTGATGAAACTTAATCTAACCCCTCCGACTTCGGCGCAATCTTCCAAGGTCACCGCTTACGGAGACAGAAATAAAAAACAAAACTCAACATTCAAATGCAAACACAACACTTAAGGAGGCTCGGTATGCTCATATACACCTGTGAACAAATGCGCGTTATTGAAGAAAACGCAGACGTCAACGGACTTTCGTATGTTCAGATGATGGAAAACGCGGGCAACGCCTGTGCGGAAAAGATACATTCCACCATTGTCGGAATAAACGGAACACCGAAAACCGTTGCGGTTCTTTGCGGCGCAGGCAAAAACGGCGGAGACGGCTATGTCATCGCCGGAAATCTTTGCGACAGGGGATATGCCGTTCGGCTGATTATGACTAACGGATATCCGACGGCATACGAGTCGAAAATAATGTATTCTTATCTTGAGGATAAGCCCGTGCTTGTGTCCGACCTCAGCCAAAACTACGACGCCTGTGTTTCGGCGTGTATGGGCGCGGCGGCTATTGTTGACTGCGTTTTCGGCATCGGCTTCCACGGACAGCTTGACGACACGGTTTCAAAGTTTTTCTCGGACATTTCAAAGTCGAGGGCAAAAAAGTTTGCCGTTGACATTCCGAGCGGACTTGAGGGAAACAGCGGAGAAATAAAATCCCAATGCTTCAATGCGGATTACACTCTCGCTATAACCTGTTACAAGCCTGTGCATATTCTCAAACCGGCATCCGATCGGTGCGGCATTATCTCGCTTATTGATATCGGAATTGATGAAAAATGCTATGAGGCGGTCAGCTCCGACGTTATCGTTTCGGCAGAGCACAACGAGATCAAACGCTTTTTTAAACCGAGAGATCCGGCTTCAAACAAGGGCGATTACGGCAGACTGCTCAGCGTTGCAGGAAGCCGAAATATGCAGGGAGCCGCGGTTATGGCGGCTCAGGCGGCGGTCGAAAGCGGAGCGGGAATTGTGGAATGTGTGTTCCCCGATGCGGCTTATTCCGCGATTGCGTCAAAGCTTACGGAACCCTTGATGATGCCCATGACGTCGAACTCCGACGGATATCTCCGCGCGGACTGCCTTTCCGACATAATCAGGGAGGCGGAAAAATCAACGGCTGTTCTGCTTGGCTGCGGTCTCGGCTTCAGCGAGGACACGGTGAAGCTTGTAAACGGAATACTTGCTAATGTAAAAAAACCTATCATTCTTGACGCGGACGGCATAAATGCGGTTTCTCTTAATATAAATATATTGAAAGAAACCTCTGCGCCTTTGATCCTGACGCCTCACCCCGGTGAAATGGCGAGGCTGACGGGACTGAGCGTCGATGAGATTCAGAGCAACAGGATAAAGGTTGCCAAGAGCTTTGCAATGCAGTACGGCTGCGTTCTTGTGCTCAAGGGCTCAAACACCGTTGTTGCCGGCCCGTCCGGCAGCGTGTACATAAACCGCACCGGTAATGCGGGAATGGCTACCGGCGGTTCGGGTGATGTTCTGGCGGGTATAATTTCCTCTTTTGTTTGTCAGTCTATGAGCTTGCAGTCCGCAACGATTGCCGGCGTATATGTACACGGTCTTTGCGGAGACAATGTGCAGAAAAAGTATTCAATGCACGGTGTAACCCCGACTAAAATGATCGGTGAAATAGCAGAGGTTCTTTCAAATTTTGAGTAATCGGAGAAAAATTTGAAGAAGATTTTTGCGATACTGCTTGTCGGCGTTTTGATGCTTCTGCCCTCGTGCGGTAAAAAAGTGAAGAAAGAAACCGTAACCCCGCAGAGACCCGATTGCAAGGTTACGGTGAAATATAACGATATTGATTATTCGGCAAACGTCAGGTACAGCGATATCGGCGTTATGACCGTGAGCCTGCTGGCACCGCTTGACGGAATGACGATCAGCGTCGGCGACAACGGCTGTGAGCTGATGTATGACGGTATGAAGCTGAAATACGGCGAGCAGGAGATGAACCGGTTTTGTCCGTTTCTTGAGCTTTATGGGTTGCTGAAAACCGTGTGCTATACCGTGCCCGAATCGGTGACGGCGAGCGGCGATAAATATGTTTTAAAATATCGCACCCCTGAGGTCTCCTGCAAGGTAATATCGGATAAACAGGACGGAAAGATCAGAGAGATCGAAGCGGATAAGCTAAAGTTTATATTTCAATGAAAAGCGGCTGTGTCGGTTATGACACAGCCGTTAATGTTCTGTTTGCACGCAAAAGGTGCTTTTTAAAAGGCATCATAAGTCCTGATTCCCTTTTCAGATAAGAACTCAAGATCTTCCTTTCCTGCATCAAAAATATATGCCAGCCTTTCGTGGGAAACCGTTGCAAACCACGGCTTTTCGTTGCGGTAAAAGCAAATATCTTCAGGCATATTGATTTCGGGAAGAAAAAGATTCGGCATTCTCGACAGCATATTGCGGCTGCCTTTATTGCAGCAGCACATTATCAATATTTGATGCTTCATTCTGCCAAGAAAATCAACAGGCCAGGTCTTATAATCAAAATAATACTTGATTATAAATTGATTAAATAGTTCACTTTGTTCAAACATCGGCGTCTGTTGAGAATACGGCTTTTTTAATATAACCGTAACCGAAAAGCTGTCTGAGTTTCTCATAAGATAATCTATCATACAGGATTCATTTTTAACAAGATCATCATAATTAACGGTCATTTTATGCATAGATGAATCACTCCTTTATTTTTTGTTTACACTATAATATTTCCGACAGCCTGAATTTTTATAGACCGTAGGGTGTGATGCCCACATCACACCGAGGAATCTGACGAAACCTGTCTTAACCTATCCGACTCTTTGAGCCGTCTCCTTTAATGAAGACCGAAATAACAAATGCCTATTTTCGTTCTTCCATTTTATCTTAAATTGAAAATGCGCGGCTTGCAAAGCATGAAGCACAATCAGTCTTTCACAAACCTTGCGCCGTCGGGTACGCAGACCTCGGCTTCCGAACCGTCGGCACCGCTGTATTTATACATCGGCATTTTCGACGAGCGGCTTGCATCTAATACCAAATCATTGCTCGTAACCTTGAACACAAACTTGCTTTTGCCGTCGTCACAGTTCAATGTAACATATTTGCCGTTAGCTTCGTATGTTCCGGTGTAGGCGTAGCTGCTGAGCCATGAAGAGGTGAATGTGAATGTCTTTTTATCGGAGTCAAGCAATAAATTTGCTCTGTCCTTATCCGAGGTATAAGCGTAGCTCTCGGAAAAGGTTACAGCGGTGGTGCTTGTCGATGTGTCGTCCTGCGGCCCGGCTGCAAGGTCATTGACGCTCACTCCGTAATGTGCCGCCGCTTTTTGACGATTTTCTTCAATCAGCTCGGCAGCGTATTTGCTGCTGCCGAGAGCATCGTAACGCAAGGTCAGCGGAAATCTCTCGTTTATGCTCTTGCTGTAATCCGCACCCATGCTCGGCGTCCAGTATTCTTTCAGAGTATATCCGCTGTCCGTCTTTTGCACGGTTATAACCATCGGACCGGAGCCGCCCGAAATCACGCTTAATCCGTTTTTGTATACATAGTTTTCGTAAAGAGCGACCATATAAATTTCCGTTGAATTGCCTCTCTTCTTGACGCTCAAAACCTTGTATGAGACGGCAAAAAAATCGTTTGCTTCATGATATAACGTTGGCGATTCCTGAGCAATTATTTGCTTTTCAACATAGCTTGCCGTCTTGATGTCAAGTGTATTGTCTATCGGATTTGTCAGGAAACAGACTGAGGCGGCGATACACAGGACGAGAGCGACGGCAATTATCCAAAAGGCTGGCTTTTTGTAGCTGAGGACATTTTTTATTCGCTGTTTGACACCTGTTTCCCCGAAAGCAAGGGGACACGCCGATATGCTTCTGCGCGGAGCGCTGCAATTAAGCAAAGCGTCGGAATATGGCTTTTTGATTTCTGCGCCGAGCTCTGCGATAACCTTTTCGTCGCAGGCAAGCTCAATGTCACAGCAAAGCAGAATGTATGCAAGCCACATAACGGGGTTGAACCAGTAAACAGTCAGAAGAAGAAATCCCAGCGGCTTCCATATATGATCGCCGCGTCTGAGGTGGGCTTTTTCGTGCGCCGTAACATATTTCACGTCTGCCTCGTTCATAGAGGTCGGAAGATAGATCCTCGGCCGAAGTATTCCGAGAATAAACGGCGTTGAAATTCTGTCACTCAGCCGTATGTTCCCTTCAAGCGGAACGGACTCGCTGACCTTTTTCCTGATTGCAAGGTAGCTTGTCAGCGCGTATGCAAGCATTGCCGCCATACCGCCGAGCCAGACAATAACCTCCGTCGATAACGAAGTGTTTGAATTGGTTTTCTGATATTCTTTGTCGCCGCCGAAAGGATTGGCAACGGTTACAATGTCGGTGGACGTGCCGCCTGAATAAGTCTTTTCGTATGAAACTACACCGTCGGGAGCAACTGCGGCGGACGGCATAAGGCTTACCGTGCTCTCAATGAAAAAGGGAAGAATCAGCCGCAGGGCAACAAGTATCCACAGGGCGACGGAGATCCGTTTGGGCGCTTTTTTCAGAATAAGGCGCAGAACAATTACAACGACTGCCGCAACGCTCGCCGCCAAGCTCATGTTGATAAGCTTAAAAAAGATGTTTTCCATTTTCAGCCCTCCTTATGTTCATCTATCAGTTTTCTGATTTCTTCAACCTCTTTGTCGGAAAGCTTTTTTCTTGATGTGAATGCCGCTAAAAAGGCCGGCAAAGAACCGTTAAAGGTTTCTTCGACAAACTGCTCGCTCTGTGCAGAGTAAAACTCGTCACGGGTGATTAGCGAAGAGACAACGCCGTTTTGGTTCTGAAAAATACCCTTGTTGCAAAGCCTTTTCAGCACCGTGAACGCTGTGCTTTTCTTCCATTGAAGCAGGTCATTGCTTCTTTTGACGAGCTCGGAGGAAGAAATCGGTTCGTTTTCCCAGATTATATCGGCGAAGCGTGATTCCGCCACGCCCATTGTCAGATCATTCATTTTTATACCTCCAATCGGTCTACAATATGTAGTTTGGCTTTATTCTACATTACGTAGACCAATTTGTCAAGAAAATTTTTTGATTTAATTGATGTAGCAGCAAAGTGAGCTTTATCATGCCGAATAAGAACCTTGCTCTTGGAACAGAGCAGCTTTGAGTTTTCACCCGTTGGATTTATGAGAATATAATAATAATGCCGGATCATTATTTTAATCCCCGAAAAATAATGATTATTTCGGCAAATGATTGGCAAATATAATTATGACAATCAAAATCTCGGAGAGTGATAACAATGACAATAAAGCGGGGAGATATTTATTATGCGGATCTCAGTCCCGTCGTGGGCTCCGAACAGGGCGGCGTGCGGCCGGTGCTTATTGTTCAGAACGATGTCGGCAATAAGTTCAGCCCAACGGTGATAGCTGCCGCAATAACGAGTCAGCGCTTCAAGACAGAGCTGCCGACGCACATACAGGTTGACGCGCAGAACTGCGGTCTTTCAAAGGACTCAATAGTCTTGCTCGAACAGGTGAGAACGCTTGACAAACGAAGACTCAAGGAGCGTATGGGAAATCTCGGCGAAACCGATATGACCCGTGTGAACCGTGCGCTGTCGGTCAGCCTCGGAATACTTAACTGACTCGATTCTCCGAAGCAAAAAATGTTTTATTTGTAAATAATAAAGGCTGTAATTCACAATTTGCGAATGAAACGCTTTTTGTGGGTTACAGCCTTTTTTAGTGGCTTTTATTTGCTTTTAACGGAGGTGCGCCATTCGGTGAAGCCGATGATACGAAACTCCGTGTCGGTGTCAATGCCGTGGAATTTCTTGTATCTTTCCGCCCACACGGTGGAAGGGTCGGGGGTGGAGTTCCAAAGGTATCCTCTGTAAGGAAGCTCGGGAACGTCAACAACGGTCTTGCCGTCTGAAATCTGTCGTGCGACGTAAGCGTTGCGCTCAACGTCCGACTTGTAAATGTAGCCGAAAACGCTGACGTAGTAAAGTGCGAAGCTTATGCAGATTACGGCAAACACGCCCGATACGGCAACGACAGAAATCTTTTTGCCGTCCATAATGTAGTTGAATGCCTCGCAAAGGAAGAACGCGAAGAACATATAACTGCAATAGAAGCATCTGCTTCCGATCGGTGTAACAACGAAAAGCGGAGCCGTCAGTACGGCAATGCTGACAAGGTAAAAGCAGAGCCTGATTTTTACGGCGACGCGGTCAACGCACAAAATGCTGAGCATAAGAAGTGAAATGCCGAACAGGATCACAAATATGCTGTTGAAATACTTTGTGTAGTTGAGGGCGAAGTTCCAGCCCTGATAGAGCGCGCACGCCACGGAGTAGGCGGCATAGGACACCGCGATGAAAAGGTTGAGCCATACAAAAGCTTTCTTGACGGGGGACGCTTTTTTATTTTTTTGAATGAAGCCGATAACGACGGCAATGCAAACAAGCGCAATGAGTATGTTGAGAACAACGTTGTTCAGCGCAAGCTCCTTGCTGATTACCGTGTAAAGGTTCTCCTTGATTCGGCCGATCATACCGCTTGATGTTGTTTCCATCGTTCTGTACTGGTCGGTGGATGCGGCAATGTTGCGGTAGGCTCCGTTTGAGAACATTATCACACAGCCGACAACCGAGCCGATAAAATGGCTGATAACGGGAGCAAAGCTTTTCCTGTATCCGATGAGAGCGCCGATAATCAGAAGAATGTCCATGATTATCTGATAAATTGTGATGTTCTCAATGAACAGAGCGGCGCAAACGCCGATTAAAAATGTTGCGATAAACGTTCCCTTTGCAAATTCGGGCTTTCCGTCGAAAATACCCCTTATAATGAAAACGTAAAGAATTACCAGCAGGGTAGGTACAACGTAATTCGTGAATCCCGATGTCCAGACAACAGCCTGCCTGAAAACATAGCGCGGAACGGCAAAGAAGCATATAAGCGCGAGCATATAGACTGAAAAATTCTTTTTCTCCACCGTCCTGTAAATCAGGAATGCGGTTGAAAAAATGACTGTGCTCATAACCGCCGCTTTCAGAATGTTTGATCTCGTCAGCAGGATAACAAGCAGGTTGCCGAGATAGCGGCCGTTGTAGTCCTTGAACCAAACCGCGAGTCGTTCAAGACCGATGCTGCTGCCCCATGCCCAGTCGTCGCCGGTGTACGGGAACATAAAAGCCAACCCAAAAAGAAATAAAACCGATGCGGCAAATACAATAAACTTTTTAATGCCTGCATTTTTGGAGTTTTCCATATTTTCACCCTCTCATAAATTGTAATTATCTTATCACATTTGCTTTTTCATGTCAATAAATGTAATGTGTATACGGAATAATGTTGCAATTAACGCGGCAATGTGATATAATTCTAAAGATGTTTTTAAAAGGAGGTTTTCTCTTGGCTAAGAAGAAACTGAAATATGCCGAATTTCCGGATATGAACACCGTTAAGGATATTGTTGTTTTCGGCGGCAAAAAGGGCGGCGACAAGCCCCAGTACACATTCTATAACTCTGAGGGCGAAATTGAAACCAAAACCTTTGCACAGGTTAATTATGATTTGACCGGCTTGGGTCAGTATCTCTATAAGCTCGGACTCCGCGGCAAAAAGGTTGCCATACTCAGCGAAAACAGCTACTATTGGATAGCTTGCTACTATTCTATCATCACGGGTAAAATTACGGCGATTCCGATGGATCCGAAGCTCCCCGATGATGACATTGTTGACATCATGATCAGAAGCGGCTGCAACGCCGTGTATTACAGCGAAGATTTCAAAAACACCGTTGAGCTTATGAAAAAGACAGACGGCGTTGTAATTGAGCATTACATAAAGATTGAAGACTTTTATTCAATGGTCGAAGAGGGCCACAATGAGGTCAAGAACGGCGTTGAGAGCTATCTCAATGACGAGGTTCTTCCCGACGATCTGGCTTTCCTCGTTTACACATCGGGCACAACGGGCAAGAGCAAGGGCGTTATGCTTACTCAGGAAAACGTTGCTTCAGACTGCATCGCATCCTGCCGTGTTATGACAGGCGGACCTGCGATCGGTTTCCTTCCGCTTCACCACACATTCTCGTGGGTCGGCTGTCTTTTCTCAGGCAACCTCTTGACGGAGTGGGGATTTATCTGCCGCAGTCTCAAGGATATTCAAAAGGATCTGAACACATATCATCCGCAGAATTTCTCCGCTGTTCCGCTTGCCATTGAGACAATCTACAAGAAAATTTGGTTCACGGCAAAGAAGAGCGGCAGAGAGGATATCCTCAAAAAGGGCCTTAAAATCAGCAATTTCCTCATGAAGCTCGGAATAGACAGAAGAAGAAAGATTTTCTCCGAAATTATCAACAACCTCGGCGGCAACCTTGAAATGATAGTTTGCGGCGGTGCTTATCTTGACGAGAAGTACGAAAAGGGAATGTATGATTTCGGTATTCAGATAATCAACGGCTACGGAATAACCGAATGCTCTCCGGCTGTAACCTGCAACCGACTTGACGCATACAAGCCCGGCAGCGTCGGAATACCTCTTCCGTGCAACGAGATCAAGATCAAGGATCCCGATGCCGACGGAGTGGGCGAGATCTGTGTCCGCGGCAAGAACGTTATGAAGGGCTACTACAACGAGCCCGAAGCAACGGCGGCTGTCTTTGACGGCGACTGGTTCCTGACGGGTGACTACGGCTATATTGATGAGGACGGCTTCCTCTTCTTCCGCGGAAGAAAGAAGAACCTTATCATCCTCAGCAACGGCAAGAACGTTTCTCCCGAAGAGATAGAGGACAAGCTTTCAACCATTGAGTATGTCAAGGAGGTCATCGTATACGAGGAGGGCGGATATATCACCGCCGAGTTCTTCCTCGACACCGTTACAACTCCCGACGCCAAGGAGCGCATAAAGAACGATGTCAATGAGATAAACAGAAAGATGCCGACGTACAAGCAGGTCGCAAGGGTCAAGACGAGAGACACGGAATTTCCGAAGACGACAACGCTTAAAATACTCAGAAACTACAAATAAAAGAGACTGCCGTTTTCGGCGCAAACCGAATAACAATAAAGCTATAATTCCTTTCAGCAGATTTAAGATACTGATTGTGAATTATAGCTTTTCTTTATATTAAGTTTTCTTATACAGCTTCGGGATAAAACCGCTTTCTGTATCCGATTACGCCAATCACTCTGCTTTCGGCTTGAAAAGGAATTTGAAAACAATTCCTGCGAGCGCCGCGCCTGCAAGAGGAGCAACGATGAATACCCAGACCTGTGAAAGCGCTGTGCCGCCCTCCAAAACCGCAGGGGCAAGGCTTCTTGCGGGATTCACAGAGGTTCCCGTGAGAGGAATGCCGATTATGTGCACAAAGGTGAGGGCTGCGCCGATAACGATGCCGGCAACGGAAGAGTATTTTTCGCTTGATGTAACGCCGAGAATTGTCATCACAAAGACAAAGGTAAGGACTATCTCAACAACGATTGCACCGGTCATATTGAGCGATGCATAGCTCAGATCGCCGTATCCATTTGAGCCGAAGCCGTTGAGCGCCGAGTTTTTGGTTATAACGCTGAGCAGACCGCTTCCGGCAAACGCGCCCGCAACCTGTGCGATAACGTAACCAATAAGGTCGATAATGTCGAGCTTGCCGTTTATGAACATAGCGAGTGAAACGGCGGGGTTGACATGACAGCCGGAGATGTGACCGATAGCGTATGCTCCGGCGACGATCGAAAGACCGAAAGCGAGCGCAATGGCTGCAACACCGAGCGTGCCTGTTTGTGTTGCGCCGGAAAGTCCGCCGCAGACAACGGCTGTACCGCAGCCGAAAAGAACAAGAACTGCCGTGCCGAAAAATTCGGCAATGTACTTTTTAATTCTCATAAAAAATCCTCCTTGATTTTTATTTGATTATAGCATTACGGTTTGCCGATGTCAATTTTTATGTAACTATTCAATCTGTACAAATTAACAAAAAATTAACTTGTTAATGTATGTATGATATGGTATAATGTATCTGAAATAAAAGATTATTTCAAGGAGGTTAATTTTATGGATATAGCAGATCTTGCGGCAAGTGCCGTGAAGAAGATCACAACGGGCAAAGGAAAGCGCCTTGCGAAAAAGGGCTATCCCGCAGAGCTGGAAAAGGTCAGCCCTGTTACAATTTCCAACAAGGAAGACGGCAAGTTTGACGTCGGCTTTGCGATGAAAGAAACCATGCCCGACGATTTTGATTCCAAAACCTATTATATTGCCGGACACAAAATGGCTCAGAAAATGACAGGCTTCCACGACCCGATAACGGTCAGCGCAATGTGGATCGGCTGCGGTGCAGAGGGCGGCGTGATGATGGTAACTGCCGACTTTATCGGTCTTACCAATTCGGAGGTCGGTCTTATCCGCGCAAGCCTTGCCGATTTTATGAAGAAGTCAAACTGCAAGGCTGTCAATGTTTGCTGTACGCATACTCACGGCGGCTTTGATACCGTAGGCTATTGGGGCAAGCTTCCCAAGTCCGGCAAGGTTGATACATATATGCAGAAGATATTTAAGAACGTTAAAGAGGTCTGCATCGAGGCTTATGACAACCGCAAAAAGGGCGATCTTTATGTCGGATCTACTCATGTGCCCGATGCTCAGTATGATAAGCGTCCTCCGGTAGTTCTCCATGATACGCTTACACGAATCCGCTTCGTTCCCGATGACGGAAGCAAGGAAACATGGCTTCTCAACTATGCGGCTCACCCGAACACACTCGGCGGCTCAAACACTCTTTGCAGCGCCGACTATCCGTACTTCCTCAGACAGACCATATACAAGGAGAAGGACGTCAATGTCCTCTACGGCATCGGTGCGATCGGTGCGGTTGATCCCGGATTCCCGGACATTGAGGACAGATGGGTACGCACGGAGAAGCAGGGCGTAACGCTCGGCAAGGCGGCACTTTCCATTGATAACGACGAGAAGATGACTCCCGAAATCACGGTCGTTCAGCAGCCGTTCTATTACTATGCGGACAATGCGGTTCTTGCGTTCCTTGCATTGCTCAAGGTTATGAGCTCTAAGCTTGTTGCCGCCAAGAAGGGCGACCTCGGACTTGCACTTGTTTCCGAGATGACATATATGAAGATCGGCTCACAGCAGATGCTTCTCATGCCCGGCGAGGTATTCCCTGAGGTTGCTTACGGCGGATATGATTCTGCGGAGGATTCGGCAACCGGCAGAGGTCCCGAAATCGACCCGACGCCGCTGACAGAAATTGCAGGCGACGACAGCCTCCTCATTTTCGGCGTTACAAACGATATGACCGGTTATGTTGTTGCACCGAACGACTTTATTCTCCACAAGACTCAGCCGTATCTTTCAAGCGGCAGAGACCGTTTCGACAGAAATCACTATCATGAGACTAACTCAATGGGATATTCTGCGGCGGAGACGCTTACCGATGTGTTTGCCGATATTATGAAGAGAGTTAAATAAAATTATGTTGCTACCGATTAATTGTGACGCAAGAGGCCGTCGGCATCTTGCGTCTTTGGTTGATCGCTGAATACTCGGAGGGCGGAAGTTCATTTCTGCCTTTTTGGTGTTTGTTATTTTTAAGAGGTGATTGTTTTGTTCTTGCACGAACCTACATTTGATTTGGATGAACTGACAAGGTGCAATCTTCACTGTCATACTTATTTTTCGAACTGTGCGAAAAGAGAAATGACGGTTGAAAATATTATCAAAGAGGCGGAGAGATGCGGACTTGAGATGATTTCGCTCAATGATCATATCCTCTATCCCGACGAGTTGGAGCAGCATTTTAAAAACAACGCAAAGCTTAGAAAAGAAGTTGAGGCGACGGGAACAAAGGTCAAGGTTCTGATTGGCGGTGAGTTTTCGGCTTACGATATCGGCCGATATACTTTGCGCTACGCCGATAAGAAATACAAGCCGGATTACAGACTTTACGCCGAAAATCACTATCATGTCGGTTGTTGGGTAAGGCCTGAAAAAAGGTCGCCGGAGGGATTCAAAAATCATACGACGGCTGTTTTGAAATGTGTATTTAGCGAAAAGGCCGCCGACTGTATTGCTCATCCGATTTACGGAGGATATTCGGCGGAATTTCTTGATGATAAATACGGTCACGATGTGGCAACGATCGGCAAGGCCTGGAGTGATAACGAGCTGGGCGATATCATGCAGATGGGCTACGAAAGCGGCTGTGCCTGGGAGCTGAACAGAGGAGCGATATTCGGAGATCCCGAATTTTTTCACCGAATGTTCAATATCGGCAAGGAAATCGGAGTCGTATTCAACTTCGGTACCGACGCCCATCAAATCGCTGATATAGATCCGCGAAAAGAATTAGATGAAGTTAAAAGGATACTTCTCAAATGAAATACAAATATGAGTTGCATTGTCACACTGCCGAGACAAGTGAATGTGCGGCGGCTTTGGCAAGGGATACGGTAGAGTTTTACAAGTCAATAGGCTACAGCGGCTTGGTCATAACGGACCATTACTCCTTTTTGACTTTCGGAACAGACAGCTTTTTTAAAAGACAGGTTGATGTTGACAAATACCTCCGTGGCTATCACAATGCGCTTGAGGCGGCTGGTAACGATTTTACTGTACTGCTTGGCATGGAGATAAGATATTTTGCAACAACAAATGACTACCTTGTGTACGGAATTGACGAAGATTTCATTAGGAAAAACGGAAATATGCTTTTTAAAGGGCCGCGCAGATTTTATGAGCTCGTAAAAGAGAGCGGAGCAATAATCGTTCAGGCGCACCCGTTCCGCCCGTATATTCACAGGGCAAATCCGAAGTATATTGACGGCTGTGAAATATTCAACGGCAAGGACAGGGACAAGGATTTTAACCAAAAGGCTCAGGAATGGGCAAAGAAAGAGAACTTCGGCATTGTAACCGGCGGCGCGGATTTTCACCGCGAGAGCCAGAAGGGCAACACGTCGGGAATCATTACAGAGGAAAAAATAAACAGCAACGCCGATTTGGTGCGTATTTTGAAAAGCGGAAATTACGAAATAAATATGTTTTGACGCAGTATTGCTTAATTGTAAATTTTTTACAAAAGCGTCAGAATGTATTTATTTTTTCGCCCGTATGTGTTATTATCATAAAAAAGAAATCAGGAACGGGGAAGATCTGAGTTGAATTATCTGAAAAGGGTCGTTACAGTTGTGCTGGCGTCTGCTGTCATTATGACCTCGCTTCCGTTCGCGGCGGCAGAAGAAAAAAAGACAACGGGCATATTTCAATGCGACTGGTTTGACGAAAGTCTTTATTATCCTTTTGAATACAGCGATTCGCTTTTTACGGGCGATTCGTGTGAATATAATCACGACCTTGCGGTTTTCCTGCTCGGCATTTCAATGGCGTCGTTCAATTCCTTTGACGCTTCGGACAGGGACGGCAACATAACGAGAATGTTTGAGGAGTGCGGCTTTGAAACCGAAACCTACGGCTACGAGACCGAGGGCTACGATACTGCCGGAGTTGTGATGGGCAGTAAAAAGGTAAGAAATGCCGACGGCGAGTATACCGCGGTGATTGCCGCCGTGAGAAGCGGAAACTACGGTATGGAATGGGGCGGAAATCTCCGCGTCGGCACGGGAGAAAATCACCTCGGCTTTGATATCGGCAAGGAAATTATACTGAACTATATTAACAGTTATTTTTCTAATCACCCGATACAGGGAAAAATCAAACTGTTTATTCCCGGATACAGCAGGGGCGGCTCAATAGCCAACCTTGTCGGAGCAGAGCTTGACGACGGAAGCTATAAGCAAAGCATCAAGGGTGAAGACTACATCGGGAAAGCCCGAATCGGCAGGGACAACACATTTGTATATACTTATGAGGCGCCTCAATGCACAAGAAAATCGGGAGCAGACGATGCGGTTTACAGCAACATTTTTAATATAATGAATCCGAACGACTATGTCCCGAAGTTTGTTATGGACGACTGGGGCTTCACCCATTACGGCGTGGAGTACTATCTTCCGTCGGCAGAGAACTGCGCGAACTATTCCGATTACTATGAAAATGTCTGCAAGGAGTTTGATACGTTGATGGCGGAAACCGACAAGGATTCCGATTCCAATTTTTACAGCGAAGAGGATTCGCGCTCTGTCGGAGCTATGCTCGATTCGATTATGTCAAAGCTTGCAAAAGACGTGTTTAAAAGTCAGGAATACTATTCTCAAAAGTATGAGGACGGTATGATTTTTGTCGCAGGACAGTATATAGGAAAAAAGCTGAATGCCGGCGATGCGCTGAAGGCTCTCGGAGTTATGCTTACGGCGGTCGCGCTGGGCGTTATACCTGCCAATATGGAAACGATAAAAAGCGACGGCTTCCGCTCTTACGTTGCGGGACAGATAGCCGAAAGCGACGCAGGACAGAACCTCAACAAGGATCAGATACAGGGAATCATTGACGTTATAACGGTGATGATAGAGTTTGCCAAGGACAACAGATCCGACGTCAAAGCCCTCCTCGGACAGCTCAACACGGTTCTGAATGTTCATCAGCCTTATGTTACGCTTGCCTGGATGCGTTCGATATCGGGCGATGACATAAAGAAAATAAACACCGCGGAAAAGAAGCTTCTCACGGTGTCGTTTAATAAAATTGATATCAGGTACAAGGCAAATGCGAGAATAATTGCCGATTTCGACGAATCGCTCGGCAAGGTCGTGTGGAGCTCAAGCTCACAGAATGTCGTATCGGTTGATTCCGACGGTTTTATCACCGCAAAAGGCGAGGGCACGGCTGTCGTCACGGCACGGCTCGTTGACAGCGGTGGAAATGTTCTTGATTACGAGAACATCAGCGTTACCGTGCACACAAATGTGATCGAAGCGCTTGTATGTACGCTCAAAAATCTTTTCGGAAAGGTGTCGGTTTAATTGAGCAGATATTTTGTTCTCATATTTTTTCTGCTCGGAGCAGGCGTGGGTGCTTTGATTTCGCTTGTTACCGATGTGAATGTCTTTATGAATATGATCGTCGGCGCACTTGCAGGCGCGGCTGTCGGATATTTTTTGAAAGTCAGAGCAGAGCGGAAGAGCGGGGAATAAGAACTCCCATGCGCTTGTTAACCTATCGTGCCTTACGGCGAGTATTGATGAAACCTAAATCGTAGGGCATGATGCCCACATCATGCCGTAAAGGCAGCACAAGCCGATCAAGGCTATCCTCAAGGGAAAGCCTGTTTAAAATTTCAGCAAATTTATTTTGGCTCCCTTGCAGGGGAGCTGTCACGGCTTGTCCGTGACTGAGGGGTTTCCCTAAAAGGTTTGATAAAATCTGTTTCAACCCCTCCGGGTTCGGCGCAAACCGCCGAACCCACCTTCCATACAGGGGAGGCAAGGAAAATCAGCTAAAAACAAAGCAATTATTAAAACTAAATGATGTGCACAAACTATCAGTTCGCCTTGTTCATCGCCTTGTCGATATCGCCGTCAAGAATGTACGGGAGAACCTCGGTCGCCTTGGTTATGGCTGATTTCAGCTGATCCATATCGTCCTTGCCGAACTTTGAAAGCACCCAGTCGGCGAGGTCGTATTCCGGATTCGGCTTTGCTCCGATTCCGATTTTGATTCGCGGAAAATTATCGGAATTGAGATGATAAATTATGCTCTTTATTCCGTTATGTCCGCCGTCGGTTCCCTTGCGCCTGATCCTGAGCTTGCCGCATGGGAGGGAAATATCATCGAAAATCACAATTATTTTTTCGGGCGGAATTTTATAAAATTTTGCAATGTCTCTCACCGCTGTGCCGCTGTTGTTCATAAATGTCTGCGGCTTTACCAGCAGGCATCTGTGTTGATTGATCACAACGTCGGCGATGAGAGCGTTGTTTTTTAATGTCCGGATTTCCTCGTCAAGCTCACTTGCAATGTGGTCAAGAGTGAGAAAGCCTGCGTTGTGGCGGGTGAACTCGTAGTCCTTTCCCGGATTGCCGAGTCCGACAATAAGAAACTCTATCGGTTTCGGCGAATAGTCTTTGCTTTTTTTGAAAAACATTTTGCACCTCTGTGTTATATTTGACCGCATAAAAGCCTCCCGCAAACAAGGGAGGCTTTTGCTGCTGCATCTGTCAGAATTTCAAATCCATTTTCTTAATGTCAACCTGGCTCCAGTCGTCAACATCTGTCTGACTGTCCTCAAGGAGAGTGTAAATGAGCTTGACCTTCATTCCGTTGAGAGCCTCAACAAGGGATTCCTCGTCGGGGAACTTATCAATGTTTACATATCCGCTGACGTAGAGGATCATACCCTTGCCGGAACCGAAGCTGTATTCACAGTCAAGATCCTTGCTGAGAACAAGGTTGTCGTTTTTGCCGCCGATTTCGATGTATCGGGTGCAAAGACGCTTCTCGCTTGTGTTTACAACATATACGGAGTAGCCGAACTCAACCCATTTTTCCGCGTTGTTGATGATTTCTTCAGCCTTGTCTTTGTCAATTCCGCCGTTCTCGGCCTTGTCGACAAACTGGCTCTTATCCTTGTCGGTCTTGAAAGAATCGCTGACCTTTGAGCCCATGGTTGCCTCGTTGACAATGGGACTGCTGATGCTGATTACCGTTGTGGCGTCCTCTTTCTTTCCGTCGCTGTTTACCGATGTATACTTGACAACGGCTGTGCTGGCTTCAATGTCGGGCTGAACGGGATTGCCCTTGCCGTCCGCAACCTGTGCCGACTTGGTTTTGTTGTCGGAACCGTCCGCGGAATCCTTCTTTTTGCAGCCGCCGACTGTGAGAACGACGCTGACTGCCATAATAAGTGAAATAACTCTCAATAAAATTTTGTTGTTCATAGCTTACCTCTTATTTCTGCCATCTGTATGGTTTTTTCTTCTTGACCCAGTCTTTCTTGACGGACTCCTTTGATCTTGCAATCGCAAGCGCGTTGTCCGGAACGTCCTCGGTGATTACCGAGCCTGCCGCCGTGTAGGCATTGTCGCCGACCTGTACGGGAGCAACGAGGCAGGTGTCACAGCCGATGAACGCGTTGTTGCCGACTCTCGTTCTTGCCTTGGATTTGCCGTCAAAGTTGGCGGTTGCACAGCCGCAGCCGAAGTTTACACCGCTGCCCACGTCGGAATCGCCGATATATGTCAGGTGAGCGACGCTTGTGTGGTCTCCGATAACGGAGTTTTTAAATTCAACAAAGTTGCCGACCTTGACGCCCTCGCCGATAACCGAGCCGGGTCTTACTCTGACGAACGGACCCATGTGAGCGCCGTTCTTTATTTCCGCGCTGTAACACTGAACGTTGTTGAGCTCGACGTTGTCACCGATAACGCTGTCGTCAATCAAGCTGTTCGGACCGATGGAACAGCCGGAACCGATTTTGGTGTGCCCCTTGATTATTGTTCCGGGAAGAATCTCCGTGTCTGCTTTAATTTCGGCATCGGGGGAAATAATAACACCGTCGGCGCACGGAATCGAAACGCCGTTAAGCATATTTCTCTTCATGATGCCCTTGCGTGCAATTTCATTGAGCTGCTGAAGCTGAGCTCTGTCGTTTGCGCCGAGCACTACGTCCGGAGAATCAGCGTCATAAGCGACCGCGTTGAGATTTTTTTCAAGAATAACCTCAACCGCGTCGGTGAGATAATACTCAACCGCGCTGTCGTTTTTCTTGTCATGCTTTTCGATTATTCCCTGGAGAGATTCGAGAAGCACCGAGCTTGAGAACCAATACGCGCCCGAATTGACCTCGTTCACGATTTTTTCTGTTGCGCTCGCTTCCTTTTCCTCTACGATTTTTTTGAGCTTACCGTCCTTTGAACGGATTATTCTGCCGTAGCCGAACGGGTCGGCGATTTTGGCTGAAATGACCGTAACGGCGTTGTTGCCGGCAATATGGAAATCAAGTGCCGCCTTTATGGTCTGGGCGGGGATAAGCGGAGCGTCTCCGTTGAGAACGAGCACATTGCCCGGAACGTGCTCCTTGATGAAATCCTTTGCCTGCATAACGGCATGACCCGTTCCGAGAAGCTCGGACTGAACAACGGTTCTGTATTTGCCGTTAAAGTGTTCGTCAATCATTTCGTGTTTGAATCCCGTGACAAGGCAGATGTCGTCAATCCCGGCGTCACAAGCCGCATCCGTAACCCAATCTATCATAGGTTTAAACAGAACCTCGGCGAGAACCTTCGGCTTGGAAGATTTCATACGGGTTCCCTGACCTGCCGCCAGAATAACTGCACAATTCATACCCATTATAGTACCTCCTCGGCATTTTTAAATCTACATACTAATTATTGCAGAAAATCAAGATAATTACAATAGAAAAAAACATTTTTTTTACGACATTTTTCACAAAAGTTAAAGCGTTTATTTGTGCTTATTTATCTTAAAAATGTATAGCATTAGTTTATACCTTATGTTATAATAATACGAAACGTGTTATTGGGATTATTCTGCCCAATCGCTGTTAATAATTTAGGTAATAATTTAAAATGGAGGTAATACCCATGGCAACTAAGTATACTTACCTTTTTTCCGAAGGTAACAAAGACATGCGTAATCTCCTCGGCGGTAAAGGTGCAAACCTTGCAGAGATGACCAACATCGGTCTTCCTGTTCCCCAGGGATTTACGATCACAACAGAAGCTTGCACAAAGTATTATGAAGACGGCAAGAAGATCAATGATGAGATCAAGGGTCAGATCATGGACTACATCGAGAAGATGGAAGAAATCACCGGCAAGAAGTTCGGCGACAAGAAGAATCCTCTCCTCGTTTCTGTTCGTTCAGGTGCCCGTGCTTCCATGCCCGGCATGATGGACACAATTCTTAACCTCGGTCTTAACGAGGACGTTGTTGAGACAATCGCTGAGATGTCAGGCAACCCGCGTTGGGCTTGGGACTGCTACAGAAGATTTATCCAGATGTACTCCGACGTTGTTATGGAAGTCGGCAAAAAGTACTTCGAGGAGCTTATCGATAAGATGAAGGCTGAGAAGGGCGTTACTCAGGACGTTGAGCTTACAGCCGATGACCTCAAGGTTCTCGCAGGTCAGTTCAAGGATGAGTACAAGTCAAAGATCGGCGTAGATTTCCCGTCCGACCCGAAAGAGCAGCTCATGGGTGCTGTTGAGGCTGTTTTCCGTTCATGGGACAACCCGCGTGCTAACGTTTACCGTCGTGACAACGATATCCCGTATTCATGGGGTACTGCCGTTAACGTTCAGTCAATGGCATTCGGTAACATGGGCGACGATTGCGGTACAGGTGTTGCTTTCACCCGTGACCCGGCAACAGGCGCAAAGGGTCTCTTCGGTGAGTTCCTTACAAACGCACAGGGCGAGGACGTTGTTGCAGGCGTTCGTACACCGATGAAGATTTCCGAGATGGCAGACAAGTTCCCTGAGGCTTTCAAGCAGTTCCAGGATGTTTGCCATACTCTTGAGGATCATTACAGAGATATGCAGGACATGGAGTTCACAGTTGAGCACGGTAAGCTCTTCATGCTCCAGACAAGAAACGGTAAGAGAACAGCTCAAGCTGCCCTCAAGATCGCTTGTGACCTCGTTGACGAGGGCATGATCGACGAGAAGCAGGCTGTTAGGATGATCGATCCGAGAAACCTTGACACACTTCTTCATCCCCAGTTCGATGCTAAGGCTCTCAAGGCTGCTACACCGATGGGCAAGGGTCTCGGCGCATCTCCGGGTGCTGCTTGCGGTAAGATCGTATTCTCTGCAGAGGACGCTGTTGAGTGGGCAGAGAGAGGCGAGAAGGTTGTTCTTGTTCGTCTTGAGACTTCTCCGGAAGATATCACAGGTATGAAGTCGGCTCAGGGTATTCTTACAGTTCGCGGCGGTATGACATCTCACGCAGCCGTTGTTGCCCGTGGTATGGGTACTTGCTGTGTATCCGGCTGCGGCGACATCAAGATGGATGAAGCTAACAAGAAGTTCGAGCTCGCAGGCAAGACCTTCGTTGAGGGTGACTACATCTCAATCGACGGTTCAACAGGTAACATCTATGACGGTATCATCCCGACAGTTGACGCTCAGATCGCAGGCGAGTTCGGCAGAGTTATGGAGTGGGCTGACAAGTACAGAAAGCTCAAGGTTCGTACAAATGCAGATACTCCGACAGACGCTAAGAAGGCAAGAGAGCTCGGCGCAGAGGGTATCGGCCTTTGCCGTACAGAGCACATGTTCTTCGAGGCAGACAGAATCTCTGCTTTCCGTGAGATGATTTGTGCAGATACTCTTGAAGAGAGAGAAGCTGCTCTTGATAAGATTCTTCCGTATCAGCAGGGCGACTTTGAGAAGCTCTATGAGGCTCTTGAAGGTAACCCGGTTACAATTCGTTTCCTTGATCCGCCGCTTCACGAGTTCGTTCCGACTGAGGAAGCTGACATCAAGGCTCTTGCAGATGCACAGGGCAAGTCCGTTGAGGACATCAAGGCTCTCATCAGCTCTCTCCACGAGTTCAACCCGATGATGGGTCACCGTGGATGCCGTCTTACAGTCACATATCCTGAGATTGCTAAGATGCAGACAAAGGCTGTTATCCGTGCAGCTATCAACGTTAAGAAGGCTCATCCGGATTGGGCACTCGTTCCCGAGATCATGATCCCGCTTACCGGTGAGGTTAAGGAGCTCAAGTTCGTTAAGGATGTAGTTGTTGCAACAGCCGATGCTGAGATCGCAGCAGCAGGCATCGACCTCAAGTATGAGGTTGGTACAATGATCGAGATCCCGCGTGCTGCTCTCACAGCTGACGAGATCGCTAAGGAAGCGGAGTTCTTCTGCTTCGGTACAAACGACCTTACTCAGATGACATTCGGCTTCAGCCGTGATGACGCAGGTAAGTTCCTCGGTTCTTACTATGACCACAAGATCTATGAGTTCGACCCGTTCGCAAAGCTCGACCAGGTTGGTGTCGGCAAGCTTATGGATATGGCAGTTAAGATGGGTAAGGCAGTTCGCCCGACTCTCCACTGCGGTATCTGCGGCGAGCACGGCGGAGATCCGTCTTCGGTAGAGTTCTGCCACAAGATCGGTCTTGACTATGTATCTTGCTCACCGTTCCGTGTTCCAATCGCTCGCTTGGCAGCCGCGCAGGCCGCTCTTGCTGAATAAGCTTGAACACAGTCCGGTAAACCTTGTCCCAGGACAAGCATAAATGATAACAAGCCCCCGAAGTGTAAACTTCGGGGGCTGTTGACGTTATGGATGTGTTGAATAGGCTTAATGATTGTGATATAATTTGTTTGGCAAAGAGAGAATTGACGGGGTGTATATTGATTTATGGAATCGGTATATTATGCGATAGCGTTTTTATGTGCACTTATTTTGACTATTGCTTTTGTAGCTGCGATTGCTGCGAGGCGTAAATCAAAAAAAGAAGAGCCACAAGAAATAATCGGCAGAATCGGTGAAGAAAAAGCGAAAGAAATGATACAAAGTGTTATGCACGGGGACGATTACCTGTTTACAAACGTTAAGATTGAATATGACGGAAGAAATGCGGAACTCGATAATGTCATAGTGAACAAATACGGAGTCTTTATTATAGAAGTCAAAAATTATAGTGGATATCTTGTCGGTGATGAAAACGACTATGAATGGAAACAGTACAAGGCAACAGGAACCGGAAATGTTTATGTGAAAAATGTTAAAAATCCAATTAAGCAGATGAAACGACAAATCTATATTCTTTCAAATAAATTCAAATTTTATGGAATAAATGTGTGGATTAGGGGCTATGTAATGCTTATGAACCTTAATAATCCGATTGACAGTCCATACTTTCTTTCATGTGCCGCTGATATTGACAAAGCGATACATTCGAAAAACAGAGCGATGCTATCGTCGGAGACGGTTGAAGCAATAATAAATTTACCTGAAATAGCTTGTAAACAGGTTAGCAAAATAAGATAAAAGTGTATTTTACGGAGTGATAAAATGAAACGTTTGATTATATATGTGCACGGAAAGGGTGGCAATGCGGCGGAGGCGGAGCATTACCGTTCGGTTTTTTCCGGCTGCGATGCTGTCGGCTTTGATTATCATTCGCAGAATCCGTGGGAGGCGAAAGAGGAATTTCCAAAGTTTTTTGATTTTGTCGCCGGCGGATACGATTCGGTAATTCTTGTTGCCAACAGCATCGGTGCGTTCTTTTCAATGTGTTCTCTTGCCGATAAGAAAATTGAAAAGGCGATGTTCATTTCTCCGATCGTCAATACGGAAAAGCTGATCGCCGATATGATGATGTGGGCAAATGTGACCGAGGACGAACTGAAAGAAAAGGAAGAGATTCCGACCGATTTCGGTGAAACTCTTTCGTGGGAATACTTGTGCTATGTGCGGAATAATCCCATTGGCTGGCAAATTCCGACTTGCATTTTATACGGCGAGAATGATAACCTGACATCGTTTGAAACGATGAGCGAATTTGCGGCACAAATCAATGCACCGCTTACCGTGATGAAAGGCGGAGAGCATTGGTTCCACACGGACGAGCAAATGGCATTTCTCGATAATTGGATAAAAGGCTAATAAATTTTAAAAAAACTATTGACTCCGACGTTACGTAATAGTTTATAGTATAATCACCGAGAGGAGGAAATGCCATGATGACGGTAAATGAAGTGAGCAAATTGACCGGAGTGAGCGTACGCACTCTGCAATATTATGATTCTATCGGACTTTTGAAGCCGAACGCCTATACGGAATCGGGTTACAGGCTGTATGACGATACGGCACTGGAGCGATTGCAGCAGATTTTATTGTTTAAAGAGTTGGAATTTTCTCTAAAAGATATCAAAAAAATTATAGATGCGCCGAATTTTGACAGGGAAAAGGCACTTCAACAACAGATCGGACTTTTGGAGCTTAAGAAAGAGCATCTTGAAAATTTGATTGACTTTGCTCGGAAAATTAATACGATTGGAGTCGGAAAAATGGATTTCACAGCATTTGATACTAAAAAAATTGATGAATACGCAAAAAAAGCAAAGGAACAATGGGTAAATACGTCGGAATATCGGGAGTATGAAGAACGTTCAAAGAATATGACAAACGTCCGGAAGAAGGATATAAACAGCCGATTTATGCTCATCTTCGCCGAGTTCGGCAAGCTTAAAGATAACCATGTTGAAAGTGAACAGGTTCAACGACAGGTGGAAGCGCTTCAAAGCTTCATATCCGAACATTATTATAAATGTTCAAAGGAAGTTCTTTCGGGATTGGGACAGATGTATGCCGCCGACGGCGAATTTAAGAAAAATATTGACAGCTTCGGCGGAGAGGGCACAGCTGAATTTGTCTCAAAGGCTATTGAATATTATTGCCGATGATAAAAAAGCTTCAAAGATCCTTGCGGAAAGTCTGCAAGGATCTTTGCTTTATTGTTTCTTGAATAAGCGAAGCGAATATGTTATAATTTGCTAAATTATTTTAACGGAGACCCAAAATGAAGAAGTCGAAAAAGGGAAAGCCGAATATTACCGAGCAACTGGACAGCGGAAGGATTCTTCCGCTGATCGTTCGTCTTGCAATCCCGGCGGTAATTGCTCAGCTTATAACTTTTTTATATAACATCGTTGACAGAATGTATGTTGCAAGAATTGAAGATTCGGGTATGGATGCTCTTGCGGCGCTCGGAATCGTTTTGCCGATAACTCTTATTATTCAGGCGTTTGCTAATCTTATAGGTCTGGGCGGTGCGCCCCGTGCCGGAATAAAAATGGGCGAGGGCAATAATGCAGAGGCAAACAGAATCTTTAATAATGCCTTTTCAATGCTTACGGTTATCGGTGTGCTGATAGGCGGCTTGTCTTTCATTTTTTCAAGGCAGATAGTTCTGCTTTTCGGCTGTCCGCCGAGTGCAGTTGATTTTGCGGTATCGTATCTTAAAATCTATTCCTGCGGTACGATTTTTGTCATGCTGGCACAGGGACTTAACCCGTTTATACTGACTCAGGGCTATTCCCTTGTCGCTATGGGCTCGGTTCTGCTCGGAGCGGTTATCAACATAGTGCTTGACCCGATATTTATTTTCACTTTTAATATGGGCGTCCGCGGTTCAAGTCTCGCGACAGTTATTTCTCAGCTTTGCTCGTGTTTATGCGTTGTCATATTTTTCTTCACTCGGACAAGCCTGTTCAAATTCAGGCTCCGTGAGATGCGCTTTTCTTCCGCACGAATCAAAAGCATTTTGTCGCTCGGATTCACTCCCTTTGTTATGACGATTACGGAGTGTGCGATTCAGGTCGTTTTCAATATCAATCTGAACCGCTCAACCGGCGGTGACAGGGATTACACGGCGGCGCTTACGGTTATGCTCAGCGCATTGCAGTTGATTTCTTTGCCGCTGAACGGTCTCGGCAACGGAGTTCAGCCGTTTGTCAGCTATAACTACGGCAAGGGCGACGAACAAAGACTTAAAAAGGGTATAAAATATGTGACGGTAATTGCGTTTGCTTTTTGCATAACTATTTGGTCGGTGTCGCTTGCCGTGCCGGAGATGTATGCGCGTTTGTTTTCTGCAAGCGAAGCGGTTACAGACATTGTCAAGAAGTATTGTCCGCTGTTTTTGATGGGCTCGGTTATGTTTTTTGTGCAAATGACGCTCCAAAACGTGAATGTTGCGCTCGGTCAGGCGAAATCGGCACTCCTGCTTGCCGTGACAAGAAAGGTGATTATACTCATTCCACTGTGCTTTGTTCTGACCGAATTGATTGGATTCAAGGGTGTGTATTTGTCCGAGGGCATTGCCGATTTGGCAGCAGGAATTATCACTTCAATCGTAATCTTTACGTCTTTTCCAAGGATTTTCAGAAGACGGGCTGAAGAGATAAAAATGAAAAAAGATGCGTTAAATATGTAAAAATACATCATATTGATATAGACTAATGACATAAAAAATCAGTTTCTCTTGACAAAACAGTACAATATATATAAAATATATTGTGTAAATATCTGTTTAACCGACAGGTGAGGAGAGGGATTTTTTATGAAAAAGCGCTTTGTTGAAATCGTTTCAATAATTCTCGTTGTGGTAGTTGTTATGTCCGTTCCGTCATTTGCCGAGTTTTCAAATTCGGGCATCAATGACATCATAACAAGCATAACGGAGATTCTGACCGGAACCGACGTTGACGGCGAGGACGAGACGACCACGACCGAACCCGAAACAACTGACGAAACGACAACCGAACCGGCTACGGAAGAATCCACTACCGAGCCGCCCACCGAACCTCCGACCGAGCCGCTTGAAAACTTTGATGAGGTTGATGACGGCAGAGTCGTTGCGAGAATGTATATCTGCACTCAGCAGGTCGGACTCGGTCACGCGTGGATTTACATCGAAAGTATGTTCAACGGCGAAATGACGGTCGGCTGTTATACGCTGAAGCCGTATCAGGGCGTTTCAATGGGCACATTCCTGCTCAGCCGTGCGGACGGAGGCGGACTTTACTATAACGTTGAGTCCTACTGTGCAAACAAATGGGGCTTGAAGAATAAATCATGGCTCGGAATGGACTTGACAAAGAAACAGCTTGTCAAGGTCAGCAGCCGTATCAAAGACTGGAATTACTGGGATTTCTATTTTAACTGCACATTCTTTGCAGCCGAGATATGGAACTGCGTGTCAAAGAAAAAGATTGTGCCGATAATGTTCCCGTTCTTTGTCAAGTGGCAGATTCTTGCAAAGGGCGGCAATAAAAACATAGAAATGAAGCCCGTAGAACCAACGGATTGTTACAAGCAAAAGGGCAGGGGAAACAAGACTCACTTGGTTCAGGTAAAAGAAGAAACGCTTGATTCAAAGCTGTTGTAAAATATGAGGAGGATATTGTTTATGAAAGCAATACTTTGCAAGGTGCTCTCGGTTATAATAACCCTTATGTCGTTGTTCGCCTACGAGATCAATCAGCCGGCGATTCCGAACCCGATGAAAAGGATTGACCTGTCAAAATTTACGCTGACCTTTGAGGACGAATTTGACGGAGAGCTTGACAGAAGCGTGTGGTCGGGTCACTACACCTACGGTGACAAGTCATCAATCCGCTGCGGCTCTTACTGGAACAACTATATGGCATACACCGAGTACGGAAAGCTTATTATTCCGTTGAGATATCTTCCCGACGGTATGGGCGGAACGGGGGCAGGCTGGTATACTGCCGGACTGGACACCGACGATGACGCACCGAACGGCTTTTCGCAGAAGTTTGGCTACTTTGAGTGCCGCTGTATTCTGCCGAAGGGCGCCGATATATGGAGCGCATTTTGGATGATGAATGGCAAAGTCGTCAATGTTGACGGTTCGGGCAAGGACGGAACCGAGGTTGACATAATGGAAAGCTTCAGCTACGGTAACCGCATTTCAAATGTTATTCAGAACAACCTCCATTGGGACGGCTACGGCGAGGCTCACCAAAGCGGCGGTGCGAAAAAGGCATACATTATCGGCAACAATCCGTATGAATCGTTCAACACCTACGGCTTGGAGTGGAACGAGAACGAGTATATTTTCTACATCAACGGAAAAGAATACTGCCGCTCAAATGCAGGCGGAGTTTGTCAGAATCCGCTTTATATGATTCTGTCGGTCGAGATGTGGGGAGAAAACGGTGTTCCCTCCGAGCGAGACAGCAGCGCTTCGCCGACAGCGTTTGTGGTTGATTATGTGCGAGCATATCAATACAACGATATTCTTGGGTAATGTCTTAATTGTGTGATAAATAATTGAAAACAGCTCCGATTACCATGCAAAACGGTTATCGGAGCTGTTTTTTTGTTTTGATTTTATTTTCTGTTTTTGAGACGCTTGTCGCATTTCGTTGCAAGATATGTTCCGAGACTCTGGAAGATCTGAACAAGAATTATGAGGAATACGACGGCGAAAACCATTATGAGATACTGATAACGGTAGTATCCGTAGTTGATGGCGATTTTACCGAGTCCGCCTCCGCCGATGATACCGCTCATTGCGGAATAGCCGAGAACGGTGGTCAGCGCGATTGTACCGTTGGAGATGAGCGACGGCACGCTTTCGGGAATCATAACCTTGGTGATTATCTGGAAAGGGGACGCGCCCATGCTCTGCGCCGCTTCAATGATGCTCGGATTGATTTCCCTGAGACTGCTTTCAACAAGCCTCGCAATGAACGGGAAAGCGGCAATGACAAGCGGAACGACCGTTGCCGGTGTGCCGACAACCGTGCCGACAATAAGCCTTGTCAGGGGGAAAACCATAATCATAAGAATGAGGAACGGGACCGAACGCAAAAGGTTGATTATCACGTTGATAACGTGGAGCGCGCCCTGCGGAACGCGCAGAATTTTTTTGTTCTCGCCGGCAACAAGAAGCACGCCGAGCGGCAGTCCGATAAGGGTTGCAAAAAATGTTGAAAGAACTGTAACATAAACCGTTTCCCATATCGCGAGTGGGAACTGTGTTCTCAAAACTTCAAGCGCTTTTTGCACGGTCTCGGAAGCAAGGTATTCATTCAGCATTTTTATTCACCTCTTCCACATAAATGTCGGGTATATTTTGAAGATAGTTAATGGCTTTTTTGAGCTCGTTTTCGTCGCCGGGAATACCGAGAAGCATATTTCCGTAAGCCTTGTCGCCGATAGAACGCGTCGACGCGGAAAGAATGCTTGCGGCAATGTTCTGCTCAATTGCCATTTTGGCAATCAACGGCGTGCCTGTTGCGCCTGCTCCGTTGAAAACAACACGGACAATGTGCTCGTGTGAGCAGTCGATTGTGTCAAAATTTCCGTCGGGATAAACAAGCGCCTTGGCGGCGTCGGATTTCGGAGCGGAGAAAACATCGCTGACCGCACCCTCTTCGACAACCGTACCGTTATTGAGAATGGCAACTTTCGTGCAAATCTGTTCAACAACGCTCATCTGGTGGGTGATGACGATTACCGTTATGCCGAGCTTGTCGTGAATGTCGCGGATAAGCGAAAGAATGGACTGCGTCGTTTGAGGGTCAAGCGCACTTGTCGCCTCGTCGCAAAGCAGGATTTTCGGGTGCGTTGCCAATGCGCGCGCAATCGCAACTCTTTGCTGCTGTCCGCCGGAAAGCTGAACAGGGTAGCTTTTGAGCTTGTCGCCGAGTCCGACGATTTCAAGAAGCTCCTTTGCACGGGCTTTTGCTTCGGATTTCTTCATGCCCGCAAGCTCCATCGGGAAGCATACGTTCTTCAGACAGGTGCGCTGCATGAGCAGGTTGAAGCCCTGGAAAATCATCGTGATCTGTCTGCGCTCTTTGCGAAGCTCGGAGTCGCTGAGCTTGCCGACATCAACGCCGTCGATTATAACCTTGCCGTCGGTCGGACGCTCCAGCATATTTATGCACCTTACAAGCGTGCTTTTGCCTGCGCCGCTCATGCCGATTATGCCGTATATTTCGCCGTCGTCGATTTTGAGCGAAACGTCCTTGAGCGCATCGAGCTTGCCGTCGGAGGTGTCAAAGGTTTTGGTCAGATGTTGTATTTCTATCATTTACTTCACTCCACATAAAATAGAAGTGCTGTCTGTTGTGAACAGCACTTCGTATTATTGTACACTTATTTGTTCAGCGCGTCAAGTGTAGTCTGCTTGCCGCCGTAGAGACCCATCGGCTCAACATGGATAACAGCAACGGAAACTATGTGTGTGCCGTTCTTCTCGTTGAAGTCGTCAAGGTAAGGAGTATGCTGGAAGTAGTTTGCGTCGATTTCACCGGTTTCAACAACATTGTTCGGCTGAACGAAATCCGTGAACTCTACAATGTCAAGAGTGATGCCCTTTGCGGCAAGAATTTCTTTGGCAACCTCAAGAATTTCCTCGTGGGGTGTGGGGGAGGCTGCGACGGAAACTTTTGTGCCCTTGAGAGCGTTGTAATCTATTGACGAATCATAGCCGTCACCCGGATTGTCAACAGCGCTGACAACTGAGCCGTTGTACTTTTTGTTGATGAAGTCTGCAACCTGCTTGCTTTCGAGCGCGGCCTTGAGAGCCTTGATCTTCGGCAGATTTTCGTTGCCCTGCTTAACTGCAAGAATGTTGCCGTAAGCCGATGCGGAACCCTCGATGATAAGCGAATCCTTCACGGGGTTGAGGTTGGCGCCGATAGCATAGTTTGAGTTGATGATTGCGTAGTCAACGTCCTTGAGTGTGTTCGGAAGCTGAGCGGCTTCGATTTCCTTGAACTCAATGTTCTTCGGATTCTCTGCGATATCGTGGATTGTTGCTGTGATGCCTGCGCCGTCCTTGAGCTTGATGTAGCCCTTTTCCTGAAGGAGAAGCAAGGCTCTTGCTTCGTTGGTTGTGTCGTTCGGAACTGCGATTGTGATATTGTCGCTGTTTGATGATGAGCAGCCTGCGAAAAGACTGAGTACGAGAACTGCTGCGAGTAAAAGAGAAACTATTTTTTTCATAATATATCTGCCTTTCATTTTGAATCTTTATAAGTTTATCAAATTTTTCCTGTTAAGTCAACATCGGCACATTCGTCCGAATCTGAAGTTTTCCCTGAGCAGGGTAATGAATTGTTTTCCCATAAATTAACCTCCCAATAAACAATAAAACCGGAAACCCTTTCGAGGTTCCCGGCTGAAAAGCGAATCAAAAATAATGTTTAGCTTCTTGATTGAGAACGCATCGAAAAACAGGCATAACGAACTGTGCGCATACACATGCACATTCCGGTGGTATAGGTTGTTGTAAATGTTGCTGCCATAATGCGGTTCTCCTTTCAAAAATTAACTACCTTTCAAGTAGGTTGTTGCTATAATATCACAGAGCCTTTGAATTGTCAACAGTTTTCTGAAAATTTTTTGAAAATAATAATCTACGCACTTGCTTGTCGGCTGCGCGCGGGTATGATATAATTTAAAACGGTATAAGTGCTGTGACACTTTTGTGACAAATTTAGTTCTTATTTTCGGAGAAGAAAATTATACGGGATGGTATAATTAAACCGAAAATAAGAGAATGGGGTGTAGTAATGAGCCATTCGATCTATATTGCGGACGATGAACAGAATATTCGCGAGCTTATCAAAAGCTTTCTTGAAAGTGACGGCTACGAGGTATCCGCCTTTGCGACGGGAGACGAGCTGGCGGAGGCTTTTGAAAACAAGCCCTCGGATCTTGTTATCCTTGATATTATGATGCCGGGAACGGACGGACTGACGGTTTGCAAACAGCTTCGCGAGAAGTCTGATGTGCCTATCATTATGCTGACGGCAAAGGACTCCGAATATGACTATGTCCACGGAATAACAATCGGCAGCGACGACTACCTGACAAAGCCGTTTCGCCCGACGACCCTGCTCATGCGTGTGCGTTCCCTTTTGAGAAGAATGGATATGAACGAGCGCGCGGACTCTTTGAAAAATCACAACGAAACGATCAGCGTCGGCGATCTTGTTTTTTCGGGCGAGAGGAACGAAATACTCTGTTCGGGAAAGCCCATCAAGCTGACGCAGACCGAGCTTAAAATGCTCTCTTATATGATGAAAAATCCGCAGAAGGCATATTCCCGTGAGGATCTGCTCAATGCTATATGGGGATACGACACCAGGGTTGAAACGCGCGTGACCGACGAAACCCTCAGACGTATTCGCAAGCAGCTTTCCCTTTGCGGAAGCAATGTCAGCGTCAGGACAATGTGGGGCTTCGGCTACAAGCTGGAGATTGTGGGTGAAACGAAATGAAACATATAAAACTCAGAATACTCAGTATAATCTGGCTGTCCGTTGTGCTGATATTTGCAACCTTTGTCGGAGTTCTCAATCTGATAATTCCCTTCCACTTTGAAAAGGAGGCTGAGACCGCCCTCAGATATGAGATGAAATTTATTGACAATTCAATGAATGACGACGCGACGGACGACGAGTATGTCGGAACCTTTCTCAGCGGTAATATCAGATTCATTGACTATTATGACGAGGGATATGAGGTAAGCGCGACAACCAAAAACACGGACACAAATTCATCGGCGCAGAACGACGAAAATGAAATCCGCGACAGATGCGACATGAACAAAATGACCGAGGGCAATATAATCACCATCAAAACCGACAGAGGGTATTATGTGCTCACAAGATATCACGATGTGTTTCGCGACGACGGCTCCTACCAGTCCACGATAATGTATATCAACATTCAGCCCGTTGTCAATTACACAAGGTCACTCAACTGGATATTTGCCGCAGTCTTCGGCTCGGTGATCATTGTTATGAGTATTATCGGATATAACCTCGGAAAGAGGATTGAAGATGATCACGATGCAAATCATAAGTTTTTCCAAAACTCTTCACACGAGCTGAAAACCCCGCTGATGGCGATTCAGGGCTACGCCGAGGGTATACAGCAGGGCGTTGTCGATATCCCGTCCTCGGCGGAAATAATTATACATGAGAGTGAAAAAATGGCGGATATGATTGACGGTATGCTGTCAATTTCAAAGATTGACGCGCATCAGCTTGTCCTCCACTTTGCAACATCGGATTTACGGGAGACACTTTACGACTGCATACGTTCGGTCGAACCCATACAGCAGAAAAAGAACATTCAGATTACTCCGTTGTTTACGGATTTGCCCGTGCTGGTAAAGGGCGACGAAAGTCAGCTTTCAAAGGTATTTATCAATGTTTTGATTAACGGAATAAGGCATTGCAGAAATACGGTTGTCATTTCGTGCAATGTTGAAGGCAAAGAAGCCGTGGTAAAAATCAAGGACGACGGAAACGGTATTGCCGAGGAAGATTTCGAGCATCTGTTTGACCGCTTCTATTCCGGCGTGAACGGAAACACGGGAATCGGACTTGCACTTTCGCAGGAGATACTCAATCTCCACAACGGAACCATAACGGCATACAACGAGATCGGCGCGGTGTTTGAGATTCATCTTCCGCTTGCCTGAATAAAACGGAAGGAGAAAACGCAATGAGCATAATGTCACTTTTTTCAGCGGACAAAGCGACTGAACTGACGTCTTTTTTCAGTATTGAATATCTTGCGTTTTTTCTTCCTGCCGCAATACTTGTTTATGCGATTTTTCCGCGCAGCAAACGCAGGTATGTTCTGCTTGCCGAAAGTCTTTGCTTCTTTTGGCTGATAAGCGGAAAGCTCGTGGCCTATCTCATTCTTACTGCATTTTCGATGCATTGGTTCGGAATGTGGATCGACCGAATTTACCGTCGGCGTGACGAAATCGCAGCATCGCTTGAACGCTCCGAAAGGCGCGCTGTTAAGAAGCAATATACCAAAAAGGCACGCTGCGTTTTGGCATTTGCCGCCGTACTGCATATAGGAACGTTACTTTTATTAAAGTATTCGGCGTTTGCCGTCGGAAATTTAAATTCACTTTTCGAGCTTTTCGGAGCCGAACAGAGAATAGCCGTTCCGAACTACGCGCTGCCAATCGGACTGTCCTTTTTTACCCTGCAGGCGGTTTCATACATTGTTGATGTTTACAGAGAAAAGGTCAACGCTGACGAAAACCTCTGCCGCCTTGCGCTGTGGATCTCGTTCTTTCCCCAAATCATTGAGGGACCGATATGCCGCTATTCGCAGACCGCAGACAGGCTTTGGCAATGCGAGGGCATTAAGTTTGATAACATGACCCTCGGAATCCAGCGTATTCTTTTCGGTATGCTCAAAAAGATTGTCGTTGCCGACAGGCTCAACAGCTTCGTCAGCAACGTGTTCACGGATTACAAGGACTACGGCGGCGGTGTGATTGCTCTTGCGGCTGTGTGTTATACGATACAGCTTTATATGGATTTCTCCGGTTCAATGGACGCGGTCGTCGGAACGGCGCAGATATTCGGCATTGAGATGCCTGAAAACTTCAAGCGCCCGTTTTTCTCGAAAACGATAACGGAGTTTTGGAAGCGCTGGCATATTTCTCTGGGCGAATGGTTCAGGGATTACCTTTTCTATCCCGTCACGATGTCGAAGCCGATGCAGTCGCTCACAAAGTCGGCTCGCAAAAAGCTCGGCAACCATTTCGGACCGCTGATTGCAGGCAGTATCGCTCTGTTTTGCGTTTGGTTTTGCAACGGACTGTGGCACGGTGCGGCGTGGAACTATATTTTCTTCGGACTGTACCATTTTGCGCTTATTCTCACGGGCAGGCTGTTCGCTCCGCTTATAAACGCCGTCAACGGCAGGCTTCATATTGACCCTCAGAAAAGACCGTATCGAATTATGCAGATAATTCGCTCCGATATACTGATTGTTATAGGTGAACTCTTTTTTAGAGCCGACGGAGTTCGGGCAGGTCTTTATATGTTCAAAAAGGCTGTCACGGATTTCAGCTTTTCCGATTTCAGCCCCGAACTTTTCGGACAGCTCGGAATTGATTACAGCGACTTTCTGATTGTCGGAGTGACCGTCGCAATAGTGTTTGCGGTCGGTCTCATAAACGAAAAGGGCATTTGCATACGCAAAGAGCTGAAGTCGAAAAATGTAGCCCTGCGCTGGAGTGTAATTTACGCAATGATTATGTTTATCGTTATTTTCGGAGCTTACGGTGTAGGCTATATGTCCGTGGATCCGATGTACGCTGATTTTTAGGAGGCGCCTATGCCCAAGATTTTAAAAAATATAATCGGAAGTGCGGCTTTTATCGCGATTCTTGCCGTTCTTCTGATCGTCTCTTCAATTATCGTCAAGCCAGGCTCGACTGTAAAGGTCAATGCCTTGCAGGATCCGCTGGTGAACGGTATACTTGCAGAAAATAAAAATTCGATTGACGTCGTGTTTCTCGGCGACAGCGAGTCATACAGCGCGTTTATTCCGCTGAAAATATGGCAGGACAGAGGGATAACCTCGTACGTCTGCGGCACCTCGTCACAGGAACTTTGCTATTCCTACGAGCTTCTGACAAAATCACTCAAAACTCAGAAGCCTAAAATCGTGGTTTTGGAAACCAATGCGATATTCAGGAATTTCTCACGTTCAAGTGTCATATCGACCAAGGCTCAGGGACTTTTTGCCGTGTTCAGATATCACGATAGGTGGAAATCGCTTCAGCCCAAGAGCTGGGCTTTGTCCGCGGACAAAACGTACGACGACAGGAGCAAGGGCTATCTTTACAACACGACAATGAACGGCGCGTCCGTTGACGGCTATATGGCGGCGACGGATGAAAAGGAGCCGATAAGCTCCGAAAACTCAAAGTATGTTGAGAAAATACGCGATTATTGCCGCAAAAACGGCGCCGAGCTTGTACTCGTCAGCGTGCCGAGCACCAAGAACTGGGATATGCGTAAGCATAACGCGGTAACGGAGCTTTCAAAGAAGCTGGGAATCGAATATATTGATATGAATCTTCTCGGCAGGGAGATTCCGATAGACTGGAAGCGTGATACGCGCGACCGCGGTGATCACATGAATTTCACGGGCGCGATGAAGGTGTCGGCATATATGGGTGAGTTTTTCGCCTCAAAAAATGTCTTTAGGGACAAGCGCAATGATGCGATGTATAAAAACTGGAACGACTATGCCGCCGAATTTGCAGAATCAACGGGGAATCAGCTCGCATAATCTGCAATTTGTGCAATAAATACAGACTTTCGGACGTGTTACTGAAAGAAAAGGAAAGATTTATGGATATAAACGTACTTGAATGGCTTAAAAAAACAACATCGGAATACGGAGACAAGATTGCTTTTTCGGACGAAACCGATTCGATAAGCTTCGCTCAGCTCAAACAGAGCGCGGAGGCAATCGGAAGCGCCCTCGGCAGAAAGGGTATATACAAAACCCCCGTTGCCGTATTTTCGGGGCGCTGTGTTCAGACGGTTGCGGCGTTCCTCGGAGCGGTCTATGCAGGCTGCAGCTACGCACCGATAGACAGCAAGCTTCCGCGTGCAAGAATTGACAGTATACTTGAAACTCTTGCGCCTGCCGCTGTGCTGACGGACAGGGAAAACTATGATTTTGTCAGGGAGCTCGGCTTTTCGGAGGATTGCATCACGGTCACGGAGGATGCGGCGGAAACTGAAATTGACAGAGAATACCTTTCTCGTGTGCGCCGCTATGCGAATGAAAACGATCCGCTTTACATCATTTTTACGTCGGGTTCAACTGGAAAGCCAAAGGGCGTTATGACCTCGCACCATTCGCTTATGTGTTACATTGAGGCATACACCTCCGTGATGAAGATTGATGATTCCGACATACTCGGAAACCAGTCGCCGCTTGACTATATCGCCGCTGTCAGGGATATTTACATTCCTCTTTTCTGCGGCTGTTCGACGGTTATAATACCCAAGGTGTGCTTCTCTTCTCCTGCCAAGCTTTTTGACTTTATCAACAGGGAAAAGGTCACATCGGTCGGCTGGAGCGTCTCGGCGCTGACTGTTCCGACATCGCTCGGAGCTTTTGAGCACGGAAAGCCTGAACACCTTAAAAAGGTCTGCTTTTCCGGCTCGGTTATGCCGGGAAAATGTCTTAAGGAGTGGCAGGATAATCTGCCCGACACGGTGTTTGTCAACCAGTACGGCCCCACCGAGGCAACGGCGTCCTGCACCTATTATGTCGTGAATGAAAAGGTTGACGAAAGCACCGTACTGCCGATCGGAAAGCCGTACAGAAACTACAATGTTTTCCTGCTCAATGAGGATGGCACGGCGACACGTCAGGGCGAAGAGGGCGAGATATGTGTCAGCGGACCGATTCTTGCGCTCGGCTATTACAACGACCCGGAAAGAACGGCGGCATCGTTCGTGCAGAACCCTCTGAACAAGGCATACAGGGAACTGATATACAAAACCGGCGATATCGGAGTTATGCGCGCGGACGGAACGCTGGAGTTCCACGGCAGAATGGACAGGCAGATAAAGCATCTCGGTCACCGCGTTGAGCTTGACGAGATTGAGGCTGCGGCGTCGCGCATAGACGGAGTGGATGAAAGTTGCGCCGTGTATAATAAAGAGAAAGAGGTTATATGGCTCTTCTACACAGGCACGGCACAGACAAAGGAAATCGCCGTCAGCCTGCGAAAATATCTTCCCGGATTTATGGTGCCGAGAAAGCTAAGAAATATTGAGAAAATACCGAGATTGCCGAACGGCAAGACCGATATGAATACATTGAAAAAACTGTCAGAATAAATGGAGGAAAGAATTATGAAAGAAGAACTTTTGGAAATCCTTGAGGATCTCAGACCCGATGTGGATTTTGAAAACGAGAAACAGCTTATCACCGACGGAATCCTTGAGTCGTTTGACATAGTCGCGCTTGTAGGCGAGCTGAGCGACGCTTTTGACATTGAGCTTCACGTTGAGGATCTTGTGCCGGACAACTTTAATTCTATCGAAGGAATGATGGAGCTTATCGAAAAGCTCCGCGACGAATAAATTATGAATAATGATTTGCTTCTGAAAATCGCAGAGAAATACGGCACACCGACCTTTGTGTTTGATACGGACGACTTTGCAAAACAGGCGGATTTGATAAAAACTGCGCTTGGAGATATTCCGCTGTGCTATTCGATAAAGGCAAATCCGTTCTTGCTTCACGCTCTGCCGAAGTCGGTGAGCTATGTTGAGGTATGCAGTCCGGGCGAGCTTGCCGTTTGCCGCAGGCTCAATGTTGACCCTGAAAAGATAATCTATTCGGGAGTGAACAAAGGCTTTGCCGATGTCGGCGATGCGGTTGATTACGGGGCTGCCATACTCACCGCCGAAAGCGAGCGCCATATTGAAATTATCAATGAGGTGTGCCGCAGCAAAGGAAAAAGGGCGGACGTTATACTCCGTATCACAAGCGGTAACCAGTTCGGTATGGGTTTTGATAAGGTTTGCGAAATAATAGCAATGCGCGAAAAATACGAGGCGGTTGACGTTATCGGTCTGCACTACTATTCGGGAACGCAGAAGAAAACCGCTAAGATTATTGAAAAGGACATAAAGCGTTTTGAGGAATATCTGGACAGGCTTGGTTCTGAGCTTGGCTATGTACCGTCTCACGTTGAATACGGTCCGGGTATGGCGGCGGAATACTTCAATCCGCCGTATGAAGAAAAGGACAGGGAAATGCTTGACGGAGTGGGTGCACTTCTCAGGGATTTCTCAAGCAGATATCCGCTCACCGTGGAAATGGGCAGGTTCGCCGCGGCGTCCTGCGGAACCTATCTGACGAGCGTTGCGGATATCAAAAATAACGACGGAAATGATTATGTGATCTGCGACGGCGGAATAAACCACCTCAGATACTACGGTCAGACGATGGCAATGCAGGTTCCGCCGATAACGCTTTTGAACGGGGAAGGAGAGTGCCGGGATTACACCCTCTGCGGCAGTCTCTGCACGGTCGCGGATCTTCTCGTGCGAAAGGTCTCGCTTCCGAAGCTCGGAGTGGGCGATGTGCTCGCTTTCGGAAGATGCGGTTCTTACACGGTAACGGAGGGAACGGCGCTGTTTCTGTCGCGGACAATGCCTCGGATAGTTCTTTATTCCGAGGTCGGCGGCGCGGAGCTTAAAAGGGATTTTATAAATACGGATTTATTTAATTGTTGAGGAAGTATAAATGGGGATTATTTCACTTGAATTTTTAATCTTCACGGCGGCGGTAATACTTGCGTATTATCTCTTCCCCGTCAAGAAATATCAATGGACGGTTTTGCTTGCGGCGAGCGTGGTATATTACTTCATAAACTGCAACAAGTACACGGCCTATATAGCGGTAACGACGGTGACGACCTATTTCGGCGCGCTTCTCATAGAGAAGCTGGCGCAAAACGGAAAAAGACTGCTGAATGAAAAAAAAGACGTCCTCGGCAAAGAGGAACGCAAAGAGCTCAAGAACAAGATCGGTCGTCGGAAAAGGGCAGCTTTGGCGGCGGTACTGGTGTTCAATTTCGGAATACTTGCCGCGCTCAAGTATCTCGGATTTTGTGCCGACGCCGTGCGTTCACTTCTTGGAATGGGTGAGCCTGCCGAAGCTTTCAGTCTCGTCGTTCCGCTCGGCATTTCGTTCTACACCTTTCAGAGCATGGGCTATGTGATTGACGTTTACAGGGGAAAGGTGAGCGCACAAAGAAATTTCGGTAAGCTGGCGCTTTTTGTTTCATTCTTTCCGCAGATTATTCAGGGTCCCATCGGTATTTATTCCGACCTTGCCAATCAGCTTTACGAACCGCGCCGCTTTGAATATGAACGCTTCAAAAGCGGACTTCTGCTGATTCTCTGGGGTGTGTTCAAAAAACTGCTGATTGCCGACAGAACGGCAGGGGTAATAAGCCTTGTTGCCGCGGACTGCGAAAAGCTGCCCGGTACATACAGCCTTCTGGCGGTGCTTCTCTACGCCGCACAGCTTTATGCGGACTTTTCGGGCGGAATAGATATATGCCGCGGTATTGCTGAAATTCTCGGTATAACGATGGCGGAGAACTTCAAACGCCCGTATTTTTCAAAGACGCTCACCGAGTACTGGCACAGATGGCACGTCAGCCTCGGCGACTGGCTGAGAAACTATCTTTTCTATCCAATATCAATCTCAAAGCCGTTCCTGAAAATGGGCAAAAGCCTCAAAAAGCACGGCTTAAAGCATTTCGGCAAGGTGTTCCCGACTGCGCTTGCTTCGCTGATAACGTTTGTGGTTATCGGCATTTGGCACGGCGCCGAGAGCAAGTATGTGGCTTTCGGCTTGTGGAACGGTCTCGTCATTATGGTGTCAAGTCTGATGAAACCGCTGACCGACAAGGTCAAAATAAACAGGGAGAGTGCAGTATACCGCATCTTTGCGATGTTCAGAACATTTTTACTCGTTCTTGTCGGCTACTATTTTGATGTTGCGAAGAGCTTTACCCGTGCGCTGGAAATGCTTTGGGGTTCGGTTGCCGATTTCAGCATTTCGGATTTTTCGGGCTTCCTGTTTATGAAAAACACGGGAATTGCCGCGCAGGATTATGTTGCCGTGCTGATAGGCTGTGTCACGATTTTTGTTGTGTCGGTCATTGAGGAAAGAAAGCAGACGTCGGTTCGATCTCTTCTTGCGAAGAGGAGTACGGCGGTGCAATGGATTCTGTATTTAATGCTTGTTATTTCTACGGTCTTGCTCGGTTACTACGGACCGGGAACGACTCCGGCAGATTTTATTTATATGCAGTTCTGAGGAGACTGAACAATGAAAATGAAAAAACTGATTAAATTTATAAGTTTCATTTTGGTCGTGTGCGTTCTCGTCGCAGGGATGAGCTGTTTTATGAGCACCACGAGCGACAGGGACACGATGCACATAAAGGGTTATTTCAAGGAGCCGAAAAACACGGTTGATGTGCTCCTTATCGGCGCTAGCGAGCTTTACACGGGCTTCAATTCGCCGCTGGCTTGGTCTGAGTTCGGTTTCACGAGCTATTCAATTTGCTTTGCGGCTCAGCCGGGCAATCTTTGCGCTGTTATGCTTTCAAAGGCGCTGGAAACCCAGTCGCCGAAGCTGACGGCGATTGAAATAAACGGCTTTTTGAGACACAACTCGCCCGAACAGCAGTACGGCAAGATACATACCTGGTTTGACAACGTGGGAGTCGATGGCGGCGGCAAGGAGTATATCGAGAAAAACGTTCCGCAGGAAATGCGAAACGAATACTACTTTCCGTTTTATAAGTACCATTCGAACTGGAAAACGCCGAGCGTGTGTATCAAAAATTTCTTTTGCCGCTTGTTTCTTGCCGCTGAGGGCGTGAACTACACCAAAAGCTTTGCCAACACCAATTTGACAAGGAAAGACGGCAAAATCAAGGAGTATAAATCGAATTTCAACGATGAATCTCGGCAGGCTCTTACGGATACGCTGGAGCTTTGCAAAAGCCGAGGGCTGAAGCAGGTTGTGTTCTTTCGTACTCCTCATTGCCTGAAAAACACAAATCCGCAGGACTTTGAAAAGATAAAAAAGCTGGTTGAAAGCTACGGCTATACTTACGCGAATTTTGAGTCCTCTCTGGCGGAAATCGGGCTGGACGCGAAGAATGATTTTTACAATCCGGATCATCTGAATATCTACGGAATGGAAAAGAACACACGCTTCCTCGCAAAGTATTTCACCGAGAATTTTGACGTTAAATCGTCTCATTCCGATGAAACCGTAAAGCAATGGAACAGGTGCGCCGAGCTCACGGCGGAAATTTCCGAAGAATGCAAAAACGACAAAAAGCACCATATTTACTATGAGCTTTCCGCCTACGAAAATGCGGTAAATATTCCCCACAGTATATCGTTTATTTCAACGATTGATGACAAAAAGAATACGAAATAAAAACGGAGCTGTCGCAAAAAAGTGACAGCTCCTATTTCTATACTTTATATCAGCAAAGTCCGCCGAAAAGATTTTTGAAGAAGAAATAAATTGCGTTGTAAATTTTAAGGAAGAAGCCGAACTGCTCCTTCGCAGGGGTCATCGGAACGTGTGCGGAATCTGTGTTGTAAGCGGTTGTGCCGCCCTCGGTCGAAAGTCCGACCGTCGTTCCCGAAAGTGTGCCTGCGTTTGAGTAATCCCAAGGCTCAAAGCCTGCGGCGATTGCAGGTGACTCAGGACTGAGTTCAAAGTCAAAATCGGAAGCGTCCTTGAACATCGGGTCGGCGATAACGGGCGAATGAATATAGCCTTCGCGTACAGCCGATTTAATGCTCATTGAGTATTCGGGCTTCATATCTTTGCTGACATAGATTTTTTTGCCCTCCGAAAGATCCCAATAGGTGTTGCTGCTTTCGTCCAGCGTTTCGGTGTTGCGCAGGAAGGACAGAGCACGGGTCTTTTTGTCGGTGAGAATAATGTTGCTGTATAGGTCAACTGTCTTGTGCCCACCGTCGTCGGGGGTGCAGCGATCGGGTGCGGAAACAATTTTCATCTGCGAATCGCCGCTGAGGGCAAAGATGTTGTTTCTGACCGTGTTGTATGAGCCGTAGTGCAGGTGATAGGCGTCGCTTCCGCAGGCGTAGGAAAGGTTCTTTTCAACGAGGATATAGGATGAACCCTCGTCAAGGTAAATGCCCCAGCCGCCGTAGCCGCCCTCTTCGGGGTCGGCGCTTACATTGTGGATAACGTTGCCCGAAATAACCGTTCCCGGCTGATTGCCGAGCGTGTAAACTCCGCCCATGTCCGAAAGCCAGCCCTGTCCGATGTTGTAAATCAGATTGTCACAAATCCTGTTGTTGTAGCAAACATTGTAGGCGTAGCCCCAAACCCAGCCGACCGAAATTGCGGTGTAATAGCCATCGTGTATCTCGTTGTGGGTTATGTCAACGGAATTTGCGTGGATAATGAGTATGGCAACGGCGTTGTAAAACGTTCTACCGTAGTCGGAAATTTGATTGTTTGTGATTGTAATGTTCCTGGTCACGTCGGGATCGTTGACGTCGATGTTTTCGCCGTGAACATAGACCGCCTGTGCGCCGATGTTGTCAAAAAGACAGCTTTCAACTGAAGCGTTCTGAACAGCTTTGCCGAAGAAAACCGAGCAGGAGGCAATGTCCCTAAATTCGCAGTTTTTAATATGAAAATTCTTTGCGTTTTCATAAGAAATGCAGGGCTTGGCGTTGTAAGCCGCCTGGCTGTGCTCGCGCTCCGTGCTGTAATAGAATCCGTTGGCGCGGAAGATAATGTTTTCAAAGGATACTGAGTCGACACCGTCAACCGAGATCATGGTTTCGGTCGTTGAGCCCCAAACCGTATAGCTTTCGGGAGTGTCCGTTGATTCTGGAATGACATAAAGAACTCCCTCTTTTTTGTCGAGGTACCATTGACCGGGCTTGCGAAGCGTCTCAAATACATTTTGCAGGAAGAAACGGTCGTTTTTGTTTATTCTCATGGTTGACGTTTTGTTGAAAGAGATGTGACCTGTCGCTTTATCATAAGCTTTTATCAAAAGGGTTTCGTCCTTCCAAAAATGGAGAAGCTTTATTTCAACGTCGTCCATATTTTTGAAATCGCTAAACTTGCTTTTATCAATGTACATTCCCAAAAATCCCGCATGATACGGGTCGGTTTTGTCGTCGCCGGGCAGAATATCGTCGTCGGTAACATCGCTGACGTAAAGATAGCCGCTTTCGGGATAGCGTGTTCTTGAAAGGGTCGTTTTCTCGTTGAAAAGAATGTTGAAATCCGTGCCCTTGCCGATATCCTTTTTGAAAGCGCGCACGCCGTTGACCGTGCACTCTTCAAATCCCGTGTAAGGATTGCCGGAGGTGAAAACTACCTTTTCGTTGTTGTACGCCTTGTAAACAATGTCGGACTTGTCGTCCTTGTCAAAGGCGAGTGTTTTGTCAATGGTGTAGGTGCCGGCTCTGAATATGACCGACGTAATATCGCTGAGCTGTTTTGCCTTTTCCTTTGCCGCCGCGACCGATGCGAGGGGCTTGTCATAGCTTCCCTGTGCCGAATCGTCACCGTCGGGCGAGACATATAACGCCTTTTTGTCTGCGGCACCGACACAGAAGAGCGGAACGAAGCCGACAATTCCCAATGTCATGGCAATAAAGATCGTCAGGATTTTTTTGAACATAATGTTTCCTCCGTTATTTGGTCTTAAAACAGATTGATGACTATCAATGAAGCTATGCCGAGAATCAGTCCGAAAACGCTTCGCACCGTAAGCTTCTCTTTGAAGAATATCGCGGCTGTCACAGCGGTAACAATTGTTGCGCCGCCGTCGTTTATCGGGAACATTATTGCCGACGGAACGTTTCTGCCGGCTATCGTTGCAAGCTGGTTTATAATGAGCAGAATTATTGACGACACGGTTCCGTAGAGGAACAGCGGCTTGGGTACTTCTTTGAGCTTGGTGCGTTCCTCACCGTTTCTCAGATACGGCATAAGTCCTGCCAGCATTCCGATGCCGACGAGCCCAAACGCAAAGAACGAAAAAACAGACGCACTTGTGTCGGGCAAAAACTTTGAAAACATTTTCTGTGCCAGCATAACCGAGCCGTTGGAAAGCATACTGCCGATAAGCAGGAGCATTGTACGCGGAGTGAAGCTTCCTGTTTGCTCTTTTGAATATCCGATAAGAAGCCAGCCGGAGAAGATAAGAAGCGCGATTCCGACAAACTGGAGCGGGCTCATCGGTTCGTCAAACATAAAGATTCCTGCAATGCAGGGGAGAAGCAGACCTGCCGAGCCGGCGAGGGCGGCAAGCACCATAACGCCGCTTTTCAGAGCTTCAAGGTTGCAATAGAGGTTAGCGGCAAGCGAAAGCGCGCCGAGCGCGGAAATTCCGAATGCAGGCAGGCTGAATCCCGTCGCACCTCCTGCCAGCATAAGCACGAGTGCGACCGCGCCTGCAAGCAGATAGCTGTAAGCTCCGTAAAGAAAATAGGACGGGGCATTGTTCACCATGCCGCTGGTCTTTTTGCTGAAAAGATTTTGCGGAAATCTCAGCAGAAGAATTATTATAAGGAATATGTAATCTTTCATTTATCTTATCACTACCACCGTGTTTGGCTTCATCGTCAGGCTGAATGAGCCGTTGTCGGGCGCGATTGTTTCGCAGGCGGTCATATCATGACTGTCGTCAAGAAGATATATTGTCCGCAGCACATCGCCGCCGAGCTCAACCCTAAAGGTGCGCGGAAGCGCATTGTCGTCATCGGTGTAGTAGGTCAGCATCGTCACGCTTGCGCCGTCCTTGACCGCGGAGACTGCGTAAATGTCGGGAACGTCGCAATGAGTTTCACATTCACCGTCCGCTTGGAGCATCTCGCCCCATATTTTAATCGGATAATAGCCCTTAAGCGGATCAAGGGTTACGAACTTGAAAAGTCCGTTCATCGACGAGTTGATCCGCGCGTCGTAGTACATGAGCATATCGAGACCTTCGTGCTGGCAAGCAGTCGCGACGGCGGCAATAAAAGCCGCACCTTTGGTCGAAAGCTCGGTCACAAGACTCTGCTTCCACTCTTCGCCGCTCCAGCCGCGGACATAGTTCCACTCGTTGAGTATGCTTTCGCACTTTGTGTAGCCGTGATCGTCGAGCAGCGCTCTGTGCAGACGGACGTCCTTGACATAATCCTCGATTTTTGAGGAATAGCGGTGCCATGAATAGAAATCCATCGGCACACGGCGCTTTTCCATCTCGTCAAAGAACGGGAAAAGCCATTGACCGTAGCCGCAAACGGCAGGGCCGCCGATTTTAATTTCGGGGAAGCAGGACTTGAGGTGCTTTGCAGTTATTTCAAAAAGGTCGAAGAACTCTTCGGGTGTGCCAGACCAGCACTTGCCGTTAAAATCAGGCTCGTTCCATATCTCCCAGTATTCAATGTTTCTGTGGTGGCCGTTCGCCCAGCCCTCGTTGGTATGGCGGATTATGTGCTCACAGATCACAGCCCATTTTTTGAAATCCTTGGGAGGCATAATTCCGTAGTGCTTCGGCCAATGCTCAATCTTGTTGCCGAGGCGGTAAAAGACCTGCGCGCCAGACATCATAATGCTGTCAAGGTACATATCCGTCAGGGTAAAATCGTAGGAATCGGGGGAATAGGGGTCGGCGTCGAAATCGGGAAAAATACCGATAACGTCGATTGTGTGCTCTCCGCCGTAATCATAGCAAATTGACGCGTCATGCGTACGCACAAACGGAATAGCAGCTTCCTTGTATGCCGGCAGATTCGTGAGATTCTGGTCGGCATTTTTTGTGTATCTCGGACCGTTGTTGACGGCGTTCATCGGCTTTATTCTGCCGACAATATTCTGGGTGTTGACTGATACTTTCATTATGTCCCGTCCTTTCAGCCGCGCTGAGGAAAATTCCGCGGTTACTCAGTCCAGTTTATATGAACGGGCGGAATTTGTCAAGAAAATAGAGGATTATTCTTTCTGTTTTTCGACAAAAGGAAATACTGTAACAATTTGTAACAACTTTTTGCGAATAAAACAAATATTTTTCCTTGACTTTTGAGGATTGTATTGTATAATAGAGTTACAAAAGTGGAGGAAAGTGTAAGCCTATCCCACGTTGTGGAGGAAATTTTTGAAAAGGAGGCAGGCTTTTATGCAGTTTAACGGCTATTACGACCGTACCCTTGACAGCAAAAAAAGAATAGTTATGCCTCCGAAAATCAGGGATATGATAGGCGGCAAGGAGTTCATCATTTTCCGCAGACCGAAGGAGAATTTCCTGAGAATATACAGACCCGACGAATGGGAAAAAACCACAAACGAGCTGCTGTTCTCCAATGACGGGGTTGACAGAACAAAGCTTCAGAGAAGTGTTTTCCTCAACTGTGAAAACTGCGAACTTGACGCACAGAGCAGATTTGTGCTTCCGTCGCGATTCATCGAAAAGGCAGACATCACGCGCGATGTCGTAATCGTCGGCGTCGGTCACAGAGCTGAAATTTGGGCCAAGGAGCACTTCGCCGAGGTCTATGACGATGACGACGAAGAGCTTGACATCGTTCTTCCGATCTGATGGGCGAGTTCAAACACATTCCCGTACTTTTCAATGAAACGATAGACGCTTTAAATGTTCGCCCGGACGGAATATACGTCGACTGCACGGCAGGCGGCGGAGGTCATTGCTCGGCGGTTGCCGAAAAGCTGACGACGGGCAGAATAATTGCGATAGACCAGGATCCCGAAGCGATTGCCAATCTCAAAAAACGCTTTGAGGGTGATGAAAAGGTAACGATAGTTCACGACAATTTCGTGAACCTGACTGCGATTCTTGACTCGCTCGGCATTGACGGCGTTGACGGAATTATGGCTGACCTCGGCGTCAGTTCACACCAGCTTGACACCGACGAGAGAGGCTTTTCTTTCCACCGCGACGCTCCGCTCGATATGAGAATGAGCATGGAGGGCATGAGCGCGGCGGATCTCGTGAACACCGTCTCGGAAAACGAACTGCGAAAAATCATCTATACCTACGGCGAGGAAAAGTTCGCCCCGTCGATAGCGAAGAACATAGTAAAAGCGAGACAGATAAAACCGATTGAAACCACATTTGAGCTTGTGGATATAATCAAGGCTTCAATGCCTATGAAAGCAAAGCGTGACGGTCACCCGGCGCGAAAGACGTTTCAGGCGCTGAGAATTGAAGTGAACGGAGAGCTTGAAAAGCTCGACACCGCGCTTGACGAAATGTTTGAAGCCCTTGTTCCCGGCGGACGGCTTGCGATAATAACGTTCCATTCGCTTGAGGACAGGCTGGTGAAAAAGAAATTTAACAAATTCTGTGAGGGCTGTATTTGTCCGCCCGAATTTCCGGTGTGTGTCTGCGGACGCAGGCCGAGAGGAAAGCTTCCGTTCAAATCGAAAGCACCGACGGGCGACGAGGTCGGAGAAAACTTCAGATCTCACAGCGCAAGACTCAGAGCGATAGAAAAAATTAAGGCAACACCGCACAATTGAGGCGCACGCCTTGCTTGAATATATTTCCGCCATGCCGCACAAAAATTCCTTGACTTGCGTCAGCAAGCCTGCAGAATTTTTGTACAACCTGACGAAAAATCTTACTGCACAATTCGCACACCTAAATTGTGTGGTATTGCCATAGAATCATAAAATAAATGACGTTAAACTTTGAAAGGAGCTGACAGAAGTGGCAAATCGTAACGACGGCTTAGCCCTTGATCTCGACTTGTTCGACAACACAAAAAACGGATATGTTCCCGTTGAAAGAAAAAAGAAAAAAGATCACACACCCAAGGTTATTCAGTCTCAGCCGATCAGCTTCGCACAGGCACAGACCGAGATAAAAGCAAGCAGAATCGCCGCGGTGCGCGCCTGCGTTATTGCTCTTGTCGCATTTGTTATACTGGGCTCTTTGATTTACAGCCGTGTTATGCTGACCAACTATCAAAGCGAGCTTGCCGATCAGAAAGCCGCTTTGCAGACCGCGCAGAGCGAGAACGTGCGCTTGCAGATGAAGTTCAATTCGATTATGTCGATAGACAACATTGACGAGTACGCACAGACAAAGCTCGGCATGGTTAAAAGAGAGAATTATCAGGTCAGATATTTTGACCTGGCAGAGGATGAGGGCACAAAGACGGTTCAGAAGGATACGGACAGATGAATATAAAACAGAACCAGAACATATTATGATACGAACGGAGGGCGGATTTTATCCGCCCTTAGAGTGATTTTATGGGAGCTGAACAGGACAGCCCGATTAACCGATACGGAAAGGATGATCGCCTTGAAGAACAATGCAAACGGTTTTCTCAGACCGAAAAAAATAATAATGAAAAATCTTCAGCAGAGAACGATGGGACTTCTGGCGATTATTGTAATTCTCGGATTCGGCTCGGCTATGTTCGGTATGGGATATACCCAGCTTGTCAAGGGCGATTTCTTCAAAACCAAGGCGGAAACACAGCAGCTCAGCGATACGGCGATAACGGCACAGCGCGGAATAATTTACGATTCAAATATGTCCGTGCTTGCACAGAGTGCGTCTGCGTGGAAGGTTTCGCTCAACGCAACCGCTTTTGCCGACATTCCGAACGAGGCAAAGGAAAAGGTGTATTCGACCCTTGTTGAAACTCTCGGCGTTACAAGGGAGTATCTTGAAGACAAGGCTTCCTACAAGCAGTACAACAGCGTAAGCATAAAGACGAAAATCGAAAAGGAAACAAAGGATAAGCTTGAGGCGTTTGTCAAGGGTACGTTCAAGGACTCAAAGGGCAACGACCAGAGCTACGGTTCAATCATTATGATTGACGAGGACGTTAAGCGTTACTATCCCTATTCGACGCTTGCGTCGCAGCTTATCGGTTTCACGGGAACTGACAACAACGGACTTTCCGGCTTGGAGTCGTACTACAACGGAACGCTCACCGGCGTCGACGGCAGAGTTATCTCGGCACGGAGCAATTCCTCCGTTGCCCAGGATATAGAGTATAAATCCGTCTATGAGGCAAAGCAGGGAACCAGCATTGTCCTCACTATCGACGAAACAATACAGCGTTACCTTGAAAACGCACTTACGAGCTGCTACCAAACAAGCAAGTGCAGCAGCTGCACCGGAATAGTTATGGACGTTGAAACGGGCGCGATACTTGCAATGTCCACGAAGGACGACTATGACCTCAACGCTCCGTACACGATTCACGACAAGAAAAAGGCAGCCGAAATCGAAAAGATAACCGACCCGACCAAAAAGGAAGAAGCGTACCAGGAGGCAATGTTCTCGCAATGGCGCAATAGAGCGATTACGGACACATACGAGCCCGGCTCTGTTTTCAAGGTCATCACAATGGCGGCAGGTCTTGAGGAGAACGCGGTAAAATACGATGAAAAATTCACCTGCACGGGTTCAATACGAGTTGCCGACAGAACCTACTCCTGCCACAACACGGCGGGTCACGGCACACAGACCCTGACAGAGGGTCTTATGAACTCCTGCAACCCGTATTTCATCACGATAGGACAGCGTCTCGGCGTCGATACGTTCTACAAGTATTTTGAAGCGTTCGGATTCACCGAAAAAACGGGAATTGATCTTCCGGGCGAGACTTCGCCGAAAGAGGGAGTAACGTACTTCAAAAAGGACACAATGACTAACGTAAACCTTGCCAGCTCATCGTTCGGCCAGTCTTTCCAGATCACTCCGATTCAGATGATAACGGCAATCAATGCCGTCGCGAACGGCGGCAAATTGATGCAGCCCTATGTTGTCAGCAAAACTCTTGACACAGAGGGAAACGTTGTTTCGCAGAATCAGCCTGTTGAAAAGAGACAGGTCATCTCCGAATCGACCTCCGAAAAGATAATGGCTTCAATGGAGCAGGTTGCTCTTAACGGTACGGCGAGAAACGCTTATGTTGCAGGCTTCCGCGTCGGCGGAAAAACAGGTACGTCGGATAAGCTTAATGATGTCGGTCAGGTTGCGGCTTCTTTCGTCGGTGTTGCACCGTCAAACGAGCCGAGAGTTACCGTGCTCATCGTTGTTGACGAGCCTGAGGGAGCAACAGGCGGCGGTGCCGTTGCGGCTCCTGTTGCCGGAGAGGTTATTGAAAACACGCTGACATATCTCAACGTTGAGCGTCAGTACAACGATTCGGAAAAGGCTCTGCTTGACGTGCAGGTGCCCAATGTAACGGGAACCGAGGTCAGCGAGGCGGAAGCTTCACTCAATGAAAAGGAATTTAACGTTAAGGTTGTAGGCGAGGGAACAAAGGTTGTTTCCCAAATGCCTGCATCTGGACAGTATATACCTCAGGGCGGAGTAGTCGTCCTCTACACTGAGGATCAGAAAAAGAAGCTCAAAACCGAGGTGCCGGATTTCCTCGGAATGACGATAACGGAGGCAAACTATGCCGCCGTAAATGCCGGAATAAACATTAAGGTATCGGGAAATTCTCTGTCGGATTCGACTCTGACAGCTTACAGGCAAAGCTCGGCAAAGGGAACCGAAATTGAATACGGCTCTACGGTGACTGTTTACTTCAGAACCACGACGGGAATTTCAGACCATTGACGCATTAACCCGGAGGTAGGTTATGAGACTGCATGAATTGCTTGACGGAATTGAAACAAGAACCGGATACACACTTAACCCGGAAATATCAAATGTTACCGACGATTCAAGAAATGTAAGGAAGTCAAGCGCTTTTGTATGCATAAGGGGACACAAACACGACGGTCACGACTACGCGAAAAAGGCTTTGGAAAAGGGCGCGGCAATCGTTATATGCGACCATGACATCGGCGTTTCCAAAAGCATCGTTGTCGGCGATACGCGAAAGGCTTATGCGCTGATGTGTGCCAACTATTACGGCAACTGCCACAGAAAGATGAAAATGATCGGAGTGACGGGCACCAACGGCAAAACTACCACGGCGTTTATAATTAAAAGAATACTCGAAGAAAACGGCTACAAGGTGGGTCTGATAGGGACGGTCGGAGTACAGATTGGAAAAGAGAAGTATCCTGCCGACTACACAACTCCCGATTCGGCGACGCTGCACCGCTACTTTTATATGATGAAAATGGCAGGCTGTGACGTGTGCGTATGTGAGGTTTCGTCCCAGTCGCTGTCTCAGCAGAGGGTGTACGGAATAAACTTTGACATTTCCGTTTTCACCAATCTGTCACGCGAGCATCTTGATTACCACAAAAAAATGGAGTCCTACGCCGAAGCAAAGGCAGAGCTGATGAAGATAAGCGACATTTCCGTGATAAACGCGGACGACGAATATGCCGAATATATGAAAAAGAATGCCAAAGGCAAAACGCTTACCTACGCGATTGATTCGGACGCCGACGTGAAAGCCGAAAATGTCAAACTTCTGCACGACGGAGTGAGCTATACCCTCCGAACCCGAAAGGGCGCTTTTGACATAGATTACGGAGTTATAGGCAGGTTCTCCGTCTACAACTCAATGGCGGCGTTAGCCGTGTGCTCCCTGATGAATGTCGATTCACAGCGAGCCGTCAAAGCTGTGGCACAGATGAACAACGTCTGCGGCAGAACAGAAAAGGTTGAAAACAGCAAAGGTATAAACATAATAATAGATTTTGCACATACTCCCGATTCGCTGGAAAATGTGCTGAAAACGGTAAAGAATATATATGATAAGCGGGTCATCACGGTGTTCGGCTGCGGCGGTGACAGGGACAGAACGAAAAGACCGATAATGGGCGAACTCGCCTGTCGGTATTCAGACATTGTTTATGTCACGTCCGACAATCCGAGGACAGAGGATCCCGAAAAAATCATTGACGATATTGTAAAGAATCTTGACAGTAATTCCTATGTCAGGATCGCCGACAGAACCGAGGCAATCCGCGCGGCAATTGTTGAAGCCAAACCGGGCGACACGGTTCTGATAGCCGGCAAGGGACACGAAAAGTACCAGATAAAGGGTACGGAGAAGTTCCGATATGATGAAAGAGAAATTATAAGGAAAATACTTGATAATGAGGCGAACTGAACAAATGAAAAAGCTTAATTTAAAACAAATTGCCGATGCGGTCGGCGGAAAATGCGAAGGTAACGCAGAAATCGAAATCAAGAGTATCTGCATAGATTCAAGAGCCTGCGAAGAGGGCTGTCTCTATGTTGCGATAAAGGGCGAAAACTTTGACGGACACGTTTTCACGGCTTCCGCTTTGGAAAACGGTGCGTCTGCGGCGATGATTCATCACGATGTTGACGCAAAGGGCTCGTTCATCAGGGTGAACGATACCCATGAAGCGCTCAAGACGCTTGCCCATTGGTACAGAACGACCTTTGATATCCCCGTTGTGGGACTGACGGGAAGTGTCGGAAAAACAACGACAAAGGAAATGACGTGGTGCGTCCTCAGCGAGAAGTTCAACACGCTGAAAACCGAGGGCAACCTCAACAACAATATCGGTCTTCCACGCACTCTGCTTCGTATGGAGCCGGATACCCAAGCCGCAGTCATCGAAATGGGAATGAGCGACAGGGGAGAAATCTCCGAGCTGTCGCGTATTGCGGAGCCGACTGCGGCGATAATAAGCAACATCGGCGTTTCCCACATTGAGAATCTCGGCTCAAGGGAGAATATTCTCAAAGCGAAGCTTGAAATTCTTGATGGACTGCGTGAAAACTGCCCGATAATGCTCAACGGCGACGATCCGTATCTTGCCGGAGCGGTTATAGAGGGTCACCCCGTATTCTATTACGGAATTGATGACAAAACCTGCGATTACAGGGCAGTCAATATCGAACAGGGTGACGATGAAACAGCATTTGACGTAATCTACAACGGCGATAAGACTCAGCGCATAACAATTCCGACAATCGGCAGACACAATGTTTACAATGCGCTTGCCGCGTTTGCAACGGGTATGCAGCTCGGCGTTACGCCCGAAGAAGCGGCGAGGGGACTTGCAAAGTATGTGCCGTCGGGTATGAGACAGCGTATGAAAATCGTTGACGGCATCAGATTTATTGAGGACTGCTACAACGCAAGCCCCGATTCACAGCGCGCGTCGCTCAAAATGCTTTCCGAGCTCAAAGCCGACAGGAAAATTGCGGTTCTCGGCGATATGCTCGAACTGGGCGCAATAAGCGAGGAATCGCACAGAAACGCGGGACTGCTTGTTGCCAAGTCAAAGGCGGATATTCTTTTCACCTACGGCGAAAGGTCGCTTGCCACGGCGCAAAAGGCGAGGGAGTGCGGCGTGCCGGAGGTATATGATTTCACAGACAAAAAAGCTCTTGCGGATAAGCTTTTTGAAATTCTCAAGCCGGGCGACGCCGTCCTCTTCAAGGCGAGCCGCGGAATGGCTTTGGAAGACATAATAAATGACATATATAAAAGAATGGATAAATAAAATTAACTTAGTAAACGCCGATATATGTCGGAATACTAAAGGGTTGAAAGGATACGGGTGAAACAATGAACAGCTATCTTGCACTTATACTCAGCGCAGCCGGAGCATTCGGAATTACCGCTCTGCTCGGCTATGTGATCATTCCATGGCTTCACAAGCTCAAATTCGGTCAGACGATTCTTGAAATCGGACCGAAGTGGCACAAGAAGAAGCAGGGGACACCGACAATGGGCGGAATTATGTTCATTATCGGAATCTTCTGCGCGGCGGCAATAGTTTTGATAATCAACTCGGTCACGGGAAACACGCTCGGAATTGCGGACAGCGAAAAAACCAAGCTGTGGGCAGGTCTTATCATGGCGCTGATGTTCGGAGCCGTCGGTTTCGCCGATGACTACATAAAGGTTGTCAAAAAGCGTAATCTCGGACTTTCTATACTTCAGAAGACGATCTTCCAGCTCATAATATGCGCGGCATATCTTACCAGCCTGTTCCTTGCTATGGATAAGGACCCGTATATGTTCATTCCGTTCCTCGGCAACGTTTCGCTCGGAATATGGTTCTGGGTGCTCGGCGTGTGTGTGCTTTACGGTGCTATAAATGCGGTAAACTTTACCGACGGAATAGACGGTCTCTGCTCTTCCGTTACTGCGACAGCCGCGGCAAGCTTTATCATAATGGCAGTTGTCCACAAGTGCTTCGGTGTCGGCATAGTCGCGGCGGCGCTTCTCGGCGGTTGTATGGGCTTCTTTGTGTGGAACAAATTTCCTGCCAAGGTCTTTATGGGCGACACAGGTTCAATGTTCCTCGGCGGACTGGTCGTAGCAATCGCTTATGCCTTTGACTGCCCGATAATTCTTATCCTTACGGGTATAATCTATTTCATAGAGGGACTTTCCGACGTTATCCAGATCGGATATTTCAAGCTCACACACGGCAAGAGAATATTCAGAATGGCTCCGATACACCATCATTTTGAGATGGGCGGATGGAGCGAAAAGAAGATTGACGGCGTTTTCTGTATCGTCAACCTCATCGGCGGAATCCTCGGCATTGTCCTGATGTACTACGGCGGATTCCAAAAATAAAAACAAAGGGGGATACGGAGAATGTCATCTGAACAGCTCAGACAGACGGCGGAAAAGAACAGTGCTTCCGCCCCGAAAAAGAATAAAAAGAAAATTCAAATCTTCGGCCTTGACCTGTTCATAGGCGGCGGCTTTGACATAGTGTATATGATACTCGTGTTCATGCTCCTGACTATCGGACTGGTGATGATGTTTTCCGCGAGCTATATCAGCGCAAAATATGACCAGTCAACAGGCTATGACCCGACCTATTATATAAAAAGGCAGCTCGGCTTTGCCCTTGTCGGTATTGCGCTGATGTTTGTCATTTCACGCATAAATCCCGAACTGATGAAAAAAGCGACTCCCGTGATTGCGGGAATATCGGTTATTTTGCTGGTTCTCGTCCTCATACACCCGGCGGTTATCCCCGGCAAGGAGGAGTTCAAGCGCTGGCTCAATCTCGGAATCGTATTCCAGCCCTCAGACGTTGCAAAGCTCGGTATAATAATGCTGTTTGCCTGGCTTCTCGAAAAGTTCAGACATCAGATCGAGACCAAATGGTGGGTTGCACTTGCACTTTTCGCTTTGCTCGGTTTCTTCTGTATTCTTATTTATCTTGAAAAGCACCTTTCCTGTACGATACTTGTTCTTTTGATAGGAATTTGTATGCTGTTCCTCGGCGGAGTTGACAGACGCTGGTTTATCCTCGGCATTGCCGCAGGCGTACTGCTGATTGTTGTCGTTGTCGCGTTCAGAGACAAGATTCTTGACCCGTATCAGGCAGGAAGAATCGACTCGTTCATTCACAAGGATTACGATGATACCGATTCGCGCTGGCAGACGAACCAGTCACTTTTCGCTTTGGGATCGGGCGGATTTTTCGGACTCGGCCTCGGCAATTCGAGACAGAAATATCTTTATATGCCCGAACCGCAAAACGACTTCATCTTTGCCATTGTCGGCGAAGAACTCGGCTTTTTCCGCTGTGCGCTCATAATTCTGCTTTTTGCCGCGCTTGTTTTCCGCGGATTCGTTATTGCTATGAGAGCGAAAAGTATGTTTGAACGCTTGCTCGTTCTCGGAATATCTCTCCAGGTCGGCTTGCAGACGATACTGAATATACTTGTTGTAACGGATCTGATGCCGAACACGGGAATTTCACTTCCGTTCTTCAGCTACGGCGGAACCGCCTTGGTTATGCAGCTTGTGGAAATGGGAATTGTGCTCGCCGTGTCAAGATCGGGAGACAGAAAGAAGAGGGCGAAGAAAGATGCTTAACAATAAAAAAATTCTTTTTGCAACGGGCGGAACGGGCGGACACATCAACCCGGCGCTCGCCGTTGCAGGTTACATAAGAGACAATTATCCGAATGCCGAAATTCTCTTTGTCGGAACTGCGGACAGAATGGAAGCACAGCTTGTGCCGGCGGCAGGATACAATTTCAGAACGATTGAAATTCAGGGCTTCAGCCGTGAAATGAATATTTCGGGATTGAAGCACAATTTAAAGACTCTGCGCCTTTTGATTAAATCGGAGGGACAGGCAAAGAAAATAATCAAGGACTTTGCTCCCGATGTTGTTATCGGCTTCGGCGGCTACGTCAGCGGTCCCGTGCTCAGCGTTGCGGCGGATATGGGAATCCCGACGGCAATACACGAGCAGAACGCGTTTCCGGGAGTGACCAACAAAAATCTCGCAAAGAAGGTCGACCGTGTTATGCTTACGGCAAAGGAAGCCGAAAAGCTCTTCAAGCCGAAGAATCCATGCGTGGTTACGGGACTTCCGATAAGAAGTGAAATAATAAACGCAAACCGTGAATTTTCGCGAGCCGAGATGGGACTTGACGCAAGACCGCTGATTCTTTCCATGGGCGGCAGTCTCGGAGCAAAGGCTCTCAATGAATCAATGAAATATCTCATCGGAGAAAGATATAAAAAACACGATTGCTACTACCTGCACGCCACCGGAAAAGCGGGAACAGCCATGCCCGAAGAGCTCCAAAAGGAGTACGGATTCAGCCTTTCCGATGAACCGCAGATAATGATACGCGAATACATAAATGATATGGATCGCTGTCTTTCCGCCGCCGATCTTATCGTCTGCCGCGCCGGAGCAAGTACGCTCAGTGAGATAGAAGCTCTCGGCAAGCCGTCGATACTTATTCCTTACCCTTATGCGGCGGAAAATCATCAATACTATAACGCTAAAACCTTGGCAGACGTTGACGCGGCTGTGATTATAGAGGAAAAGGATCTCACGGGTGAAAAACTGCTCGCGGAGGTCGAAAGACTGATTTCAGACCCGTCGAAGCTCAAAAAGATGGGTGAAAACGCCAAAGAGACCGCAATTCTCGATGCTTCAAAGCGAATAACCGACTGCCTTTGTGAAATTGTTTAGGTAATTAACACTTTTCGGAATCTGTCATAAACTGAGAACAGATTGATATTTTCCGAAAGGGTGCGATATATGAGTCGTTTTATTGTCGAGGGCGGCAGAAGACTCGGCGGCAGGCTGAAAATCCAGGGTGCTAAAAACAGCGCGCTTCCGATACTTGCCGCGACGGTTGCTGTCGGCAGACCGTGCGTGATACATAACTGCCCGATACTGACGGATATCGAAGCGACGCTTTCAATCTTGAAGTCGCTGGGCTGTGAGGTGCATCGGAGCGGCAATTCGGTTTCGGTTGACAGCTCACGAATGAGCTTTGCCGAAATACCCGATTCGCTTATGCGCGAAATGCGCTCGTCGATTATTTTTCTCGGAGCCTTGATATCGAGGACTGGAGAAGCGAGCGTCTGTGCACCGGGCGGATGCGATATCGGTATGAGACCGATTGATCTGCATTTGTTCGCGATGGAAAAGCTCGGTGTGAATCTTGTTGAAGAGCACGGACACATAAAGTGCAGATGCCAAAAAACCACGGGGGCTAAAATTACTCTCTCTTTTCCGAGCGTCGGAGCGACGGAAAATGTTATTCTGGCATCGCTGAGATGTTTGGGAACAACGACAATAATCAATGCTGCCCGCGAGCCGGAAATAGTTGACCTTGCGCGGTTCCTTAATTCGTGCGGCGCGCGAATAAGCGGTGCAGGCGAGAGTACGGTCACAATCGAGGGCGTTGACAGACTTTTCCCGACGCAGTATACGGTTATGCCGGACAGAATAGCCGCGTGCACCTATATGACGGCTGCCGCGGTGACGGGTTCGGATATCCTGCTGGAGGACGTTGCCCCTAATCATCTTGCGCCTATTCTGCAATGCTTTGAACAAAGCGGATGCAGGATCAACGCTTCGGCAAACAGACTGAGGCTGACCTCTTCGGGTAATCTCCGCAGCATCGGAACGATAAGAACAATGCCTTATCCCGGCTTCCCGACCGACTGCCAGGCGCTGATAATGACGATGGCAAGCGTGTCAGAGGGAACTACCGTTATCTGCGAGAATATATTTGAAAACAGGTTTCGGCACGCGTCGGAGCTTAACCGAATGGGCGCGAACATAAGCGTTCATGATAAAATTGCCATTGTAAACGGCGTCCGCAGGCTTCAGGGCGCTTCGGTTTGCGCGCATGACCTCAGAGCAGGCGCGGCGCTGACCGTTGCGGGACTCTGTGCCGAGGGCACAACAACGGTTGAAAATGTGCATTTCATAGACAGGGGATATGAGTCTCTTGAAAAGAGCCTGACCTTTATAGGAGCAAAAATAAAAAGGATTGACTGACGATGAAAAAACTGACGGCGAAACAGTTGGCGGCACTGAGCCCGGAGGCGAGGGAACGCTACGAAAAAAAACTTAAAACAGTCAAGCGTAACCGCAGGATCCTCACGGGATTCGTTGCGGTTATTGCCGTTGCGGCGGTTTTGGCCGTGCTCTCCGTTACCGTGCTTTTCAACATTACGGAGGTCAAGGTTGCAAAGCCCGGAAAGCACTACAAGGCTGAGGAGATACTTGACGCGGCAGGCGTTGAGGTCGGCGACAATATGATGCTTGCCGATTGGGACAGGGTGAGGGAGAGAATTGAAACGAAGCTTCCTTACATTTTGTCGGTCGATATAAACAAAACCGTCAGCGGCAGGGTAACCTTCAGCGTTACCGACGACAAAGCCGCAATGATTTTCAAGACGGAGACGGGCTATGCAATTGCCGATTCCAACGGTAAAGCCCTGGAAATCGTAAAAACAAAGCCGAAAAACAGCGGACTGATACTGCTGACGATAAAAAACAAAATCAATGCAAAGCCGGGCGAAATGATAAGCTTCAGCGACGCGGCAGAGGAAAGTCTTTATTCAGATATCAAGTCGGCGATTTCCGAGTCGGGAATCACAGGGATAACAGGCATTGATATTTCCGATTCAAAGAATATTTACCTTGAATACCGAAGCAGATACAGACTCTATATGGGCGACAGCTCCGATCTTGTTTACAAGCTCAAGGAAGCAAAAAAGGTCATAGCCCAGGAGGACGAAAGCGACCCGAATCAGATCGGCGAAATAAATCTTTCGATACTCAAAAAGGTCTATGTCGAAAAGCTGGAAACGCTTGAAAAGACAACGGTTCCCGCAGCCGCAAAGCCGGAGAAAACAACAGCTCCTCAGACCACGGAAGTGTCCGAAGAGCAGGCTCAGCCGGCTGAGGATGAGGAGGAGACCACCGCTCCCGAAGAGGACGTAACCGAGCCGGATGAGGCTAATGTCGATGGTGATGACACTCAGAACGGTGAAGAATAATAAAAAAGTCAGTTTTTTTGCGCGAATTAGCAATATAAGTCTTGAAATTGATAAAAAAGTATGATATCATAACAGGTGTTTAACACTTGGAGTAAAATATGATTTACAAAACGGAGGTTTTTAAAATGGCATTTGAAATTGATAACGATTTCGAGAGCACCGTTCAGATCAAGGTTATAGGCGTCGGCGGCGGCGGCGGAAACGCAGTCAACACAATGATCGCACAGGGTATGCAGGGTGCTGAATTTATCGTTGTAAACACGGACAAGCAGGTTCTTGTTAATTCACAGGCAACTCACAGAATCCAGATCGGTGAGAAGTCAACGCGCGGCCAGGGTGCCGGCGGACGTCCTGAGGTTGGCGAGAAAGCCGCTGAGGAAAGCAGAGAAGAGATTTCTTCTATCCTCAAGGGCACAGATATGGTATTTATCACCGCAGGTATGGGCGGCGGCACAGGTACAGGTGCGGCTCCCGTAATCGCAGAGATTGCCAAGGAAATGGGCGTTCTCACAGTCGGTGTTGTTACAAAGCCTTTCAAGTTTGAGGGCAAGAAGAGAAGCACACTCGCAGAGCAGGGCATCGCACGTCTTTCCGAGAACGTTGACAGCCTCATCGTTATCCCGAACGACAGACTTAAGCTCCTCAGCGACCGCTGCAAGACTCTTTCGGAAGCATTCCTCGTAGCAGATGAGGTTCTTTCACAGGGCGTTAAGAGCATTTCAGAGCTCATCAAGGTTCCCGGATTTGTCAACCTCGACTTTGCTGACGTTTGCAGCGTAATGAGAGATGCAGGCTATGCTCACATGGGCGTCGGCACTGCAAAGGGCAAGGACAAGAGCCTTCAGGCAGCGGATATGGCTACATCCAGCCCGCTTCTTGAGACATCTATCGCAGGTGCAAAGGGCGTTATCATCAGCATCACTTCTTCGCCGGATATCGGACTTGAAGAGATCGAGAACGCTTGCGAATCCATCACAGAGAAGGCACATCCGGATGCAAACATCACTTGGGGTGTTGCGTTCGACTCCAAGCTTGAGGACGAAATCATCATCACCGTTATCGCAACAGGTTTTGATGCAAAGGCTCCCGAAGATTTCGGTTCAATTCCGACTTTTAAGGCAACATCAAACGCAGGCGCACCGATCCGTTCAACAGCGGCAGCTTCTGCAAATGCTCCAATCGAGCCTCCTGTTGTCAACAGCTCAAAGCCCCAGGCTAAGGGCGGCGTAGATGATGAGGATTTCTATGTAATCCTTAACGACATCATCAAGAAAAAGGGCGACAACAACTAATTAAAAAGACGAGTGGTTGTTGCAGTTAGCGCGAAACTCATAACAGAATAAAAATAAAAGCTATAATGCACATCAAGACGCTGATTGTGAATTATAGCTTTTAATCTTTATATGAACAATTATTTTACTTTTCGCATTGATTTGGTGCAGTTGAGAAGCAATATCATAACTGCCGGGAATGTTACGCAGAAAATCAAACCGAATTTCAGCGGATCCATTGTTATGCCGTTGTCCGCGGCTGCAAGGTCGGACAGTATTCCTGTGATCCACGGACCGAATGCACAGCCGAAGTCGCCGAACATCGCAAGCATTGCGAACATCGCCGTTCCTCCATTGGGGTAATGCTTTGCCGCAAGGCTGAAAATTCCGGGCCACATTGTCGACGCGGAAAGTCCGCAAAGTCCGCAGCCGATGAGCGAAACTATCGGAACGGGGATGACGGTGGTTATAAGATAAGACGCAATGCAGAGCGCCGCGCTGAAGGTCAGCACTCGGCGAATGTTCAGCCTGTCGCCGAAGTATCCGAAAAGAACTCGTCCGGAGCCCATAAGGACGGCGAACAGACACGGACCGAGCAGGTCGCCTGTGAATTTGCTGACGCCGAGACTTTTCTCTGCAAATGTCGATGCCCATTGAGCCATTGCGATTTCACTTGATCCGGCGCAGAGCATCAGCGCCGCACAGATCAGGAATGTCGGCTTTTTGAAAAGCTCTCCGATTTTCATCTCGTCCTCGCCCTCAGGCACGGGCGGAATTATCGGGACTTTCATAAAAGCAAACATATTTATGAACGGAATAATTGCCCAAACAATCGGCATATATATCCAGTTTTCGCTTCCGATAAATTTTACTGCAAATGTTGTGATCAGCACAACCGATGCCTGACCCCAGCAATAAAATGAATGAAGCAGAGCCATTTCGCCGGATTTATTGTTAAGCGGCAGTCCTTCAATTATCGGACTGATGAGCACCTCTATGAGTCCCGAACCGATAGCGTATATAATTATCGGAATGACAAGACCTGCAAAGTGATTGCTTAACGCTCTCGGAAGTATTCCGAGCAGAATCAGTCCCGTTGCCGCAAAAACGTGAGCGAGTATGATTGAGATTCTGTATCCGATTTTGCGTATAAGCCTTACCGAAGTGAAATCAATAAAAATTTGCGAAACGAAATTGATAAGAATAAGCCAGCTTATTTTTGAATAGTTCAGGTTAAATTCGTTTTGAAATATTACATAAAAAAGTGAGGCGAGATTGTTTATTATCGCCTGCACGAAATAGCCTGTGTAGCAGGCAATTTTGGTAGAAGTGTATTTGTTATTCGTCGTCATCGTTGAAAAGTTCCTCGTTCTCTGTGTTAGTGTCCTTCCAGTACCACCAACGAAGCTTCTTTTCGTCGGGCTTCGGCGTGTTGGCAAAGTAAACAGCGGCTCTCATTTCATAAAGTATTACCTTATCGGCGACGTCGCCGCTCTCCACGCAGTAGTCAAGGTAAAAGTTGTCAGCCTCCTTGCCGATAAGCTGAGCGGTCTCCGTTATTTCAAGAACGCGGAACGCTTCCTTTGCCTCGTCGGTAAGAAATCCGAGCTCCTCAATTAAAACATTTTTCGGTTCTTTGGGTTTTCTTTTAAATAGCATTTAAACAACCTCCTGTATCGGTAATTTTAGCATAAGAAAATTGAGAAGTAAAGAGTTGAAAACAATTTATTTATATGGTATGCTTTATTTACTTTAAAATTAAGGATTGAAAAAAATGAAGGTTTCACAGGATTTTATAAAAACTCAGGACTTTGCCGTTGTGGATATCGAAACAACAGGACTCAACTGCAAAACCGACGACATTATCGAAATTTCGGCAATTAAAGTTGAAAACGACACAGTAACCGAGGAATTTGCAAGCCTTGTCAAAACGGATAAAGAAATAAGCCCGTTCATTGTCGGGCTGACGGGGATAAGCAATTCTATGCTTGAAAATGCTGACGATATTTCGACGGTATTGTGCGAATTGTTTGATTTTGTCAGCGATTTGCCGATTGTCGGACATAACATCGGCTTCGATATGAGGTTTATTTCGTGGAACTCGGCGCTCCTTTTCGGCGAAAGACCGGTAAATCGCACGCTGGATTCGCTTCTTTTCTCGAAGGAGATAATGCCTGAGCTGAAAAGCCATAAGCTTTCGTTTTTAAAGGATTACTTTAATATAAAGGGAGCGTCACACCGTGCCCTCGACGACTGCCGCACAACATTTGAACTCGTTGAGATACTCAAGGATAAGTGCAGAGACTCGCAGCAATAGTGCTTGTTGAGGCTTCTCAATAACCCTTAATTATCCAAAAGCAACGCGCGGATAAGTTGGAGAGAAGAGGAGAAGAAAGGGAAAAAGATTAAAAAAAGGTGTTGACAAAAGGG
>CAKSHH010000009.1 GCA_934456435.1 uncultured Eubacteriales bacterium
GCTGGATTTGGTATTGATTATCCGCAGGGGAATATAGGGAAATAAATAAGCCTCCCACACCGGGAGGCTTTAAGTTTGGAAAAACAAGATAGATGCCGCTGTATGAAAGCCGAGAATACTTTATCGACACAAAAAATCCGCTTCTCTTTACGAAAAGCGGATTTAAAATTTTATGAGTTTTTTGAAGTAATCTGTCACGGCTTCGGGGGAGCCGGAGGTCAGTTCAATTGAATGGTTTGCCTCTTTCATATTCTCAAGATAATGTGCGTCAGAGCTGACGATTATCGGGCAATCGCTTATTATGGGGTGCTTTTTCCTGTACTCGGCTTGGTCGGCGCTGTCTGTCATTTCTACGGCGCTGAAATTCATTTCCGAGGTTATCATACCGAGGTTTGACAGAACACTGTACGAACTGCGGTCGATGTGGGCGGGATAACATACACCGCCGTATTGTTCGACCGTTTCAACTGCCCTTTCAATGCTTATTCCGCTTGCCGTCGTCAGCAGAAGCTCCTGTGTACCGATTATACCGTCGCCGCTGTCCATTATGAGCTGGTCGCCGAAAATTTGCGGTCGGTTATTTATTTTGGGCACGGTTGAGAGCACATATTCGGAAAAGCTTTCTGCGCTTTTCAGTTCGGGAAACAGGCATACAACGTGTACTTCCTCCGATGTGCAAAGCTCCATCCCGGGCACAACGGTTATTCCGATGCTTTTACCCACTTCCATTGCCGCGGCGCAGTTCTGACAGGTGTTGTGATCCGTCAAAGCGATTATGTCAAGCCCCAAAATCTTTGCCATATTAACAAGATTATAGGGTGTCATATCGTTGTCGCCGCAGGGTGAAAGGCAGGAGTGAAGGTGAAAGTCATAGTAGAATTTCATATTATATCAGCCTCGATATTTCTGCGGCTGTTTGATAGGTGTTCTTTTCGGTTCGGAAAATGACAACGTCGTTTTGCTCGGCACGCTTGAGAGCGTCATCGTCCAGAGCTGCGTTCTCCGTCAGAATAATGCAAGCCACGTCGGCGAGCACGGCAACTCCGATGGAGTTTATGTTGCCCATGACGGTCAGCCAGGCGTCGCCCTCCTGAGCCCTTGACATCACCCAGCTCAAGAGATCGCCGCAGTAACAGCCTGTGACTTTGCGGTTAAGATCGCCGCCGCAAAGCAGGGTAAGTCCCAATTTATCTTTCAGTTCTTTCAAGTCCATTTCAGCTTCTCCTCGTCGATAATTTCTCTGAACGGAACGGGAATGAATTTTTCGATTTCATCTTCGTTCAGCGGTGTCGTACTGCTCATCTCCGCTTTCAAACGGAAAACGCAATGGTCAATGTCGGCGTATCCGCGGACGATGTCCTCCGCAAGTGCACGGCAGGTTGGTGCACCGCAGGTTCCGCAGTCAAGACCGGGAAAATTCTTTACCATTTCGGAGACCTGGTTCATCAGCTTCATCGCGTCGGTGACGTTGTCGGCAAGCTTCAGCACCGAGAACGGCATCAGCTTTTCCTGCCACATCATTTCGTGCGGCACGGAGTCAGCCTCAATGTAGTTGCAGGAGACAGGCCGATATTTTTTGAGCGTTGAAAGCCTTGTTCTCGCAACAAAAGTGTTCGACACGGTAAGACAGCCTCCGACACAGCCGCCCGTGCAGGCGTTGAGCTCGATAAATTCAATGTCGTTGAGCTTTTCGTCTTCAATTTCTTCCAGAATTTTTATGACGTTTTCAATGCCGTCGGCGGCAATGTATTTTTCGCAAAGTGCTCCAGAAGCTTCGCCGCCGCTGGTCGCCCAGCCGAGACCGATTCGTCCCGATTCATCGAGCGTTTTCAGCTCGTCGAGGTGCTCCATTTTACTGAGCAGCTTCGGATAAATATCGCTTATCGCTATGGCTCCGTTTACGTCGGAGTTTTCGGCGCAAAGAGGATTTTTTATTGCGGTGATTTTTGCGGGACAGGGTGTTATGAAAAATACGCCTATGTCCTCGTCACCGAGACCTGTTTCCGCCTTGGCTTCAAGCCTTGCAAGCCGAGCCGATTCGTCCATCGGAGTGTTCAGCTCAAGCACATTGTCGATAAGATCCGGGTATGATATGCGTATGAGACGGCACACCGCAGGACAGGCTGATGAAATTACCGGCTTTTTGAGCGTTTTTTCTTTCAGCAGCTTTCGTGTGGCGTCGGAGATAATTTCTGCGCCCTTGGCAACCTCGAAAATCTTATCGAATCCGAGCTCCGACAAAGCCGAAAGTATGTAGTTTATATCGTCAAGATTGTTGAACTGACCGTACAGCGACGGTGCGGGCAGAGCAATTTTATATTTAAAACCGTTTATTGCTTCAAGCGGATCGCTTTTGGCGGTTTTGGCATGGTGGGGACAGATGCGGATACATTCTCCGCAGTCGATGCAGCGTTCGGAGATAATGGTCGCCTTGCCGTGGCGCACTCTTATCGCCTGAGTCGGGCATCGCTTTATACAGTTCATACATCCGAGACATTTCTTTTTGTCAAGACTAACCGAATGAAAAACAGTATTCATAATCTTCTCCTTGTTTTCGGTCAATTATTTGTTATACACCTTCAGCGTAATGGTGGTTCCGACGCCGATTTCGGTGTCAATATTCATTTCGTCGGTATATTTTTTTATGTTGGGCAGACCCATTCCGGCACCGAAGCCGAGTGAACGCACGTTTTCCGGAGCGGTGGAATAGCCCTCTTTCATCGCAAGCTCCACGTTAGGAATACCGGGACCTTTATCGGCAAGAACCACGGTTATGCACTCAGGCGTGACCGCGGCGTCAATTACTCCGCCCTCCGCGTGGATGACCATATTTATTTCCGCCTCGTACACGGCAATGGCGACGTTTCTGATGACTGCCGGGCTGAAGCCGAGAGTTTTGAGTGAACGCTTGAGCTTGCCCGAAGCTTCGCCGGCGCGCGTAAAGTCGTAGGCGCTGACGTCATAGTGCAGATTGACTTCATCCATTATTTTCCGCTGCCTCCTCTGAGCCCGTGAGCATAAAGAAGGCCACAGGAGGTAAACATTTCAAGATCGGTGCAGATAAGAGCTATGTCTCTTTGCTCGGCAAGGTCGATCATTCCCATGTCGGGCGATTTTCCGCGGACAAATACAATACAGCTCATATCCATCATTTCGGCTGTTCTGACGACCTGCGGATTAACAAGCCCGGTCAGGAGCACCGCCTGCTCCTTTACAAAGGCGAGAACGTCACTCATCATGTCGCTGCCGCAGGCTGTGAAAACCTCTCTATCAAGCAGATCTTCACCGTAAATTATACGTCCGTCGAGTATATCAATGATTTCTTTAACCGTCATATTCAGCCCTCCGAATAAAAATATATATACATAATAACATACAACATAATAAAAATCCATAGTTTTTCTATTATATTGTTTAACAAATTGTGAATTTTGTTTATTATTTTCATTGACACGAAGCTTCTGAAAGGGTATCATAATATCTATAATCAGCAGGAGGCGGCTTTAATGAAGAGAAATAGGGTGTTAGGTTTAATTTTATCTGCGGCGATTGCTTTGATATCGGTAGGTGCCGTGTCGGGAGGCAGAGCTGCGCTTGAAAAGGAAATTGCGGTTTCGGACAACCCGGCTGTGGTTGTTTCGCAGGCTTCGGGCAACAGCACCGTAGCTTATGAAAAAAACAAGTCAAAGGACTCGGCTGTTGAAATAAACGAAAGAAATTTTGAACAGTTTGAAGATGAAAACGACGTGTTCTATGAGCCGAAAGAGGAGAGCATCTCTTTTTATGAGGACTCCACGCCGTATATTAACGATGCGATAACGGTTTTCTTTGCCGACGGAACCTCAGAGAGCGACAGGCAGAGAATTGTTGACTCCGTTGACGGTGATGTAGTCGGTAAAGTTGATTTTATGAACGAATATGAAATAAAAATCAACCGTTCGGATTTCGGTGAAATAAATTCGCTCTGTGATGAGCTTATGCAGGACGAAAGAGTCGAGTTTGCAAGCTGTTCGTTTGCGGAAAAATATGAGCCGAATTACGTTCCGAACGATCCGTGGAACTACTCCGCAAGCTGGGATGACGATGCCTGTGACGGCGAAAATCCCTATTCAAACTGGTGGATCAAGTCCACGGATATTGATAAGGCGTGGGACTATGATGAGTATTTCAGCGATATAAAGGTCGGAGTGGTTGACACAGGCTTCGGCACGGAACACGAGGATCTGAAAGGAAGAATTGAATTTCCAAATGGATTTTTCAAGAAGAATAATGCTCCGTCATATCACGGAAATCATGTTGCCGGAATAATCGGCGCAACGCAGGACAACGGAGTTGGCTTGTCGGGAATAGTCCGTGACTGCAAGATGATCTGCGTTGACTGGCAGGCTAACGAGGATCAGGGTCAGAAATGGAACAACGAAGCAAGAATTATGACCGGATTTGTTAATGCCGTGAGGTCGGGTGCAAAAGTAATCAATTTTTCACTTGGCAGTACAAGCGGAATGGACGGGACGGACAGGGCGCAGATAGTAAAAGATGTTCAGGGAAAATTTAATTCGTATTATGTTGCAAAAATGCTCCAAAGAGGTTATGATTTCATTTGCTGTCAGTCAGCAGGCAACGGAGTTTACAAGGACGGCGAATTTCTTTATGCCGTTGACGCAAGCAACAACGGAACCTTTTGCTCCGTAACACTCGACAATGCGGTAAAGCTTGTAAAGGGTGTTTCGCCGCGTGAAATCGTTGACAGAATTATTATTGTTGCGGCGGCAAAATTCAACGGATACAATACCTACGAAATGGCATCTTTCTCAAACGGAGGAAGCAATGTTTCAATTTGCGCTCCCGGATACAACATTTTCAGCGCGTATTATGCCGCAAACAGCAATTATGAAAATTCTTCGTATGCATATCTCAACGGTACGTCAATGGCGGCGCCGATAGTTACGGGTATTGCGTCGCTTGTGTGGAGCATCAATCCGTCATTCACGGGCGCACAGGTAAAAAAGTTTGTTTGCGACGATGCCAACACCAAATACGAGGTGGCGGACTGCGAGAATGAAAATCATCTGCCGACCGGAACCGGACGCTTGGTAAATGCACGGCTTGCCGTTGAGGAGGCTCTCAGAGAAGTTGAAACCTACGGAACGGTAACGGGTCAGCTTGAGTGGACGAGGCTGACTCCTAAAACGACAGTAGCTTTCACGGTTAAAAACAGCGACAGCGGCGAAACTTACAGACTGACAACCGACACGGACGGCAATTTTTCCGTGAAGCTGCCGGCAGGTGAGTATGTTCTGAGGGTTGACGGAGCAAAGAAAGATTTTGCCGTAACTACGGGAGAGACAACGGACATAGGCAAGGTTACTTCAAAGCTTCCGCTGATAGATTTTGACGCATACGGCGATGCGCTGAAGGACAGTACTCAGGAAATCCTCTCAAAGCTGATGATATATTGATAAAAGCGGCACCAAACCGATATAACAGGTTCGGTGCCGAAGCTTTAAACGAATCTTGACAAATCAATGTTTTAAATTATAATAAACCATAGGACTTGTAAGGGCTGTGAGTATTCCTACAATGTGTGGACGGCGAGCGCAAAACTCGGAGCAAGATTTCTTTTCGATTCGTCAATACAGGGAGAATACACAACGGCAAAGTTTGAGGGATACGATTTTTCAATAACGAAAAAGTATGACGAATACCTGAAAACTTTGTACGGCGATTATATACAGCTTCCGCCGGAAGATAAGCGTACATCGGGACATAATATAATAGTTTTGGATCTGGAAAACAATTATACAAAACACGAAAACAACTTACGCGGTTGTAATAAATAAAGCTATAACACATAATATCTTGTGTTATAGCTTTTTGCTGTATATTGGAAAAATTATTTTTTATCATTCAGATATTTTTTTGCATCTTTAAAGAAGCTGAAAACAATTAAAAGAATGATAATTCCTATCGGGAATGCGGCAATAATTGATACGGATTGTAAACTGTACATTGAGTTTTCGGAGAAGATAAGTGCAATGGGAAAAATAATGAAAACAACAGCCCAAAATGTACGCAGTTTTTTATCCGGTTCCTCATCAATGCCGAGTCTTTTATATGAATATGAAGAAATTACCATGGTAATCGAATCAAAAGTTGTTGCATAGAATGCAATCATTGTTATTGCAAGCAGAATCAATCCGAGGTTTGAAAGCGGCAGAGTGTCAAATATTTTGAGTATAGCCTCCGAATATGAACCACCGTTTCCGATAAAACCGGATATATCAAGTCCATGCTTCATCTGCTGTGCCAGTCCGTAGTTACCGAGTATGATAAATGATGTAAATGTACCGGCAAGTCCCCAGCCGTATCCGCCCAGCACGGTATTTTTAATAGTCCGGCCTTTGCTGATTTTTCCAATAAAGAACGGCGTTGCAACGCACCATACCATCCAATAAGCCCAGTAATAAATTGTCCAGTTTTGAGGAAATGAATTTTCTCTCAGCGGATCAAGCCATGTAGCCATACCGATAAAGTTCTGAACCATATTTCCGATTGCAGAAAATCCGGTTTCAAGAATGTATGAAGTTTCTCTGCCGAGAAGAAGAAAATAGAGAAGCAATGCAAAGAAAAGGTATGTACAATAAGTTGCAAGTTTTGAAACGCCCTTCATTCCAAACCAAACTGTCAGCGTATATACGAAAGCTATGAAAATAAGAATAATTATAGTTAAAGCATTTCCGTTGGTAATACCGAAAACTTTGCTAATTGCCGATGAAAGCAGGGGAGTTGCAAGCGAAAACGTGGTTGCCGTTCCTGCAATTAACGCAAAAATTGCAACAAGGTCAATGATTTTTCCGATTGGACCGTCGATTTTTTTACCAATTAAAGGACGGCATGCTTCCGAGAATTTTTGCTTTTCTTTTCCGCGGACATGCAGCATAAATCCGAACGCAACAGAAAGAACAATATAAAAGCTCCATGCAATCGGACCCCAATGAAAGAGTGGGTATGTCGATGCCCATTTTTGAATACCGCCCAGCTTTTCAATTTGCGGTTCGTTGGCATACAGCGCCCATTCACAAAGTGAATAGAAAAGAATATCCGCAGCCATTGTCGATGTGAAAATCATAGCGCCCCATTTGAAAGAACTGTATTCTGGCTTATCAGTATTTCCAAGCTTGATTTTACCGTATTTCGAGAATGCAATAAAGACCGTGCAAAGAAAAATTCCGAGCCCGAGCAGCGCATAGTAAATGCCGCATTGATCGCCGAGAAAGCCTCGTATTACTCCGAGTACAGCCTTGGAGTGGTCAGGGAAAATTACGAACAGGACAAATAGAATCAGGACACCGATTAGAGGACAAATTATGGAGACCCAATCCAGTCTGTCTTTTAGTTTCTGTGATTTCATTCGATTGTCATCCTTTCATACAGGCATAGCTGCTGTCAATATTTATCAGCTCTTCAAAGCTGTCAATTTCAATAATGTCGTTCTTTTCTATTGGATAAATTCTTAAGTCAAAGTCTTCTCTGTGGCAAAACATTGCCACATCGTCCCAATAGATTTGTCGGTTATTTCTTTCAATAAATTCATATTCCAAAAATTTCTTTAGCTTTAATCCGCCGGAGGATGTCCAACGCGATACGCTGTATAATTGCCAGCCGTCATTTCCGCCTGTTCTGCTACATGAGGTAATGCTTAGTTCGCTGTTGACTGAGAGCAGCCACTCATTTGTTGGAGATTTTGTTCTTACGGCACAATATCCGGAACGTTCAAAATCCGTGAAAAGAATTTCAGGGTTGTATATTATCTGATCTCCGTCTAAAATAAGTGCATTTTCCAAATGATCCCTTGCACAATAGAGCGAGGAAATATTGTTACATTCGGCATAGAGAGGATTTTCGATAACGGTTAATCCCATGTATGTATTCGGCAGGTCGTAAAATTGTTCCTTTAGATAACCGACGACAACGTATATTTCAAATATATTGTTTTGATGCAGAGCTTCAATAACCGAGTCTATCATTCTCTTACCGTTTACTTTTACAAGAGGTTTCGGCGTTTTCAGCGTTACCGGCTTCATTCTTTCTCCGAAACCGGCGGCAAGAATTACTGCTCGTTCAATTTTGCTTTTCATAATAAAATTCCTCTGTGCTCAGCATAGCTTTTGGCTATTTTATAGTATTCCTTTGCATAGCGGTACTGCCTGAGAGAATATTCGCCAAACTCTACGCCTAACATACGCTTGTATTCGCACCAGTTGCTCCAAAGCAGACCGCAGGCGGAGATGTAGCAATATATTTTTGTCCTTACCGAGTCGGGACAGGAACCGTTAAAATATGAATCAATCAAAAATTCTACCATTTCCCTGTCATAGAGCGCATAAATTGCAAACATTGCAATATCAATGTGTGGGTCCTGCATTCCTGCGTATTCCCAGTCGATAAGTTTGATCTCTTCGGCTCCGTCGGCAGTAGGGATAAATAAAAAATTATCCGGAACGGAATCAATGTGTGACAAGACTTTTTCCGATATGTTTTTTTCGATATATCCTTGTAAAGACAATACTTTGGCTTTTGTGTCGGAATAGTCAACATAAACGGATTCATTTCCGTCCCAAAGACTTTCGTAGAAATTTATTTCTTTGAAAAGATCAAAGCTGTGATCAACGGACAATCTCATTCTGTGAAAAGCCGAAAGTCTGTCCATACATTTTTTTATATCACTTTTGTTAAGAGGGTCGCAGCACCTGGAGCTTTCATAAAACTCGGTTATTTTATATCCGTTGGTAGGATTTATATATTTAACATTATCGCATATTCCGGTCGGTGAAATTACTTTGTATGTCGCCGCTTCCTGCTGCCTGTTGATAAGCTTTTCGGTGCCCTCGCCGGGGATTCTCATTATATATTTTTTGCCCTTGCACCTAAAGAGAAAAGAGCGGTTTGTCATACCTTTCTTTTGAACGGTTATGTCGGTGATTTCCGTTTCATCACAGCCAAGGGCTTCGGCAATGACGCCGATTGCCGAGCTTTTCAGTTGGTCGGACTGACCCCTGAAGTCTCTGAGCTGTTCGTAAGTGTTTATTTCGACAACATTATTGCGGGAAACCTCTTTTGCCCAAACGGTCATTTTCCCTTTTTGGGTCAGGGCGATTTCCCAGAAACAGTCGTGATATCCCGGCACGGAGCAAAAATGCTTTATTCTTTCTTTCAGCGGTGTAGAATCTTCTTCTGTGATGTATGCGATACCGGCCATTGACTGACCGGGCGTGTTTGGCGAATTAACAATAATCTCGTTCTTTCGGTTTATTCTGACGCTTTCCGAAGTTGTTTCTCTGTCGGATACCATATACCATGAATACGGTTCAAATTCGGAAAACGGATTGTTCTCGCACCAAATATCGGAGGGAATAATATAGGAGTTGCATATTTTGTCGTTTACCTTGCTGACGGAAAAAAGATTGTTGTAAACCGTGTATTCGCTGTTAACAACAAATGAGACGTTGTATTTGTCAATCAGGTACTCAAACTTTTCTTTTAAAAAGCCGACTACAATGTGTATCTCGAAAACGCCTGCTTCGTGAAGCTGTTTTATAACTCTTTCAATCAGGGGCTCGCCGTCAATTTTGAGCAGACCTTTCGGAAATTCGGTGTTGATTGGAACCATTCTCATGCCGAAGCCTGCCGCAAGAATAACGGCGTTGCGCGGCTGATGACTTGATATGTACTGCGTTGCCTTTTCGGTGAGGCTGTTTGAAGGGGAAAGGAAGCCGTAATTCGTAAGAGCTTTAACAGAGTTGTTTACTGCGCCAAGCGAGCAGCCAATGCGCGCCGCAATTTCTCTTTGAGTTAAACTGTTGTCAAAATACAGCTCTTTCATAACATCATAATCAAGCTTGTTCATAAAATATTACACCTCTCAATTTCGTGAACAAGGCTATTATAACACTAAATTATTATAAGTCAAGAATTATTTGCAAATAATGAATATAAGATGATTATTGCAAAAAGAAAACATTTAAACGGCGGATTTTCGTAAAATTGTTAAGAAAATGTCAATTTCACCAATATTTTAAAGAGCGCGGTTTGGATTATTCATATACTTTTTTCATTGACTTATCAGGTAAAATATTCTATAATTTCTAAGGATTTTAAAATGAGGGAGAATTGGTTTAATGCTATCTAATACTGAGAAGACAATGGACAAGATCGTTGCACTTTGCAAAAACAGAGGTTTTATTTTTGCGGGCAGCGATATTTACGGCGGACTTGCCAATACATGGGACTACGGCCCGCTCGGCGCAAGGCTTAAAAACAATGTAAAAGATACATGGAGAAAGCGCTTCATCCAGGAGAGAAAGAACAGCTACGAGGTTGACGCGGATATCCTTATGCATCCGAGAGTCTGGGAGGCAAGCGGTCATGTCGCGAGCTTTTCCGATCCGCTTCTTGACTGTAAGGAGTGCAAGATGCGCCACAGAGCCGACAATCTTATAGACAACTTTGACCCCAATGCTCACGCCGACGGCATGACGAAGGAGGAGATGTTTGACTACATCAAGGCTCATTCGATTCCCTGCCCGAACTGTGGCAAGCACAATTTTACGGACATAAGAGAGTTCAACCTTATGTTCCAGACATACAGGGGAGTAACGAACGACGCAAAGAGCGTCATCTATCTGCGTCCGGAAAATGCACAGGGTGAGTATGTAAACTATCTCAACGTACAGCGCAGCATGAGAGCAAAGCTTCCGTTCAGCATCGGTCAGATCGGCAAGGCTTTCAGAAATGAGATTACTCCGGGTAACTTCACGTTCAGAACGATTGAGTTTGAACAGATGGAGTTCCAGACCTTCTGCAAGGAGGGTACGGATACCGAGCTCTACGAATATTTCAAGAATTACGGCCACCGGTATTATATGGATCTCGGAATTGCGGAGGAGCATCTTCGTTTCCACGACCACGAGAAGCTTGCTCATTACGCTAAGGCGGCGTGCGATATTGAGTTCCTGTTCCCGTTCGGCTGGGGCGAGATAAACGGAACGCACAACCGTACAAATTTCGACCTCACAAGACACCAGGAATACAGCGGACAGAAGCTTGAATATCTTGATCCCGAAACAAACGAAAGATATATACCTTTTATAATAGAGTCAACTTACGGACTTGACAGAACGGTTCTTGCGCTTCTCTGCGAGGCTTATGACGAGGAGGTTATCGACGCGGACAAGAACGACACAAGAGTTGTTCTCCACCTCAAGCCCTCGATTGCTCCCTACAAGGCTGCGGTTCTTCCGCTCTCGAAGAAGCTTTCGGCGGATGCACTCAAGGTTTACGAAAAGCTCCAGAAAGACTTTATGGTTGATTTTGACGAGACCGGTTCAATCGGAAAGCGTTATCGCCGTGAGGATGAAATCGGAACTCCGTTCTGCATCACGTTTGATTTTGATTCTCTTGAGGACAACTGCGTTACCGTTCGTGACAGAGACACAATGGAGCAGGTTCGTCTTCCGATTGATGAATTGAATGAATATATCTCGGAGAAAATATCATTCTAAAATTATAGTGACTGAGCTTTAGGTGCGGAATGATGCTGTACTTAAGGCGGTATTCACAGGTTTAAATATAATTTTAATACAGATGTTATAATGAAAGGCAAAAGTTATGAAAGAAATTAAATTCACCGAAACCGTACTGCGCGACGCTCAGCAGTCGCTCATTGCAACAAGAATGCCTTTTGAAACTTTCGAGCCGATCCTTTCGACTATGGACAAGGCGGGTTATTACTCGCTTGAATGTTGGGGCGGCGCAACGTTTGATTCATGTCTGCGTTACCTTAACGAGGATCCGTGGGAGAGACTCAGAAAAATCAGAAAGGCTTGTCCGAACACAAAGCTTCAGATGCTTCTCAGAGGACAGAATCTTCTCGGCTACAAGCATTACCCGAATGATGTTGTCAGAAAGTTTGTGGCGAAGAGCGTTGAAAACGGTATTGACATCATTCGAATTTTCGACGCACTCAATGATGTAAAAAATCTTGAGGTTGCCGTTGATCAGACACTTCTGTCGGGCGCGCACGCGTCGGGCACAATCTGCTACACGCTCAGCCCCGTCCACAACACCAAGGCGTATATTAAGCTTGCAAAGGATCTCCAGAGCATGGGCGTTCAGTCTATATGTATCAAGGATATGGCAGGCATCATCAGCCCCAAGGAGGCTTATGAGCTGATCGGCGCACTCAAGGACAGCGTGGATTTGCCGATAATTCTTCACACACATTGCACAACGGGTCTCGGTCCCATGACTCTTCAGAAAGCGGCAGAAGCCGGTGTTGATGTCATTGACACGGCGATATCCTGCTTCTCCGGCGGAACAAGCCAGCCGTCAACCGAGACTATGAAATATGTTCTTGAGCAGGAGGGCTTTGAAACAGGCCTCAAAACCGATGTGCTCAAGCAGATAAACGATTTCTTCAAGCCCGTAAGAGCCGACGCACTCAAGAGCGGACTGCTCAATCCGGTCGTTCTCGGAACGGACACCGACGCGCTTACCTATCAGGTTCCCGGCGGTATGCTCTCGAACCTTGTCGCTCAGCTCACCGCACAGAAAAAGATGGATAAGTTTGAAGAGGTGCTCGCCGAAACTCCGAAGGTCAGAAAGGATCTCGGATATCCGCCGCTCGTTACTCCGATGAGTCAGATGGTCGGCGTTCAGGCAACCTCAAATGTGCTTGCAGGCGAGAGATACAAGAACGTGTCCAAAGAGATACGCGCCTATGTAAGGGGCGAGTACGGCAAGGCTCCCGGAAAAATTGATCCCGAACTCATCAAAAAGGTTCTCGGCGATGAGAAGCCGATAAGCGGCAGATATGCCGATACACTCGGCGACGGATTTGAAAAGGCAAAAGCCGAAATCGGAGCCAAGGCACACAGCGATGAGGACGTGCTTTCATACATCGCTTTCCCGACTCAGGCAGAAGCTTTCTTCGACAAACGAGACGAAAGAGCGAAAAACACTTTCAAATATTCTATCAAAAAAATTGACTGAGGAGGAAAACAAAGATGAATATGACTCCAAAGCTTCTCGGCGTTTTCGCCGATATCTACGGCTCCAACGATGCCATGACATTTTCAAGAGCGGCGCTTGTTGCTGTTGTGGGATTTTTAACGGTTATGGTTATTCTTGCGATAATCGCGCTGTTTATCAAAGGCATTGCGGCAATTTTCGATAAGACAGGAAAGTCCGCGGCAAAAGCTCCTGTTGCTCCTGCCACGGCTCCTGCGGCTCCCGCTGTACAGCCCGTACAGTCAAGCGGCGTTGAGCTCGTCAATGTTGATGAACCGACAGCGGCGGTTATTATGGCGATAATCAGCCATCAGAGCGGAATAAGCCTCGACAGGCTTGCGTTCAAATCCATTAAATTATCGGAGGACAAATAAATGAAATATGTTGTTACGTTAAACGGAAAAAATTATGAGGTCGAGGTAAACGAAAGCGATGCCGTAATAACCTCCGTAAGCAATGCGGCTCCTGCCGCTCCCGCCGCTCCCGTTGCCGCTCCGGCAGCTCCGGCGGTAAGCTCATCCCACTCCGCTCCGGCAGCAGTGGTCGGTACCGCAGTAAGCGGAACTCAGATCATTTCGCCGATGCCCGGAACAATCCTTAAATTGAATGTTGCCGAGGGTCAGGCGGTCAAGGCAGGCGACGTTGTTCTCATTCTTGAGGCTATGAAAATGGAGAACGAAATTGTTGCTCCCTGCGACGGTACAATCAAGCAGATCCTTGTAACAAAGGGATCAACGGTTGATACGGATCAGATTCTTGCAGTTTTATAATAAAGGACGGTATTCAAAATGGACTTGATTTTAAATGTTTTGAAAGGCTTGTGGGAATCGTCCGGATTTGCAACTCTTGAGTGGCAGAATCTTGTAATGATCCTTGTGTCGTTTGTATTCCTTTTCCTTGCCATTCATCCCAAATTCAGATTTGAGCCGCTTCTTTTGGTTCCTATCGCATTCGGTATTCTTCTTGCCAATCTTCCCGGCGCAGGCATCATGGACGACCTGACAGCCGGTCAGATATTCGGCGGCGACGGCTCGCTTGCCGGTCAGGGTGAGCATTGGTACGACTCCGGCGTTCTGCGAATTATTTACGCCGGCGTTAAATCAAACATATTCCCGTGCCTCATCTTTATGGGCGTCGGTGCAATGACTGACTTCGGACCTCTTCTTTCAAACCCTGTCAGCCTGCTTCTCGGCGCGGCTGCTCAGCTCGGTATTTATGTTGCGTTCCTTATCGCTATCGCGCTTGGATTCAATCCGCAGGAAGCCGCTTCAATCGCTATCATCGGCGGTGCAGACGGTCCGACGGCTATCTACCTGACGTCGAAGCTGGCATCGCATTTGCTTGCGCCTATCGCTCTGGCGGCGTATTCATATATGGCGCTCATTCCTCTCATTCAGCCTCCGATCATGAAGGCTCTCACAACGAAGAAAGAGCGTGAGGTCAAGATGACCCAGCTCAGAAAGGTTACAAAGACGGAGAAAATTATCTTCCCGGTAATCGTTCTTGTCCTTGTTGCGCTCATTCTTCCGTCGGTTGCTCCGCTTCTCGGTATGTTCATGCTCGGCAACCTCTTCCGCGAGTGCGGCGTTGTTGACAGACTTTCCGACGTTGCTCAGAACGCGCTTAACAATATCATTGTTATTCTTCTCGGCGTTACCGTCGGCGCAACCGCAAACGGTCAGAGCTTCCTTCAGGTTCAGACACTTAAGATAGTTGCTCTCGGACTTATCGCTTTCTGTTTCTCAACAGTCGGCGGCGTCTTTCTCGGAAAGCTTCTTTATCTTGTTACCGGCGGCAAGATCAATCCGCTGATCGGTGCGGCAGGCGTTTCCGCTGTCCCTATGGCGGCTCGTGTTGCTCAGAACGAGGGCAGAAAATACAACCCGACTAACTTCCTGCTCATGCACGCAATGGGTCCGAATGTTGCCGGTGTTATAGGTTCCGCTGTTGCGGCAGGATTCCTGCTCATTATGTTCCAGTAAAACTGAAACTGCCGCATTTAGCGCAGACCAAGAACAAAACAATAATAAAAGCTATAATTTACATTTCAGCAGGCTAAAATTAAACTGATTGTGAATTATAGCTTTTCTTTATATTATCAATTATGATTATTTAATGTTTTGTTCTTCTAACCGTTTTTTTACCCTCTCGCAGTATCTATATACAGCTTCGGGGCAAAGAAAACGCTTTCTGCATCTGAATGCGACAGTTTCTATTTGTTGTTACCTGCAAAAAAAATTCAAAAAAAGCTTGATTTATTTTTGAATTTGCGATAGAATAAGACAATTTATATTCAGAGCGGAGGCTGTAAGATGACATTTGAACAAAAATTCGGTAAAGAGGGTCTTACCTTTGACGACGTGCTTCTGATTCCTGCGGAGTCGGACATACTGCCCAAGGACATTGACATTTCAACCAGACTGTCGGACAACATTGTGCTCAACACTCCGATCCTGACTGCTGCGATGGATACGGTTACGGAAGCACCGATGGCGATCGCGATTGCAAGAGAGGGCGGCATAGGCGTTATACACAAGAATATGCCGATGGAGCTTCAGGCTCAGGAGGTTGACAAGGTTAAGCGTTCCGAAAACGGTGTTATCGCTCAGCCGTTCAGCCTCACTCCGGATCATTACGCTTATGACGCGGAGAACCTTTGCAAGAAATATAAGATTTCAGGTGTTCCGATCTGCGATAATGACGGAAAGCTTGTCGGTATTCTCACAAACCGCGACATGAGATTCATGACGGATTTCAATATAAAGATCAGCGAGGTTATGACAAAGGATCACCTTGTAACCGCTCCGGTCGGAACAACTCTCGAACAGGCGAAGCAGATACTCATGAAGCACAGAATTGAGAAGCTTCCTCTTGTTGATTCCGAGGGATACCTCAAGGGACTTATCACGATCAAGGACATTGAAAAGAGCGTGCAGTACCCGAACTCGGCACGTGACAAGGGAGGCAGACTCCTTTGCGGTGCGGCAATCGGAGCAACCGCCGACGTGCTTGACAGAGCGTCAATGCTCGCAAAGGCAGGTGCGGATATGTTCGTTCTTGATTCCGCTCACGGTCACAGTCAGAATATACTCCGCGCGGTTGAAAAGGTAAAGACAGCGTTCCCGAACATTACGCTTTGTGCCGGTAATGTTGCAACGGCGGAGGCAACCGAGGCTTTGATCGCTGCCGGTGCAGACATAGTAAAGGTCGGTATAGGCCCCGGCTCAATCTGTACGACGCGAGTTGTTGCAGGTATCGGTGTTCCGCAGATCACGGCAGTTTTTGATTCGGCAAACGCGGCGGCTAAGCACGGTATTCCGGTTATTGCCGACGGCGGTATTAAGTATTCGGGCGAAATTGTTAAGGCTATCGCGGCAGGCGCCAGCGCAATTATGGTCGGTTCGCTTGTTGCGGGCTGTAAGGAGAGTCCGGGCGAAACCGAAATCTTCCAGGGCAGAAGCTTCAAGGTTTACCGCGGAATGGGCAGTCTTGCGGCAATGGCAAACGGCAGCAAGGACAGATACTTCCAGGAGGACAACAAAAAGCTTGTTCCGGAGGGAGTTGAGGGACGTGTTCCTTACAAGGGACCTCTCGGCGACACGATCTTCCAGATGCTCGGCGGTCTGCGTTCCGGTATGGGCTACTGCGGATGTCACAACATTGAGGAGCTCAAGACGAAAACAAGATTTGTCCGCATCACCAACGCGGGCCTCATCGAGAGCCATCCGCACGACGTATTCATAACAAAAGAAGCGCCGAACTACTCAGGCATGAAATAATAAAACGGACAACGGCAGAGTATACATTATATGTGTGTGCTCTGCCGCCTTTTTATTTCATAAAAGGAATGATACAAAAATATCATATTACTTATGTATAAAATGTACAAAATCAATAATGCGGCCAAAAAAATATTGACTTTTGACGTTTTATGCGTTATAGTTAAACTAACCATAAAAGTGGTGTCATTGGGTGAATTGCGCCTTGCGGATGAAGCCCTCATTACGACCCACCTGGTTTACAATGCGTCGTAATGACGTCGGTAATCGAACCCTCGGCGAAGCTGAGCGGCTGCCATGCGGGAAGGCTTTAGCAGCACGGGGTTCAGATTTCAGAAAGGGGAGATTACTCAACGTAATGATGTCGCGCCGGTTTGCACAGACCGGAGACAACTGTGCGGAATATACGCTTTTGGGCGTATAAATCTAAATGGAGGTGCAATCCAAAAAATGAGTAATGCAAAAAGATTTCTCAGCGTCATTCTTGCAATGATCATGGTTCTTTCAACGCTCGTTATCGGTGCAAGTGCTTATTCGGCTTATAAGGATTCTGCTCTTACGAATTACAATAAGCTTGACAAGCCGATTTTGACAACCGATCAGTACGCTTCGGCTGCTGTTGATGAGCTTGACCGTATGCTCGGCAAGGAACAGATCCAGCTCGACAGCTCTGAACTCTACGGCCTCGGATCACTTGATCTTACATCTGTTGACGCTACAATGGAGTCGGTTTATAACTTTGTAAACGGTACTTCATTCCAGTCATTGAAAGGTTTGCTCGGCGACCTCTCAAAGCTTAACGCAAATGCTTTTGCAACTGTCAGAAGAACAAACTCGGAAGACATCAACATTCTCTATGCTGTTTTCCAGTTCCTCTATGACAACAAAGCTCTTTTCGTAAGCTTTGTTGACGGTTCCATCAACATGGGTTCAATCCTTTCAAACATTGACGGAATCAGTGACTACACTGATGTAAATCAGCTTCTCAAGAAGATGCTTTACGAAGTAGTTTACACAACTACCGATTCAAACGGCAACAAGGTTAAGCCGAACGTTCCCGATACTGTTACCGAAACAATCGACAGTATGGCTCAGAAGCTCATCGACGATCTCGTTGTTAAAGAGATTCCGGAGCTTAGCGGCTACACAAACATCAGCAGCGGAACGATGTACACATTCATCGACAACGCTCTCAAGCAGGTATTCAATTCCGACCTTGTACTTGACGCTCTTAACGGCAGCGTAAAGGACGAGATCAAGAAGGCTTGCGGCGTTGAGTTCCAGAAGAATGCTGACGGTTCATACGTTAAGGATGCAAACGGCAACAAGGTAGAGGCTAACAGAGACAACCTCAACGGCTATGCGAATTACCTCAATATCGACTATACATATTCAGGCTTCACATTCACAAGCGGTTCGTTCGTTTCTCAGGTCAACAACATCCTCGGCACATTTGTCAACACTCTCCTCAAGGATAAGACCCTTGTTAATTGGCAGAACGGTGACAACTCCAAGCTTATGGATAACCTTGTAGAGCTTGCTAAGGCAGTTCTTATGAAGACCGGTGATGACTTCTTCGCTTCCTACATTAAGGTTGCAACACCTGCTGAAGTTGCTAAGATGTCCAACGAGGAGCTTATTGTTTATGCTCTTCGCGCAATCATCAACGGCTCCGTAACAGGAATGTACATTCCCGACAGCGTTACAACTCTTGTTGATTTCGGCTACTACGGAATGACTCAGCTTCTTGCTACATCCGCTCCTGAGCTTGATTTCTCAGGCTATGCTCACACAGTTGACACAATCATCATCATGGGCGTTGATTACGCTATTTACAGCGTAAATGCTGCTCTCGATATGGGTCTCAGCTATGCTAAGACAATGTCAGAGGTTGATGATCAGCTTGATATCGCTGCCAAGTACGGCATCGACAACTACGGCGGACTTCTCAACGGTCTTTCACTCAGCTCAAGCGATAAGGGTTGGACGACTCTCAACAAGATTGTTGACGGCGTTTTCGGCCTCAACTGGCTTCCGACCTGCGCTAACAAGGACGTAAAGACTTTCGTTATCGACAACCTTATCAAGAGAATCGCTAACCTTGACCTCAAGGGCGTTCTTGATATGTTTGAGATTTCTGCTTTCCCGTCAGCTTCCGACCTTAACAAGACTCCGAAGCTTGCTGTTATCGACGTAGTTACAAGAATCGTGAACATCATCTTCCCGGGTGCTCTCAATAATTCTGCAACTACTCTTGAGTCACTTGCTACAAACGCAGCTCTTGCTAACACAGTTGACGCGATCTTCTCGGATCTTTACAATTACAGAGCTAACCTCTGTAAGGGTGCTCTTCCGATCGTTTGTACGGTTCTCAACCTTACAAATGCTCAGGAATTTAAGTTCCCGACCGTTACAGCTAAAGAGCTTATCTATGATGCTTCGGGTTCACCGAAGTTCGACATCAAGTTCCGTAACAACTCTTCAGGTATCAATACCGGTTATACGGACGCTAACGGTAAGTTCTGGCAGGATACTCTTTACACTTACAAAATCATCAGCGTAACATCCAACATCCCGGCTCTTAACATTGCTGTGGATAAGTATGATATCGGTGCCGGTGATGAAGCAACATTCACAGTATCCGGTTCGTATAAGGGCAGCAGCTCCTTCATCGTAAACGTTACTTACAATGTTATCACTGAGAAAGGCGATAACCTTACAACTTCTCCGCTTACAGAAACAATTTACAGCTATGTTTCTACATCGGCTAAGCATGATAAGGAAGACCAGCTCTCAGTAACGAGCGGTTCTTACAAAATCACAGGCGGTCCTGCTACAATCTATGCAAGCAGCATGAGAGACCTCTATGGTACCAAGTACACATTTGAGAATACTGCTGCTGCTGCTGCAACAGGTACAGCTTATGCAACATCAACTAAGCCCATGGATTCAACCTATGTTACAACAAGAACAAAGGATATCGAACTCCTCGGTAAGGTTGACAAGCAGAACGGTATCACAAACGCAAACATCTTCGAGACAACAGAGACTTATGATAATCTCACAGCCGAAGAAAAGGATGCAGCATGGCTTGCTCTTTGCGCCGGCGGTGCATCAGGTAAGTACACCTACGAAATCGGTGCTAAGTTCGGTTCAACGAAGGTTGGCAAGACCCAGACTGCAGTATTCTGCTACAATAACTACGGTCTTGATTCACTCCTTGCTTCCGAAGCAAGCAAGCACCGTCAGGAGTCTGACTACTCGGCTGGCTGGTCCGATTGGGTTACAGCAATGGAAGGCGCAGTAAACGTTGTTTACTCTCCGTACAACAAGGGTAACTTTGTTGCAACGAAGGTTAGAAAGTACAGCGCAGCTTATGACAAGCTCCTTGCTGCTGTTGAAACACTTGACGCTAACCAGAAGGCAGGCGGACTTGATTCAACAAAGCAGATTCTTAACCAGTACGCTCCGTCAAACGAGGGTAAGAAGTATACGGACGGCGACTACACATTCTTCGGTGTTGCCGATTTCGAGCCGTACACCTATTACAACTACCGTACAGAAGTTAAGGAAGCAAACCGTATGATTGACAGCGTTGAGATTCCTGATGCTCAGGGTAACACAGCGGTTGTCAATGCTCTTACAGTTACTTACAGAAACCATCGTCTCAACCTTTACGGCGAGCGTCTTCTTAAGAAGGCCGGCATAAAGGCTCACCTTGCTTACGAGCTTGGTAAGGCTGTTCCGATGGCTGACGAGTCCAAGTATTCGGCAGCTTCATGGGCTGACTACGTTGAGGCTTACAACTTCGCAGTTGCAACAAACAGCGAGGCGGACGCAACGGTTAGACAGACCAAGATCAACACAGCTTACGAGATGCTTCTTGAATATCAGAAGAGACTTATGCCTGCAACAGGCGGCGACGAGTCTTCAGAGTATGTTCTCATCGGCGACGTTCAGACCATCGAAACAGCTGAAGGTACAGTTCTTGTCGGCGTAACAGGCGGCGGAGTATACGATGTTCAGCACTACTTCAGCAAGCTTACAAACTGCACAGTTGAGCTTGAGGAAAACAGCTTTGGCGTATTCTCCACAGACGCAAAGATTTACGTTAAGGATAATTCAGGCAACATTATCGACACATATATCGTTTCTGTAACAGGTGACGTAAACGGTGACGGTAACTGTGCTGACGGTACTGACGCAAATATTATTCTTGCTGTCAGCGGTACATTGTCGAACTTTGATTCGGAAGCAAAGATTCTTGCAGCTGATCTTAATAACGATGATGTTGTTGAAGGCTCAGATGCTCTTAGAGCACTTGCGGTTTATTCAACTTATGCTCAGATCGACTTTGTAAATCGTACAACGATTTCTGCAAGCTGATTTAAGCGGATTCAAAATTAAATATACACCGACTTCTCATTTGAGAAGCCGGTGTATACAAAAAATTATCAATTAAGGCTAATTGCAGTTTAAACTGTAATTATATATCGGTCGGTTCTGTATGCTCAGGAAAGAGAATGTAAAACCGATTGAAAAATCCACGGGAGAGGTCAGCTCTTTATCCCGAAAAAAATGAAGGAGGAATTTCCAAGTGAAAACTGCTAAGAAAATTCTTTCCGTCATATTGTCTGTTCTTTTTGTTTCAGCCGTTTTCGGTGTCTGTGCCTCTGCTGAGGGTACGGCAAACGGTGATGAAAGCGTGACTTATATTGTCACTACCGAACAGGAGAATTACGCTCCCGGTGATGACATTACTGTCAGCGTTTCACTCAAAACAAACTACAATATGACAACCTTCCGTTTCCCGATAATGTTCGATTCAACGGTTTTTGAACTGCCGAACCTTATCAGTCTTACGGCGATGAACACCTGTAAGGCAAAGGGAACTTTGGGATACAACTCCCAGGACGTTGAAAAATTCATTCCGACAGAGTATGCGGACGGCGACTTCGGCTGTGTCCTTGTCCAGTGGACGGCTGCTGTTTCCAACTCAACTCTCGGCTGTTTGAATCTTCCGGACGGTGAGGTGTGTTTCACATTCACATTGAAAGCAAAGACATCTGCGGCGGGTAAAACCGGTACAATTTTTATCCCCTCGGAGTACACGGGATTCTATAATCAGGCAATCCAGACTCCGACAGATGCAACCACGATCTACAATCTCAAAGACGGCGAGCTTACGATGGACTTTAAAAATGCAAACGTAAACATCATCGGCGAGACGGCAGATCTTGTACCAAATGAGGCCTACGAATCAAATGCGGTCATTGATAGAGAAAACATGTATGTTTACGGCTTTAATACCGGCATGACATCAAATGCAGAGATTAAGCAGAAAGTTAAGGCATCAGGTGCCGGCTCATTGAAGATAACAGGTACTGAACTCGGTGTGGGTACCGGAACAGTAATTGATGTTGTTGTCGATGATGCGGCCGTTAAGAGCTATACAATTATAGTTTTTGGTGATGTAAACGGAGATGCAGTAATTGATACCAATGACGCTTTGGACACGCTTGCAGTTGGTTCAACCTTGAAGTTCTTTTCAAGTCAGGCTGTAGCTTTTGCAGCCGACGTTACCGGTGACGGTGCGGTTGATAGTGCGGATGCGCTCAAGATTCTTGCAGTAGCAGGAACACTTGCAAGCTTGGATCAGGTCAACCCCTATTAAATCCTTTATCAAAGGATAAAAATTTTTTGGGAGGAACATTTGCATGAAAATTGCGAAAAAAGTACTTAGCGTATTGCTCGCAATCGCTATGGTGCTCGGCACATTTGCTGTTGCCGCTTCCGCAAACGGAAATCCGGACACAGCATCGCATCAGGTAAAGATCTGGCTCACAGCTACTTCGCTTGACTCAGGAATTACCTGGACCTCAAATTCGGCAATGAAGCCGACAAAGCTTACATACACCGATTCTCAGACAGGTGATATGGAAGTTGAACCCGGTCAGTTTGTTATGATTACGCTTCACATGACAGCAAACTATTATGGCGGACAGACTAGTGGTATTGTTTACATGGATTCACGTCTTCTTGATGCCGGTGAGATTTACACGGCTCAGAGAGGTGTAGCAGCAACAGCTGCAAGAACAAACAAGTGTATTACATGGAATACAGCTAACTCCTATATTGCAATGTGTAATACAGGATTCTCAGTAAGAACAGTATCTTCCGTTGCTATTGATGCAGGTATAGCTGATGACTATACTTGTTCTGCAAAGGATGACGGAACTTGCGTTTTCGGAAATATCACAGATGCTGCATCAGCAAGATCCTGCGGTTGGGATTACTTCAAGTATTTCGTATCCGCTAACATGGATAACGCTGAAACAGTTATTCTTGATGACGAAGAGAACGGTCTTATCAGCTTCCCTGTTCAGATTCCTGAGGATGCAGCACCCGGCACACAGTATAAGTTCATGATGCCGGAAGAGAACATCACAAGAACAGCTAACACAAAGGGTAGACTTTATCTTTCCGAGTGCCCGGACGGAGACGCTTCGGCAGATAACGTTAATAACAACGACCTTAAGTACTTCAACGACGATCAGTATTTTGATCTTTCAGGCACAAACATCACTCTTACAGTTAAGGGTGGTTCAACTGAGATCAATTACTCAGCTCTCCAGGCTAAGTATGACGAAGTTAAGGACACAGTTGTTGATAACTACAACAACACAGCTGCCTTTGTTTCAGCTCTCGCAGCTGCAAAGACAATCCTTGACAACAAGAACGCTGAAAGCCAGACAGTAGTTGATGACGCTCTTGCAGCTCTCACGGCAGGCTACAACGCTCTTGAAATCAAGTCAGCAAGCTACACAAAGCTTGAAGCAGCTAAGACTCAGGCTGCAGCTATCAAGGCTGATGATTATGAGCAGGATGCTAACTGGACAGCATTCCAGACCGCTTACTCGGCAGCTCAGGCTATCGCGGCAGGTCTTGATATCACACATCAGACAGAAATCGACAACGCAGCAACAGCTCTTACAGACGCTATTGCTAAGCTCACACCGAAGGCTGTTGAGGAAGATGCAGATTACACAGCACTCAAGGCTGAAATCGCAACTTCTCAGAACATCGTTGATACTGAGCAGGCAAGCTGGTACACAGAAGCTACTTGGTCAGCATTCACAACAGCTCTTGCAAACGCAAAGGCTGTTCCGGAAGGACTCAAGAAGTCCAGCCAGTCTGTAATTGACAACGCTAAGAAAGCTCTTACAGATGCAAGAAACAATCTTACACCGGCTGCTGCTGATTACAGCAAGCTCGACGCTCTCATCACAGAGTGTGACGCTCTCAATCAGGCAGATTACGAGGCAGCAGAGTGGGTAACATTTGCTAATGCTCTTGCAGATGCAAAGGCAGTCGCAAGAGACCTTACTGCTAAGAACCAGAGCACGATCGACAACGCATACAACGCATTGTTGAGCGCTAAGAATGCTCTTAAGCTCCTCGGCGGCGCAAATTACAGCGCACTTATCGCTGAGATCAACAAGGGCACAACGTATGCTCAGGACTTCTACACAGAAGAGTCATGGGCTGCTTACACAACAGTTCTTGCAGAAGCTCAGGCAATGGTAGACGCCGGCAACCTCAAGTCAAATGAGCAGGTTAAGGTTGACGAAATGGAAGCAAAGCTTGTTAAGGCTAAGGGTGATCTTGAGCTCGTTGGCGCAAGCTATGCTGGTGTTGAGACAGCTCTCGCAAGAATCCCTGCAGACGCAGATCTTACTGCTTACTACACAACAGCTACTGCTGAGGCAGTCGTAGCTGCAAGAACAGCAGTTGTTTACGGTCTCAAGAAGAACGAGCAGGCAAGAGTTGATGCTTTCGCAAAGGCAATCAACGATGCTGTTGACGCTCTTAAACTTATCCCGGCTGACACAACAAAGCTTAAGGCTGCTATGGATAAGGCAGAGGCTATTGATCAGGAACGCTACACATCAGTTTCCTACAAGGATATGATGGCTGTATATGATACAGCAAAGGCTCTCTATGATACAGCAGATCTCACCAAGAAGGACAATCAGGCAGAAGTAGACGCTAAGACTGCTGAGCTTGAGACAGCTATTAAGAACCTTGTTCCGGCAGGTGCCGACTATTCAAAGGTTGTTGCAGCTATCGAAAAATTTGAAGCTCTCACAGAGTCTCATTACACAGCTCCGACATGGGCGGCTGCAAAGATCAAGTACGATGCAGCGGTTGAAGCTAACGGCAAGCGATTCACAATTGATCAGCAGGCAGAGCTCGACGCTTATGCAGATGAGCTTAACGCAGCTATCGAAGCTCTTGTTGAGGCTCCGGCAGTATTCACAACTCTTGATTCCAACATCTCGAAGCTTGAGACAATTACTAAGTCTCACAAGACATTCTTGACAGACGAGTATTTGGCAAATGTTGAAGCATTGCTTGCAACCTGCGACAAGAACGCAACAGAGTTCCGTGCTCTCAAGGCTAAGGATCAGGCTCTTGTTGACGCTAAGAACGAGGAAGTTCTTAACCTCTACAACAACCGTGAGTACAAGGCTTGGGATTACACAGCAATCAACGCAGCTAAGGCTGAGTATGAAGCAATCGACCGTACACTCTATACTGACGAATCACTCGCAGTTGTAGACGCTATCTTCAGCGGTATCAAGTGGGATTACACTCAGAACCCGACTGAGAGACGTGACGCAGCAGCTCAGGATACAGCAGTAAAGGCATGGAGATCTTCTCTTGTTGAGAAGGAAACTCCGAAGGCTGCAGATTACACAGAGCTTGATAAGGCTCTTGAGGCAGCTAAGGCTCTCCTTAACGGCGACACTTCAATCTACACAGACGATTCAGTTAAGACTCTTACAGATGCAGTTGCAGCAGGTGACGCTGTTTCGAGAGATCTCCTTGAAGCAGATCAGGCTATCGTTGATGCAGCAGCAGCAGCTATCAACGCAGCAATGCCTCTCACAGAGAAGGCTGCTTCTTACACAGAGCTTGACAAGGCTATCGCTCTTGCAAATGCAGTTGTAGCTTCAGACTATACTGAGGATTCCTACAACGCAATGGCAACAAAGCTTGCAGCAGCTAAGGCAGTTGCACGTGACCTTAAGATCTCTGATCAGGCTATCATCGACAAGGCAGCTAACGAGCTCAACGCAGCTATCGCAGCACTTGTTAAGAAGCCCGTTGAGACTAAGGGCTCAATCGTTGATGTAAGCTGGACTCCGTCAGAGTCTATCCTCAACACATTTACATTCAAGGTAAACTATGTTGACGGTAACTATGCTTCTAAGATTCAGCTTATCGACATCGACGGCAATACAAGAACTTATAACAGATATCACAATGCTGTTACAATCAAGACTTATACTGCTGACGGCGTAGAGTGTAGCGACATGGATCGTAATGCAGCATACGACGTATGGACAATCAACACCAAGACTGCTATCGGTACTGAGATGACAGCTATCGCTAAGTATGACTACACTTGGGAGACCAAGGATCTTGGTTACAAGTTCACAGTTAAGCTTGTCGAGAAGGTTCTTGATACTCAGGTTTACTCCGTAACTCCTTCTGCAACAGAGGGTGCTAAGGGCCGTATCCCCGTAACAGTTGTTACAGGTATGGACGTTAAGGGTGTTCGTATGGTTATGTCTAACGGCGCAACTCTTACTTATAAGAACCCGACCGTAAGCGGCAACCAGAAGACCTTTGAGTGTGAGCTTAGTGCTTACAACCCGGGCGTAAACGTTATCAAGGTTCAGATCAAGTACAACAACACTTGGAATGATTACACCGAGATCACATACACAGTTAAATAAGTTTAAGCTTATTTGATAAGTATATGAATTTCATGGGGACTGCAAGGAAACTTGCAGTCCCTTTTTTTGCCCGACGGCGCATGAAGTTTAAATAAGCAATCCTATCTTTTAAAACAGAAGTTGTTTTCTTAAGCTCCTGTCAACCTCATCAGATAGAGACAAGAAATTTGTGGCGGCATGATGTGGGCATCATGCCCTACGGTTCACATAATTAAGACTCGTCGTAGGGCACGATGCCCACATCACACCGAGAAATTAGCACGAACCGACAGCTTTTATGAGAAAAGCTTTTTAAACGGTGTTTTCAGACTGCCCCTCGACCGGGCGGCTGAAAGCGCAAATTTGTTTAAAACCGCGCTGAACCGAATCGGTAAATCAAAGAAAGATATTGTTTCTTTTTTAACAAACTCTTTTTGCAACTTTTGTAAAAACCTACAAAAAAAGTAAGAAATCCCCGTTATAATGTGCGTTTTGTATGTTGAAAATTGCTTATAAAAAGGATATAATATAAACGTAAAAAATTGATTTTTACGAAAGGAATGAATATCTATGGAATTAACGACTAACAAGTCCGTACTTGACTGGATCAATGGTAAAGTTGACCTTGTTAAGCCTGACAAAATCGTATGGATCGACGGCTCTGAGGAGCAGCTCGACGCCCTCCGTAAGGAAGCTGTTGAAAGCGGTGAGATGATTAAGCTCAACGAGGAAAAGCTCCCCGGCTGCTATCTTCACAGAACAAAGCCGAACGACGTTGCCCGTGTTGAGGACAGAACTTTCATCTGCTCAAAGAAGCAGGAGAATGCAGGCCCGACCAACAACTGGTGCGATCCCGACGAGATGTATCAGAGACTTTATGATATCGCAAGAGATTCTTACAAGGGCAGAACGATGTATGTTATCCCGTTCTCAATGGGTCCGATTGGCTCTCCTCTTGCAAAGATCGGTATTGAGCTCACAGACTCAATCTATGTTGTTCTCAACATGGCTATCATGACACGTGTCGGCAAGAAGGTTCTTGACGTGCTCGGTGACAGCAACGATTGGGTTCGTGGCTTCCATGCAAAATGTGATGTTGATCCCGAAAAGAGATATATCTGCCAGTTCCCTGAGGACAACGCTATTATCTCCGTAAACTCTGCTTACGGCGGAAACGTTCTTCTCGGTAAAAAGTGCTTCGCTTTGAGAATTGCATCTTACCAGGGCTGGAAAGAGGGCTGGATGGCTGAGCACATGCTTATCCTCGGTCTCCAAAATCCTAAGGGCGAAGTTAAGTATGTTGCGGCTGCATTCCCGTCAGCCTGCGGCAAGACGAACCTCGCTATGCTTATTCCCCCGAAGTATCTTCAGGAGAAGGGCTACAAGATTTGGACAGTCGGCGACGATATCTCCTGGATGAGAATCGGTGCAGACGGCAGACTTTACGCTATCAACCCCGAAAACGGCTTCTTCGGCGTTGCTCCGGGAACAAATGCGAAGTCAAACTTCAATGCTCTTGAGTCCACAAAGAAGAACACAATCTTCACAAATGTTTGTCACAACCTTGAGGACAATACAGTTTGGTGGGAGGGTCTCAACAAGGATCTCCCGACAAACGCTATCGACTGGAGAGGCAACAAGTGGGATGCTTCAAAGTTCAATAAGGCTGACAAGAGCACCTATGCTGCTCACCCGAACTCAAGATTTACTGCTCCGGCTATCAACTGCCCGTGCATTTCTCCTGAGTTTGACAAGGGCGAGGGCGTGCCGATTTCAGCAATCATCTTCGGCGGACGCCGCGCAAAGTGCGCTCCGTTGGTTTACCAGTCAAAGAGCTGGGAGAACGGTGTATTCATCGGTTCTGCAATGGCTTCCGAGACAACTGCCGCAGCCGCAGGTGCAGTAGGTGTTGTTCGCCGTGACCCGATGGCTATGCTTCCGTTCTGCGGATATCACATGGCTGACTACTTCCAGCATTGGCTCGACATGGGCAAGAAGCTCGGCGACAAGGCTCCCAAGATCTTCAATGTAAACTGGTTCCGTACCGACGATGAGGGCAACTTCATTTGGCCTGGATTCGGCGACAATATGCGTGTTCTTAACTGGATCGTTGACCGCTGCGAGGGCAAGGCTGACGCAACAGAGACAGCTATCGGTTATGTTCCGAAGCCGGAGGATATCGACCTCACAGACCTTGATATGGATATTGAGACTCTCAAGTCGATCCTTGATGTTGATAAGGACACATGGACAAAGGAAGCTGCCGAGATCGAGGAGCACTACAAGAAGTTTGGCGACAAGCTTCCGCAGGAGCTCAGAGATCAGCTTGAAACACTCAAGGCAAACCTTAACAAATAAATCCTTGCGTTTTAGCAGGTCTGTCGGTTTCAGCACTGATTGAAAACTGAAAATGTTTAAAGGCTATATTCACAATTCATTGCTTGTTGTGATTATAGCCTTTTTTATACGTTATTTTATTTTTTGCGACTTCGTGTGAATTGCTGAAACTTTTTTTCTTGAATCCAATGTTTCCTCGGCACGATGTGGGCATCGTGCCCTACGACAAGCATTGCCAAAACCTAAACCGTAGGGTGTGATGCCCACATCACACCGAGGAAAATTTAACCTTAAAAGAAAAAGCCCTTAAGCTAATGAGATTGCTCATCAGAGGGCGGCTGGACAGGTTATCATACGAAGTGCAACTGGAAAAGTCAAGAAAAGTGCAGTCGGTAAATACCCTAAATAATGAAAAAATAAGATAACCGAATCTGTTTTCAGGAGTGGAGCGTAGCGGAACGGAGGAAAACAGATTCGCGCCGCCTCATGCGACAGTCAAATTTTTATGTGCCGCCGCCCACTCCCTGTACTTTACCGGCGATAATCCGTACGAATTTGTTGTATATACTCGAATCCGATTGTAGTATATAAACACATATCTGAAAATAATCGTCTTTACTTCTTCTCTTGTGTGCTTGTATGCCGCAATTCGGTATATCTTCTCTTTTTTTAGTGTCGCAAAGAAGCTTTCCATTCTTGCGTTGTCAAAATAATGCCCTGCTCCGCTCAGACTCTGTATCATTCCGCTGTCGGCAAGCGCTTTCCTGAATGCTTCACTTGTGTACTGACTTCCTCTGTCACTGTGAAATATCGTGCCGCTCAGTTTGCTGCCGTATTTTTCTTTCAGCTGCTTTACCGTCGCAATACACAATTCTTTTTTCATGTTTTCTCCAATCTCAAGCGCAAGTATTTCTCCGTTAAAGCAGTCAAGCACTGCTGAAGTATACAGCTTCCCGTCGCTGCACTGTATTTCGGTTATATCCGAAAGAACCTTTTTCAGCGGATATTCCGCTTTGAAATCTCTTTTTATCAAGTTCTCTCTTTCTTGTATTTCGGTTGTCGCTTTGGTTATTCCATGCGGTATACGACGCTTCTGGATCAATCCCATTTCTTTCATTGTACGCCGAACAGTGCTTTTGCTTGTTTCTATACCGACTTCATTTAACGCTATTCTCATTCGTTCTACGCCGTAATTATCGTTGTCGGGATGCTTGTCTATGATTTTTTGTATTTCAACCGAAAGAAGCTGACGTGAGGATGGCTTCCCTCTGTTTTTCAGCCACCTGTAATATCCCGACTCACTGACTTTTAATTCCTTGCACATTCCTTTGACGGTATATTTGCACTTGTGCCTTATGATAAACAGATGCCGTTCGCTTGCTTTTACTTCTTCCGGTCTTTTGCGAAAAAACCGAGTGCATCTTTCAAAATCTCATTCGCTTGTCGCAGTTCCGCGTTTTCTTTTTCCAGCTCCCGGTTACGAACCCTCAGCTCGGTCTCATTTAATTCCGTTCCGTTAATTTTCGGCTTGTGCTTACTGTGGTTTCTCCAATCTGCAAGCGTGTAATATGGTATTCCTAACTGTGCCGCTGCTTTTTTATTTCCGATCTCATCCGATAATCGGATTGCCTCTCGCTTAAATTCTTCGCTGTACTTTGTCATTTTTCAAACACCTTTCTTTTCTTTTTATCAGCCTTTTGGGTGTTTGTCGACTCTACTTTTATTGTACTACTCCATAAAATATTTAAACCTGTGCACATAAGCTATGCCGTCATCAAATTTTTTCAAAAAAGTTGCGGTAGCTTTAACGTTGCCAAAGCCTACAAGACCTATTGATTCAAAGCCAAATGGGTCACATCTATTTACAACGCAGATGTGTAGATAAAAGATAAATGTATACTCACTTGACTTAATTTATCCAAAATGTTATACTACATTGTGCAATTAAACGTTATATTCTGGACACTAAAGAACAAGATTTATATTATACATGTAAAACACCAAAATTATTTTATCTTAAAAATCGGTTTTGGTGGCTTGTATCTAAAAGATTAAAAAGTATATTTCTTAAATAGGAGAGATTACAGTGAACGATATTCAAAAATGTGAGCTTGAAATACTTATTGCAGTAGATAAGGTTTGCAAAGAAAACAAAATAGAATATATGCTTAGCGGCGGAACTCTCATAGGCGCAATACGACACAAAGGATTTATTCCGTGGGATGATGATATTGACATAATGATGACCATAGATAACTATAAAAAATTTTTGAAAATTGGTCAAAAAGCTCTCGGCAATAAATTTTTTATTCAAACAACATATACCGACTATTGGTACAGAACTCATGCCAAAGTCAGAATGAACGGAACAACTGCAATCGAAAAGGAGTTTTTAAATTGTAAAATGCACCAAGGCATTTGGATAGATATTTTCCCGATTATAGGGGCAAAAAATGATCCAAAATGGCTTAAACGCATGAACACCGCAACAAAATTCAGAAATGCAATCGTCAGCGACGAATATGTTACGGGAGAGCTTAGAAATAAAGATTATGAAATTAATCCCAAAACCAAGCTGATTATGAGCCTACCGCGTAAAATCAGATTGGCGATTGCCAAAATTATTGATAGTATAACAATGCAAAAATACGGTAAGTACGACTTGGCAGCTTATCTATGGGGGTACGGCACTATTATGCCGAAATTCAGCAATGATCAATTCGATGGCACCGTTCTTGTTGATTTTGAAGGTCTTAAGTTCCCCGCTCCGGCTAAATGGGACCAATACTTAAGACTGGAATACGGCGATTACATGACCCCTCCTCCCGAAGATAAGCGAAATTCAGGTCATACTCTTTTATATATTGATACAAATAAGAATTACACAGAATACACAAAAAAATAAATTAAATTGTTGCTGTTGTCGCACTTCAAATTTAAAATCTGAAGTGCGGCAATATTTTTTAAACTCTTGACTTTCCACTTGTTACAGATTTTTCTGAGATGAAAAACGGTGCTCGAACTTCCTTGACAAGGTGAGATTATATGATTTTCGCAAACTTAACTCCTCAAAAAAACATGTTTTGTCTCTTTTGAAAAATTGTATCAAAGCAAGCGGATTTGTTTGACTTAACAGATTTTATTTGATAAAATAAAATAGACTATAAGGAGGGCGAATATGAGAAAAGTAATTTCAGTTTTGATGTCCCTTGTTTTTATAATGAGCTGTGTGCCCATGACAACGTTTGCCACGGAAATAAAAGATGCAGATGCGGTGACGGGAAATAATAAATCAAAAGTTTATACGGCGAATACAGACGATGTGTTCTTTGCTGAGGGCTATGCCAAGGTCGGTAAGCCGCTTAATGTTATGCTTAAAAGCGGTGGAACCGATTTTTATTGCAAATGGTATGTCGACGGTGAGCAGATAAGCAATCCGGGTCAATCCTATATTCCCGTGGAATCCGATTTAGAGTCGATGGTGACCGCCGAGGCTTACGGAGCGGACGGAAACCTGATCGGCACGGTAAACATGCTCGTCAGCAAGCTTCCGGTAATGTACATTGAAATTGACGGAAGAGAGGAGCTTGTCCAAAAGGAAACCAGACTGCGCGCGTCGATGAAGCTTCAGGGCAATGACGAGTTCAGCGACAGCTCCGTTCTTTATGACGGTGAGATGGAGATCAAGGGCAGGGGAAATTCCACCTGGCTCACAAACAAAAAGCCATATAAAATCAAGCTGGACAGCAAGAGCGATTTGCTCGGAATGGGCAAAAACAAGCATTGGGTGCTTTTGTCCAACCCTTATGACAAGTCGCTTTCGAGAAACAAGCTTATATATGACCTTGCCGCCGATATGGGGCTTGCTGCGATGAGCTCGCAATGGATCGACGTTGTGATGAACGGAAAGGTCGTCGGCAATTACCTGCTCTGTGAGCACATCAGAATCGGTGAAACCAGAGTGAATATAACGAACTGGGACGATATTGCCGAGGACGCGGCAAAGGCGATTTACAAGGCCAATAAGAAAACTATGTCCAAAGATGAGCGCGATGAGCTGATCGATATTATGACGGATAATATGGACTGGGTGGCGGACGGAACGATCACCTACAAGGGAAAAATGTATACGGTTGCGGATTACTATGACGTTCCGAACGCCAATGGCGGATATATTCTTGAGACGGTAAGTTACGACGGAAAATATTTCACTTCGCAAAAGGGTACAGCCGTTTCCGTGAGCAAGCCGGAGGGAATCGGAAAGGAAATGCTTTCAGGCATTAAGAATTACTATTCCGCTTACGAAAATGCGATTTATTCCGAGGATTTTTGCTCGCAGTATGACGGTCAAAAGGTCAGATACAACGATCTTGCCGACATTGAGTCTCTTGCAAAAGAGGTTTTGCTTAACGAAATTTTCCAGAACCAGGACTTTACAAGTTACAGTACATATATGTACAAGGATATTGACGGTAAGCTGATTGCCGGACCGGTATGGGATCTTGATATGAGCAGCGACAACTCGTCGTACTCATATTCCCACAATAAATGGGTTATTTTCGGAAGAAAATACGTAAAATATTTGGCTAAGGACCCGGTATTTTTAAATGAGGTGTATAAGGCTTATCGTCAATACCGCTACACGGCGATAGCGGATATGCTGAAGCCGGGCGGAGATTTTGACACAGCGTTCAAAAAGATTTATGAGTCGGGAACGAATGACATGATGCTGTGGAACAGCGGCTCCGACTTTGAGAAAGAAATAGAAAATTTCCGACTTTGGCTCAGCCGCAGACTGGACTGGATCGACAGCAAAATGACGAGCTTTGAAGCGTTCTATGCCTCGGTAAACGGAACGCAGATAAACAATTCGGGTGCATTGACGCTTTCACTTGACGGCTCGGAGCTTAAAATTCTGTCCGACAGCACGGATGTGGAGGAATTTGAGGTTTATATAAACGGAATCAAGGTAAACGAGTTCCCGTTCAGCGAGGAGAAAACTGTTTCAATCGGCACAGTTGAGGAGAACAGCGTTGTTTCGGTTGCAAGCTACGGCGCGGACGGCGAATACATAGGAACCTCATACGTTACGAATTACAAAGAACCGTCCTATCTTAAAATCACCGCGAAGCCCGAAAAGCTGACATATTCGGCAGGCGAGGACATAGACCTCGGCGGGCTGGAGCTCAAGGCTGTTTATTCCGACGGCACCGAGGTAAGTGTTGAACCTGAAGCGGCAATTTCATACGTAAGCGATTGTCTCGGCTCACAGAATCCTGTGTACGGCAAAATAACGGACGAAATCGGCTATACTTATGTTTCTCTCAGATACCGCGGCGCAAGGGCTGACTATATGATTACACGCACTCAAAACGAGGACGCGGACAGAGTGAACGCGATGATAGCGGCTTTGCCGGAAGAAAATATCGCAGACAATCTGGACTTGATATTTGAAGCAAAGCAGGCTTATGACGCGCTGAGCGACTCGGCGAAGAAAAAAGTTACCGATTCGTCAAAGCTTGACAAAGCGATGAAAAAGGTCGATGAGCTTGCGGAAAACAGCGAGTCTCCGATAATCGGCTGTTACATTGATAAGCTCGGACGAATAAATCAGAGAAACAAAATTGTTGTCGTCGCAACAGGCACCCCGAATAAAATTCGAGTTTTTTGCGATGGCAGTTCCGCTACATTCACGGCAAGCAATTTAACGTCGTGTATAGGCAACAAACAAATCGGCAATTACAGCCTGATAACAATTCCGTATATCGTTCACGGCGAAAAAATAACGCTGGGCGCATTTTACAAAAACACGCAAAAGGGTGAACTGTATTCGTTTGACACGAAGCTTGCCGTTGAGAACAGAAGTCAGATGGTAACATCGCTGTCGTATCCGAAAACTCTCGCTTCCACTCAGAAAACGGCGGAGGTAAAGCTCGGATTAAACGAACGCGTCGAAAAGGTCAAGGTTACGGCGGACGGAAAAACCGTGACGGCCGAAGCCAAGAAAAACACGGCGGCAGTAATGATGAAATTCAGTACTGCAGGAGTTAAAAATTTGGAGATCAGCTACTATGCCGACCGCGAGTGGCACAGCTACAAATCAGTTTCGGTTTATGTCAGAGAGACAAAGGCGGTAGCAAAGCTTTGGGCTGTTGATTATCCGAGTGAAACGGCGGAGGACGAGGTTCAGATCTATGTTGCAACTTCGCTTGCCGTCGGTTCAGTTAAGCTTATCAGCGACGGAGATATAATGCTGAATGCAGTCGTCAAGGACAATGTAAAAATTTGGCAATGCACGGTCAAAACGGACACGGCTAAAGAATATCGGCTTTATGTTGATTCGCAGGACACGGGACGCACGGTTGCTATTGCGAAGCTGGATAAGCTTCTGATAGAGGACGGTACACTTGTAAAGTGCCGCGTTAAAGGCGGTGAAGTCTATATTCCTGCCGCGGTCAATGCCGTCAACAGTGATGCATTCAGCGGATTTAACGGCACTTTGTATTGCTACAAGGATTCTGCCGCTCAGAATTTTGCCGAGCAGAACGGCATTAAATATGTCAACTACGGCTGTGAAATTAACATAGACGATGAGCTTGTGATGACAGGCGGAGAAAAACGCACGGTTGAGCTTTTGGCGGCACAGATTCTTCCGCCCGATTTCAGCATTACCGTGACATCGGACAACGACTCTGTCGTATCCGTCGGAGATGACTCGTTTACGGCGGTGAATCCGGGATACGCAAGGGTTAGAATCACGAGCGCGGACGGACTTGTGAACCGCGAGGTCAGAATCTATGTCGGCGGCGGATACACAAAGGGTGACGTCAACGCGGACGGAAGCATAAACTCCTACGATGCGCTGATGATACTTAGAGGTACTGTCGGACTCACCGAGCTAAACAGCGGAGAGAGGTCGGCAGCGGATATCAACGGCGACGGCGCGATAAACTCTGTTGACGCCCTCATTGCACTCCAGATATCGGCACAGATTACCTCAATTTGGAATTACATATAACCTTTATGCATAAAAAAGCTGTCTCACCTTGTCGGTGGGACAGCCTTTTTGCTATTTAATTTACTGAACCTTTAAAAGGTCATACAACTGTTCGTACTTTTCCTGTGAGTATTCCTTGTCGGAAGAAAAAGAAGTATTGCCCGCAATTTCAATTACTTCGCTTTTTTCGCCGTTAAAGAATTTCTTTGCATAGCGGTTGATGCGATACAAGGCCTCGCCGTAGTTGTCAAGCTCATCGGAGCTGAGCTTATCGGACATTGCCTTGATTTCGTCCGCGAGTCCGTCAATATCGGCTGATGAGGAAAAGGCGATAAGTCTGAGCGCAAGAGCGGCGGCCTTTGCGGAAGAACCTGCCGTACCCGACTCAAAGCCTGCAATGTCGTCGAAAATGTCTTCAATCGTGTCCTCTTTTTCCTTGGGAGCCGTTGTTGTTTCCGGTTCGCTTTCGGTTGTTGTTTCCGGCTCGGTTGTGATAACGGGAGCAGGGACTGTTGTGGTCGCGGTGGTCGGTTCATCCTTTTTGAACGAGACGGAGCACGCCGTGAGTGAGGAGACAACAAGAATAAATGCTGAAACAAGTGCTATGGTTTTGATTGCTTTTGCCATAAAATCAGTTTCCTTTCTGTCGTTTAATAACCTTGAGTCTTGAAAAGTCCTCTCGCTCCTTTTCATCCAGAGCGTCGGAAATAAATTTGACGGTTGAAGTGAATTTCGGAATCATAACATTGCTCAGAGCGTTCGTGCGCTTCTGAGTTTTTTTGATTGCGTCGGCAAGGCGAATAACGTTGCTTTCAATTTCGGCAAGCTGTATTGTCAGTCGCTTTGCTTCTTCAAAGCTGAGGTAAGCCTCGTCAAGCAGAGAGTTTGTGGAATTGAGCCCGTAAAAAAAGCCAGGCTTCTTTTCCTCAAGGCTTATCTGCGGAAGCTCAACGCCCATAACGCTCCTGACGGTCATTTTAAGCCCGTTTTCAATCGGTACACATTCGGCAAAGGCGGAGCAGTTACCGATTGAAATCTGCGCCTGTTCGAGCGCATAATAGGCTTTTGCATAGGAAGTGTTGATGTCCTGCTGAATTGTTGAAGCCTTGTCGGTCATGGTCATTATTTCGCGGATAAGAATGTTTCTCTTCCTGTCCATCAGGTCATAGCCGAGCTTGGCAAGCTCAAGGGACTTCTTTGTTGCCATTAGGTTGTTCTTGGTCGGGAAAACCTTGGAGCTCATCGGTATCTCCTCCTTTCATATTTGCTGAATTTTTTATTTTGACTGACCCTTATAATATTTCTCAATCGTCTTGTCGTCAACGCGGTCAAGCTCCTCTCGCGGAAGCTCGGAAAGAAGATCCCAGCCGAGGTCAAGGGTCTTTTCAATGGTACGGTTTTCGTACTGCGACTGAGTGATGAATCTTGCTTCGAAATCCTTGCCGAATTGGAGAAGTCTCTTGTCCGAGGCGGAAAGCTCATCTTCGCCGATAACACTGGCAAGGCTCTTGGCGTCCTGAACCTTGGCGTAGGACGAGAAAAGCTGGTTGGCAAGCGTGCTGTGGTCCTCACGAGTGAAGCCCTCACCGATGCCGTCCTTCATCAATCGCGACAGGGAGGGAAGAATACCGATAGGCGGATAAATTCCCTTTGAATCAAGCTCACGGTCGAGAACGATCTGACCCTCGGTGATGTAGCCGGTGAGGTCGGGAATCGGGTGGGTGATATCGTCGTTGGGCATGGTGAGAATCGGAATCTGCGTAAGAGAGCCCTTGGAGCCCTCAATGATTCCGGCGCGCTCGTAGAGAGACGCAAAGTCGGAATAAAGGTAGCCGGGGAAGCCCTTTCTGGCAGGAATCTCGCCCTTTGAGGAGCTGAACTCACGCACGGCTTCCGCGTAAGAGGTCATATCCGTGAGAATAACAAGCACATTCTTTTCAAGCGTGAATGCAAGGTATTCCGCCGCCGTGAGAGCACAGCGCGGTGTGATTATTCTTTCAACGATCGGGTCGTTGGAAAGGTTGAGAAACATTACAACCTTGTGCATAACGTTCGCCTTTTCAAATGACGTGCGGAAGTAATTGGCAACGTCGTTCTTAACGCCCATTGCGGCGAATACGATGGCAAAGTCCTCGCTGTCGGAGATCGACGCCTGACGAACTATCTGAACGGCAAGCTCATTATGCTTCATACCGGAACCGGAGAATATCGGCAACTTCTGACCTCTTATGAGCGTCATAAGAGCGTCGATTGAGGATATGCCTGTGTTGATATAGTTCCTCGGATAAACTCTTGATACGGGGTTTATAGGCGACGAGTTGACGTCCCTTTTCTCGGTCGGATAAATTTCTCCGAGTCCGTCAATCGGTCTGCCGAGTCCGTCAAAGACTCTGCCGACGATTTCGGGGGAGAGGGCAAGCTCAATCGGGTGCCCGGTCATTCGTGTTCTTGTGTTGACAAGGGAAAGTCCCTTTGTTCCCTCAAAAACCTGAATGACTACCTTTTCGCCCTCAATCTGAACAATACGTCCCGTGCGCGAGGAACCGTCCTCAAGCTTGAGCTCAACCATTTCGTCATAAGAAGCGTCCTTTATGCCGTCAAGGACGATAAGCGAACCGTTTATCTGGCTTAAACCGATATGTTCAATTATCATTTGACAGCCGCCTCCTTTTTGCGGACAGACGCGAGAGCCGAATCAATGTCTTTATAGTATTCATCGAACATATCAAGTCTGTCGTTAGGTATATCATATTTCATCTGAACAAGTTTGTCAAACAGCTTCAGCTCGACAATCTTGGAGACAGGTATTTTCAAAGCAACAATTTCGTTGCTCTTGTGGTAGAGGTAGAGGATTATCTGCATCATCTTGAGCTGCTTTTCGAGGGAAACATAAGTGTCGTCCTTGTGAAAAGCATTCTGCTGAAGAAATCCGACCCTGATAACTCTGGCAATCTCAATGATAAGCTTCTGATCGTCGGGAAGAACGTCCGAACCGATGAGCTTAACGATTTCCATAAGGCTGGTTTCCTCTGCGAGCAGAGCGGAAATTTCGTTTCTGCAAGCCGTGAAATCGGCACCGACGTTTTTGTTGTACCACGGCGCAAGCTCGGCAAGATATTCGCTGTAACTGTCGTTCCAGTTGATAGCCGGGTAGTGACGCGCGTAAGCGAGGGATTTATCAAGAGCCCAGAAGCAGCGGGTGAATCGCTTTGTGTTCTGGGTTACCGGCTCGGAGAAGTCTGAACCCTGCGGGGAAACGGCGCCGATAACGGAAATCGAGCCCTCCTGACCGTTCAGCGTTTCGACGTAGCCTGCGCGCTCGTAAAATTCGGAAAGTCGGGACGGAAGATATGCCGGGAAGCCCTCGTCGGCAGGCATTTCTTCAAGTCGTCCGCTGATTTCACGCAGAGCCTCTGCCCAACGAGAGGTGGAGTCCGCCATCATCGCGGTGTGGTAGCCCATATCGCGGTAGTATTCGGCGATCGTGATTCCCGTGTAGATCGACGCTTCACGCGCGGCAACGGGCATATTTGAGGTGTTAGCGATCAAAACGGTGCGGTCGGTAAGCGGTCTGCCCGACTTCGGGTCGGTTATTTCACCGAACTCCTTAAGAGCCTGGGTCATCTCGTTACCGCGCTCGCCGCAGCCGACGTAAATGATTATATCGGCGTCGCACCACTTTGCGAGCTGGTGCTGGGTCATTGTTTTGCCTGTACCGAATCCACCGGGAATTGCGGCGGCGCCGCCCTTTGCAAGCGGGAAGAGAGTGTCGATTACACGCTGACCCGTTATGAGCGGCTTTTCGGGCGGAAGTCTTTTGGCAATCGGCCTTGGCGTTCTGATAGGCCATTTGCGGCAGAGCGTCAGCTCGTGAAGCTTGCCCGTACTGTCTTTCAGGGTAATGATTTTGTCGTTTACCTTGTACTTTCCGCTCTCGGCGGCGAATACGACTTCACCGCAAAGCTCAGGCGGAACCATTATTTTATGAATGAGAGCCTTTTCGGGCGTCGTGGCATAAATGTCTCCGCCCTTGAGCGTGTCGCCGATCTTGGCGGTAACGGTAACGTCCCATTCCGTACTTTCGTTGAGTGAAGACGGGTGGAGTCCTCTCGGAATAAAAGCGCCTGCGCTTGCGGCAATATCGTTAAGAGGATTTTCAATGCCGTCAAATATATTGCTGAGTATTCCGGGACCGAGCGTGATGCAGAGGGGAGAGCCTGTCGAAAAAACGGGATCGCCCGGTCTGAGTCCCGACGTCTCTTCGTAAACCTGTATAACAGTCTCGTCGCTGTCGATTCTGATGACCTCGCCGATAAGTCGGTTGTTGCCGACGAAAACCATTTCGGTCATTTGCAGGTCGGTCTTTCCCTTAACAGAAACAACGGGACCGTTTATTGAATATATAACATTTTCCATTGCGTATGCTCCTTCTGTCAAAGAGATAAGGATAATCCCGAATAGCCGTAGAAGCTCTGCTTTTCCGCTTCAAGCCGAGAATCGAGAGTGTCGTCCGCCGTCATTCCCGTGCGGAGATTTTTTCCCTTGCAGCCGCCGAGGATTATGGTGCTGTCATATTCGACACCACAGCCGAGGGACTTTATTTCGTCCTCGAATGCCTTATCGTCGGGTTTGAGAATAATGACCGAATCATCACCGATAGCTGATTTTATCTGAGATGCGCTCTTCATTATAAAAGCGCGGTAATTTTCGCTCTTTGTGAAAGATATAATTTGCTCTTTGGCTTTGGCAAAGACTTTTTGAGTGATTTCGTTTCTCTTGGCGACAAGCTTCTCTGTCTCCTTGGTTTCCGTCTCGGAAAGCTCGGAGTTTATTTCCTCATTGAGACGGTCAAACTCACTGCTTCTGACAGGTCTGACGCTCAGACGTGCGGCGCGGCGCGTTGCCTTGAGTTCGGCATCGACATAAGCGTCAACATCACTGCGGATTTTGGCGCAACGCTCGTCTGCGTCCGCATTTATCGCCTTACGGAAAAGCTCGGTTTTATTTGCGCTGCTGTTCAAATTAACTCCTCCTTTGGAGTCATCATATTTTAAGGCAACACCGCACAAATTGCGATGCACGCCTTGCTTGATTCTGTTTCCGCCATGCTGCACAAAATTTTTTGACTTGCGTCAGCAAGCCTGCAAAATTTTTGTACACCCTGACGAAAAAGCTTACTGTGCAATTCGCACATCTCAATTGTGCGGTATTGCCTCAATTCCTATCGCTTCGCTGACATAGTCGGCAATCGAATTGCTTGTACCGTCGGAATTTCTGTCCGATATTTCGACTATCAGCGGAAGGGAATGTGCTCTGCGGAAGGACGCTATCGTATCTGAGCAGAGCGATGCAAGATTTTGATTCATAAGAATTATTCCGATATCGGAGTTCTGCGCCGCCTTTTCAAGGAGTTCTGCCGCTTCTTCCCGATTATCGGTAACATCGCCCTCAACGCCTGCCAGACGCAAGCCGAGAGCGGTGTCATCATTGTCACAAATTAAGTAAAGGCGCATAAGCTCACCTTAGATCTTGTTAAGAATAAGAATTGAAATAACAACGCCGTACAGCGCGATTGATTCACCGAGGGCAACGAAGATAAGAGCTTTACCGAATGCCTTGGCGTCCTCACTTGTTGCCGCAATAGCTGCCGGTGCACCTGCCGCAACAGCAATACCGCCGCCGACACCCGAAAGTCCCGTAACGATAGCGGCTGCGATGAGTCCGAGACCCTTGCCGCTGTCGGATGACTGAGCTGTTGCTTCCTGTGACTGTGAGGTGGTTGCAACCTCGGCTGCATCGGCTTTGTTGCCCTCAGCCGCGGATACGGAGAATGTGACTGCACAAACTGTGATTGCTATAACCGCAAAGGCGATAAGGTTTCTGGCAACAATCTTTTTGCCGGAAACACCGTTAGACTTCTGCTTGAATGAATAAACGAAAAGGGCGGTAAGAGCCGCAAGGGGGAGAACTGCGATGAGTACATAAAAAACTGACATTGTTATTACCTCCGAAAATTTATTTCTTGACTGTTATAATTACGTTTTCGTTGTCCTCAGGCTCAGAGGATTTGAAAGCGTTTTTGATACTGAAGAAAAAGCCTCTGTTTTTACGTCTTCCGACGCTGTTGAACGGTTTGCCGTCGCCGGCGTAGAATCGGCTAAACATCTCGTAGAACTCAAGTCTGAGCACCTGGATTCCCGTGAGAAGTCCCTCAAGCGCAATGACGATAATGTTGCCGAATATCATCGAGATGATACCGCCGACCGAGTATTCGTCACCGGCAAGAGATGAGAAAACCATCATCATTCCGGCATGGACAAGCACGAACGCACCGACACGCAGGAACGAAACCGTGTTGCTGAAGTAGGTGAGGATATATTCGATTACCTCAAAGAAATTCTGCATAATATAGTCGGACCATTTTTCAGGCAGGTAGTTTTCTTTCTTGTCAACCATACCGATAAGAATTTCCTGAAAATATAGTATCAGCAGACAAACAACGGCGACCGCAACGACGATCGGTGTCGGAAGAATTGATGTTCTGGACATAAATCCGACAACGGCGCACACAAGAACCGCGTAAAGAATCATACCGACAATTCCATTTTGGCTGAATATCGCTTCGCCCGGCTTCTTGTCCTTAAAGGAGCAGAAAACGTTGAGACCCATTGAAACCAGCACGAGCGCGACACCGATACCGATTGCAAACAGCAGAACCGTGTTGATTGAATCCATAACGGAAAGCGGCTTCCCGCTCATTCCGAGCGCGTGGTAAAGCGGATCCAAAAGCTCCTCGTAACCGAAAACCGAACCGAATATCAGTCCGAAAAATGCCGAGCTCATTCCGCAGGGAACAAGTATTTTTGCGAGCTTGGCGCCCTTGAGACGGTAGAAAAGATATCCGCCGATCGCAAGCACAAGACCCTGACCGACGTCGGCAAACATTATGCCGAAAAGAAGCGAATAGGTTATTGCAACGAACGGAGTAATGTCCACCCCTCCGTAAGACGGAAGTCCGTACATCTCGACGAACATTTCAAACGGGCGGAACGGCTTTTTGTTTTTGAGCTTTACGGGAGGACTGCTTCGTTTTTCCTCTTCGGGATCAGCCTCTTCAAAGGTTACGCCGTCGATTTTTTCGATTTTTTGCTTGAACCACTTAAAGCTTGATTTCGGAACCCAGCCGACATAGATGAAGTAGTCGGAATCCGAATCCTTGGCGGCATAACGTCTGAGATCAAATGCAAGGCTTGCGATTTCAAGGTAAGCGTGCACGCTTTCGCAATGCTCGGAGTTCTCAGCCCAGAAAGCGGAGATTTCCTTGTCAAGCTCGTTAAGCTCCGCGGTAAGGGTATCCTTTTCCGCATTGAGCTTATTGAGAATCTCGCGCGGAGTACCTGTCGTAAACGGTATTCTTATGCGGTTAAAGTACAGCGAAGCGAAAATTCGGTCAACCTCGTCAATCTGCTTCTGCGGTGCGGCATAAAGTCCCCAATAGCTCTTTTCATCGGACGAGCTTTCCATAAAGACAAAGAGCTTGTTGCCCTCATAAGCCTTGAGCTTAGGATAGCAATCCTTTGGAATACAGCCGAAGCGCACCTTGAGAAATTCACAGGACAGCACGTCCTCAATAGGAACGTCGAGTCCGATGAAATGGTTGAATTGCTCGGCGGAAGCTTCAATTTCACTCAGCTTGTCGGCAATTTTCTTTCTTCTTGCAAAGGTTTCCGACAGCTTCTCTTTAAGGGAGTCAATGTAATCAAACTCCTCCGGGTCGATGATGATTTCGTCGCCCTTGAAAGTGTCCTTTAACGTTACACCGGCTACCGAAGCTATTTCTTCAATTTTTTGAATTGAAGACGAATACGGATTTTCCTCGTTCAGCGGTACGAATCCGAGCGAATCGGATATGAAATTCATGGCGTTTTCGGGATGAAAATCTCCGCTGATACAGCAGGATGTGATAAACTCATCGAGGTGCTCCATCAGGCCGTATGTCCTGATAAGTTTCATTTTTTCTATTGCCAAAACACAGCCCCCTAACTTTCCGTTCCGATCAGAACGAAACCGGCCTTATCTGCCGGGATATTGTATTTTATCGCTTCAACAATGTGAATGATATTTTTGACCTCATTTTCCGCAAGGAAAAGATAGCTGAGCATAACGGCGGTCGGGTTTGTGTAATACCTGAAGCCCTTTGTCATTTTGCGTACAAGCATTTCCTGTGCGGCATTTTCAATATATTTGAAATCTATCTTTGAAAAGTCTTTCTTGTAATATGTGTTCGGAATCATCTGAATTATATCGGTAGCGGATTTTGCCGAGGTGATGGCATTGAGCTGCCTGTCGGAAAAATTCGTGTAATCTTTCATAACAAAGTCGCTTATGAAAAAGTTGTCCGTACTGCCGATATTCAGAAGTCTGTACGCCCTTGTTAGGGTATACATATCAAATCGGTAATTTATAATCTCATAAATTTCTTTTTTCTTTCGTTTGTCCTTGCAAAGCTTAACGGATTTAACAAGGAAAGAGAAAAGGTATTTATTCAAATCGTTTTCAATGAAAATAAACATTCCGTCGTCGGAATACGAATCCTTGTACCGTCCGAGAATCTCCGCATAGTCGGTGTGCTCAAGAACCTTGAGCAGATCTGCAAAGCTTTTGACCTTAGCAAGAGCGTAAAGATCAATGTCGGTGCGGCTGTTAAAGAACGGCGGAAGAGATGAAAGGTATTTTTCCGGAGTTCCGCGCTTTAGAAGGCGCAAAACCGTCATTATCTGGCGTATATCATTTTGAACAATATAATAGCGGTAAAAGACCTCTCCGACGGATACCTGGTATTCGCAAAGCTTTTCACACTTCTTCAACAGGCTCATCTTCAGTATCTCTTCAATCTGAGCGGCGCCTGCCGTCGGCGGAAGAATCTCAAAGTCGGAGCTGTAATATGTCCTTGTTTTCAGATAGTTGGTAAGCTCGCCGAGCGAACGGCAGTTGAGCATATCCGTGTAATTTTCCTTTGTCAGCCGCTTGCCGTACATCGCATGGGCTTTGGCAAGAACAGCATTGTCCGCGTATGAAACCGACATATTATCACCTCCGCTTCAATAATTCAATAGTGGTTACTCAATTTTTGATAACGTTGTTTACAATGGTGCTGACCCATTGCTCCTCTTTTTCGCGGTAAACGGCGTCAATCTCGTCCGTAATCCTTTGGTTGCGCTCGTTCACACTTTTGATATATGCGTCACCCTCGGCGCGCTGTTTCTGACTCTTCCTGAGCGCAAAGTCCAAGGCCTTTTGATTTTCTTCCTGTGTGATCTGATTCTTTTGTTCGCTCAGCCCTGCAATTTTGTCGTCGCGGTAAGCCTCCGCCTCCCTGACGCGCTCGCGAGCCTCTTTGTCCATATCTATTATGGCTTGCAGCATTTCTTTCATCATAATCACCTCACAACTTATTTCTCAATTCTGTCCACATATTATAGCACTTTGCAATAAAAAAGCAATGGTAATTTTGTACAATTTGATGTTCTTTTTTTGGATAAAAAAGACAAATATTTCATTGAAAAAAATGGCAAAGTATTGTAAAATGTTAATAAACTGTTTATGCAGAATTTTCGGAGTAATTACAAGTTATTCAGGAGGTAAAACGATGAGGCTGAGTTTTATTGTGCCGGTGTATAATGTCGAAAAATATCTTCGCCAATGTGTCGATTCAATTTTGAGTCAGACCTTTGATGACTATGAAATAATACTGGTCGATGACGCTTCACCGGATTCCTGTCCGGCAATATGTGACGAATACGCAGAAAAATATCCTGACACCGTAAAGGTTATACATCAGGAGAATAAGGGTCTTGCAGGTGCAAGAAATACGGGATTAAAACAGGCTCAGGGAGATTACATCTGTTTTTTTGACAGCGATGATTTCTTCATAGCTGACGGAATTTCGGAAATCTATGAAAAAGCAAAGGCGCTTGACGTTGACATTCTGCAAAACTCATTTATTACCTATGACGAAATGAAAAATTGCCAAAGCACAACTCTTTCCGCATTTGAAGTCGGAAAGATCTATTCACATAGTGAAATGCAAAAAAAGGTTTGCACTTCAACAACGGAACGCTCAACGATATTTGTATGGCGAAATCTTTATAAGTGCAGTTTTCTTAAAAAAAATAAAATTATCTTTGATGAAAAGCTCAGGATGATAGAGGATTCGCCTTTTAACACACTTGCTTTTATGCGGGCAGAAAAATTTGCCGCTGTCAATAAACCGATTTATGCTTACAGAATCAGAAACAACAGCTTGCAGAGAAAGCAGTATGTGAGCGACTATGATAAAATACTGGAGTATCAATGGAATCTGAGAAGAAAGATATTCAAAGAAAACTCAGATAATGATAACCTATTTTATACCGATTTTGCAGAATATATGATTAAGGCAAATCTGCCGATGCTTCTTTCCAACATCTATCACAGCGATGCAGGGGATAAATATGCGGTGCTCAGGCGAATCGGTGATTCCGAGATGATGCGAAAATCCTTCGAGGACTACGACATCAACGCTTTCAAATCAAAATCGCTTGATTGGTGGATGACATTGTTTGTAAAGAAAAGGTGGTATCTGCCGGCGCATTTCCTTTGCAAGAGAGTTTTGTATAAAAATAAATAAGTATACGATGAAGCCGTGTTTCTTTCAAAGAGACACGGCTTCGTTTCTTAATGTGACAAAAAACGCGATTCAAAGGAAGTATAATCCTTCTTGAGGTGGTGGGGTTGGTAGTTTACGTTGATGTGCTGACGGTGATAAACCTGTTCGTCAATTACGCGCTGCTTTTGTGTTCGTCTTTAATAATGAAAATGAGGATTTCAAATGTGAAACTCCTGCTCGGAGCACTTGTTGGCAGTCTTTACGGCTTGGCCATTTTCCTGCCGCAGGCAGCGTGGTACCTTGAACTGCTTATGAGAGTGGGTTCAGGTGCTCTGATCGTGCTGATATCGTTCGGCTATAAGAATATGCGTAGATTTATGCGCTGTTTCTTCACTTTTTTTGCAGTCACAGCGGCGTTCGGCGGAATTATGCTCGCCCTTTGGCTCACGGTTGCTCCGACCGGAATGTTATACAACAACGGTGCCGTTTACTTCGACATTGATATATCGGTGCTTGCTGTTTCGACGGTTATCTGTTTCACTTTGGTCAGCGTTGTTTCAAAAATAATCGGACGCAAGGCTCCTGCCAATTCGGTTTATAACCTCACTCTCACCGCAGGCGGAAAAAGAATTTCGGGCGTTGCGCTGTGCGATACGGGCAATTCACTCTGCGAGAGCTTCAGCGGGTATCCGGTCGTCATCGGCGAATACGACACACTTACCTCAGTTTTGCCGCAGAGCATAATAAACTATTATGAAAATCCGACAGGTGCGGCGAATGCGGAAAATCTCAGAGTGGTTGTATACAAGACGGTTGCCGACGTCGGCATACTGCCTGCTTTCAGACCGGACAGCATAGAGCTTTCGTCGATAGACAAAAAAATAAAGACCGATGAGGTCTATATAGCCGTGACGCGGAATCGGCTCGGCGGCGGTGAATTTGATTTTATACTTAATCCAAAGCTTTTTGACGGGGAGAAGAACTATGAAGATAATAAAGAAAATAAAAGAATTGCTGCTGAGGCTCAGGGCGGGCGGAACGGTGCACTATGTAAACGGTCCCGAAATGCTTCCCGCTCCTCTGTCAAAGCAGGAGGAGCAGAGAATAATCGGGGAAATAGCGGCAGGAAACGACAGCGTAAGGGAAAAGCTGATAGTTCACAACCTGAGGCTCGTGGTGTACATAGCCAAAAAGTTTGAAAATTCGGGCGTTGGAATTGAAGATCTTGTTTCAATCGGAACGATAGGACTGATAAAGGCGGTAAACACATTCTGTCCGGAAAAGAATATAAAGCTTGCGACCTATGCGTCCCGATGCATTGAAAACGAAATACTGATGCACCTGAGAAAGACGGGTTCGCAGCGCAACGAGATTTCAATTGACGAACCGCTGAATGTGGATTGGGACGGAAATGAACTGCTGCTTTCCGACATTTTGGGAAGTGAGCCTGACATTATCAACCGCGATATTGAGCTTGAGGACGAAAAAAATCTTCTGCTCAAAACAATAGATATGATGGGTGAACGTGAAAAAGCCATAATGTCGATGCGATTCGGACTGAACGGACAGCGTGAGCACACTCAGAAAGAGGTCGCGGATCTGCTCGGAATATCTCAGAGCTATATTTCACGTCTCGAAAAGAAAATTATTGTCAAGCTGAAAAAAGAAATCGAGAAAGCGACAACCGTTTGAATGTTAAGGTAATACCGCACATTTGGGGCTTAAAGCTTCATGAAATTAAAACTGCCGTTGTAGCACACGTCGAGAATATCGCGCGAGATGTGCGTGTTCTCGCAGAAGGCTTTGTAAATATCCCGTTCGGGGCGTATGGCGGCAATACAGCGCGGAATGTTCAAAGCCGCCTGAACCGAGCGGACGCGGTTTGTCAGTCTTTCGACAGAGTCGGATGGTGCTTCTCCCGAACGGCAAAGTCCCACAGCACGGCAAAGCTCAACAAATATGTCGCTTTTGTAAAGGTCTATCAGTTCGGGAATACAAATTGCGGCGGATGTCTGCTTTGATATGCCGAGCTGTGCAAAGAATCCCGTCACATCGTCAAGGATCGAATCGTTCAGAGAAAGCATATTCCTGTGGGCGAGAACAGCGCAGTACATTGAATACTGTAATTTTTGAAGAGATTTACAGTTGCCGCGGTAAGCACCGACAATGTTATTAAGAATTTCCGAGGCTCCCGTCAGCGCGAGCGAAAAAATGACGCTGTTTTCGCAGGATATCATCGCGTCAACGGCATAGCCGAAGCAGGAAAAAGCATCGTAAGCGACGGCACCCGAATCAATATATTTGGTAAATTCAGGCTCAAGGACAGTCTCCGACGGCGATTTCCTGTATGTTCTGTATCGGGCTTCGTCAAAGTCTGTCATTGAGCATGAGGAAAAATACGGTACGGCGGCAAAATCCACACCGCTCTGGTATGATAAAAGCATCGCGGAGTCAATGAGCTCTGCGCTTCCGACGGCAATTATCCTGTCAATGTCGCAGGAGGAAATATGTTTGATTGCGCCGTCGCGGATTTCACCGAAGCTCTGACCGACAATGCATTCAACATTGGGTATTTTTTCGCGGAGCGTTTGCTCAAATTCCTTTAAAATGCCCTGCTTTTCGGGCAGACCTCCGTTCGATATAATCAGAATGCTCTCAAATCCGCTTTGTGCGAAGGTTTTTACCGATTCGTCGCCGAAAATGATTCGCTGCGGAAGATATATTTCAGACATAATATCACCTTTCCTTTTGCTTTATTATTATCAGCGAAAGGGATAATATTCCGAAAAATGTTTAAAGAACGGCATAGCTGTCCAAAATATGATAAAGCAACCGCCGGCGGGCGGCAATTATCAAAAAGGGTGGTTATATGAAAAGGTATAAGAGTCAGTTTATGAGAATAACGGATGTTTTCATCGGTTTAACGGTTATCATAACGGCGGCTATGCTGGTTGCTTCGGGATTGGCGGTGACGAAAATAAACACAGAGTATATGGAAACAGGCGTCAGAGCCGTCAAAATAGTCGCCGAAAGGGAAAATGAAGAGATATTTTTCAGTATGAACGAGAAGAAATTTTCTGCGCCCGAAAAGCTGGGACAAAGGCTTGCAAAGGCGGCTTATTTTCTGCCCGCGCCGTTGAACACGGTGGTTTATTTTATTGATAAAATAAGTGAGCTGAATTGACAGCTCACTTTTAATGTGTATTGAGATTTATATAATTCGCTTTGTTTTTTTGCTGATTTTCCTTGCCTCCCTTGCAGGGGAGGTGGCGTTTGCGCCGAAGTCGGAGGGGTTGAATTAAGTTTCATCAAACTTTCAAGCAAAACCCCTCAGTCGGCTGCGCCGACAGCTCCCCTACAGGGGCGCCTAAATAGTTCCTATAAAATTATGGTTTATATTCATATATAAACATTCTCAAAATTCGTTTTTTTTCGGCACGATGTAGGCATCACACCCTACGATATAAAGTTCGTCGTAGGGCACGATGACCACATTGTGCCGTTATTCTTTAATTTATAATTGAACAATAACCTGCCGTGAGTTAGCCTTTAAACAGGTCTCTGTACGATACATGAAGTGCCTCGCAAAGCTGGTTAATTCTTCTAAACGGCGGTTTAGCCGTTCCTCTTTCATAGTGGGCAATGCAGGTTCGGTGTATTCCGAGAATATCGGCAAGCTCCTGTTGAGTATAGCCCATGTTTTTTCGTGCTTCTTTGATTTTTACAGCAAAACTCATTTTAATTCCCCCCAAAATAAAAAGTGCGCAGCCGAAGCCACGCACAAAAAAACACATAGCTCGGTTGCGCCACACAACTTCCGGATACAACATGTATGCAGAAAAAGAGCTTGTGCTTTTTATCATGATGATAAAAAGCTACATGTATAGTGTATCCGAATATTAAGTTGTGTGGCAAAAAACATTATACCATATTATATAAAAAAATCCAGCCCTATTTATATTTTTCTTTCGACAAAAATTTACAGATTTTGTAAATTACGGCGAATATTTCCCGATAGTACCTCGTTGGATGGAGTTAAGAAACTGCGGAAATAGCTATAAATTCTCGGTGCTTCTTTGATTTTTACAGCAAAACTCATTTTAAATTCCCCCAAAAATAAAAAGTGCGCAGCCGAAGCCACGCACAAAAAATACATGACTCCATTGCTGCAACACAAATCAATCCCACATAAAGCGTGTGAAAGCGAGCCTGTATTTTTATCGGAAGATAAAAATACACACTTAATGTGGGCAGTATTAGATTTGTGTTGCGACATTATTATATCATTTCACAAATGAAAAATCCAGCCCTATTTATATTTTTCTTTCGACAAAAAATTACAGACTTCGTCACCTGCGGCGAAGTCTGTTTACAAATGTAATAATGCCGGCTGTAAGTTTTACAATCGGACTGAGTATTATTATGTTTCTTCTTTCCTCTGCGGTTATCATTTCTTCATCTAATTCGTCTGAGCCGCGCATCATATTCTCCTTTTCAAAAGCAATTCGGTTTATTATTCACCGCTTTTGCCTGCAAGTATTCAGAGATTACGAAAAATTATCGGGCGGAGCTGGTCTCCTTTCAATGCCGCTTCGACGGATTCGGGTATGAGTGCAAAATCCGCCGTGATGGAGCGCGGCTTTTTCTCCGGATCGTCCTGTCTGAACGGGACGAGATAGACGTTGCGGTAATTGAGCAGATTCCCGATGTTTTTCGCCGCACCGGACAGCCCGTCGTTGGTTGAGACCGCCAGCACGACGGGTCTGCCGTTTCTGAGATGCGACTTTGCCGCCATTGTTACGGGAGTGTCGGTTATGCCGACGGAGAGCTTGGCAGCCGTGTTTCCCGTGCACGGGGCAACGACCAAAACGTCCAGCATCTTTTTCGGCCCTATCGGTTCTGCCTGCGGTATTGTGTGCAGTATTTCATGCTTGCATATATTTTCGATTCTGTCCCTGAACGATTTTGCCGTTCCGAATCGGGTATCTGTGTTATAAGCAATTTGTGACATTATGGGAATCACGTCGTAATTCAGCTTTTTCAGCACCTCTATCTGCGGTATCACTTCTTCAAACGTGCAAAAGGAACCGCACAGGGCAAAGCCCACAACCTTATTCATTCTTACCCTCCTTTATTATTTCCGTTACCGTGTCTGCAATGTTTGCGCCCGCGCTGACCGGAGTGAACTTTCCGGGCAGGCTCTCGGCAAGAATATATCTGAAATTGAATTTGTCCGTCTTGGTGATGTCGAAGCCGTAGGGCTTGGATGCGATCTCGATATAGAGATTGCCGCCCGTCAGCTTTTCGGTAGATTTATCCCCTAATACATTATAAGGCACAGTATTCACAATGACATCAAATTCGCCGATTTTGTCAAAAAATTCTGCGTAATCAATCGCCGGTACTTTTTCGTTTTCCGAGAGCGCGGCGCTGTAAGCGTTGCGTGACACCGATATGACATCGGCTCCGTTCGCTTTCAGAAGCTTGCATATCGCTCTGCCGCACCTGCCGTAGCCGAGAACCGCCGCCCTGATTTCGTAAATATCCCTTTCGATGTTTTCAAGTACAAGCCTCAAAGCACCCTGAGCCGTAAGCCTTGAATTTTTTACAAGGAAGCTTTCGTTGTAGTAGCTGACGGATTTTTCTCCGAACGGGTTATATTTAAGATTGCCGTAGAATACCCTTTGCTCTTTGCCGAGACGGCTTTTGAGCTCATCTACCGACATACGCGTTCCTGTTATCAGTCCGTTTGCAAGCGTGGGAATCGGCAAAACTATATTTTCATAAAACGGTATGTTCTTTTCCGCCGTATCGCCGTCACAGCACACGGCAGTAAAGCCTCGGCTTTCCAGTCTGTCACGGCAAGCCTGCATTTTTTTATCATTTCCGATTATCAAAAATTTCTCTGCCTGCATTTTTATTACCTCCAATACAGACTAAGCTACCGAGAGTTCCGCGGTGCGGACGGTTCGGTTAGTCACTATATACTATGATAAAAAAGTGCGCCGGTGAGAAAATATTTCATTTTACTATTTATTTTTCAGCCTTTATGCCGTATAATGTAATCGGTTAGGAGATGAATACATTGTACGAGATAGATGAAATACTTAAAAAGGTTAAGCGTGTACATTTTATAGGTATCGGCGGTTCGGGTATGTGTCCGCTTGCCGAGATCCTTTTCAATGAAGGATACGAGCTTTCTGGCTCGGACAACAACGAGACCGACACCCTTGCGAGAATCAGGAATATGGGTATACCCGTAACACTCGGTCAGAAAGCGGAGAATATCAAGGGCGCGGAGCTGATCGTATATACGGCGGCTATTCTTCCGGACAATCCGGAGCTTGTTGCGGCAAAGAACTCCACGATCCCGACTGTTGAAAGAGCAGACCTTCTCGGCGCCATAACACGCCTTTATTCGGACTGTTACTGTGTGTGCGGAACTCACGGCAAGACCACTGTGTCGTCAATGCTTACGCAGATGATGATTCAGTGCGGCAAGGATCCCTCAGCCGTCATCGGCGGCAAGTTACCGCTGATTCAAAGCAACGGCAGAGTCGGCAAGAGCGAAAATATGGTTTGCGAAGCCTGTGAGTTCAAGGATCATTTCCTTAAGCTTGACCCGGACATCGCCGTCATACTCAACGTTGACGCCGATCACCTTGAATACTTCAAGAATATTGAAAACATAATCAAATCATTCCACACCTTTGCGGCAATGTCAAAGAAAGCCGTCATCTATAACGGCGACGATGCAAACACTCTCAAGGCTGTTGAGGGCGTCGGCGGCAAGGATATGATAACTTTCGGTCTTGACAAGAAGAACGATTACTATGCGGACAATATCGAAATGGTGAATGCTTTTGGCCACTTCGACGCATACAAGAAAGGTGAGAAGATCGGAAGCATAAAGCTCAAGGTTCCCGGAAAGCACAACATCGGAAACGCCTTGGCTGCGTTGGCGGCGGCAGATTACTGCGGTATTCCGTTTGACAAGGCTATTGAATCACTTGAGCAGTTCGGCGGTGCGTGCAGACGATTTGAAATACTTGACAAGCTGAACGGGATCACGTTTGCCGACGATTACGCACATCACCCCGCAGAGCTGAGAGTGACACTTGAAGCGGCAATGCAGATGAATTACCGCAAGGTTTGGGCGGTTTTCCAGCCGTTCACCTATTCGAGGACAAAAGAGCTGATGGACGACTTCGCCGAGGTATTGCAGATTCCCGATGAGTGCGTTATGACCGAGATTATGGGCTCGCGCGAGGTCAACACGGAGGGCGTTTACACCTCACAGCTTGCCGCAAAAATTCCGGGAAGTGTTTGGTTCAACACGTTTGACGAGGTTGCCGACTACGTTCTTGACCGCGCACAGAGCGGCGATTTGGTTATCACACTCGGCTGCGGTGATATTTACAAGGCGGCAAAGATAATGATTAAACGTCTCAAGGAAAACAAAAATTAACAATTCAAACTAACAAAAAAGCTATAATTCACAGTTTGCAATGTGAATTATAGCTTTCTTTTTATGCCCTGCGGCACAATGCTTTATTTTAAAATACATTTCTCAACATATTTCGACGTCATCGCGTTGAGCAGACAGTTGTATGTCATCTTAAAATCAACCGTCGAGCCGACCTTGTAGTCGCCGCCGCAGTCCGTAACGTCGAGCACGACATGGTCGCTGCTTCCACCGACAATTTTCATTCGTCTGTCGGCACAGCTCAGACCGGGCAGGTAGATGTCCTGCTTACCGACCGCAACGATTGCGCGCTTCATCAGTTTCTTGCAGTCCTTCGGCAGCATCTCCGGAACGTCGGGTTTCTCTTTGAGCTCGATTATCTCGGCTTTGAGACTGAAGTTATCCTCGCGTGCGTCCGCAAACGGAACGTCAAAAACAGGAATGTTTCCGAGAAATACCGATTCGCCCATTCTCATGTTGTTTATAACCTTCGGCAGCTTCTTTTCGCCGAGCATTTTAAGCGAGCTTGAAGCACCGCCCGAAATAATCGGAATTTTGATGCCGAGGATTCTCTGCACCTCATTGACGGCGTGCTCAAACAGCGCCATATTTTTCTCGTTCGGGAGAACTTCGTTGACACAGCTCAGGTTTGTGCCGATGCCGTAAAGCTCAATGTTTTTCATTTTGAGACATTCACCTGCAACGGCTATCAGCTCATCGGTATAACAGCCCTCGCGCAGATCGCCGCATTCGTACATCAGTATGACCTTGTGACGCTTGTTCTGCCTTTCCGCCTCCGAGTTGAGAGCGCGGATAACCTCGATTTCGCTGTTGAGACTGACGTCGCAAAATCTGACCGTGTCGCATATCTGTGACAGCATAGGCGAGCGGATAAGCCATTTTTCAACCTTGATATCAACAAATTCCTTGAAGTTTTCCACTCTGGAATCACATATCGCGGTGATTCCGCCCTCCTCGACGAGGTAGCGGACAAGCGGCTCGTAGCCGACGAGCATTTTTGTGACGACGGCAAGCGACATACCGCTGTCGGCGCACATTTTTTTCAGTATTCTGATGTTGTGAAGTATTCCGTCGGGTCTGATCTCGATGCAAGGATACATAGCTTTACTCCGTTTTCTGGTCGATGAAACGTTTTACTGTCTTGAACGAGCTGCGTTCAATCTCAAAGAAGGATTCGTCGAGCGGTTTACACGGCTCACAGCCCTTTGCCTTAAGCGCTTCGTTGATTATTTTCTCCGTGTACCACGGATTTTTTACGAACACGGGACCGAGCGCATTGGTGAAAATAACGTTCTTGTATTTTGCACCCTCGGTCTGATCCTTGTCGTTGTTGCCCTTGCCGTAAATGAGCTTGCCGAGCGCAGCGGACGGATCGTTGAGGAAGAAGTCGACAAGATGAATCTGAACAGCCATGATCTCAAACTTTTCGTCCTCGCAGAGGGAGAAGTGCAGGTCATCGCCGTAGATTTCATTGCGCTCAACAGCCGTTGCGTCAAGGAGTCCGAGGCCCTCGACAAGCGAGCCGTCGCATCTTTCGGTGGACTTGATGAGAACCATTCCCGTTGTGCCGATTGCAATGATCGGCTTGCCGCTTTCGGCAAATCTGTAAACGGCGTCGCCGTATTTTTTAATGTTCTTTACGATTGAATCGGCGGTCTTGATTTCGCCTGCGTTCATAAAGATGATGTCGGAATTGTCAAAGTCGATCTCCTGAGCGAAGGTGTCAATGCGGTTGATTTTAACGTCAAGTCCCATCGCCGTGCCAACGCGCTCAAAAGCCATGAGGTTGCCGCGGTCGCCGTGGAGATTAAGCAGGTCGGGATAGAGCCAGGTGATATTCAATGTGTTCATCATTCGTTACCTCCGTACTGCTTTGTGGATTTTTCAAGCTCGTGATATTTTTTGAGCCATGTGATAAGGTAGACGTTGTCAACGTCAAACTTGTCAAGCTCGCTGAGGATTGCCTCGTCGCTGTCGTTCGGGAGAACAGAAATGTCGTTTTTGTCGATTCCTGCGTAAATCATTCGGTTCGCCGTGTCGTAAGCAACAGCCTCGGAGAAGCAGATATAGTGCTTGATGTTGTTCTTTTTGAGTGACTCAAAGTCAACGTCAAAAGCATAGAATGTATTTGTGTAGTAAGGGGAGAAGTCCTTGAGCTCCTCAAGACCCATGAGGAGAAGCTTCGGTGACTCGTCCTTGGCGATATAGTCAAGCGCAGTCTGAAGAGTCTCCGGATTTTCCTGCTTAATTCTGATGTATTTGAGCGTCTTTGTCTTGTATTTGAGCGTTTCCATACGTCCGCTGATGTTTTTGAAGTTTGAGAAGCTTCTCTGGAGCTCCTCGTTTGTCATGCCGAGCTTGGTGCAGACGGCAATGCAAAGCGCGTAGTTGAAGATGTAGAAAGGCTCCTTGTTCGTTACCTTGAATCGGTAGCCGTTGCAGTCAAAGCTGCACTCGGAGAAGTCAACGTTCTGAGCGTAGAAATCAACCTTGTCCTCCGAGGAGAAGTCACAGCCGGCGCAATGGAACTTGCCGACGTTGTCAACGTTGTAATAGTCGAAATAAATCTTGTCGCTGCACTTGGGGCAGGGCATTGTAACGTCGTAGAACTTGTCCTTGACGAAAGAATACTGGGTTTTGTCAACGCCGTAGTAATAAACCTTGTCGGAAAAGTCCTCGAACGATTTGGCTCTCGGTTCACCGTCGTTGAGGAAAAGGGTCATATCCTTGTTGAAAACCTTACGGAATTTCTGGACGATGTAGTCCGGCTCGCCGTTACGCTGAACCTGATCCTTTTGGAGGTTGGTTATGCAAACCTTTTTGGCGGGGATATACTTGTAAATGCCTGCAAGCGAACGCTCGTCAATCTCAAACGAGAAGAACTCGGTTTTCATCTTGCCCGTGAGTGTCGAGTTGCGGATGAGAGCTGTTGCAATACCGCCTATCATGTTAGCGCCCTCAAGGTTTGAACAAACCGTTCTGCCCGAATCTCTGAGAGCGTGAACTATCATATTGTTGGCTGTGGATTTGCCGTTTGTGCCCGTTACGAAAACGACTTTTTCAGGGTCGATTCCCGTGAAATGACCGATAAAATCGGGCATTATCGCGTTTGCCTTTGCGCCCGGCATATTGGTTCCTCTGCCCTTGGCAAAGATGTTGGAGAAGAGCATGAGACCCTTGCCGATAAGCAGCGTAAAGATGAATTTCAACTTTTGCATTTTAATCCTCCCGAATAAACAAAATATGCTTTTATTTAACTCTATTATTGTATCACATTTAATCGTAAAGTCAACAATGAAGGACTTAATGAGCGAATATATTTTTTCGGACAAAATAAGGCTGATTTATACAATATTTTTTTCTTGTCGCTATTGACAATACCCCCTTTACGGGGGTAAAATATTTGTATCAATTCAATGGAATTGCCAAAGAATAATGTGAGGTGAGATTTCAGTGAGTAGTGACAGTAGCTACGGGCAACGAAACTTGAACAAATCAAATAATTTGCACAGCATAAACACCGTTGCAGACGTCCGCTCACGGAATCGGAGCTGATATTGCGCCTGCGGCGTGGCTTTGTGCCGTGCTGAAAGGGGCGCTTAAAATTGGACACTATGGTTGAAATCATCAGCAAGATGCTTGCCAACAACAAGTTCTCGGCTATCAAGGAAATGCTCAGCGAAATGAATGTCGTTGATATTGCCGCCTTGATCGAAGAGATGGAGCCGGAAAACCAGGTTCGCCTTTTCCGCTTGTTGCCCAAGACATCATCGGCTGATGCTTTTTCTTATTTGCCCGGCGATATTCAGGGTAATATCGTTGACGCAATCACAAATTCCGAGCTTGAATTTCTTATGGAGGATATGTTCCTCGACGATGCGGTTGACTTCCTGGAGGAGGTTCCTGCGAACGTCGTCACCCGTGTGCTTGCCCACACCAAGCCGGAAACAAGAAAGCTTATTAACAAGTTTCTTCAATATCCCGAAAATTCGGCGGGCAGCATCATGACTATCGAGATGGTTTCTTTCCCTGAGACCTTTACGGTCAAGCAGGCGATTGAAATGATAAGAAAAACCGCTCTCGACAAGGAAACGATCTACACCTGCTACTGTATGGACGATAAGCGCAAGCTTGTCGGAACGGTTCCGCTCCGCAAGCTCATCGTTGCTCCGGAGGATCAGATAGTCAAGGACATCATGGAGGACGACGAGCAGCTCATTTTCGTCAACACGATGGACGACCAGGAAGAGGTCGCCGCAATTGCTAAGAAATACGACTTGCTTTCAATCCCCGTCGTTGACAAGGAAGAAAGACTTGTCGGTATCATCACTATCGACGACATCGTTGACGTAATCGAAGACGAGAACACAGAGGACTTTGAAAAGATGGCTTTGCTGTTGCCCTCTGAGGACTCGTACCTGAAAACGGGTATTTTCACCCTTTACAAAAACCGAATAGTCTGGCTCCTTATCCTCATGGTTTCCGCAACCTTTACGGGTCAGATTATCGAGGGCTTTGAGGATAAGCTTTCGATGATTGCCGGACTTACCGCTTCAATCCCCATGCTTATGGACACGGGCGGAAACTGCGGCAACCAGGTTTCAACCCTGGTTATCCGTGGACTTGCCCTCGGCGATATTCACATCAGGGATTTCTTCAGGATTATTTGGAAGGAAATTCGTGTCGCCGTTCTCTGCGGCTTGACACTTGCCGTTGTCAACTACGCGAGAATGTGGATCATTAAGCTTGTAACGCACAATGACATTTCGAGCAACACATTTATCGTTGTTTGTCTTGCAATGATTTGCGCCGTTATCGTTGCCAAGGTGATAGGCTGTGCCTTGCCGATTTTGGCAAAGATACTGCACCTCGACCCTGCGCTTATGGCAGGACCGATGATTACAACCATCGTTGATGCGCTCACATTGCTCATTTACTTCGGTTTCGCAACCCTCTTCATCAACGGCGGACTTTTGGTTTAGGCTAAAACAAAATACAAACGCTTCGTTGTCTTCGGATGACGGAGCTTTTTTCTTGCACTAATCAAAAAAATATTATATAATCAGCATATATTCTATGTTTCAATTAAGGTTCGGGGGATATAGTTATATCGAAAGAACGGAGAGGGTGATTTTGTGAAGCTTTTATATGCCGAGGATGAGATAAGTATGTCCGAAGCGGTTGTTGATATTCTGACCTTTCATAAGTATATAGTCGATGCCGTGTATGACGGAGCGGACGCGCTCGCTTATGCCGAAGCCGAGCAGTACGACGGAATCATTCTGGATATTATGATGCCGAAAATGAGCGGACTTGAGGTGCTTCAAAAGCTCCGCGCCCAAGGGTGCAAAACGCCGATTCTTCTTCTGACGGCGAAGTCCGAGATTGAGGATCAGATTCAGGGACTTGACCTCGGAGCGGACGATTATCTTCCGAAGCCGTTTTCAATGGATTTACTGCTTGCAAGGGTGCGTGCGCTCCTGCGCCGACGTGAGGAGTTCACGCCGAATGTGCTGAAATGCGGCAACGTTACTCTTGACCAAAAGAACTACGAGCTTTCGGCAAACGGACAGAAATTTGTGTTGCCGAAGCTTGAATTTCGTATGATGGAGCTGCTGATGCTCAACAAGGGTATCTACCTTTCGACCGAGGATATCCTCTGCAAGGTATGGGGATACGATACGGACGCCGAATACGGAACTGTTTGGGTTTATATCTCGTATCTTCGCAAAAAGCTTGCCGCCCTCAGCGCAGATGTTACGATAGTTGCCAAGCGCAATGTGGGCTATACTCTTGAGGTGACGAAAAATGATTAAAACCCTTCAAAAAAAATTCATCATAACGGCGATGACGGCAATTACGGTTTTGCTCGTCATTCTGCTCGGCGCAATCAATGTGATAAACATTGTTTCCGTCAGCGGAGAAACGGCACGGACGCTTCGCGTTATCTCGGAGAGCGAGGGCGATTTCGGCAAAATTAAACCGCCGACCGACGAACGCAAGCCCGAACCGCCGCAGGGAAATATGAACGGCAGAAAGAATGAATACGATACTTTTATGTCGTCAAATTTCTTCGTTGTTCGTTTTGATTCAAACGGCGACGAGGTCAAAACCGATGTCAGCCGAACCTCGACGGTCAGCGAGACCGAGGCACAGGAGCTGGCAAAGGAAATTATTGACTCCGAGAAAACCGACGGTAAAACGGGAAAATACCGCTTCAAAATAACGACCTCCTCCGACGGCGGAACGGTGGCTGTTTTTCTCGACACGTCGAACGAAATGCTTTCATATCTGCGTGTGCTTGCGCTCTCGGCAACGATAGGCATTGTCTGCTGGGGACTGATGCTTCTTTTCGTTGTTCTGCTCTCTAAAAAGGCGATTAAACCCATTGCCGAAAACATTGAAAAACAGAAGCAGTTTATCACAAATGCAGGCCACGAAATCAAAACGCCGATTGCGATAATTCAGTCGAACACCGAAGCAATGGAGCTTTACAACGGCGAGAGCAAGTGGAGCAAGAACATCAAGGCGCAGACAACCCGCCTCGGCGGACTTATGAACGACCTGCTGTTCCTTGCCCGAATGGACGAGAACGCAGGCAAAATAAATGCAGTCGAATTTCGCGCCGACAGCCTGTTTGAAAAAACGCTCGGCGGCTTTATACAGCCGATCGAAAACAGGGGAGTCGAGCTTCAAACTGAAATTAAACCCGACGTAATGCTCAATGCCGACCCGACACAGATTGAACAGCTCTTTTCAATTCTGCTCGACAACGCCGTGAAATATGTTGACGACGGCGGCAGAATTTTCGTTTCGCTCGGCGAGAGTGACCGCCATGTGAAGCTGGAATTTTTCAACACCTGTACGGAGATTCCCGACGCGGAACCCGACAAGCTTTTTGACCGTTTTTACCGCGGAGACAAGGCACGAACGCAGAAAAGCGGCGGCTACGGAATAGGTCTTTCGGTTGCGCGTTCGATTGTTGAGGCGAACCGCGGAACAATAACCGCCGAATATGCCGACGGAGGCGTTAGGTTCAAAATTAAATTCAAAATAAAATAGCTTTATCAATGCAAACAAAGAGTTACCGAAGAACGGTTGAATCCGCTCTTCGGTAATTTTTTTTCTAAACTTCAGTTAAGGTACGCACGTTATGATATAGACAACAAATACAGCAAGGGAGTGATAAACATGAACTTCAGACACGAATTTAAGCACGAAATCGGGTACTGCGATCTGATTGCACTGCGGTCGAGACTTTCGGCTGTTATGCAGCAGGATCCCCACGCAATCAACGGCAGATACGAGATCCGCAGTCTTTATTTTGATAATCTTGACGACAAGGCTTTGCTCGAAAAGGTCAACGGCGTTGACAGGCGCGAAAAGTTCCGCCTGCGCTGTTACAACGGTGATACGTCGCTTATCTTTCTTGAAAAAAAGATCAAGGTCAACGGACTTTGTGCAAAGGAGCAGACGGTCGTTAATTGGGAACAGGCGCAGGCAATCGTCAGCGGAAAAGACTTTGACGACGGCGGCGACGAGCTTTTAAAGGATTTCAGGATAAAAACCGAGACGCTCGGTCTGAGACCGAAAACCATTGTTGACTACACCCGTGAGCCGTTTGTTTTCCCTGTCGGCAACGTCAGGGTGACGATGGATTACAACATTAGAACCGGGATGAACTGTACGGACTTTTTCGACGGCGGATGCGTAACCGTTCCCGCCGGAGATGCGCCGATAATCCTTGAGGTTAAATGGGACGAGGTGCTTCCGTCTCTGATACGGGATATTGTGCAGATTACGGGCACACACACATCGGCTTTTTCAAAATATGCAGCCTGCCGTGTTTACGGCTGAATAAATCAATAAAGGAGTAGATTTTATGAGTTTCAACGACATTTTCAAATCAAGCTTTTTGGAGAACATAACCTCCGTTTCACCTCTCGATATGGTGATTTCATTGGCACTTGCTTTCGGTATAGGACTTTTCATTTTCCTGATTTATAAAAAGACCTTCGCCGGTGTAATGTATTCGTCAAGCTTTGGCGTAACACTCGTTGCGCTGACGATGATATCCACCTTTGTAATCCTCGCCGTAACCTCAAACGTTGTGCTTTCACTCGGTATGGTAGGTGCTCTTTCAATCGTTCGTTTCAGAACGGCAATCAAAGAACCTCTCGACATTGCGTTTCTTTTCTGGGCAATTGCCGCCGGTATCGTCCTTGCCGCAGGCATGATTCCTCTTGCGGTTTTCGGCAGCGTTGTTATCGGCATTGTAATGCTTGTTTTCGCAAACAAAAAGTCGCACACAAACCCGTACATTGTTGTTCTTCGCTGTGCTGATCATGACAGCGAGGTCGCGGCGACCGAGTTCCTTAAAAAGCAGGTTAAGAAGTTCAACGTCAAGAGCAAGACCGTTCAGAACGGTGCAATCGAGATCAACGCCGAAATCCGTATGAACGACGCAAAAACGGATTTCATCAACATTCTTTCCGAGATGAGCGGAGTAAACAGCGCCGTGCTGGTAAGCTACAACGGCGACTACATGGGCTGAGGAGTGATACTATGTCAACGCACAAAAATATCGACAGAATATGCTGCATCGTTCTCGCCGTCACGTTGGTTATAACCGTTCTGTTCATGTGCGGTGAAAGTCTCGGCATCACGAGCACGGCGAGGGCAATGGGCTACGAAACAAAGCTTTTCGACACTTCAAAGGTACACACAATAAACATTGTGATTGACGACTGGGACGGCTTCCTTGAGACCTGCACCAACGAAGAATATACCTCGTGCACCGTTGTGATAGACAACGAGGCATATAAAAACGTTGCGATCAGAGCCAAGGGCAATACCTCGCTGACGCAGGTTAAGAGCTACGGAAACAACCGTTACAGCTTTAAGATTGAGTTTGACCACTACGACAGCACAAAAAGCTATCACGGACTCGACAAGCTATGCCTTAACAATATAATTCAGGACAACACCTATATGAAGGATTATCTTTGCTACCGTATGATGTCGGAGTTCGGAGTTGATTCGCCGCTGTGCAGCTATGTTTACATCACCATCAACGGCGAGGACTGGGGACTTTACCTCGCTGTCGAGGGCATTGAGGATTCGTTCTTGCAGCGCAGCTACGGCAATGATGTCGGCGAGCTTTACAAGCCGGACAGCCAGAGCATGGGCGGCGGCAGGGGAAACGGCGGTAATTTCAAAATGAGCGAATTTAACGCCGAACAGACCGATTCAACATCCGACAGCACGCAGTCCGCAACGAATGGACAGCCGCAGAGAAATCCGCCGTCAAAGCCTGATGATAATTCGGGCAATACACAGACGGCGGACGGACAGACCGATTCAACAACCGACAGCACGCAGTCCGCAACGAACGGACAGCCGCAGGGAAATCCGCCGTCAAAGCCTGACGGTGAACCGGGAGCAAACGGCGGAATGGGCGGAGGAATGAACGGAAGCGATGATGTTTCGCTCATCTATTCCGACGACGAGTATTCGAGCTATCAGAACATCTTTGACAACGCCAAGACAGACATTTCCGATTCCGACAAGGATAGGCTTATTGCTTCGCTCAAAAAGCTCAACAATAACGAGGATATAGAGGACGTCGTTGACGTGGAAGAGGTTATCAGATACTTTGTGGTTCACAATTTCGTCTGCAACTTTGACAGCTACACAGGTTCGATGATTCACAACTATTATCTCTACGAGAAGGACGGACAAATGTCGATGATTCCGTGGGATTATAACCTCGCTTTCGGCGGCTTCCAGGGAGCGCAGAACGCCTCGGCACTTGTCAATTATCCGATAGATACCCCCGTTTCGGGCGGAACGGTTGACTCAAGACCGATGCTCGCGTGGATATTTGCAAGCGACGAATACACCGAAGAATATCACGAGCTTTTCTCGGAATTTATCGAGAAATATTTTGACAGCGACTATATTTCGAATTTTATTGAATCCACCAAAGAAATGATTGCCGAATATGTCGAAAAGGACCTGACAAAGTTTTGCACCTATGAGGAATTTGAAAGCGGCGTGACGGCTCTCAGAGAGTTCTGCACGCTCAGAGCAGAGAGTATCAGCGGACAGCTTGACGGTACGATTCCGTCAACCTCGGACGGACAGACAGCCGATTCTTCAAATCTCATTAAGGCGGACGATCTCAACATCAGCGATATGGGCACGATGAATAATAACGGCGGTTCGCCCGACGGCAAAGCACAGGGCAACGCGGCTCAAACGCAGTCGGCGGACGACGATACAAATACGACAAACGACAAATCTTTTTCACAAACACCTCCCAACAATTCCGAAAGCTCCTCCGGCGGAACGGACAATTCGGCAAATTCCGACAGTTTCGTTCCGACGGGCGGCTTCGGAGGAACACCTCCCGATATGTCAGGTTCGAACGGCAGCGGCCCTCCGTCAATGCCGAACGGCGAAATGCCGTCAAAGCCCGACGGGGAGATGCCCTCAATGCCTAACGGAGATACGCAGGACAATTCCTCCGAGCAAAACGGCGACGGACAAAATGAAAAAACTCCGCCGCAAAGCAATGAGGCGGACGGAGAGACAACGCAGACGCTCGACAGAAATTCAATTATCATTCTTGCCGCTTGTGCAAGTGTGCTGATAATCGGCGTGGCGGCAGCGTTTATTTACAAAAAGAAGAGTTAAGGCGATGCGTACTATTGCCTTAAAAGTAACGGCACACCGAGATGATCTTTCGGTGTGCCGTGAAATTTATTCGATGACTCTTACATATTTCGGGTCGTTCGATCCGTGGTAATAATACATAACATTTGTTTTGCGTATCCGATATATTTTTATTTTGTCGGATTTCTTAAGCGTGGTAATACCTATGTATTCTTTCGGCATTAAAGGCGGAAATTCCTTTCTGAGTGAGCAATGCCAAAAGCTTGTTTTCAGCGAAACAAGGTCATAACCGAGAGTAACAATGTATGTATATTTTGAAGTGTCAAGCTCTAAATCGGAAGGATCAATGCCGAGTTTTTTGAGCTGTTCGGGCGAAGTGTCGATAAGTCCGTTATCAAAGTCGCTGACCGTGAACCAGTATAGCTCCTGCATATCCTCGCTGATTTCCTGAGGCTTGTCAAAGGAATAAACCTCGGTAAATTTATATCTGTGCTCAAAAATTATTGAATTAAGAATAATAAGTGCTAGAATTATTGCGGCAATTATTAACAATTTTCTTTTCTTTCTCATCTTTCCAACTCCTTGACTCAGCCGTCATATACTCCCATTATAACGATACCTGCGACGGTGAGAAGGATACACAAATAATGCTTCCAGGAGAGCTTCTCCTTGAGAAAAATTCTGCCCCAGAGAACCGATGCCGCGCAGTATGCGGAAATGATCGGAGCGGAAAGAGCAAAGTGCTCTTGATCGGCGATGGCATAGATATATGCAAACTGTCCCGCCGTTTCAAATGCCGCGCCGACGTATTTCGGAACTTCCTTTTTCGGCAAAAACTTGTCTTTTTTAATGATCTTAACATAGATGAAGCAAAGTATGCCGCAGATAAGGAATGTCAGCTCATAAGATGTGTTTGCGGCGTCCTCGTCAAGTTTTTCGAGAACAAGGCTGTCGGCAAACGATCCGAGAGCATCAAGAAGACAATAAATCACGGGAAGAAGAATCGCAAGAACACTCTTTGTGTATTTGTAGTTGCCCTTGCTCTGACGTGCCGCTCTGAGGTCGTCGTCCTCCGTCATTTCGGCAACGCCGAGCCCGATAATGCCGACGGCAACAAGGGCGATTGCAACGTACTGAGCCTTAGCAAGCACCGCCATGCCTGTGATTATGCTGATGACCGAAGCCAGCGTACCTGAGGAATTGCAAATCGGCGAGGAAATCGAAAGCTCAATGAAGCGAAGTCCGACGTAGCCGATCGTCATTGAAGATATGTAAAGAAGTGATACGGGCAGGTAGGTGAGCATCGTGGAGAACGAAAACTCCACATCGGTGAAAATCAGCGTGTAAGCCGCGTGGATACCCATAACAGCGCCGACTGCCGTAACCATTTTCAGAGCGCTGTGCTTATCCCTTGAGTCGGCACAGCCGATTTTGGAAAACAAATCCGAAAAGCTCCAGCAAAGCAGAGCAACAATAGAAAGAACAAACCATTTCATTATAAAACAACCTCAATAAACTAATTTTTTTTCAACATAAAGCGTTCCGTCGGCATGGCTGATTCTGCCGAGTCCGAGAAACTTCTTTTCGGGAGAATATACGCGGCAGAAGCCGTCGGTTTTTTCCCCCTTTATTCTTTTGAGTTCGAGTTCTCCGCCGTTTTCAAACCGAACCGCCTGCTTTTCGCTGACGTTGACGGCAGGGTAGCACCGCAGCATTTCGTCACACGGAGTTATCAGCTCCTCAATCCGTCCCTCGTCGGCAAACTGCTGTACCGTTTCAAGGGCGACGGTTCTGTCGATTGCTATTCCGTTGGCTTCAACACGGCGCAGAGCGGTTATCGCCGCACCGCAGCCGAGCTCCGAACCGATGTCGGCGGCAAGCGAGCGAATGTATGTTCCGGCGCTGCACGAGACCTCAATCTCAAATTCGTTGCCGCTGTCCGGAACGTCAAGAAGCTTTATGTAGTGAATGACAACATTACGCGCTTCACGTTCTATTTCAATACCCTGACGGGCAAGCTTGTAAAGGCGGACGCCGTCCTTGGAAACGGCGGAATACATCGGAGGAAGCTGGCTGATTTCTCCGACAAAGCGGTTTAATGTGTTCTCAAGCTGAGCGCGGGTTACATCAACGTCGTTTTTCTGAAGAACGGTACCCGTTATGTCGAGGGTGTCCGTGACTGTGCCCAGCAGAATTTTGGCGCGGTAAGCCTTGTCGTGGGTCGGCAGGTACTGCGAAAATCTTGTCGCTCCGCCGAGCATGACGGGAAGCACACCGGTTGCCATTGGGTCGAGTGTGCCGGTATGACCTGTTTTATTGATTTTTATGATCCGCTTGATTCTGTTGGCGGCAACAAACGAGGTTATCCCCTCAGGTTTGTCAAGGAAAATAAAGCCTGTCAAAGCTGCACCTCCCGAAAATGATGAAAAAATTATACATTATATAAAGTAAAAAGTCAATCAACGTTTGCGGGGTAATAATGTGCAGAAAAATCGACAAAATTTGTGCAAATAAAATATTAACATTTTGAAATGTGACATAACGATTGTAAAAATCAACAAAAACGAGGGCGGTTATTTGTAACAATCTTCAAAAATTGGCAAATTGGCTGTTTTTTAGTTGACATAATTTCACTAATGGGATATTATATAGGCGTATCTTAGTCCTGTGAGGTGTGCGTATGAACAAAGCTCCGATAAATTCGGAAATGGTTTATGCGGCACGTTACGGCGATAAAGCAGCAATGAATGAACTGATCAAGGCTCTGGCTCCCACGGTGGAGAGCATCGCCTCCGGTTATGTCGGCAAATGTCCCATGACGCGAAGCGATCTTATCCAGGAGGGAATGATTGGTCTTCTCGGTTCTGTGTACGGGTACGACGCCGACGAGGGTGTGAAATTTGAAACCTATGCAACGGTTTGCATTTCAAACCGAATCAAAAGCGCCGTGCGGAATCAGCTGCGGAACAGGCACCTGCCGCTCAACGGTTATGTGCAGATTGATGAACTCGACATCAGCGATTCTCAGTCCGATCCGCAGACGATAATGGATATGCAGGAGCGTGTGGAGGACCTCAACGAGGGCATTGAGAAAAGGCTGACACAGCTTGAAAAGGCTGTGCTGAGGCTCCACATCGGAGGTCATAATTACAGTTCTATTGCCGAAGTGCTTTCGATAAGTGTCAAAAGTGTTGACAATGCTTTGCAAAGGGCAAGAAAGAAGCTCAAGGAAAAATGATACCCTATGCTCGTGCGGTACATAACGTCAAAGGCGTGCACAGAGCGTAAATAAAAATTTTTAGCGAGGTAAAAAATCATGTACGAAGACAAGACATTGGTATGTAAGGATTGCGGACAGGAGTTCGTTTTCACAGCAGGTGAGCAGGAGTTCTACGCAGAAAAAGGTTTCGTAAACGAGCCTCAGCGCTGCAAGGCTTGCCGTGACGCAAGAAAGAACGCAGCTCGCGGAGAGCGCGAGATGTTCGAGGCAACCTGTGCTAAGTGCGGCGGAGTTGCTAAGGTTCCTTTCCGTCCGAGAGAGGATCGTCCCGTATACTGCAGCGAGTGCTTTGCAAAGATGAAGGAAGAAGCATAAATTTTATACAAACTGATAAGGGTCGTATCAATGCCGATTAAGGCGATGATACGACCCTTTTGTTATTCAGTTTGAGGAGGAAAATTCCGAAAGGAAGCTGTCCACGTCAAAATTTTCGGGAACGACATTTTCTTCCTTTTTCTTTTGCGGCTTGCCGAAGTTCCTAAGAAAGTCGTCAACCTCAAAATCGGGCGCGGAATCCGCAGCCGTGTTTTCGGCGAAGTTTCCCGTCTCGCCCTTAAAGCATTCAAGCTTCCTGCGATTTATCTCTTCGGGAGAGAGACCGCCGGCGGTGTTGTTTTTCGGAGTCTTGTTCATCAGCTCATCGAATATTTTATCCTCCGGTGAGATTTTCTTCGGACTTTCGGTAATATTTCTGAACTGACTGGGACTTATCGTCTCAATGTCGGGAAGCTTGTCGGCGGAATATTTGCTTTCGTGCGGATGCTCCTCCGCTTCACTTTCACGAGCTTTTTCAATGGCTCGGATTTCTTTTTTCTTTTTCATCTGACAGTAAACGCCGATGAAAATAAGCGCTGCAAGACGAACCAAAAGCAAGCTGAACGACGTTGTGATTCGCGTGGTGGAATCGAAAATATGAAGGCAGGCAATAAAGAATGTGCAAACATAGCTGTCAACTGCCGCCGCGGCGATTGAACCGTTCAGCTTCGTGAGTGTGCCGCGAATGATTCCCGACATAAACTCGCAGATCAGGCTCGGAATTATAATTCTTGCGGCAATTTCCGCCGTTGCATAGTCCGTGGTGATAAAGTTCCTGATGAATTTCGGCAGAACAAATGCCGTAAAAAGCAGCGACTGAAAAAGATTCGCGACATTAAAATCGGTAATTTTTTCAAATTTTTTTATCAAAAATCCGCGGAAAAATGTTTCCTGAAAGAGGACGGTGAAAATCGAAGTCGCCGCATAGATACCGACACAGGCGGCTGTTTTGAGCGAGCTTCCCTTGTCGATATACCGCATACCGGGTGAATAAAAAGCGAATTTCAAAGCTTCCGGATCCGCGGCCTTTATAACGACGATTTCCACAGCCGTTACGAGCACAAGCGGAACGATCGAAAAAAATCCTCCGAGTGCAAGCGCCTGTGTAAATTTTTTCTTGTTCTTGGTCAGCCCGTATGATTTTATGTGCTCCAAACCGAACAGCACGGTCATAACCATAACGACAATGCCGAGAAAGTCGGAATAAAAATTGTTGCCGAGAACGGTTTGGTCAGATTTTAAGAAAAAAGCGTCGACCGCAAAAAGCACGAGCATAACAAAATACATCGTCAAAGTGCGGGGAAGAAGCTTTCCTTTCGGATCACTCATTTTGTCACATCCCTTTAATATTGCGAGTAATTATACCACATATTATTCCGTTGTGCAATAAAAATTTGATTCCCATGCAGGAAGATAGGGATGGTGGCAAAAATGGATTTTGTAATCGGGGCAGAGGAAAATGATTTTCTGCGGCAGTATGAACATATCGCTGTTGCGGTGGTAGGCGCATATATAGAGCTTCGGCTTGTATTTTTTTATTGTATTTTCCGCTCCGTCAAGGGCTTTTTCCTCGCTGCCTTCAATGTCGGCCTTGAGAAAGGTTATCTCTTTGCCGCCGAGAATGTTATCGACGCTGTCGGCAGGAATTTCAATTTTTCCGCTCTGCGAAAGCTTTGAGTTTCTGCCCTTTTTCTTTTCAAAGTGCAGAGTTGTTTTCTCGTTCCAGACAGCCAGGTTAAAGGTTTCGATATTATCAACCTCTTTGGCGAAAGCGGTCAGCTTTTTGTAGTTTTTGGGGTCAGCCTCCACGGCGTAGATTTTTCTGTACCGACCGTTCACCGCGCTCAGAAATTCTCTCACCGTGTCGCCGTCGTAAGCGCCGAGATCCATCATAATTTCTTCATCCCGGAGCTTGAGATATTCGGAATAAACGTCGGACTTTTCCTTTTCACAGTCGAAAAGATATTCCGTTTTGCCGCTGACCTTGAAGTTGAGCACGTCAATAAAGCTCTTTTGGGAAAAGTCATCAGCAAGCAGGGAATACGCGCGGTCAAATTCTTCGTCGTGCGCTTCAATATATTCGCGTGTGAAAAGCCCGTCGTCAACTATCGGAACATTCGGGAAAAACAGGGCGTGACGGGAGGACAGCTCCTTAACGCGGCTGAGCATTTTTTTGTCGTGGACGGCGAACGCCATAACTATCACAAAGTCATCGTATTTTTCGCAAACCTCGTCATACCGCAGAACCTTTTTGCCGCGGAAGCTGTGACCGCGGACAAATTCGTCGCTTGCGAAGATGTCGGCAAATTCAATTCCGAGCTCTTGAAGCCGGTCGATTATCATATCTGCGCCGTTTCCCATTCCATATATCACGATGGGAAGCTCGGTATCTCTGAGCGAATCCCACACATTTTTTTCTTTAATTTTTTCAATCATTATTTCATCGCTTTCTTTTTGGTAATCGCTGAATATATCACAGCACAATTCTCGGCGGCTGCCTTAATTTCCTATTGCCTAATCAACTTCATTTATGATATACTAAAACAAAAAAATAATCAAGGCTGTGGTCAAGTGAAATATAATTTTAACGGTATGGCAATCATCGCCGTCGGAGAAAAAGAAAAAGTTGCGGCTGATTTTTTGGCTAAAGAAATCGAAATGAAAACAGGCAAAGGACCTGCCGTCTGTGAAAGTAAGGCGGACGGCTGCTTTGTCGAGCTGAGACTCGAAAATCCGAGCGACAGCGAGAGCTTTTTCATTGAGCAGAACGGCTGTGAAATTACCATGACGGCTCACCGCTTGCGCGGACTGATTTATTCGGCGGCAAGGTTTGTGAGAAAGTGCGTTATTGAGAAAGGTGACCTGATTCTTACAAAGGATATCACGGGTGAATATTCGCCGTATATGAAGGTCAGGGGACATCAGCTCAGCTACACCGATATGAACAATACATACGAGGCGTGGGACGCGGCTCAGTACGAGAGATATATTCTTGACCTTATGATGTTCGGTATGAACACGGTCGAAGCCTGCCTTGCTTCGGACGAAAAAAGAACGCCGATTATGAAATACAGCTTTGAGGAAGCAATGAAAATCAAATCGGAAATCTGCAAAAAGTATGACCTTGAGCTGTCTCTGTGGAGCTGTTATACGAGCCGCCTCAGCGACGAGGAGAGCGCGGATTACCTCTGCAAAACCTGTGCGCCGAGCCCCGGACTTGATGTTTTCTTTCCTGCAGGAGGCGATCCCGGTGATCTTCGGGCGGACGAGTTCTTTAAAAGGTGCGAAAAGGTCAAGGAGGAGCTGCAAAAGCAGTTCCCGAATGTCAAGCTCTGGCCGTCGGCACAGGCTCCGCACGAATATCCCGACTGGGGAGAATGTTTCAAACGTGAAATGGCAAAGCTTCCGGAGGAGATAGACGGCGTTATTTACGGCCCGAATCATCCGTTCACGCTCGACGAGATGCGCCGTTCGATTGACCCGAAATATGAAATCAGATATTATCCCGACGTGTGCCATAATGTGCGCTGTGAAATTCCCGTGCACTTTGACCGCGACGACTGGCACTATGCATACGCCGCAACGCTCAGCCGTGAGGCAATAAATCCGAGACCGAGCGAATACCGACTTGTGCACAGGCTTACAAGGCAGTATGTGTGCGGCAGCGTTTCTTACTCGGAGGGCGTAAATGACGACGTAAATAAATTTATTTTCAGTGACCTTGATTTTGATCCGAACTGTGACATCAGGGAGACGCTCAGGGACTATGCGAGGTGCTTCCTGCCCGGCTTTGATCCCGAAAAGATTGCCGACATTATTTTCGGACTGGAGCAAAACTGGATAGGCGATCCTGCCGAAAATTCGTCGGTTGACAACGTTTATAATTTGCTTCTGTCGCTTAAAAACGACGCTGTGCTCGAAAACTGGCGTTTTGTACTTTTGTTGTTCAGAGCGAGCTGTGACAAGGTCGTGCGCGACCGAAGAATATTTGAACTCGGGCTGATTGACGACGCCGCAACCAAGATCAGAAAAGGTGAGATAGAAGCGGCGCGCGAAATACTCGCTGAGGAATATCCGCAGAGCTACAAGGAGCTGCGCGGCAGTCTTTTCCCGCTTGCCGAGAGGCTGAACAGACTTATCGGTATGCAGCTTGACGTTGAACACTTCGGCGGAATGAATGTTGAAAGGGGCTGTACCCTGGACACGATAGATATACCCGTTACGGACAGACAGTATCTGTTCAAAAAGCTGAATGAACACCCCGACAGGGAATATATGACCGACATTCTTGACAGAAACAAGGTCGAACGCGACGAGTTTTATTTCTCCTTTGCCGAGCACGGATTTGAGGTTATCGGAAGACAAAATGGCGAGTTCTATATGAACTTTGTCGGCGACGATAACACGGACGGCAGTATGCCGATGTGTATGACAAAGGTGTATGACCATTTCAATTTTGACTGCAAGGTCGCAGGACTTACCGGCGGAGATTACGGATTGAGAATCACATACAAATCGCGCCCGAACGATAAAATAATTCACCACAAAATTACATTCAATGGCGACGTTCTTTATGACGGACCGCAGTTCGGCGGACGCCGCGACGAGGACTACGAAAAGAAGTATCTTGTCGGAGGCTATCAGAGCATCGTTTACGACGTTCCGTCAAGATTTTTTGTGAACGGCTGTGCCGATATTGAAATCACGGAGCCGATTGACGGATTTATGTTCAGCGAGTTCCGCCTGACGAAGAAGAGGTGAGCGTATTGCCGAAATACAGCGTACTTATAAGTGTATATAACGGTGAAAAATATCTTGCCGAGTGTTTGGATTCGGTTCTTGCACAGAGCTGTACGGATTTTGAAATCGTTGCCGTTGACGACGGATCGACCGATTCAAGCGGAACGATTCTTGACGGCTATGCAAAAAAAGATTCGAGAATAAAGGTTGTGCACAAAAAGAACCAGGGAGTTAATCTCGCGCGCAGGACTGCGTTTGAAAACTCGGTCGGTGAGTATATACTGACGGTTGACTGCGACGACCTGATAGACAGCGAGCTTATAAAATCGGTGGATGAAAAAATCTGCAAGTTCGGCTGTGACCTTGTGCTTTTCGATGTGCTCAGCTTCTATGATGATCCGTCACGCAACAGGGTGAAAACGCTGATGGAGGAGGAACGCGTGATAGAGCGCGAGGACAAAAAGCTTTTGTATAAGCTCCTCCTCGGAAGAAAAATGAATCCGCTGTGGATGAAATGCTGTCGGCGCGAAAGCTACGGAAAGGGCTTTGAATATGAGAGCTTCACGGCGATGTGCCATGGCGAGGACTGGTTTCAGTCGGCGGAGATAATCCACTCGATGCAGAGAGGGTATTATATTAAAAAGCCCCTTTATCATTACAGACGGCTGGAGGGCGGACTTTCCCGTAAATATGATGTAAATTCGCTTCGGCTCAATTCGGATTCCCTGCATGAGGTTATGAAGATGATAAAGGACGACGGCTGCTTTGACAGCGAGATTGAGGCAAAGGGAAGAGCCTACGCGCGAATGGTCGTCAACACATTTTTGCTTGCGCTGTCGGAATCGGAGCTGACGGAAAAAGAAAAAATCGGCACGGTTAAGAAAATAACCGATACCGATATTTATAAGATTGCTGTTGACCGCCGTTCCGATGTCGGCTCAACGAAGCTCACAGTTCTGAAATTCCGTTTGCTTAAATTCGGGAAGTATAAGCTGCTTTTTGAATTGATAAAAAGCAGAAATCAGTAATTTTTTGCGTGCTAAAAGAGGAGTGAACTATGAAAAAAATTATTTCAATAATTCTTTCGATTTTTACAGTCTTTCTTATTACGGTACCGTGCACCGATGCTAAAGAACAAAGCTTTGATTTTTCAGGTGCCGATATTGATTTTTCCAAATGCATTGACGTTGCCGATCTTTGGATAAGAGACCCGTTCATTGTACTTTATGAAGATGTGTATTTCATGTACGGAACGGTCGGACATTTCAACGGCTACGGCTGTTATGTCAGCTATGACCTTGAAACGTGGTACGGACCGACATGCGTTTTTAATGCGGATACCGCCGAAAATTTTGACGGGGTAGGAGATTATTGGGCTGCCGAGTGCCATTACTATGATGGAAATTTCTATCTTTTTGCCACTTATAAATCCGGCAAAACTGGTTATCGCGGAACATCTGTATTTAAATCAGAAAGTCCGCTCGGACCTTTTGCAGAGATAAGTGACGGACATGTAACACCTCACACAAGGGATTGCATTGACGGCACCTTGTATGTTGAGGATGGCGTTCCGTACATGGTTTATGTTGAGGAGTTCACAAGCGAAGCCGATTCAATCGGCGGTATGGCTTATGTTCGGCTCAGTGATGATCTTTCTCGTGCTGTGTCCGAGTCGGTTACGATTTTTAAAGCAAATGAACCGATTTGGGTTGATAAAGACAACCATGTTACCGACGGACCGTTTTTATACAAGACCTCCGAGGGTAAGCTTTATATGCTTTGGTCAACACATTATGAGGGGTACAAAACCGCAACGGCATTTTCGTTGAACGGAAAGCTGAACGGAAAATGGCATCAAAGCTCACGTCCTATTTACAAAAATGACAAGCACAACGCACAGGACGGCGGACATGGAATGATTTTTACCGATAAGGGCGGCAGACTGATGATGGTAATTCATTCGCCGAATTCCGGTGACACAAGAATCAAACTCATAGAGCTTGAGGATAAGGGCGACTATATCGCTCGAAAAAACGCTTCCCTTTGGAACAGCATCGCAAGCCATGTAGATATCTGCTTTTGGACTGTAGTGGATTTTTTCGCAAATATATTTAATAAAATTTTCGCTGACTGTTAAGTGTTATGATTTTTTAAGCTCTTATCAATATGAATAAGAACTGCGAGTGAAGCGACAACGGTTATGATATCCGCGATCGCCATGAACCAAAGCAGACCGTCAAGTCCGAACCAAATCGGCAGGAGAAGCACAAGACCGACGCCGCACACAATTTCCCTGAGCATTGAAAGCAGGGTAGACGTTCCAGCCTTGCCGAGGGATTGCAGAAAAATTGTTACACCCTTGTTGACGCAGGAGAGAACCGTCGCGCAAAGGATTATGCGAATGGCTTTGATTGCAAACTGAGTGTAATAAACGCTCTCGTTACCCGCGCCGAAAATGCCGATAAGCTGTGTCGGGAAAAGCTCAAAAATTATTGTTGCTATGAGACCTGCGACCGCTTCGGCAAGCATGAGCAGACGCATAAGCTCGCGCACCCTGTCCCTGCGTCCTGCACCGAGGTTGAAGCCGACAATCGGAATACAGCCCGCCGACATACCTATCGCGATTGACATAATTATCTGGAAAAATTTAAGAACAATGCCGATGACTGCCGTCGGTATTTGGGCGTACTCTGTCTGACCGAAAATCGGATCGAGTGCGCCGTATTTTTTGCACATATTGAGTACCGCCGCCATTGAAAAGACAATAGAAATCTGTGCGAGAAAGCTTGACGCGCCGAGCGGAATTATTTTAAAAATAACCGATTTGTCGAGGACGAAGCTTGCTTTGCAAAGCGTAACGCTTTTTATTTTTAAAAGATAGATGAACGAGAGAACGGCGGAGAGAATCTGACCAATTACCGTTGCGACTGCCGCGCCCATCATGCCCCAATGAAATTTAAAAATGAATATCGGGTCAAGGATACAGTTGCTTATTGCGCCGACAAGCAGAGTTATCATTGCGAAGCGAGGATTGCCGTCGGAACGGATTATCGGATTGAGCGCCTGACCGGACATATAAAACGGTATGCCGAGCGAAATCCAAAAGAAGTATTCCTTTGAAAGATTGAACGTTTCCTCGTTGACCGTGCCGCCGAAAGCCGTTATAATTCGGTCGGCAAAAATCAAGTAAATTGTCATGAGAACAAGGCTTGAAGCGATGGTCAGCAGAACCGAATTGCCGATGCTTTTGTGCGCTTTTTCAAAGTCCTTTGCGCCCAGGCGAATACTGACGAATGCACCGCAGCCGTCGCCGATCATGGTCGCGATTGCGAGGGCAATGACCGTCAGCGGAAAGACGACCGAGTTTGCCGCGTTGCCGTAAGAGCCGAGGTAGTCGGCGTTGGCAATGAAAATCTGATCGACGATATTGTAAAGCGCGCCGACGAGCAGCGAGATTATGCACGGCAGGGAAAATTTACGCATGAGCTTGCCGACTTTCTCCGTTTCCAAAAATGAATTGACCTTTGTTTCTTCCATAATGAAGCCTCCTGTCGCTTTACAACACAAACAAAAAAGCACACGCATAAAGCGTGTGCCGACAGTCGGTCATCAACGGTACACGCAAGGCTTGTGCTCTGTTTCGTATCAGGACAGGCGTCCGTGTATCGTGTCTTCAAGCTATTTTGTTGATTAGATTGCAATAAACATTTGCAGTTATATATTATACATTATTTTTTAAAAATGTCAAAGCGTTATTCAATGCTCATTGTCGCGTAGGCGTTGAGGGACATATCGGCGGTGTTGCCGCTGATAAATTCATAGTAGCCCTGAGCACCTACCATTGCGCCGTTGTCGCCGCAGTATTTGAGTTCGGGCGCGTAAAGCTGCCAGCCGTTCTTTTTGCAGAGAGCTTCCATATCGCGGCGCAGAACAGAGTTAGCCGAAACGCCTCCGGCAAGCACAATTTTTTTGTAGCCGAGATCCCTTGCGGCCTTTTCCGTGTTTTCGGTCAGACAGCGGACAACCGCCTTGATGTATGACGCGCCGAGGTCGGGAACGTTTATCTCTTCTCCCTTTTGCTTAGCAATGTTGATGGTGTTCAGCGCGGCTGTTTTCAGACCCGAAAAGCTGAAGTCGTAAGGTGCGCCGTCGACCCTCGGATGAGGCATTTTGTATGCTTTCGGATTGCCGTCCTTGGCAACGCGGTCAAGGTTAAGGCCGCCGGGGTAGGGCAGACCCATGGCTCGCGCCGCCTTGTCCATCGCTTCTCCTGCGGCGTCGTCGTGGGTGTAGCCGACTATTTTGAACTTCGTATAGTCCTTGACCTCGACGATGTGGCTGTGTCCGCCCGAAACGACAAGGCAAAGGAACTCAGGCTCAAGTTCGGAGTGGGTGATGTAGTTTGCGGCAATGTGTGAACGCAGATGATGCACGGGAACAAGCGGAATACCGCTTGCCAGCGAAAGCCCCTTGGCGTAATTCACTCCGACGAGAAGAGCTCCGATCAGTCCGGGCGCGTAGGTTACGGCTATTGCCGAAATGTCGTCAAGAGTACAGCCGGCATCACTAAGCGCCTTGCCGACGACACCCGAAACGGCTTCAACGTGACGTCGGGAAGCGATTTCAGGCACAACTCCGCCGTAGATTATATGCTCCTGAACCTGGGAGGCAACAACGCTTGATAGCACCTTGCGTCCGTCTTCGACAACTGCCGCCGCCGTCTCGTCACAGGAGGATTCCAAAGATAAAATTTTCATTCGCTTTCACATTCTTTCAATGTCATAATTACCGCGTCCTCTGCGGGGTTGGTATAGAAGTTTTTGCGTTCGCCGGCGGTTTCGTAGCCGAGCTTTCGGTACAGGGAAATCGCGGCGGAATTGCTTTTCCTCACTTCGAGGGATATAAATTCACAGCCGCGGCTGAACGCGTATTGCTGAGCCTTTTTCAAAAGTTTTTCGCCGATTCCGAGCCGCCTGTGATCGGGACTGACGGCAATGTTGTCTATGTAAGCTTCGCCGCAGACCTCGTGCACTCCGATGTAGCCGATGACCTTGTCCGCAGCAACGGCAACAAGGAAATGCGCGTTTTCGTTTTCTATTTCTTCGGCAATGCCCTCTTCAGTCCACGGGGATGAGAAGCATTGCTCCTCAATTTTCGCAATGGCTTTGACGTGATCGGGTCTCATCTTGACGATCTCAAAGGTCAGCGAGTCAATCAGCGCCGCAACAAACCTTTCAATCTGCTCGGCGCAAAGCTTGTAAATCTCCTTGCTGCCGCCGTAGGGGTCGGAGATTTCGGGTTCGGGCACGATGATTCTGAACTTCGGGCTCAGCGTCATGACAGCCTGCTTGTGCCGTGCCGTCATGCACACCATAAGGTCGGTTCCGTCAAATATATATTGATTTATTTGTCTGGAACGGTGCGATGAAATATCCGCGCCGTGTTCCTTTGCCGCTTCAATCGCGAGGGGAGAGGCGGTGTCGCCCGTAAATGCGCCGAGTCCGCAGCTCTGACATTCAATATCCTTTATGCCGCGGTCGGCAAGTATTCTTTTGCATATTCCCTCTGCCATTGCGCTGCGGCAGGTGTTGCCTGTGCAGACAAATGTAATTTTCATATTATCATCCTATCAGATAGCGCGGATCAAGCGTTCCGTCGAAAAACTCAATAACGCTCTTTGCCGCCCTGTTGTTCATTTCACGGAAGTTTTCACTTGTAAACGGGGCTGTGTGCGGCGTCAGAACGACGTTGTCAAACCGGGCGAGCGGAGAATCCGTGCATGGCTCATTGTCAAAAACATCGACTGCCGCGCCGGATAATTTTCCCTCTTCCAAAGCCGAAACGAGAGCATCGGTATTGACAATTCCGCTTCGTGCCGTGTTTATAAGTACCGCGCCGTCTTTCATCCTTGAAAGCATTTTTTCGTCAACCATATCGGCAGTTTCGTCCGTCAGCGGAACATTTATCGAAACATAATCGCTCTCGGAAAGAAGCGTGTCAAGCTCCGCATAATGTGCGCCGTACCTGTCTTCAGGGTGACGGCAGTAGTAAAGCACCCTCATTCCGAAAGGAACGGCACGCTTGGCAATTTCACTTCCGATTCCGCCGAAGCCTATCAGACCGAGCGTGCGGCTCTTCGCTCCCGGCGTCATAATTCTTTTCCATTCGCCGCGATGCATACTTTCATTTTGCAGGTCGATTCGGCGTGCAAAATAAAGAATGTATGCCATAACGCTTTCGGCGACAGAGCCCTCGACCGTTCCGAGTGCGCGTGCAACTGCCACGCCGTGCTGTTTGCAGAAGCCTATGTCTATCAAATCATATCCGACTCCGCGGCGGGAAACAAGCTTCAAGTTTTTGCTCGCTTCTATGGCTTGATTGGTTATTTTTTCGGGACCGCAGATTACCGCGTCGGCATTTTCAATCAGGGACATAATGTACTTTTTGTCCGTTCCGCTTCCGAGATCCTCCGCGCTGTGGTCGCTGACTTCAAAGCCTGCGTCAATGAGCATCTTCAAAGCCGTGTCGTCGTCGGTTGAAAAATTCCTTGCTGTAACTACAACTTTCATCTTGATTTATCCTTTTGCGTCGTACCAGCTCTTGCCGCAGTGCACGTCGGCGGTGAGTTTGACTTTCATTTTGCAGGCGTTCTCCATTTCCTCGCGGACTATGGCGGAGACCTGCTCCTTTTCGCTTTCGGGAGCTTCGACAATCAGTTCGTCGTGGATTTGCATTATGAGCTTTGCCTTGAGTTCTTCAGACTCAAGACGCTCGTATACGCGAACCATTGCGATTTTGATTATATCGGCAGCCGTGCCCTGTATCGGCATATTTCTTGCGACGCGCTCACCGAAGTTGCGTATCATCGCGTTTGAAGCGGCGAGCTCAGGCAGGTAGCGGCGGCGCTTGAACAGAGTCTGAACGTAGCCGTCCTCTTTTGCCTTTGCGATAACGTCTTTCATATATCGCTCAACGCCCGAAAAATGATGAAGATAACCCTTGATGTATTTGTCCGCTTCCGCGCGTGAAACTCCGATATCGTGGGCAAGCGAGAACGCGCCGATGCCGTAGACAATGCCGAAGTTGACCGCCTTTGCGCGGCTTCTCATCAGGGGGGTGACAGCCTCAACGGGCATATTGAAAACCTGCGAAGCCGTTATGGTGTGGATATCGTCGCCGTTGTTGAAGGCGGATATCATTGTTTCGTCGTTTGAAATGTCGGAGAGAACTCTCAGCTCGATCTGCGAGTAGTCGGCATCGACAAGAACACAGCCGTCCTTTGCAATGAAAAACTTTCTCAGCTCGCGTCCGATGGGCGTTCTCACGGGAATGTTCTGAAGATTCGGTTCCGTTGATGAAATTCGTCCCGTTTTCGTCTCGGTCTGGTTGAGCGTGGAGTGGATTCTTCCGTCGGGCGCAATGCATTTTTGCAGTCCGTCGCAGTATGTCGATTTGAGCTTTGCGAGTGTTCTGTATTCGAGAATCAGGGAAACTATCGGATAGTCCGGCGAAAGGCTTTCAAGTACGTCGGCGTTGGTCGAGTAACCAGATTTGGTTTTCTTTTTCGCCGGAAGCTGTAACTTTTCAAAAAGAACGGTTCCGAGCTGCTTGGGCGAATTTATGTTGAACTCTTCGCCTGCAAGGTCATATATTTTTGTGACAAGCTCATTTACGTTTGCCTCCAGCACGGCTCCGTACTGCTGTATGCTTTCGCGGTCAACAAGGAAGCCCGTGACCTCCATTGATGAGAGCACCTTTGAAAGAGGCATTTCGATATCGTAAAGCAGGGGGAGCTGATCGTTTTCTTCAATTTTTTCAATTACCTTTTCCCATGCGCCCTTGAGAGCGGCGGCCTTGAGCGCCGTATCGTTTTCTTCACCGATTTCGGGGCAAGCCGCGCCGTATTCCTGTGCCATTCGTACGGGAGAATAGTCGCTGGCGGACGGATTGAGAATGTAGCCTGCAATCATTATGTCGCTTATCTTGCCGCGAATTTGAACATCTCTTTTGAATGCCCACGAGTATAAATTCTTTGCGTCACAGGTTATTTTTTCAATCTTTTCGTCGGAAAGAATTTCCGCAAGCTCCGATGCAAAGGTGAAGCTGTCGTTTTCGATGACCGCAATGTATTCGCCGCAGTCAAACGCGACGGACGTTATATCTCCGTCCGAAAATTCGGGAACAAAATATGCCTTTTTACCCACGGCGATTTCCGAGAAAGAATCAACGTGCTTGATCGGTACGCTGACCGTTTCGACGGATTGATCGTCCGCCTTGCCGAGGTCAAACTTGTCGATCATGCTGAACATTTCAAGCGAGGCAAGAAGTCTTGAAGCCTTGCCGCTGTCGGGCTTCGACGGAATGTACGAATCCATATCCGTGTCAATCGGCGCGTCGGTTCTTATTGTGCCGAGCGTGTGGCTGAGCATTGCGCTTTCCTTTGAATTGACGAGCTTCTCGCGCAGCTTGTCCTTTATGTCAATGGTGTCGATGTTTTCATAAATCTTTTCAACCGAGCCGAAACGCTGAATGAGGTCGCCTGCGGTCTTGGGACCGACTCCCGCAACGCCGGGAATGTTGTCGGAGCTGTCCCCCTGGAGAGCTTTAATTTCAATCATCTGCCACGGCTCAACGCCGTAGTCCTCTTTGATTTTTGCCTTGTCGTAGGCAATGGTTTGTGTCCTGCCCATTTTCGTTGAGGCAAGAAGAACCGTTGTCGTGTCGCTGACAAGCTGGAGACTGTCGCGGTCTCCCGTTGCAATGAAGCACTTGTCGCCGTCCTTCATTTGGACGCTGAGCGTTCCGAGAATATCGTCCGCTTCCCAGCCCTCCTTTTCGACCGTTTTGTAGCCGAGCAGGGTAAGGAGATCCTTGAGCACGGGCATCTGCTGGACGAGCTCTTCGGGCATGGCGTGACGTCCTGCCTTGTACCCGGAGTACAGTTCATGTCTGAAGGTCGGCTTCTTAACGTCGAACGCAACAGCCACTCTGTCGGGCTGACATTCGCCCAAAAGCTTGAGAAAAATATTCATAAAGCCGTAAATGCCGTTGGTATATTTTCCGTCCTTTGTGCTGAGGAGTTTGATTCCGTAAAAAGCACGGTTTATTATGCTGTTGCCGTCAATAACAAGAAGTCGCATATTTTTCACCTTACTTTATAAGTTTAGCATTGATTTTGTCTCGATCGGGAGTAACATTGACCGAGTAGTAAACATGATATATAACCTTGCCGTAGGGCGCACCCTGAGGTTTTTTAAGGTTCTTGACGTAAGTGTAGTCCACGGGAACGAGCTTTGCGTCCCTCGCCTTGCTGTGGTATGCGGCTATTTCCGCCGCTTCGACAATCGCATCGTCGCTGATTTCGCGGTTGTCGCTGACAATGATGACGTGAGAGCCGGGGAATTTCTGAGTGTGGAGCCACATATCATTCTTTGCGGCGGTTTTCAGCGAAAGCTTGTCGTTCTGAACGTTGTTCCTGCCGACAAGCACCCTGAAGCCGTCCGTGGTGCGGTATTCGATGGGCGGCAAAGTTTTGGACGATTTCCTGTCTGAGCCTCGTTTCTTTTTTATATATCCGCTGAGCGAAAGCTCTGCGCGGATTTCGTCGATTTCCGCCTGTGTATCGGCTCTTTCGAGCGAGTCGGCGACCGTTTCAAGGTAAGCGAGTTCCTGCTTGCTCTCTTCAATGAAGCCCGTGAGGAGCTGCTCGGCAGTCTTTGCTTTGCGGTACTCCTTAAAGTATTTTTGAGCGTTTTGGGCAGGGGACTTTGACGGATCCGCCTTTATGCGTATTGGCTTGTTTTCGTCATAGTAGTTTTCAAGGTCATAGAAAAGCGCACCTTTTTCAAGCCGATAAAGGTTGGCGTTGATGAGCTCCGCATTGATACGCAGTTTTTCCCTGTCGGCGCAGCTTTCAAGCTCGGCTTGTCGCAGACTCAGCTTTTTGGAGGTTCTTGCGATGGCGGAATTGAGAAGCTTTACCAAATCCTGACCTTTCTGTTTGGTGCGCTCAAGGCGGTCACATTCATAGTAAAATTCATCAAGAAGCTGTGAAAAGCTCGGCTTGATTTCCGCACGGTATTTGCTTCCGTACTGTTTGATCGGAAAGAAAGAAAAGTCAACGGGCTTTCCCGTGTCGTCCTTGAGGATGAACGGAGTTCCCTTTTGGCTTGTTATAATGTCCCTCAGTTCGTCAAGACGCTCGGCGAGATAAGTGAAGCCGTCGTCGGGAACCTCGTCGGTGTAAAGCTCGCCGTATTCTCCGCAGATTTCACGGCAGGTGAGCGGCGAAGCGCCCTGCAAGGTGTTGAGAACGGCGGATGAGAGACTTTTTGAAGAAAAGGCTTTGACCTGTGAAATTATATTTTCCGTCGTGTGATTTGTTATGTTGAGCTTGCTTTGCGGCGGGGGAGCGGTGTAGCGAAAGCCGGGCAGTATCTGGCGCACCGCCGACTGGCTGAGGTCAACTCGTTTGAGTGCGTCAACAATTTTGCCGTCGCCGTCAAACAAAATTATGTTGCTGTATTTTGCCATAATTTCGATTGAAAGCGTCAGATTGACCTTGTCGCCGATTTCGTTCGTCGCGTTAAAGTCGAGGTAGAGTATTCTGTCAAGCTCCGCCTGACGTATGTCGGTGAGCTGAGCGTTGAGAAGCTTTTTCCTCATCAGCATACAGAACATCGGCGGCACGGCAGGATTCTCCGGCGCGTGCTCGGTCAGGTGTATTCGCGGACTGTTTCCCCGAATCGAAAGGAAAAGCTTTTTTGCTCCCGTTTTGCCGCGCAGATGTATCACCAGCTCCTCGCGGGAGGGCTGATGTATCTTTTCAACGCGGCTCAGTCTTATTTCTTCGAGCAGCTCATCTTTAATTTTACTGAGAAATATTCCGTCCAGAGCCATACCTTAACCTCATGCAAATTTAATCGGATTTTCCTGTTTTATGTCAATTATTTCAATGTCGGGGAATTGACCCTGTAATTTCTTCACAAGGACGGGAACTGCGACAATCTCCGTTTCGTAGTGTCCGGCGGCGATAAGAGTTATGCCTGACTGAACACAGTCGAGAAAATTGTGGTGGGAGGCATCGCCCGTGATAAAGGCGTCGATATCGCCTGCCGCCTCGATGAGCGAACAGCCTGAACCCGTGCAAATCGCAATTTTTGTGATCGGCTTGCCTGCGTCGGCATATCTTACCGTTGTGCCGAGCCTGTCGGCAATGTGTGAAGCGAGTTTGTCGGCTGTTGTCTTTTCAACCGTGCCGAGCCTGAGTATAGGATCCTCGGCGCGCGTGACCTCTATGCCGAGGATTTCGGCGAGAGAATCGTTGGTTCCGCCGTCGGCAATGTCAAGCGGAGTGTGACAGCACAGAGCGTTTATTCCGCTTTTGACAAGCTCGTACGGCACGCTCCCGGATGTTACCGCCTTTATAGGACTGAAGATGACGGGGTGGTGGCTTATTATCAAATCCGCTCCGATTTCGCGAGCCTTTTCAATCTCTTTGACGGTGATATCGAGCGTGACGGCAGCCTTGTGAACCTGTGCCGACATATCGCCGACCAACATTCCGCTGTTGTCCCAGCTTTCCTGAGTATCAAAGGGCGCAATCGTATTAAGATAATCGTAAAAGTCCTTTACATTTGCCATTTTTTCACCTCTTTAAGGCAATGCGTGCGCATCAATTGTGCGGTATTGCCTTAAGTATTGATTCAAGGCATTGCCTTTCGCCCTCGTCGCCTCCGTGGGCGCGAATGGCGGAAAGCCTTGCCGATATTCTTCTGATTTTTTTGCTTTTGAAGCTCACCGCGGCTTCATCGTTTCGCTTCAGTATATTTCCGAACATAATTTCAGCGTCGGTGTGCGGCTGAACGTTACCCGTGAAAACAGCGCCGATGCATATATAAACCTTGCCGTCCTCAAAGCAGACCTCTTCGTCGGTTATTTCAAATCCGTTTGTGAAAAGATACATTCGGACGTCCTCGTCGTGTGACTGCGGCTGTAAAATGAGCTTGTATTTCGGGTCTTTCACCCAGTCCGCGGCGGTGAGAATCTCGGAGATCAGTATACCGCCCATTCCGGCGATGATTATGTCGTCGGCTTCGTCTGGGCGGACACATTTAAGTCCATCGGAAAGGCGAAGCTGAACCTTGTCCTCAATGCAATTATTTCGGACGGTTTCGGCGGCGTTTTCCAATGGACCTTTTCGCAAGTCTGCGGCAATGGCAGACGGTATTTTTTCCGAAAGAATCATAGCCGCGGGCAGATAGGCATGATCGGTGCCGATGTCTGCGACACGGGAACCGACGCGTACCATATCCGCCGCTGTTTTAAGTCTCGGCTTGAGTCTGATCATTTGCTTGCAAGATAAGCGTTGATGTCGGCTACCATCTGGTCAACGTCAACACCGTGTACGGCACATGCCATTTCAAGGCTCTCTCCTCTTGCCGAAGGACAGCCGAGGCAATGCATTCCCATATTCAGGAAGAACTCTGCGGTTCCTCTGTCTGCGTCAAGGATTTCGCCGATGAGCATATCTTTATTAACTTCTGTCATATTAAAACCTCCGTAAAATATACTGATATATATATTATACACATATTTTGATATTTTTCAAGTTTTTCAGAAAATGCTTTAATACTCTTTTCAAAGAGACTGAAATGTGATACAATAAACCGAACGGAGGTATAATATGAAGAAATTTTTGTTTTATCTTATAGAATGGACATGGGCGCTGCCGATAAATCTCATCGGTTTTATCGGCTACATAATTTTTGCCGTAATCAAGGGCTGCAAGCACGAAAGGTTCTTTAACGCGACCGTAACCTACGTCCCCGGCGATTGGGGCGGAATTTCGTTCGGTACGTTTATCTTTATGAATCCCGACAGACCCGACGACTGGCTCAGGGATACCCGTATTCATGAGTACGGCCACACATGGCAGGCTCTTCTCCTCGGTCCCGTATGGTTCCTTGTTATCGCGATCCCGTCGTTTATCTGGTGCAATTTCAAGCCCTGCATAAATTACAGAAAAAATAAAAATGTCTCTTACTATTCGCTCTACTGCGAGGCATGGGCAAATGCATGGGGACAGAAGTTTACGGGACTGAAACAGACGAGAATTGGAAAATAACTTTTCAAAAAGCAAAAATCGGTTTCCTTTGAGAAAATATCGAGCACATATTTACACTCCCGAAAGGAACAGAACTATATGAGAGCAGAATACAAGGCGGCTGCCAAAATTAACCTTATGCTGGACATATTGGCAACGCTTGACAACGGTTATCACAGCCTGTTTATGGTAATGCAGTCCGTCGGACTTTATGACACGGTGAGCGTCGAAGAGACAGATGACGGAAAAATATCCATAACGTGCAGCGAAGTATCGCTCCCGTGCGACAAAACGAATATCGCATACAAAGCAGCAAAGGCATTTTTTGATGCGGTCGGCGTTGAAAACAGGGGCATAAAAATAAATATTGAAAAACACATTCCGTTTGCGGCAGGAATGGCAGGCGGAAGTGCGGATGGAGCTGCAGTCATAGCTGCGCTCAATGATATTTACGCAACCAATTTAACCCGCGAGCAGCTTTGTGCAATCGGAGTCAAGGTTGGGGCTGACGTTCCGTTTTGCCTTACGGGAGGTACCTGCCTGGCGCAGAACATCGGTGAGATTCTTTCTCCGCTGCCGCCGCTCGAGGACTGCTATATCGTCCTTGCCAAGCCCGACAGGGGAGTGTCAACCAAAGAGGCTTACGGTGCTTTTGATACGGCGCCGAGCATTAGACATCTTGATACCTGCGGAATGCTGTATGCGGCGTCCAAAGGGGATCTTGCAGGAATTTGCAAGCGCACAAAGAACATCTTTGAACAGCTCATTGAGGTGCCCGAACGCGTGCCGATCAAGTCTGTACTCAACCGTTACGGCGCAATGGCGGCTTGCATGAGCGGAAGCGGCCCGACGGTGTTCGGAATTTTTGACGACGAATCAAAGGCGGAGAGCGCCGCAGAAAGCCTGAAATCGTTTATCAATCAGGTGTATGTTACAAGACCTGTTCCGCACGGACTGGAACGCATAAAATAAGACGAAAAAAGAGCATTTTCCAAACGGAAAATGCTCTTTCTGTGTATGTTAGTTTATTTCCAAGAGAATGAAACCGACTGATTTGCTCTGTTGACCGTGTAGCCGCAGCCGTTTTCAAACTTACCGTTTTCAAACGTGACCTGACGCTTTCTCTTCGATGCATTATGCTCGATTTCCGTGCAGTTTTCAAGTCCGCCGATGAACGCATCCATCATTTCGGGATCTGTGAAGTAGATCGTTGCGCTGACGCTGAGAACCTGTGTGGATGTGGGGGTGAGGCCGTAAGCCTCAATCGTGCCGAGCTTGAAGCCTGTGAGCCACCATGAATACTGCTTGCTGCGGTGGAAGAACAGCTTGTTATTCTTGTACATTGTGAGCTCCATCTGAACAAGCATATCGTCGTCCGCACATTTGTAGAACTTTCTGCCCTTGTCATCAACAAGCTCATCGTCGTCAAAGTCACGGTAGTAAAGTCCTATTTCGCAGCCGTTGAGAATATAGCCGTACTGACCCTTCCAAAGCTGTATCATCCACTCCATGCCGTTGTAGTCGAAGAAGATACGGCTCGTATCAAAGTTGCAGACGATGAACGGAGCGGCAACGTCATAAAGATATGTATAGCCGAATGTTCTCTGCCATGCGTAGGTCGATGCATAGAAAGCGTCGTCTTTTGCATCGTAGGAGAAGCCGAGAAGACCTGAACCGTCGGTGTTTGTAACCTTTCCGGTCGCTATGTCGTAGTAGTAATCGCCGACAATGTGGATTCTGCCCTCACCGGTCTGAGCAGGAAATCTGTCAATAACGCCTGCCGTGTACTGGAGTATGTAGAGCGCGTCGGTTGACGTAACCTTGCCGTCAAGGTCTGTGTCGGCGGCAACAATTTCCGCCTTTGTGAGCGTGCCTTCTCCGGTGCAGTATCTTACGATTGAAAGAGCGTCAAACGAATTGACGGAACCGTCGCTGTTTACATCACCGGGGGTGTTAGCCACCGCAGATGACGATACTGCCATACAGGATACAGTAGCGATAACAACGGAAAGAGAAGCTACTGCACAGATAATTTTCTGAAAAACTTTCATTTTTGTTACCTCCTCTGATGGTTACAGGGATTTTTTGATTCCGACGATGTACTGAAGTATTGTCAGCGCGTCGGCGGAGTTTACCTTGCTGTCGTTTGAAACATCGGCAAGACCGAGCTGTGTCGAGCTGAGCGTGATTGAGCCGATGGAATACTGAAGAATATTCAGCGCGTCGTAGGATGTGATTTTACCGTCAAGGCTTACGTCACCCTTGCTGAAATTCTTTTGAGTAATGAAGTTTACCTTGAATGGCGTTGACTGACCGCAGAAAGTGATATAGAACGTATTTTCGCCGGGCATAATTACGTCTGTTCCTGAGGGAACCGACCAGCCTATCGAAGCGTTCGGATACTCAACCGTCTTAACTGCCGAATCAGTGTAGGTTACCTTGAGAACCGTGCCCGTGAGGTCGTACTGAGTGATCTCAACATCGTTGAGGGGACCCATTTTCCAGTCCGCGTCAAGCACAAGCTTTGTCTTGGGGGCTCTCTCGATCGAGAAGCTCTTTACGGTGACAAAGGTAACATCGGTTGAAACATAGATGCTTGACGGAATGTCATCGCAGTAAATGTTCATCGTGTTTTTGCCGACAACCCATTTGCCGGACGCACTTTTGGCATACATATTGGGACCGGAAGCTTTCACGGTGTATGAATACTCGGCGCCGTTGTATGAGATGACCGTGCCGTGCAGATCAAGACCGCCCTTGAGCATTGCGAGCGTGCCGTCTTTGGTATACATCCAGTCGATGCCCTGATAAAATGTCAGCTTTGCCGGTTTTGTGACAAGCGATGCATTCGCCGCGGAAACGGGTATGAAAACGCAGGACAGAGCGATTATCAGCGCAAGAATGACGGCGCAGAATGACGATAACTTTTTCATTTTCCATTCCTCCCGTGTGAGTTTATTCAAATGTATTATATAATAAAAAAAGAATTATGTCAATCACAAAGATTCGACGCAATTCGTACATTGGGCTGTATTTGTATTGAGGAATAAATTAGCTATTGACATATTTGCCGGTTTGGTATATAATCTTCAAAAATAGGCTCGGTGTCTATGTCGATTTTTTTACGGAGGAAAGAGATGCGCAACGTTTCAAAAAAAATCGTTTCCTGCTTCCTTTCGTTTGCCGTTGCCGGCGGAATATTTGCCTGCGCTCCGATTGTCGGAAACGCCGCAAATACTGCTTTCGGCGATGTCAATTCGGATGGCAGAGTCGATTCGGCAGATGCGCTTGCCGTGCTCAACCATTGTGTTGACCGCAAGCTTCTTGGGTCATCCGCCCTTATTGCTGCCGATGTCAATGCGGACAAAAAGGTTAATTCAGCCGATGCTCTGGACATTCTGAAATATTCGGTAGGGCTTATCGAAAGGTTCAAGGCCGACGAAACAGCAGAACCGAACGAGTCCGAGATTGTCGGAATGATAAACGCCGCCGTAAAAAAAGTCGAGGAAGAACAACCGTCTTATCTGCACAAGGAAAAGGTTTCCAGCACCGCAGAGTCGGTAAAAGTAAGCGGTCCGTCATCGTTGCTTATTTCAAAAGAAAAGCTTAAACAGCTTGAGGATCAGACAAAAGCCGATAAGAGCTACAACAAAACCTACAACAAGATTGTCAGACAAAAGAGCGAGGATTCTGCCGACAGAATGATAACGCCGCTCTCTGACGACATTTCACTATACAAATCGGTTTCATACGGCAAAGTCGAAAATGATTTATGTGTCCTGACGGTATGCTTCAAGGACGAGACCGATCCCGGTCGGAACAGCCCGATTGTCAGCACTTTCAGTCTTCCGTCATACGGTGAGCTGAAAAAGGAGCTTGAAGAATCGGAAAGCATCGAGGGCGCAAAGTCAAAGGTTGATTCTCTTGCCCTGAGCTATAAGGACTGTGTAATTCGCTGTGAGGTTGACACGAAAACCGGCGAGTTCAAAAGCATTGAATGGAATGTGAACATTGTTTCGGAGTCGGAGGTCACTACGGTCGGACTCACGGTCAGCCTGAAGTCTGTCGGAAGCAGCAGCGCTTCCTATACGGATTTCGGATATTGATTTCGGTTAGAGCATTGTTTCCTATTCGCCTATGGGTGACAATATCTAATATAAATGTACTATGTACAAATCTACTTGAAGGAGAAATTGGTGATTACAATGAATAAGATTGCAAAGATCCTTTCAGTTGTTCTTTCTGTTTCTTTGGTAATCGGTGTTACCGTTGCAATGCTTGTTTCAGCGTTTGCAGCTAACGCTCCTAAGTTCTCTGTTGACCTGGTTAAGGAGTCAGCAACAGAAGTTTCTGTTTCTCTTAGCCTTGTTGATGAAGGATTCCAGAACTTTGATGCTCAGATCACCGCGGCTGAGGGCCTCACTCTCACAGCGATTGAGAAGAGCGAAGCATTCGGCAACTTCATCGTGAACAGCAGCGGAGCGCTTGCTTCACAGAATCTGACAACCGGTAAGATCAGCCTTGCAACTGTTGACGCTTACAAGGTTAAGGGTGCTATATTCACCTTTACATTCACAAAGTCAGCAGACAAGGATGTAACCAAGGACGATATTTCTGTTACATTCTTCACTTGCTCAAACAGCAACGGTGAAGAGATTACAGCAACAGTTGTAAACAACCTCCCTGAGCCTGCTACTGAGGCTCCGACTGAGAAGCCGACAGAAGCTCCGACTGAGAAGCCGACAGAAGCTCCGACTGAGAAGCCGACAGAGGCTCCCACAGAGAAGCCGACAGAGGCTCCCACAGAGAAGCCGACAGAGGCTCCCACAGAGGCTCCGACAGAAGCTCCTACAGAGAAGCCGACAGAGGCTCCCACAGAG
>CAKSHH010000010.1 GCA_934456435.1 uncultured Eubacteriales bacterium
GCGGATGTAGCTCATCTGGTAGAGCGCCACCTTGCCAAGGTGGAGGTAGCGGGTTCGAGCCCCGTCATCCGCTCCATATTAAGGACACCGTTGCGGTGTCCTTTTTTGTTTTGTAATTTTAATATATCTTGCTGCAAAACCGTATTTTGATATAGGATAAGTCAGCTTCCTTTCAAAATCCTGCACAAAAAGGGAGTTTTCGTTTTAGTTACTATGCAGAAAAACAGGCGAAATATTGAAATAAAAGGCTGATTTGTTTATACTTTAAAGGTGAAAAGCAAGGGAGGTACTTATATGAACAAAACCGAATCACGTTCAAAGCAAATCCTTCGCGCTTCAATAAAGAAACATATACCGATGCTCGTTTCAATTCTCGCATTGGCGTTGATAATTACGGCTTTGTCGGTCGTTAACCCGATTATTTATCAGAAAGCCGCCGATGAATTTATCCCGGAGAAAAACTTTCGGGCTTTGATTGTGTGCATCTGCATCACGGTCGCCGTTCCCGTAATCGGTGCGCTGATTGCACTTTTGAAAAACAGGCTGAATTACAGGTTCGGCAAAAAATGTATCTATGATGTCACGGACACGGTGTTCAAAAAGCTCCTTCGCTGTAACTATGCTCAGTACAGTCAATATGACTCCGTGACTTTATCAAACATTCTGACGCGAAGCGCGGAGGCTATTCCGTCACTTTATTTGAACTCGATTATAAACACGATTGCCGACGCGGTTCAGTTCATTGTGATTTTCGCAATGCTTCTGCACTACAACGTGTTCCTCACGCTCATCGTTTTAATAATTTTACCTATATCATATTTTATAACCAAATCACAAAAACGCAGGATGCGCGAAGCATCGCACGCAGGACTCGTGGAACAGCGCAAATTTCAAAAAAGCATCGTTCAGTTTTTCAACGGAATGAAAACCGTTCGCTCGTATAACGCTTACTCCAATGCCGAAAAGGATTTTGAAAACGGTTATGAGCGGTTCAACAGAGCCGAGTGGGAGTTCAGGAAAAATGAGTGTCTCGCAGGAGATGTCCTGCCGACGGCGGCATCACAAATTGTTATCGGTGCGGCGTTTGCAGTCGGAGCAGTCTTTGCTGTAAAGGGTCAGATGACAATCGGCGCGCTGATTGCCGTTATCGCTTATCTTCCGTCTCTTGTCTCGTCGCTGAACGGTATTATGAAAGCAAAGCTGAGCATAAATTCCATTGAAAATATCCTCGGTGAATTTGATAATATCCTGAGTCTTGACGACGAAAAGTCAAGCTCCGTTATGCCGGATTCTTCGTCGGACACGGTTGTTTCGATTGAAAATGCCGATTTTTCTTATGACAGGGAAAACTTCAATCTGCATATTGATAATCTGGAGATACAAAAGGGTACATTCGTCGCGATTGTTGGAGGTTCGGGCGGCGGAAAGTCGTCCGTTATGGATATTGTAAATAAGTTTTTCTCCGTAAAATCGGGCAATGTAAAGGTGTTCGGAAAAGACATAAACGAAATTGACACCGATTCGCTTCGCCGTATGTATTCCGTCGTTCCCCAAAATACTTTCCTTTTTAACGATACGGTAGAGAGAAACATCTCTTTTCCGCAGGAGCCGGATTCGGCGAGGATAAATGAAGTGATAGAGAAAGCGCAGTTAAGGGAATTTGTAGACGGACTTCCCGAACGTGAAAAGACCGTTATAAGCGATTTCGGCGAGAACATATCGGGCGGTGAAGCCCAGAGAATCTTAATAGCAAGGGCGCTTTACCGCGATGCGCCTGTCATGCTTCTTGATGAGCCGACTGCCGCGCTGGATGCCGAAACCTCAAAGAAAATATTTGATATGCTTTCAGCAGAGAACAGGAAAAACGGAAAAACAATTCTGATGATTACCCACGACGTTAAAAAGGCGTTTTATGCCGACAAGGCGGTTGTCATAGACGGCGGCAGAATCGCCGAATTGGGCACACCGGAGGAATTGCAGAAAAACGGCGGTTTGTTCAATACTCTTCTTGCCGCGCAGGCGGCACGGAACAATGAACAATAACACGGGGGTGTTTTTATGGACGATATAAAAATTCGCATAGCTTCACCCGATGACGCGGAAAAGCTTTTGGAAATCTATGCTCCATACGTTCTGAAAACGGCGATAACATTTGAATATGATGTTCCGACCGTTGCTGAATTTAAAAGGCGGATGGAGCACACGCTTGAAAGATACCCGTATCTTGTTGCCGAGTGCGGCGGTGAGATAGTGGGCTATGCCTACACGGGCTCGTTCGTCGGCAGAGCAGCGTATGACCATTCTGCGGAGACTTCCATATATGTTGCCGAAGGCTGCCGCCGCGGCGGATTCGGAAAGCGCCTGTACGAAGCGATAGAGGAGATTTCGGCGGCGCAGAACATTATCAATTTGTATGCCTGCATCGGTTATCCTGAGGTTGAGGACGAGCACCTGACGATGAACAGCGTCAATTTCCACGAGCACCTCGGATACAAGCTTGTCGGCAGGTTTACGAGGTGCGGAAGAAAGTTTGACACCTGGTACGATATGGTTTGGATGGAGAAGATGATCGGCGAACACGGTGAAGATGTTGACGATTTCATACCGTTTACGGAATTGCAGATATAAAAATACCGCCTGAAGCTTTTTCAGGCGGTCGATTTTTTAATAATTTTTACTCATCGTCTTTTATCGGCTTGATTATTTTTTTGTAAAGCACGATAAAGCAGGTGATAGAAACGACAGACGCGGCAAAATCGGCGATTGAATATGACCACCAAACGAGGCTGTCATTGCCGATTGAAAGTCCGTATCTCGCAAGTACATAGGCGACGGGAATGAGCACGACAAGCTGACGGATAAACGAGCTTATCATTGAAAAAATGCTCTTTCCGAAGGACTGAAACACGCCGCTGAGGGCGATGTTTGCGCCTGCAAAAAGGAAGCTTACGCTGATTATTTTTAGCGCAGGAATACCTATTCTGAGCATTTCGGGAGTCGCCGAGAAAAAGCCGAGCAAAACCTTTGGCAATGCGAAGAAAAGGATTGCACCGATTATGCTGAAAGCCTCTGCGTACACGACCGAAAGCTTGATGGTCTTTATCATACGATGCTTTTTCATTGCGCCGTAGTTGTAGGCGATTATAGGAATAACTCCGTTGTTGAGACCGAAAATCGGCATACAAATAAAGCTGTTGAGCTTGAAAAATGCACCGAAAACGTTGACCGAAAGCTCCCTGCCGATGGTGTAAGCAATGAGAATTTTGTTCATGAAATAGGTCATGACGGAGCCGATCGCAACCATGAGAATTGACGGAACTCCGATTTTGTAGATCTCGCCGATGAAGCGTCCGCTCGGCTTAAACTTTTTGAAATCAAGGTGCAGATCGGGATTCTTGCGGCGGTTGAAATAGACGGCAAGAATGAAAGCGATTATCTGACCGATAACCGTTGCGATTGCCGCACCGCGAACACCCATTTTGAACACGAAAATGAACACCGGGTCAAGAATAATGTTGATGATTGCGCCGACGCCCTGAGTTATCATTGTGTAAAAGGTTCTGCCCGTTGACTGCAAAAGGCGCTCATACATAATCTCAAAGAAAATGCCGAAGCTTGCGCCGCAGCAAACCTGAAGATACTTTGTGCCCTCGTCGATAATGTATTGAACGGACGTTTGCGAGCTGATGAAAAGTCTTGAACCAAACACGCCGAAAAGGAAAAATGCTATTGAGCTGAGCAGGGCAAGAAAAACGCCGTTCTCAGCGATTTTATTTGCGCGTTCACCGTTCTTTTCGCCGAGCGCACGCGAGATGAGCGCATTTACGCCGACCGCCGTACCTGTTGCAAAGCCTATCATCAGGTTCTGCGCGGGGAATGAAAGCGAAACTGCCGTGAGTGATTCCTGGTTGACCATTGCGACAAACACCGAATCAACAATGTTATAAAGCGCCTGCACAAGCATTGAAATAATCATCGGCAGGGACATATTGATAATAAGTTTATTTACGGGCATAACACCCATTTTGTTTTCTTCCAATTTGTCATCTCCTTTTATGCACCGTGTTATTATAACATATTACGACCGAATTTGCTATACAAAGTTCACAAATTCAGTCGTATGTATTTTGTGCAAAATATGGTGAGATATTGATAAAAGATTTATTCAAATGACATTCCGTAAGGCCATTCGACAAGACTGCCGATATCGTAAATTTTTGTGTATCCGAGCTCGGCGAGAGCCTCCGCGGCAAGCCGCGCGCGTTCGCCTGTTTTGCAGTAGACGAGTAGGGGCGTGTCTTTCGACGGAATCAGCTCGGCGGCGGTTTCGGCATTGATTGTGTCAACGTCAAAGTTGACCGCACCCTCGGCGTGACCCGTAAAAAATTCCTCGTCCGTGCGGACGTCAAACATTATGCAGTCGCTGTTTTCGTCGATAATTTTTTTAGCCTCTTCAAATGTAACATTGGTGTAGCTGTGATTCATAATTAACCTCTGCGTGCTTTTTTATGTTGTTATTATAAAGCATCGGCGGCAATTCGTCAATCGTAAAAACTGCTGATTTGTCGATTAGGAAAAATGTCCGCCGATATCGTCGCCGAGGTCGCAGGTGTAAAGGAACCTGATAACGTCGCCGTTTTTGACCGTGTATTTATTGACGCCGTAATTCGGAAAAACCCCGTTGACCGAGTACATCCAGCCTGAGCCGCTTCCGCAGTCCTTTTCATAAATCTGGTGTATTCCGCGGATGTATTCGCTGTCGTAGCCGGGTGTGTAGACATACTCAATTTGTATGCCTGATTTGCGGCAGTAGTTGCAGTTGTCTGTACACACCGATTCCGCGCACGCCTTTTTTATCACGTCAAACACGGTGCTTCCATCAGGAACGGTAAACTGCTGTTGCTTGAGAATAACACCGCTTTTCGGCAGAAAAGGCTTTTTTTCGGGGCGGAGATCTCCGAGGTTATTGTATATGGTCTTACATTCAATTTCAACGGTGCAGGAAACGGTTTTTGCTGTCGGCTGTTTCTTGGTGGAAGCAGTCGGCTCCGTCCTCTTTGCTGTTGTTGTTTTCGCTGTCGTTTTGCCGACATCGGCAGTAGCAGCGGCTTTAGCGGCAGTAGTGGTTTTCGTCGTGGCTGAAGCCGCTTCTTTTACAGTTTTATCGGTCGAATTTCCCTCATTGCCTGTGCCGCTGACGGTCGTTGTTGTCACGGATGAGACCGAAGTCGACGGGGCGAGAGTCTCAACCGTTACTCCGCATCCGGAGAAAACAAGCATAAGCACGGCGAGGAAAATCAAACTGAATCTTTTAATTTTATGCTCTGAAAAGTTCATATTTTTTTGCAATCCTTTCAAATGTTTCGCCGATATACGGCGCAAAAAGCGCAAGCGTGACAAAGGTAGTGGCGGCGTGAATAAGATTGAAGCTGACGCCCGACGCGTAAACCGCGAGAATCGCCTTGATGTCCGAGGACTGTGCAAAAAATAGCACCGAGCTTGTGTCAACAATGAATCCGTACACAGCAAAGCACAGCAAGCCCCCGACCGCCGCGACAAGCCACCTGTTGCGAGCGGATTTCTTTTTGTAAAATAACACTCCGCACAGGAAAGCGACCAGCCCCATTCCGAACATCTGGAACGGAGTGTGCGCTCCCTGACCGAAGATGACGTTGGAGACGAGCATTGAAAGCGCTCCGCACAGAAATCCGACATCGGGCCCGAATGATATCGCCGCGAGAATGACTATTGCACACGTCAGCTTGACCTGCGGAAGCATAAACAGGGCAGCTCGTCCTGCGACGGCGAGCGCAACTATGCACGCAATGGTGACCAGCTCACGGGTTTGCAGCTTTTTCTTTTCAAGTGAAGCAAAGAGAGCCGCAAGAGCCAGCAGAATTGTGACCGCGCTTGCAAGGTAATACTGCTTGCCGCGAATGAGAAAAAAACAGCTGATAATGACAACGGGCGCGAGGAGAACGCATATAACGGAAGTTAAGGCATTTCCGCTCAATTTTTTAGGCACTCGATCACGTCCTTATCTGTTATTGCACCGTCAATAAATCCGCGCGATATTTTGTTTGCGGCGGTGGTGTAGAATCTGTTGCCGCAAAAGAAACGGCGTGTATCCTGAACCGCCGAAATTTCACCGTCAAAAAGCATGGCGCAAACGTCGGCATTCTCCGCGCAGAACTCAATGTCGTGCGATATGAGCACAACCGTTTTTCCGTGTTGTATCAAATCACGCAGTATGTCGGCAAAGATCACCTTAAATTCGGCGTCCATGCCCTTGGTCGGCTCGTCGAAAAAGTAAATGTCCCTGTTGCATAGCAGGAGCTTGGCGACGGCAAGTCTCTGCTGTTCGCCGCCGCTCAAATCAAACGGATGATTTTTAAACAGCTTTTTTGTCTGTGTGAGAGCCGCTGTTCTCTCCACTTTTTCATCATTACTGCATACGCTTTTCAGCTCGTCCTCAACTCTGCGTGAGGTGAAAAGTGTTCGCACCTCCTGCGGCATGACGGCACAGCTTCCGTTCATCTTAATCTTTCCGCTGTACGGCTTCTCCGTGCCTGCGGCAAGCTTTGAAAGCGTGGTTTTTCCCGCGCCGTTTCCGCCGAGAATCGCAAACACACAGTTCTGCGGAATTTTCAAATTGAGAGAGCGGATAATGTCGGCGCCGTTTCGCTCATATCTGAATGAAACATTTTTAAATTCAACGGCATTTTTTTCGCTCAGACGTTTGACAGGCTTGTTTAGCTCACGGCAGGTGAGATGCTGTCCTTCAAGCAGACGCCTTGCGTCGCGAATGGTTTTCGGCGGCTTGCCCGTAAAGCCGGATTGAGCGAATATCCGTATTGATGTCGGCAGACTGAGCCTTACAAACAGGGGCAGACTGTCGATTATTTTCATTATATCGTCCGGAGCTTCATCGGCAAGCGTTTGACCGTTTTCAAGAACCACGATTCGATCCGCGTGCCGGAAAATGTCCTCAAGCCTATGCTCGGTTATTATTACGGTTACGCCGAGATCACGGTTGATTCTGTTCACGGTGGCGAGGAATCTTTCTGCGGCTATCGGGTCGAGCCTTGAGGTCGGTTCGTCAAGTACCAAAACGTCGGGGTGCATTGCCATTATCGACGCAAGATTGAGTATCTGCTTCTGACCGCCGGAAAGCTCGCTGATTTTTTTATCAAACCAGCCGTCAATGCCGAAGTATGATGCCATTTCGGCAACGTGAAGCCGAATTTCCGATGTGTCAAGTCCGAGGTTTTCCAGCCCGAATGCCAGCTCATGCCAAACCTTGTCGGTCACTATCTGGCTTTCGGGATCCTGCATTACAAAGCCGATTTTCTGCGACTGAGTCCGCAGGTCGAGTGAGTCAAGCTCCTTGCCGTTGAAATATATTTTGCCGTCCCTTTTGCCGTGGGGCGCAATGGCAGGCTTCAGATGGCGGAGCAGGGTAGTCTTGCCGCAGCCGCTTTTGCCGCAGACAACGACATACTCTCCCTCATGAACGCAAAGGGATATTCCGCGAAGCGACGGCTCATCGGCAAGAGAATAAGTGAAGCTTAAATTTTCGATTTTAATCTGTTCCATTTGATATTCTCCTTGATGTCGATTGTGAGCGGCGCAAAGCACAAAAGAAAATATGCCGCCGCGGAAATTATGTCTGTCAAAGTAAAGGGATATACGGTCATATTCAGTTCCCTGATGAAATACGATATGCCGTCGGTCGGGTGGTTGATTATGACGTAGGGGTTATATATGCTGTATGTAGCGCCGAGAACCGCGCCGACGGTTACCGCCGCTTCGGCGGCAAAAATCAATACCGCAGCAATCGTGTCGCCCGTGTGCCATTGGAATCGTGAGTAATACGTTCTGCCTTTCAGACCGTAGCCTCTGGCTTTCATAGAATCGGCTGTTTCAATGGCGCTTTCAAGGCTCCACGAGACGAGAATACCGAAATTGCGGAGCCCGGATTTCAGCTTTCCGATGGGGCCGAGCTCCTGCGAACAGCCGAGTCCTTTCTGCGCGTCGGATACTTCCCTGAGTCTTTGGCGATAGAGCGGAACGAAGCGCAGTACCATTGAAACAACAAGCGCGCCTTTAGGAAGTATTTTTCCGAATGCGTGCATAAATTTGTCCTCCGTGACGACCTCGTTGCAACAAAAGAACCAGAGAATGACGGAAACGACCTCCAGCGAGGTCGTTATACCCATCATCAAGGCTTCAAAGGTGAAGATGTTTCCGGACGGCAAAGTGAAAAGCGGAGTAACTCCATAGTGATTGAAAAAGGAATTGATTATTACCACAAAAATGAGCATCGGGAAAAGAAAACCGAAGAATGTTTTTGCCCCTTTTTTGCCCGTGAGCTTCAGATAATATGCAAGTGAAGACGCAAAGGAAACAAGCAAATACAGGGGATGCCTGAACAGCATACCGAAAGTAATTACTCCGATAAAAAAGAGGATATTCACATGGGGGTGGTATTCCTTGAATCCCGATCTCATAGATTAACCAAACAACCTTTTGAAAAACTTTGCAATCGCGTTTATAATTTTCTTGAAAAATGAAACCTTCTGAGTTTTGTTCCTCAGGGCGAAAACATATCCTGAATCGTTCTTGTAGAACAGAGTGCCGTTTTCGTCACATATAACCGAACTGATGCAGTAGCCGGTCATATCGCCTGTCGGAGTGAAGATATCACAGCTTTCGGCTTTTGTCTGACCGACGGAATCGGTGAACATTGTGATTCCTCCGGGATTGTTGTTGTAGGTGATGTAGATATTCGCCTTATCGCCCTCTTTGAGGAGGAAACCTCCCTGAGGATAGCCCTTGGTCGCGGCGGAATAAATTATCGAAAGCTTTGCCGCGTCAATGACCTTGAAGTATCCCGGACCGAAGCCTGAGCCCTGCACACCGAGATAAAGTCTGCCTTTGTAAATGAGGGGAGTCGATGTTGAAGCACCGCCGAGCGAGAGCCGCTTTACCGACGAATCGTTGAAGCTTCCGTCGGAGTTGAGCGAAACGCTGTAAAGATAGCCTGCCTTAGTGGTGAAATAAAGCCTGCCGTCGGAGCATCTCATTGACGAGCGCTGGTCGCCGACGATAGGGAGAGTGTCAAGGAGCTTGCCGCTCTTTTTGTTGAGCGAAACAGCCTTTGACGGCTTGTTGGCATAGATCGTGCCGTCGTCACAGCCGAAAACAACGCTGTCGCCCACTATTGCACAGCCTGCCCAATAGAAACCGCCGAGGTTTTTGTATGTCCAAACGGCGTTCTTTTTTTCATGAGTATCCTTTTTGTTTTCGTCCTTGACGTCAATGCAAACGTAGTTGGCGGCTCTGTCCTCGTCCTCCCAAAATCCCGTGTAGATGTAACCGTTGTCGTAGGTTATCGGTGTGAGAGACTGACCGCCGAGGGGATTGGAGTAGACCCATAAGGATTTCATCGTTTTGTAATTGAACGCCTGAATTGTTGCCTTGTCGAGCGGACAGTAGATAACGCCGTCGGCGTAAAGGGGAGAGGTGTAGCCGTAATTCGGGGCGGCGACCATATCCGCCGATTTAATTGTTTTTCCCGTTTCGGCGTCGAGCTTGAGAAGCTTTTTGCCGCTCATCACAATGAGTGTGTCGTCGACAACCACCTGAGTGCTCGGCGCGTCCTTATAGGATGAACCGAGCTTCCTTGACCAGGTGAGCTCGGTGTTCTCCGCGGACACGGGGGTATCCGCGGAGACGATTTGCGAGTCGGAAATATATGTTTTTGCTCCAACCTCAACGGGTGAGACAAGGAGAATAATGCAAATTAAGGTACAAAGAATACGCTTGATTTTCATAGTTTAGCACATCCCGCCAAAAATTTTATTTATAATATCGGTAACAAACCTGTAAACAGTTTTGAAAACTCTGACGATCCAAAGCTCTGTCTTTGCCGTTACGGTTACCTTTGAATATGCGGCGATTGTCGGAGCCTGATCATCTGAGGCGGCTCTTATGGCAACAAGGGTGTATTCGCCCTCCTCGCTGAGCTTTATCTTAGCGTTGCCGCGCTTGTCCGTTGTGCTGACCTTCTGAAGCTCGCCGTTGTTGAGAATATAGATGTCAACGTCCTTCATATTTGTAAGGTACTTTTCCTTTATAACCTCAGGACTTTCAAGTCCGTGCTCAAAGGGAGAGTAACCCTTGATGTTTACCTTGAGCTTTTTGCCTGCGCTTATTGTGTAGCTGTCGGAGTCAAAGCTTGCAAACATATCGCTGTAATATCTTGTGTCCTGATAGAAGTAGTATGAAATAACATCGCCGTCAACAACCGTTGCCGTGTCGCAGGCATATCCTGTGTATGAACCGTAATTCTCGTTGTAGATTCCGTCGTTGGGCATTGCACCGTTTACGAGGAAGCCGCAGGTCGATGTGTTCCTGCCAAAGGATTTCATTATGAAGCTTGAGTTCATAACAAGGTAATCCGTTGCGGTGCTTCTGGTGAATGCGTCGCCGTAAATTTTCTTGTGCTCTGCAACGATAACATCAAATACGGTTATGCCGTGTACTTCTTTCCGGTTGTGGTCAAACGCCGCAACGTCGTAGCCGTAAGCCTTTGCCGTGCCGGAGGTGACTTCAATCGCCTCCGGAGCAATGATGATTGAGCTGTCGGATGCGCTGAATGTAACGCTGACTGTCTCCTCGTCGGCGCGGGGGAGAACCGTGACCGTGCACTCGGCGGTCTGACCCTTTGTCGACACGGCGGTAATTGTAGCTGTTCCCTCAGAAACGGCAAAGAGCTTGCCGTCCTTGTCGATGCTTACGATATCCTCGTCTGAGGAAGACCATGTTACGGAGCTGAGATTTGCCTTGAGCTGAGCGGAATCAAGTCTTGTAAGTGTGAGAGACGAATCCGAAATTTTAAGCTCTGTTTCAGGGAGAGCCGAGCTTACGTCAAGAGTGTAGATCTGAGGTGCGCCGTCGCCGCTCTGGACGATAACTCTTACAAGTCCCTTGTCGGGGGCGGCGGAATAAATACGTCTTTCGGTTCTTTCGTTGTTGATATAAATGTTAGCTTCATCGGCTGAAACGCTGATGTCAACGCCCTTGTCAAGATTTTCGAGCTTGCAGAAATTGTTGCTGTCGAATACGGCTGTCTGTCCGTTTACGGTAATCTGTGTATCAACCGTTTTGCTGTCAAACTCCTCGTCCTGAGCAAGTCTGACGCCGTTTATCTCTGTTGATTTCTCACCGAAGGCTCCGCCGTCGATGAATGTTGCGGTCTGAACCTTGACGTATTTGATCCAGTCGAGGCTGACGGGTATACCATTGTTGTCTACAGCCCAGGAAATGTCGAACTGACCGTCGATTCCGTTTACGGTCGGGTTCTCAACGTAGGGGTTGGACGGAGTGTCACTGAGCTTCCACTTGAGCGCGTCAACATAGCCGAATGAAGTCGCAATGCCGTTTGCCGTTGACGGAGTGAGGTTCTTTTTGAGAAGAACACCGGAGAGTGTGAGACTTGTCTCGTCAAAGTCTACCGTCGGATACATATCCTTCTTCGGATAGGGTGAACGAGTGCAGGCGTTTCCGCTTTCACCGTGGCTGTCCGTGTAGGTGGAAGGGCTTGTGCCTGTGTTGTTGTATGTTACGCTGTAATTCCAGTCGGTGTCGTTCTCATAGTGCTCGCTTCCGGCAAGTGCATACCATATACTGCCGTCCTGAGAAACCCAAACCTGACCCGGCTCCTGTGTTGTTGCCGCGGCATTGAACGCGTTGCCCGAAATCATGAAGTCTACACCGTAGCGGTGAGTGTCGCTGTTTTCGATTTTGTTGTCGAACTCATAGATTACATAGCCGCCGAAGTTGCCGAGTGATGTTGTGGCGGCTTTGCCGGAAAGGGTATTCTCAATATTCTTTCCGAACATGGGGTTGTTGGTGTACTGACTCGGTGCGACAAGGTATTCCTTGACCTTTGCGGCAACCGCGCCGTCCTCTGCGAAAGCGCTTGTTGCTATGCATGAGAGGATTACTGTAATTGATAACAAAACGGATATGATTTTTTTAAGCATTTTTTCGCCCGCCTTTCTGCGTTCTTTGGAACGCTGCCTTTTTTCATAGTTTCTTTGTCTGCGTTCTTCCTGTTTCGATTTCTTGAGCCCTGCGGCTTCAAGTGCCCATGGCCACGGCCCGAAAAAGCCCTTGATCCTGTTGACGTCATCGTCGGAAAAATCACTTTTTTTAGGCAAGCGATTTTCTCTTGCCGCAACAGCCCGGAGAAGCTCAAGATAGTCGTCTTTTCCTTTTTCAGACATAAAAAAACCGTCCTTTCCGGGGCGGGCAAAAACATATTGGCCGTGTCCGTTTTTCATCAAGGCAATCCGCACACCTCAATTGTGCGGTATTGCCTTAAAAACAGATACAGCTTTCGTTTCTTTCCTGCCCAAAGATTTTTATATCGGCTTATCAGGTATTCCGACTTATGAGCGAGCTCAATCACGGTAATGGCTGTTGCGACGGAATTTCACCGAACTTCCCTCTGATATGCTTCTGAGTAACCGCCGATTTAATCAGCGGCTATCTAAATAATATCATTTATTGTCTGTGATGTCAATAAATGTTTATGCCTTTTTCGTTGGCTTGAAGCGGCTCGTATCAAGCCCTTCGCGGCGCAGAAGATATATCTTTTTATCAATTCCTCCGGCATAGCCCGTGAGCCCGCCGTCCGCGCCGACAACACGATGACAGGGGATGATAACGGATATCGGGTTGTGACCGACGGCGTTGCCGATCGCCTGAGCCGACATACTTTCAAGGCCAAGTCTTTTTGCCGCTTCTTTGGCAATTTCACCGTATGTGACTGTTCCTCCGTAAGGAATTTCAAGGAGAATTTCCCAAACGGTCTGACGAAATTCACTTCCGACAGGCGCTAAGTCAAGCTCATCCGCGGACGGCGCATCGCCGCGGAAATAGCGGTCGAGCCAGTCCTTTGTTTTGATAAACACCTCGCGGCTTTCGCAGGGGACAAGCTTTTCCTTTATTCCCGAAAGAAAGTATTTTTGCCCGTTGAACCAAAGTCCGGCGAGCTTTCCGTCTTTTTCGGCGAGGGTTATTTCACCGAGAGGGGATTGGTAAGTTGCTGTGTAAAGCATAAAAACACTCCTTAATCATTCTAAATCAATCGTTGACAGCAAGTGCAACAAGGAATATAATGTAAAAAACACGAATAATCGCACGTTGATTTGTTCAGCGGTTATCGGGAGGGTGGTTACTGTGAAATATTTAAAGAAAATAATCGCGGTTTTGGTGAGCGTCGCTCTTTGCTTGAGTATTCTCGGCATAGCGGCAAGCGCAAAGGATACGCTCAATTACCTTGTGCTTGGAGACTCGATAGCACAGGGCTTCGGAATTAAGAATCCAGATGAAGCGTCTTACGGTGCAATAGTTGCCGACACCAATCATTATAACTACAAAAACAGAGGAGTAATGGGAAGAGACAGCGAATATCTTTATAAATACCTGACCACCGACGAGGGATATCAGGAGGATATAAAGTGGGCGGACATAATAAGCGTTTCAATCGGCGGAAATGATTTCCTGCTTGACCATGCGGCGCTCCTTATCGCTCAGGGCATAATATTCAACGACTACTCAAAATTTGATAAAATCGGCGAGACCTTTTACGAGAATTTTTCAAAGTGTATGGATCAGATACATTCTCTCAATCCCGACGCGGTAATCCTTGTGCAGACGCTTTACACCTCGTGGAGATTTGACTTTGCGAAGAGACCCTATAAGCAGGCGGCAAAGAGAATCAACGACGCGATTGAAAAATACTGCGCGGAGAAGCCGGAGAATATGTATATCGTCGAGACAGGTGAGGCGTTTGAAAACCACAGCGAGCTTATCTCTTCGGACACAATTCATCCGAGTGCGGCAGGAAACGTTGTGCTCGCAAGGCTTGTGCTCGCAAGGCTCCATGAAATCGGACTCGGCGAAGCGACCGAACCTGTTGTCGCAACGCCAGGAATTGACAGAGACTACCTTGTTGAATATTTTGGTTCACCGTGGGGTCAGATAATCATTTTCCTTGCAAATCTTGCCACGGGAAATTTCAATTTTGTTTTTAAATTTTAATATTGAAAGGGGCGGCTACATCTGAATGTGACGTCCCTTTTGCTTTGCAGATATTCGTAAAATATTAAATCGGGAGAATTTGATGAACTGTAAGAACGAATGTAAGATAAAAAGCAGTATGACGGCAGACGCCGAATACGGTGAAGTAAGGGAGCAGATCGGCGAAAACGGCAGATTCCGCACGGTGACCTACGGCGTGTTTCCGGGTATCAGTCTCATCTATAACGACGCCCATATTCAAAGCTTTGATGACGACAGACTGCCGTCCGCAAACACGATCGAGATAAATCATTGCCGCGAGGGACGTATGGAATGTCATTTCCGCGATGAATTTTGCTATGCCGCACCGGGAGATCTTGTTATCGGTCGGGCGGACGAACGCTCCGAGACGACATATTTTCCGCTCAAGCATTACCACGGAATAACCGTGAGAATTGACATTGAGAAAGCACCCGGCTGTCTTTCCTGTATTCTTGACGACGTGACGGTCAGACCACAGGCTCTGGCGGAGAAGTTCTGCGGCAGCCGCAGCTGTTTTACGGCGCGCTCCGACGCCTCCGTCGAGCACATTTTTTCGGAGCTCTATTCTGTTCCCGAAGAAATAAAAAAGGGTTATTTTAAAATCAAGGTGCTGGAGCTTCTGCTTTTCCTGAGCTCATTCAACATTGAAAATGACGAGTCAAAGGACAAGGTGTTTTCAAAGTCGCAGGTCGCTTTGGCAAAGGAGATAAGCAGATTCCTTACCGAAAATATGGACAGACGCGTTACGCTTGAACAGCTTTCCGACCACTTTCACGTTTCGGGCACGCACATAAAGAACATTTTTAAGGGTGTTTACGGTGTGCCGCTGTATGCGTATATTCGCACGGTGAAGATGGAGTCCGCTGCCTATATGCTTGAATACACCGATAAAACCGTTACGGAGATCGCAGGGGAGCACGGCTATGATAACAGCAGTAAATTTGCGCGTGCGTTCCGTGATGTTAAGGGCGTAAGTCCGAGCGAATACAGAAATCGGCTACTTTAATCAAAAGTGTCTGATCGGAGCCTTATTCTATCCTTTCGGAGTGGATAGGGCTCCTTTTTTAATGTAAGATAGTCACAGAAAAGCCGAGAGGCTTTTAAAAAATGCGCTTCGGTTAGCTTGTGCTAACTGACTTGAAAGGTAGATAACCGTGTCAGAGGAATTGCTTATAAAACATTGCTCGCCGACCCTGGCGGGGATAAAAACGGGCAACCTGTTTTCCTGCTGTTTTCCGACCGCGGATATAATGCGCGACTGCGTGAGAGACTGGAACAAAGCGCTTGTTCACAAAGGGCTCAGGGTTCTGCCGATGAAGTTCTGCGACGGACGCGCGCTGATTTATGTGTACAGACCGTCGCGCCTGTGCGCCGACCTGAACAGCGGCGACGCCGAAAAAATACTGAATGAGCTCGGATACCGCGGAAAAACAGCGGAGCATTGTGTTTGCGAACTGATAAGGCGGCTCAGACAGAACAAGGATTTCCCCCATGAAATCGGTCTCTTCCTCGGCTATCCGCCCGAAGATGTCAGGGGATTTATCGAAAACAAAGCGTCCGGCTGTAAATGCGTAGGCTGCTGGAAGGTTTACGGCGACGAGTGCGCCGCGATGAAAAAATTTGAAAGGTACAAGAAGTGTACCGCAATCTACCGCGAGCTGTATGCCAAGGGCAGGAGCCTTGAAAGACTTACGGTTGCGGCATAATAAAGAAAAAACGGAAGCCGCTCGGCGGCGTGCCGAATAATAAACATAAAGAAAGGTTGACAAAAATGAGTAAAATAGCAGTAGTATATTGGAGCGGAACAGGAAACACGGAGGCAATGGCAGGTGCGGTTGCCGACGGCGCTAAGGAAAAAGGCGCAGAGGTTTCTGTGTTCACGGCCTCGGAGTTCAGCGCTTCAATGATGGATGATTTTGACGCGATCGCTTTCGGTTGCCCGTCGATGGGTACCGAACAGCTTGAGGACAGCGAGTTTGAGCCCATGTTCAATGACTGTGAGTCAAAGCTCGACGGTAAGAAGATAGCTCTTTTCGGCTCCTACGGCTGGGGCGACGGCGAATGGATGCGTACATGGGAGGAGACCTGCAAGGACGACGGCGCGGCTATGGCGTGCGATTTCGTAATTTGCAACGAAGCTCCCGATGACGACGCACTTGACGACTGCAAGGCTCTGGGCGCAGCTTTGGTATAAGGTATAGCTTCGCCAAATTTAACAACGGCAGTACACCTCCGGAGCGCGGACACAATTGATGCCCGACGGTGTCATAAAGGCTTTGCTGATTTGTTCCTTTATGTGTTCCTCTTCTCCGACCTCAGCGGCATGCATTGCATAAGCTGTTCCGGGGGTTATTTAAGGTTGAAAAGCGGTACTAACCCCTTCCGCTTTTTGCATACACTTTTTGCTGAATAGAAACAGCGGTTCGCTTGCGGACCGCTGTTTCGTATTTATTAGCTGTTGAGCAGCTGAAAATTCTTTTTGTTTGAGGAATAGAGTTTCTTGAATACCTCAAAGTTTTTATCATAAACGGATTTGTCCTTTGTGCTCGGCTCAAAGGATTTTTTGACGGGGATATAGTCTTTAACGCTGCCGAGATCCTTGATTATTCCGAGTCCGATTCCGATGATTGCTGCCGCGCCGACTGCGCCGACGTCCTGCGGCCTTTCAACGACCTCGATTTTTCTGCCTGTGATGTCGGCAAGTATCTGCGCCGTTACGTCGGAGAGAGCTCCGCCGCCTACGAAGCGGATAGTGCCCGAAGTTTTTATCTTTCTGTCCTGAGCCTCAAGCATCCAGCGAAGATGATAGCACACGCCCTCAATGACGGCTCTGAGCATATCGGATTTGCCTGTGTTGATGTTGATATTGAAGAACATTCCTGCGGCGTTCGGGTCCTCAAACGGACAGCGGTTTCCGTGAAGCCACGGGGTGAAAATTACACCGTTTGCACCTGCCGGTACCGAACCGATGACCTCGGACATATAGTCATAAAGGCTGGTGTATGCTTTCTCGGTGTGGTCTGTGATTTTTTTCTTTTCAATGAAGATTCCGATTTCGTCAAGGCAAAGATGATCCTTGACCCATTCAAGACATTTGCCCGCCGTCTCCATTTCTGCAAAATAGTTGAAGCTGTGCGGATCTGCGCCGACGATCGCGGCGATCATTGCGGAGGTGTCGACAAGCTGCTTTTCCACAACCGTACCGACCCAGCCCGATGTTCCGGAATAGATGTGGGTGTCGCCGACCGAGCAGCTTCCGGCTCCGACTCCGATGAGCGAAGCGTCACCGCCGCCGCCGAATACGGGAGTTCCGGGAACGAGACCGAGCTTTTCAGCCGCCTTTTCGGTCACTCCGCCGACCATATCCGTCGATTCAATTATATCGGGAAGGTGAGACATATTTACCTTGAAAATATCGCTGACAGTTTTGCTCCAGCATTCCTTGCCCTTTCTTGTGTCATAGAGCAGGGTCGCGAAAGCGGAATCCTTTGTCATCGTGAATTTATCGGTGCATCGGCTGATAAGGAAATCCTTAACGTCAAGCCATTTGTAAGCATTTTTGTAGTTCTGCGGTTCGTGATTTTCGACCCATTTGTATTTGTAAACCGGATCCTTGACGCTGCATGAAACGGCGCCCGTGACCGCAAGGGATTTGAGCAGGGGAACAATGTTCGCTCCGGCAATCTGGAGACCGTAAGCCATATACTTTTTCAGCTCTTCCTTTGCGCGCTGATCCATATAGCTCATCGGTCGGCGGACGGGATCGCCGTTCTTGTCGACAAGGACAAGAGCCTGCATCTGAGAACAGAATGAAATACCGGCAATCTGCTCCGGCTTAACATCGGTTTTTGTGAAAATCTCTTTGGTGGTGGTGCACATCGCTTCCCACCATTCCTCGGCGTCCTGTTCCGCTCCGCCGTTTTCGAGAATATAGAGGTTATATGAACCGTAGGAATTGACAATCGGCTTTATCTGTTTGTCAATTTCAAAAAGACAGGTTTTGAGTCCTGTCGTTCCGACATCGTATGCAATAACATAAGCGCTCATAATAACAACTCCAGTCGTTTAGTTTATATCTGTATTCTAACATAAAATCAGCCAAAAGTAAAAATAATTTTATGAAATTATACAAAAAATTTTCTTGACATATTTAAATTCATAAAATTGTGTGATATAATCAAAATGCAGAAATTTCTAAGGAGGTAAACTTTTATGGGAAACAATTTTGCAATTAAAAATTATCTTGATGCCGATAAGGTGACGAAGGAGCTTGACTCTCTTATCAAAAAACCGATTTACAGCATCAAGCCTGAGGCTCTCAAAAAGTATGAGAGCGAATATTACGCGAAGAAGTGCGCCAAGTCAAAGGAAATGATTGACGTTGCCAAGCAGAGAATCCCCGGCGGCGTTCAGCATAACCTCGCTTTCAACTATCCGTTCCCGCTTGTTTTCACAAAGGCTTCTGGAAACAAGCTTTATGATATCGACGGAAACGAATACTACGATTTTCTCCAGGCAGGAGGTCCGACAATAATCGGAAGCAATCCGCCTGCGGTTCGTGAGAAAGTTATCGAGCTTCTCAACGACTGCGGTCCGTCAACAGGACTTTTCCACGAGTACGAGTACAAGCTCGCAAACAAGATCGCCGAGTGCGTGCCGTCAGTTGAAATGTTCCGTATGCTCGGTTCGGGCACAGAGGCATGTATGTGCGCTGTCCGTGTCGCGAGACTTGCAACGGGTCACAAAAATATTCTGAAAATGGGCGGAGCTTATCACGGCTGGTCGGATCAGCTTGCTTATGGTATGCGTGTTCCGGGAACCAAGAACCTCCAGTCGAGGGGCGTTCCGATGTTTGTTTTCAAGCACACGGACGAGTTCTTCCCGAATGACCTCAACGACCTTGAAAGAAAGCTCAAGAAAAACGAGCTTATCGGCGGCACGGCAGGCGTATTCATTGAGCCCGTCGGTCCGGAAAGCGGAACAAGACCGCTGAGCAAGGAGTTCATCAAGGGCGCGGAGGCGCTCTGCCACAAATACGGAGCATTGCTCATATTCGACGAGGTTGTTACAGGCTTCAGAATCGGACTTTCCGGTGCTCAGGGCTATTTCGGGGTTGATCCCGACCTTACAATCTTCGGCAAGATCGTTGCCGGCGGTTACCCCGGAGCGGGCGGAATCGGCGGTCACAGAGACGTTATGGCTCACCTCGGCGCAGGTCTCGATTCATCGGGCAAGAAGGTCAAAAAGGCAATGTGCGGCGGCACAATGGCGGCAACTCCGTTGTCCTGCGTAGCCGGTTATTACACACTTTGCGAGATTGAAAAGACGAATGCCTGCGAAAAAGCCGGTCTTATGGGCGACAGACTTATTGAGGGAATACAGAAATCAATCAAAAAGCACAATCTTCCGTTTGTTGCTTTCAATCAGGGCTCAATCTGCCATCTTGATACCGTCGGAACAATGCATTTCGCAATCAACTGGTCAAAGCCGTGGGAGATTCCTGAAATTCTCAAGCAGACAAGCGCCCGTCAGAAAGAGATGGAGCACATGGGTGCGGCATATATGGCAGAGGGTATGGTTACTCTCGCCGGCAGCCGTCTTTATACAAGCGCTGCTTACAGCGAAGAAGATATTGACGATGCTATCTCGCGTTTCGACAGAGTGTTCGACAACTGCGGAAGAATCGGCTGATAAAGATAGGGGGACGTTCCATTGTATACTCTTGAAGAAGCTAAAAGAGCCGTTATTGAGGCAGGACACATTCTGCTTGAAACGGGTCTGATTGCCAGAACGTGGGGAAATGTGAGCGCAAGGATTTCGGACACACAGTTTGTTATAACTCCGAGCGGCAAGGCTTATGAAACGCTGACACCCGATGACATTGTTGTTGTCAACATTGCCGACTGCGGCTATGAGGGCGACGTGAAGCCGTCGAGTGAAAAGAGAATCCATGCCGACGCCTACGCGCTCAGAAAAGATGTAAATTTTGTTATACACACTCACCAGGTCAATGCGTCAATCGTCGCGGCGGCAGGACTGCCGATAGACCCCGTGCCGAAGGCTTGCAGAGAAATTCTCGGCGAGACGGTTCCCTGTGCAGGTTACGGTATGCCCTCGACCGACAAGCTCAGAAACGCCGTTAAGACGGAGTACGAAAACAATCCGCAATGCAAGGCATTCTTGATGGCTCATCACGGTGCCGTTTGTCTCGGATCCGATTTTGACGAGACCTTTGAAATAATAAAGTCTCTTGAAAAGACTTGTGAAATCAAGCTTGAAAAGGCGTACAAGGTTTATGAGGGCACGGCTGAATACACAAAGGCGTCGATGCTCAACAGCTACATCAGACACACGGGCGGAGACCGACTTCCGGATTATGTTTCCGATTTCGGAAGCAGCGTCCGTGACGGTGATTATTTCCTGCTCACGTTCAAGCGCGGAGCAAACTTTACCGTCAGAATAAAGGATTGTACCTGTGACGAAGACGTTAAGCTTCCTGCGGTTGCCAAGATCCACGCGGCAATTTACAGGTCGTCAAACGTCAATTATATCCGTCACCTTGCCGAGAGCGATATAATCGCCTACTCTCTCACCTCGGAGTCGATAGCTCCGCGGCTTGACGACTTTGCCCAGATCGCAGGCGCAAGAATCGGCTCGTTCAAATGGGACGGTTCCGCGGTGTGCGCTTCGGGTGCGGCAAGGAAAATTAAGGGCAAAAACGCCGTGCTCATCAGCGGCGCGGGCGCACTTTGCACGGGAGCGACAAGCGGCGATGTTGATGCCGTTGAGCTCGTTATGAGCAAGGAGTGCAAAACTCAGATAGGTTCACTCTTCCTCGGAAGCGGAGAGTCACTCGGCTTTGCCGACCGCGTTATTCAGCGAGCTGTCTATGTAAACAAGTATTCAAAAAAGGCGAATGAGGAAAACTGATTTGCCGAGTCTTGACAAATAAAAATGCCGGGTGCCTGCCGTTTCAAAAGCAGGCACCCGATTTTTGTTTCTCATAAAAGAATGAAGGTATCAATAAAGCCTCTTCTTGATTCAAACAAGAGGAGGCATTATTGATTCAGTCAACATCAATTTTTCCGTTTTCGGCTTCATATTTTGCGACGCGTCTTTTCAGGTACTGTTCAATTTCTTTGTTTGCGGAACGACCCTCAGATTCTGCTATATAGCGAAACTTTTTGAACAAAAGTCTGTCAACGCGGAGTGTGTAACGCAAAAGCTTATCTTCCATAATATCACCTCATTAGAAAATTTCCTGTTCAAGATTTCTGAAAATATCGTCATTGAAAAATCGGTTATTGTCATGTCAAGCCCGTTGCAGAGCTTTTTGAGAGTGATTACGGAAAGGTCACGTCTGCGTTCGTCCAACATACTGTAAACTGTTGAGGGTGTGACCCCGGAACGGACTGCAAGTTCATTTTATTTCATATTTCTTTCCGCACAGATATTTTTAAACCTCAGAACTATTGCATCTTTAATCAGCATCAATTTTCACCTCATAAAAATATTACAAAAATATTCGCATCGGCGTATACGCTCTCGCGTAATGGTGCCGCAAAAAAATTCAAATAAATTTTAGGGCTGTCGCGTTAGCGCAGCCCCAAAACATTATTAAATTATCGTGCCGCCGCCGACGACGATGTCTCCGTCATAGAACACAACTGCCTGACCGGGAGCGATCGCTCGCTGTGGCGTTTCAAAATCGACGCTGACGTTTCCGTTTTCAAGCGGAGTAATTACGGCGTCCGTTTCTTTTTGCCTGTATCTTACCTTTGCCTTGACCTTCATCGGCTCGGTGAGCTTTTCAATCGAGATGAAGTTTAAATCCGTGGCTTCAAGATGATCCGAGAACAGATCGTCATTTGAGCCGAGCACAACCTCATTCTTTGCAAGATCCTTGCTGACGACGTAGTACGGTGCTTTCGCCGCGATGCCTAAGCCCTTGCGCTGACCGATGGTGTAGTTGATTAAGCCCTTGTGCTTGGCAATAAAATTGCCGTCGCGGTCAACGAAATCACCCTCGGTGAATCTGAATCCGCACCAGTTCTCAATAAAATGAGCGTAATCGCCGTCGGGAACGAAGCAAATATCCTGGCTGTCGTGCTTGTCGGCATTGACAAAGCCCTGCTCTTCGGCAATTTCTCTGGCTTCGTGCTTGGTCATTTTGCCGAGGGGGAAGAGTATTCGGCTGAGCTGATCCTGCGTGAGTGAATACAGAACGTAGCTCTGATCCTTTGTGTCGTCGGTCGCCTTGCGCAGTATCCAGCGCCCCTTTTCTTCATCGTACTCGTTAATGGCGTAGTGACCCGTTACAACATAATCAAACTGCAATTCCTTTGCTCTGTGCATTAGCTGGTCGAACTTGATGTACCTGTTGCAATCGATGCACGGATTCGGCGTTCTGCCGTTGCGATAAGCTTCAACGAAGCGTTCGATAACCTGCAATTTAAAATTGTCGGTATAATTAAAAACATAATAAGGTATGCCGAGTCTGCTTGCAACGCTTCTTGCGTCCTCAACATCGTCGAGTGAGCAGCAGGTCTTTTCCTTTTTTATGCCGATATCCTCGTTGTTGTAAAGCTTCATCGTGACGCCGATTGCTTCGTAGCCCTGCTTGGTTATCAGATAAGCAGCGACGGAGCTGTCAACTCCGCCGCTCATGGCAATCATAGCCTTTTTCATGGCTCAACCCTCTCGGCTGCAGCCCTCGCAGCTTTCGCAGTTGCTTCCGCATTCACTGCCGAATACGTTAGGATCAAGCTCAAGACCGTTCTTGGTGTAATAATCCTTGAGAGCCGCCTTAACAGCCTGCTCGGCAAGCACGGAACAGTGAATCTTTGCCGGCGGAAGCCCGTCAAGAGCTTCAACAACAGCCTTGTTGCTGAGCTTGAGTGCGTCCTCAATCTTCTGACCCTTGATCATCTCGGTTGCAATCGAGCTTGTGGCAATCGCCGAAGCGCAGCCGAACGTGTTGAACTTAACGTCCTCGATTTTGCCGTCCTTGATTTTGAGGTACATTTTCATTATATCTCCGCACTTTGCATTGCCGACCTCGCCGACGCCGTCCGCGTCATCCATTTTGCCGAGGTTTCTCGGATGCTGGAAGTGGTCCATTACCTTTTCACTGTACAGCATAGTAGTCCTCTCCTTTCATTATTCGCTCCCAAACGGGGGACATATCACGGAGCATCGAAACGATTTTCGGAAGCTCCTCAATGATATAATCAATTTCTTCCTCGGTGTTGTACTCGCAGAGAGAAAGACGGAGTGAACCGTGAGCAATCTCGTGAGGTAAACCGAGAGCAAGCAGAACATGGCTCGGATCGAGTGAACCGGATGTACACGCCGAACCCGAAGAACCGCAGATTCCCTTGAGGTCAAGGTGAAGCAAAAGCGACTCACCCTCGATGCCCTCAAAGCAGAAGCTTACATTGCCGGGAAGACGCGGCGAACGTCCGCCGTTTACTCTTGAACGGGGAATTATCTCAAGAATCGTGTCGATGAGCTTGTCCCTGAGCTTGCTTACATAAGCGATGTTCTTGTCCATGTCCTCACAGCACTTTTTGAGAGCCGCCGCCGTTGCGATGATGGCAGGTGTATTCGTTGTGCCGGGACGCTTATTTCTTTCCTGTGCGCCGCCCTGCATGAAGCCCATAAGGGGAATACCCTTGCGGCAGTAGAGCGCACCGATGCCCTTAGGACCGTGAAATTTATGAGATGAGAACGAGAGCATGTCAATGTTCTGTTCCTTAACGTTGATCGGAAGATGACCGACAGCCTGAACTGCGTCGGTATGGAAGTAAACGCCCTTTTCCTTACAGATCGCACCGATCTCGGAAATAGGCTGGACTGTTCCGACCTCGTTGTTTGCGTACATTATCGTAACGAGGCAGGTGTCGTCCCTGAGAGCCTTTTTGAACTCGTCAAGACGAACATAGCCGTCCTCGTGAACATCGAGGTAGGTTACCTCAAAGCCTTCTTTTTCAAGCTTCATAAGCGTGTGAAGAACGGCGTGATGCTCAAACGTTGTTGAAATAATGTGTTTTTTGCCTTTCTTTTCGCCGAGATGTGCGGCGTTGGTGATTGCCCAGTTATCCGCTTCCGTTCCGCCGGAGGTGAAGTAGATCTCGTTCACTTCCGCACCGATAGCGTCGGCAATGTCACGTCTTGCCTGCAAAACCGCGGCGGCAGCTTCCTGACCCATGTGATGCAAGCTGGACGCATTTCCGTAGTTGTTTTTTAAAGCATCTACCATTGCGTCGTAAGCTTCAGGGGAGAGAGCTGTTGTTGCAGCATTGTCTGCATAAACAGTTTTCATAAAAATCGCCTGACTTTCTTTTTGTTTTTTGGATTTAAACAAAGTTGAAAGCAATGACTAAATCCTGATAATGGTATTTTAACCATTCAAACAAATTATACTATAATATTATTTTTTTTGCAACTTCTTTCAGTTAGAATAAACTAACCGACACAGGGCAAAAACTGTTGATTTTCACAATTAGTTGTAGTAAAAGAATGAAAAAAGTTTTTATAGCCTTAGTATATTCTTTTGGGACAAAGCAAAACCTCCCCTTGATTAAACAGGGGAGGATAATTGAATCAGTCTTTTTTTGATACTTCCTTGATATACTCTCTGAAGAAGATAACGCTCTCTTTCAAAGCGGATATCGGGCAGCGCTCGTCTGTCGCGTGAGTTGTCAGGAAAAGATTAACCGAAACGTTGAACGGAGCGTAGCGAAGAATGTTGTCGCAAATCTTTCCGTAGCGGTAGGAATCCGTACCGCCCATTACAAGATACGGAGCAACGGCGACATCGTCGGGGTGGAGTCCCTCTTCAACCTTTCTGATTGCGTTGAATGCTCTGGAATCCGTGGGAGAGAAAGCGGTAGCTTCCTTGCTGTAAAGACGTTCAACCTCAAGGTCCTTGTAGCGTACCGCCTTGCGGATATGCTTTTCAACATCGTCGATCGTGTCGCCGGGGAGAGGTCTGAAATTGATCGTTATATTCGGTCTCTGCGGAAGAACGTTTGGTGCGGGGCTGCCCTCGCACATCGAGATACTCTGAATTGTTCTGACCATGCTTGCCGATTCGGGAATCGTTTTAAGAACGAGCTTGATAATCGGCTTAAGAAGCGGCATGTTGCACATTACAACTCTGCCGAGGTAGGTTGCTTTCCTGCCGACGGTATCGAAAAGCTCGGTGAGGAACGGAAGCATGTGAGACTTGAATTGATGCTTTTCAATGTCCTGAACCATATTTGCAAGCTTAGCCATTCCGCTGTGCTTGGGAGCGGCAGATGTGTGGCCGCCCTTGTCGTGAACCGTGAGCTTCATATCGGCATAGCCCTTTTCGGCAACGCCGACCGCCGCGATGTATGTATGGATAAGTCCTTTTACGTCAAGACGGAGAAGTGCGCTTCCCTCGTCAAGAACGCTGTCAAGTCGAATACCTCTGGACTGGAGAGTTTTGACGATTTCATCCGCACCGGATTCGCCGGAACAAACGATTTCCTCATTGTGACCGAAGCAAAGATATACGTCTCTTTCGGGCTGGAAGCCCTCTTCCATAAGGGACTCGACAGCTTCCATAACGCAGATAAGATGGTTTTTCATATCAAGAGCGCCGCGGCCCCATACGATTTCGCCGTCAATGTAGCCGCTGAAAGCGTCGTGAGTCCAGTCATCTTCCGTTCCCTCGGCAACGGGAACAACGTCCTGGTGAGAGAGCAGCGCCATCGGCTCAAGCTCAGGGTTTTTGCCCTTCCAACGGTAGATGAGACTTGCACGCGAGACCTTTTCCTTGACCGTGTTCTGCTTTACAAGCGGATAAGCTTCGTCGAGAAAATTATGGAATTTTTCAAATTCCGACCAATCCATCTCGTCCGGGTCGCTTCTGGAAATTGTTTTGCATTGAATTGCCTGTGAGAGATGCTCGGCAACCTTCATTTCGTCGATATCAACATCTTCAATCTTAACTCCGTCATACTTTTTCGGCTTGTAAAAAATCGCTCTTATGAGTGTTACAATGACGAAAACGGCTAACAGAGCCAATAAAATTTTCCACCACATGATTATGCAATACCTCCTAAAAATTCAGCGTAAATTTTAGCACAATGACAAATTATTGTCAATATGCATAATATGTGGAAGCGGAGTTTTTTTGACGTTTATCAATAATTGGATAGTTATATCTCCAAAATACGATTTATTGTGTAAAACGTCAAAATAAGCCGCTGATACGGCAAAAAAAATATATATGTTAGTTTATTATGCACATACAACAAAATTCAACAGGTAAAAATGCACAAATTGAGTATAAATTATTTGTGCAAAACGCTTGACAAATAAAAATAAGCGTGCTATAATGTAGTCACAAAAGAAAAAGAAAGGAATGAATGACTTATGACAAACAATATGTACTATGTAGCAGAGGAAAAAATATTAAACGAAATCGCAAATGAAAAGAAGTTTTCATTCCGTGCTATCTTGAAGCTTCTGACAGCAAGCGCTATCTCCAAGAAGTTTTAAGAGCGCCGGCTTTTGCGAGCCGTTAATATTGAACATTCTAATGCCAAGCTCAGCCGCCGTGCGGATTGCACCCCGATATTCATCGGTCCGAGAAATCGGATTTGCACGTCGGAAAAGGCAAAAATACGGATCACCCGAAAAGGATTATTCTTCCCTGCCTTTTCGGGTGATTTTTTTATGCAGGACAATTAAAAATCGGTGGAAAATTCATAAATTGTTTACAGACGGATATATTGACATTTGTTGAACAGCAAACTATAATGTTGAATGTCGTACAATTATTAAGGGAGTGAATATATGGAAAAAACGGTTCATAACGAGCTGAGGTCACTTTCGCACCTTATTTACAGATTTATTGAAAATCTGCCGAATAAAAAACGCGTCGAATCCATGACCGGCACAAACGGCTGTATAATAGGATATCTTGCCGAAAACAGCGGACGCGATGTTTTTCAAAAGGACATTGAAAAAGCTTTCGGCATCACGCGTTCCACCGCTTCCAAGGTGATAAACCTGATGGAGCAAAAGGGACTTGTGGAAAGGCAGTCGGTGAGCTGTGACGCAAGGCTTAAAAAGATCGTTCTGACGGAAAAGTCGAAGGCTATATCCCATCTTATGGCGGAGGATATGAACCTTGTTGACGGAATCCTGACAGACGGCTTCAGCGCAGAGGAAAAGGAAGCTTTATACAATTATCTTGAAAGAATGAAAAAAAATCTCAAAAACTATTATCTGAAGGAAAAGGAGGAGTAATTTATGCACACGATAAAAAGACTTATGCAATGCGTGCGTGAGTATAAGCTGCCGTCGTTTTTGAGTCCGCTTTTTATAACGGGCGAGGTAGTTATCGAATGTTTGATCCCGTTCATAACGGCGAAGCTCATTGATAATATCCAGGACGGCTGTGATATGAATATAATCGGGAAATACGGACTTATACTTGTTATTATGGCGATATGCTCGCTGGCTTGCGGTGCGTTTGCAGGACATTTCTGTGCCGTCGCGTCCTGCGGATTCGCAAAGAACCTCAGACACGACCTTTTCTACACGGTGCAGAACTATTCGTTTTCAAACATAGACAAATTTTCCTCGTCAAGCCTTGTGACGAGACTGACGACGGACGTTACAAATGTTCAGAACTCATATATGATGATTATAAGAACGGCGATAAGAAGTCCGCTGATGCTTGTTTTCTCGATAGTTATGACGATAAACCTCAGCCCGAAGCTGACCACGGCGTTTGTTGCACTCATACCGTTCCTTGCGGTCGGACTGGTGCTTATGCTTAAAATGGTAATGCCGCTTTTTAAAAGCATTTTCAAACGCTACGATGCAATGAACAACTCCGTTCAGGAGAATGTTGCGGGTATCAGAGCGGTGAAATCCTTTGTCAGAGAGGATTACGAAAACAAGAAGTTCGGCAAGGCTTCCGACAACGTGTGTGCCGATTTTACCAAGGCTGAAAAGCTTATGGCGCTGACAAATCCGCTTGTTTCGGCGGCTATATATGTAATTATGCTGACTGTGTTCTATTTCGGTGCAAAGATAATTGTTTCGACGGGCGGAACGGAGCTCAAGGTCGGCGGACTTTCCGCAATGCTCACTTACGGTATGCAGATACTTATGAGTCTGCTCATGCTTTCAATGACAATGGTGATGATATCAATGTCATTTGCGTCGGCGAACAGAATTGTTGAGGTTCTCGAAGAGGACAGCACAATTAAAAACTCGGAAAATCCGGTTTATGAGGTTGAGAACGGTTCGATAGACTTCGAAAATGTAAGCTTTGCCTATTCCGAAAAGGCTTCCGTTCCGACGCTCAGAAACATAAATTTTCACATTGATTCGGGCGAAACGATAGGAATTATCGGCGGAACCGGAAGCAGTAAAACCACGTTGATTCAGCTTATTTCAAGGCTGTATGACGTTACCGACGGCTCGGTCAAGGTCGCCGGAATTGATGTAAGAAACTACGATATAGAGAGTCTGCGTGACGCTGTTTCCGTCGTGCTTCAGAAAAATGTTCTGTTTTCGGGCACAATAAAGGAAAATCTGCGCTGGGGCGATAAGAACGCGACCGACGAGGAAATCGTAAGAGTGTGCAAGCTGGCTCAGGCGGACGAATTTATTGAGCAGATGCCGCAGAAATACGATACCTTTATCGAACGCGGCGGTACAAATGTTTCCGGCGGACAGAAGCAGAGACTTTGCATCGCGAGAGCTTTGCTGAAAAAGCCGAAAATACTCATTCTTGATGATTCGACGAGCGCTGTCGATACCAAAACGGACGCCATGATCAGAAAGGCTTTCCGCGAGGAGATTCCGAACACGACAAAGATAATTATCGCACAGAGAATATCGTCCGTTCAGGATGCCGACAGGATAATCGTTCTCAACAACGGTGAAGTCAACGGAATCGGAAGCCACGAAGAGCTCATGCAGAATAACGATATATACCGCGAGGTATTTGAATCACAGACAAAGGCAGGTGATTTTGATGAGTAATCCTATGCCTAAGGGAAAAAGACCTCCCATGATGGGAATGAAGTCGGGAGCGAAAAAAGGAACATTTAAAAGACTTTTAAAAATGCTTTTCTCGGAGTATAAAATCCAGCTTTGCGTTGTCTTGGTCTGCATTATCCTTTCGACGATTGCCGCGACTGCTTCAAATGTTTTCCTCAATCAGATAATTCAGGAAATCAACGACGGTATCAAGACCGGCTGGGACGCCGCATCAAAGAACATTGTCAAAATAATTGCCACAATGGGCGGAATATATCTTGTCGGAGTTGCCGCATCCTTTTTCCACGCAAGAATTATGGCTATTGTAACCCAGGGCTTCCTCAACAAGACGAGAAAAAAGATGTTCGGCAAAATGGAACGTCTGCCGATAAAGTATTTTGACACACATCCCCACGGCGACATAATGTCCTATTATACCAACGATATAGATACTCTGCGTCAGCTTGTTTCCCAGGCTTTGCCTGCGCTCATTCAGTCGGCGCTCACAATAACGATACTTGTTGTTTATATGCTCTACCTGAGTGTTTGGATGACGCTTATTGTGTTCGGCGCGGTTGCGCTGATGATGGTGGTCGTCAAGACCGTCGGCGGCAACTCTGCAAAGTTCTTTATCCGCCAGCAGAAAGCGCTCGGAAAGACAGAGGGCTTTATCGAGGAAATGATGAGCGGACAGAAGGTTGTCAAGGTATTCAACCACGAGGAAGAAAGCTGTAAGGATTTTGATGAAATAAACGGTCAGCTTTTTGACGAAGCGTCAAAGGCAAACGGCTTTGCGAATATTCTGATGCCGATAATGGGCAACATCGGAAATATTCTTTATGTATGCATTGCTTTTATCGGAGGAATACTCATTCTTTCGCCGAACGTGCACAACATTTCTCTTTCCGGTCAGGCTCTCGGCATTGCCGTTGTTGTTCCGTTCCTTAATATGACAAGAATGTTCACAAACAATATCAGCCAGATTTCACAGCATCTCAACAGTATCATAATGGCTCTCGCCGGTGCGGACAGAATCTTTGACCTGATGGACGAAAAGCCCGAAGTTGACGACGGATATGTTACCCTTGTCAACGCTCAGGAGGTCGATGGCAAAATCGTTGAGTGCGAAAAGAGAACGGGTATATGGGCATGGAAGCATCCGCACGAGGACGGAAGCGTCACTTATACCAAGCTGACGGGAGATGTCCGTATGGAGAATATGGATTTCGGATATGAGCCGGATAAGATAGTTCTTCACGATGTTTCGCTTTACGCCGAGCCGGGTCAGAAGGTTGCCTTCGTCGGAGCGACGGGAGCGGGAAAGACGACTATCACCAACCTTATCAACAGGTTTTACGACGTTGCCGACGGCAAAATCCGCTACGACGGCATCAATATAAACAAGATAAAGAAGGACGATCTGCGCCATTCGCTCGGAATCGTTCTTCAGGAAACCAACCTGTTCACGGGCACGGTAATGGAGAATATCCGATACGGCAAGCTTGATGCGACGGACGACGAGTGTATAGCGGCGGCGAAGCTGGCAAATGCCGACGAGTTTATCCGTATGCTTCCCGACGGCTACGATACAATGCTCAGCGCAAACGGCGGCAACCTTTCACAGGGACAGCGACAGCTTCTTGCGATTGCGAGAGCGGCGGTTGCCGATCCGCCGGTAATGATTCTTGACGAAGCGACCTCGTCTATTGATACGAGAACAGAGGCGATAGTCCAAAAGGGTATGGACGCCCTGATGAAAGGCAGAACGGTATTTGTTATTGCTCACAGACTCTCGACAATTTGTAATTCCGATGTTATAATGGTCTTGGATCACGGACGTATAATCGAGCGCGGAAGCCATGAAAAGCTCATGGAAGAAAAGGGCAGATACTATCAGCTCTATACCGGCTCGTTTGACAAGGAGGACGCTTAAAAATGTTCACGGTGATGAAAAAGCTTTTTGCCGCAGCAATGGCAATAGTTGTTTTCTTCGGAAACATTGCCGCATCGCACAAAGAGCCCGAACCTGCCGATGAAGAGGCGATTAGGGTGAGCTACGGCGACGGAGTGTGCGAAAATTATGATATGTTTCTTCCGAAAACAGAATCGCGCGAGGTAGATGTTGTTTTTATGATTCACGGCGGAGCGTGGCTCTCAGGTGATCAGACAATGTTTGAACAGCGCGCGAAGAGTGCCGCGGCAAAGGGCTATGTCGGAGTGACGGTCGATTACAACAAGCTTACCAACGGAGCGACAAGCGCCGATATGGTCGGTGAAATGTATAACGCGGTCGCCTCGGTAAAAGCTAAGCTTGTCGAGCTCGGCTATAATGCGGACAAAATGGTGGTTGCCGGTCATTCGGCAGGTGCGCACCTCGCTCTGCTTTACAGCTACACTCACTATTCCGACAGTCCGATTGAAATCGGATTTGTTTGCAGCAGCTCGGCACCGTCGGACTTCTTTGATGAAAGCGCGGACGAGTCAACGACGATGACAAAGTATAATTACCTTGCCGTCTCGGCTCTTATAGGCGAACTGGTAAAGCCCGGTCACACCGACGATGCGGCTGAAAAAATAAAGGCTAACAACCCGGTTGATTTGGTGACGGCATCGGTCCCGCCGACGCTTATATCGCACGGCGCAAAGGACGATATGGTTTCTTACAGTAATTCAGTCCGTCTTTACGACAAGCTTCAAAGTGCCGGTGTTGACAGCGTTTTCATTACTTATCCAAATTCGGATCATTTACTTGAGGACGATCCGCAGAGTAATATTGAAAAGGCAAAGGCCTTCGCCGAGCTTGCGGCAAAATACTTGTAATTCGGAGTTATTATGGCTGGTGTATATTTTATTCTGAGCGTTATAGCGGACGCATTGATAACATATTTCAACGGGCTTGCGACAAGTTTCAAGGATTTTTGGAAGCCGCTTCTGTTGCTGCCTGCTGTTTATGTCGGCTTTTTGCTGCTTCATCTTGCGGCATTTTGCGTCTATTCATTCACGACGGATAAAAAATACGTCAAGAACATACACAACTCATACCGCCGCTTCATGCTTTCAAGCATAAAACTCTTTTTGAAGAGCGCAAAGGTCAACGTTCACACCCAAGGGCTTGAACTTGTGCCCGACGACGGAAAATACCTTTTGGTCTCCAATCATCTGTCGGTGTTTGACCCGATGATAGCAATAACCGCGCTGGAAAAGAAAAACCTTGCCTTTGTTGCGAAGAAGGAGATTTTCGGCATCTTCGCCGCAGGCAAGTATCTTGCGAAGTCGGGCTGTGTTGCGCTTGACAGAGAGAATAACCGCGAGGCAGTCAAGGCAATTAACCGCGCCGCCGCAAACATAACGGACGGAGTTTGCGCGATGGGAATCTACCCTGAGGGATATGTCAACAAAAATCCCGGCACGCTTCTGCCGTTCAGAAACGGCGCATTTAAAATAGCGAAAAAGGCAAAAGTGCCGATTGCTGTTTCCGTTGTCAGAAACACGAGGGAAGCCAATAAAAATATGTTCAGGCACAGATCCGATGTTTACATGAAGGTCATAAAGGTTATACCATACGAGGACATCAAGGATTTAAAAACGAGCGAAATCGGAGAGATCGTTCGCGAGATAATGATAGATGAAATATAAGCGAGGGATTGTTTATGGTTAAGGACGAGCTTATTAAAAAGGCAAAGGAGAGCTACCCGTACAGAATAGAACTGCACGCTCACACTTCGCCGGCAAGCCGATGCTCTGAGGTCGCTCCGGAGAAAGAGATAGCGGTGTTCAAAAACGCCGGCTACGACGGAATCGCGATAACAAACCACCTGTATATCAAGGAGAATAAAAAGGAATTTTTGGATATTTACCGCGGCGATTATTACAAGGCGTTTGAAGCGGGCAAAAAGCTCGGAATAAAGACTTATCTCGGTGCCGAGCTCAGATTTTTAAACGAGAACGACAACGATTATCTGCTTTTCGGCTTCGATATTTCTCAGCTTGAGGAGATATATGACGCAACCGAAGGCACGTTTGAGAGCTTCGTTAAAACCGTCAAGACCGATAAAATGTTTTTGCTTCAGGCACACCCGTTCCGTGACAATATGAAGAGGGGCTATGAGGAATACCTTGACGGCGTTGAAGCGTTCAATATGCACCCGAACCATAATTCGCGCGTCGCTCTTGCGATGAAATACGCGAGAGAAAACGGAAAAATTGCCACGGCTGGAACCGACTATCATCATCCGGGACATGACGGGCTTTGTGCGACGAGAGCTCCAAGGCTCCCGAAAAACGAAGCCGAGCTTGTAAACCTGCTCAAAAGCGGAGACTTTATATATGAAGTTTCCGGAAAAATTGTATTGTAAACAAAGACTGTCTCGGCAATGTAACATAATCAATATACAAAAAATCGTACAGACACAAGCCTGTACGATTTTTTGATGCCTTTTATTCAAATGAAACCTTTTCAGCCTTTTCCGCAATGTCGTTGGGACCGTCTTTCCAAATCGGCACGCACTTCTGAGTGAGCTTGTCGTTGGAATCAAAGCGGAACTGGATTTTGTATCCGAGACCATTATAGCTTACGCTGCCGTCCTCGTATTTCTGCGTTTCCCAGCTAAAAATCGGGGAATAGCCCTGAGCGGCAAGGGTGTGGTCAACGGTAAAGGTTATGCACCACAGAAGCAGAAGTCCAGCAACGCACATCAAAATAATCTGAAGAGCGTTGAACTTCACCTTTTCCTTCGGCTTTTTAACAGCAGCGTGATCCTGCGAGCCGTAAAGGTCGGTGCTTTCCGTAAGCTCTATGGTGGTTGAAGTTTCGTCAATTATGCAAACGGCTTCCGAACCGTTGCTATCGTTGTCATTATCCTCAACGCTGTGTACGTCAACCGTTTCTGCCGGTTCCTCTTCAACGTCCTCCTCTTCGTTATCGGATCTGCCGGAAAGGATATCAACGCTTTCATCCTCCGCAACGGTATCGCTCAAATTAAAGTTTATTCTGTTTTCCGCCGAGGTGCTTTCAAGAAGCTCATCAATCTTGTCGAGCTTCTCCTTTTTATTCTCTTCCATAGTGTACCTCCAAATAATCTTACAATAATTATATACTATCAAGAAATTAAATCAAGAGAAATTTAAGATTTTTTACATTCTTTTAATATGATTTGGTCATTGAACAGCCGATTACGAAAGCTTTTTGCACTCCAATATCAGCGAATTTGAGCAGGAGAGCGAAACTTTATCGCCCTCTTTCAGCAGGAGCATATCTTCGTGGCTTGATGCTTTTGCTTTGTAAATACGGTTATCTGTGTCAATTAGATAGATGTATGTGTTGCCGTCAATGTCGATGTATTTTATCTGCGAAACGGTTATAGTGACGTTGTCGGTAGGCTTAACCGCAGTTGAATCATCAATTCCGAGCAAATCTTTATATTTTGCAAGGCACTCCGCCTGAGTTGCGGCGGTAGAAACAATATTGTATTGCTCAACGTTGACTGCGGCATACAGCTTGACAAGTCCTCCCGAATCCTTGAGCACCATAATGTAGGTCGGCTTGCCGCTGACATTTATCAGCGACGGAAACGATGCCTGATATCCTTTTTCCTGAACCTCGCCCTCTGCGGCAGCCATAGCTGATTTTTCGTCGGCTCCGGCTATCGTGTAATAGAAGCTTCGTCCGGTTCGCTCATTGGCAAGGAGGAAACCGATATTTGAGCTGTCGCCGTTGACCGATGTAACTCCCGTATAAATCCATATATCACCGTTTTTGGCGACATAACCGTAGTCGGAGATCGGCTTGCTGTCGCCGCTTCCGTCCGAAGTGTATTCGGTCACCTGCTTACAGCCCTTTTTGCCGACAAGACTGTTGAGGTATCCGTTCTTTAGCATTCCGAACCAGTTGTACTGGCGGCAGATCAAATCGCCGTCAAATATAACATCGACCCAGTTCGGCGCATTTTCAACGGGAGACATAAAAACGTTACCCGTCACGGGGTCGAGGAATATAAATTTCTTTACGGTTTTTCCGCCGAAAAGAGAGATCGTGTTATCATACACCGATGCGATGTAGTAGGGCTTTCCGTCTTCATCAATTTCAAAATGGATGTTGCCGATCATGGCTGTCGGATATTTCAACCATATATGACGGCGGGCGTTTTGAAAGAAATGTGCTGACGGAACATATTTCATGCCCTCCGAGTCATTGAATGACGCGGACATAGAAACGGGGTCAACGGTAATATAGCCCCGAACGCCCTCGGATTTATTGTTGAGCCACTTGAAAAAGCCTGCATACTCAAGCGCCGAAACCTTTACGGGCTTACCCTTGTAATCAATTTGAGTATAATTGTCGGAAACGTTAAACTGGCTGACGTTGGAAAGAGATCCGATTTCTCTGTCGCCGAGCATCTTGGCAGAAGCCGTATCCATCAGCGCAATTGAATCTGTGCCGACCGATTCGCTTATGTCTTGAGAAAATTCGGAGTCCGTAATGTCGAGAATGGCAGCATATTTTTGAGCGTTAAAAAACGTGCTTCCGAAAATCTGTATGAGTATGAACAGCGCCAGAAGAGCAATCGGAACAATGTACGGCTTAGCGTTAAAGGAAAGCTTCTTGACCTGTTTCTTCCGTCCCTTGGGACCGACATCTTTCTTGAAAACAATATATCCGAAATCGGAGTGACCGAGAGCAAGCCTGCGAAGAACGCAAAATGCCGCGGAAGCGATAATCGCCAACAGCCAAAGAGCCTGCGACTTTGGATTAAGCGGAATACAAAGACCGAAAAAGCCGATAAGAAGTATCAGCACGGTAACTGCCGCCGCGAAAATTGTCGGGGCAACATTTTTCTTTTTATTTGCAGAGTTCTTTTTCATATTTTCTCCTTTTTACACTTAGAACTGAGAAAATTCTACAACATTATGCTTATACTGTCAATCTGATTTTGAATTACTGATGTAAAAACGAAAAAATTTAGTTATTTTTTATATTTGTTTGAAAATATTATTACGATATGATATAATACTTTTGAAATATATCACATCGGCAAAACCATGAGGAAAAATTTGCGGTGTGAGAAAAAATGTGCTCGGTGATTTATTGGGCGCAGGACAAAAAATCAAACCCTGAAAGGAGCAATTATTATGGGACTTATTAAAGCAGGAGCAGGAGCTCTGGGCGGAACACTTGCAGATCAATGGAAAGAATTTTTCTATTGCGAGGCATTGCCGAACGACGTGCTCATGAGAAAGGGCGAAAAGCGCACAAGCGGACGCTCTTCAAACACAAAGGGAAATGACAACATTATTTCCAACGGTTCGGAAATAGCCGTTGCCGATGGTCAGTGTATGATTATCGTTGAGCAGGGCAAGATCGTTGATGTCTGTGCCGAGCCGGGCGAGTATACATACGATACCTCGACCGAGCCGAGCATTTTCTCGGGCAAGTTCGGCGACAGCGTTAAAGAAACATTTAAGACGATCGGCAAGCGCTTCACCTACGGCGGTGACACGGGCAAGGATCAGCGTGTTTACTATTTCAACACAAAGGAAATAATCGGCAACAAGTTCGGCACGGCAAACCCCATCATGTTCGAGGTAGTTAACAACAGAATCGGCATGAGCAGAACCGTTCAGGTTCGCTGTAACGGCGTTTATACTTACATAATCTCCGACCCGCTCAAGTTTTATACAAGACTTTGCGGTAATGTTGAAAGTGAATTTACAAGAGATGCGATTGACGATCAGCTTAAGGTTGAATTCATAGATGCGCTTCAGCCCGCATTCGGCGCCCTTGCCGAGCAGGAACTGAGACCGGCACAGATTCCGTCAAAGGCAAATGAGCTCAAATCGGCAATGAACAATGCCCTCAAGGACGAGTGGGTAGAAAACAGAGGTATTTCTGTTGAGAAAATCGCACTCAACCCGATCACACTCACAGACGACGATATGAAGAAGATAAACGAGATGGAGGATGCGGCAAGCATCGGTTCCAATCCGTTTATGATGGCAGGCAGAATGACGAACGCAACGGCAGACGCAATGCAGACAGCCGCAGGCAACTCGGCAGGCGCAATGACAGGCTTCATGGGAATGGGCATGGTCGGAATGGGCGGACAAGGCGGATTCGGAGCGGCTCAGAACCTTTACAATATGGGCGCACAGCAGCAGGCAGCATCTGCACCCGCAGCACCTGCGGCAGACTCATGGAAATGCTCGTGCGGAGCAACGGTAGCGGGCAAATTCTGCCCCGAATGCGGCGCAAAGAAGCCCGAGCCGGTACAGGCAGACGCTTGGAAATGCTCATGCGGAGCGAACGTAACAGGCAAATTCTGCCCGGAATGCGGTTCACCGAAGCCGGCGGCAGATAACGGCTGGACATGTGCGTGCGGCGCAGTAAACAAGGGTAAGTTCTGTCAGAACTGCGGCGCAAAGAAGCCGGAGGGAGCACCGCTTTATCGCTGCGACAAGTGCGGCTGGGAGCCTGAGGATCCTCATAATCCTCCGAAGTTCTGCCCTGAGTGCGGCGACCCGTTTGACGATAACGACAAGCAGTGATAAGCATCATAAAGGAGGAATGAGCTTTGAGCGTATTGCAGGAATATAAATGTCCTTGTTGCGGCGGAGCAATTGAATTTGACAGTCAAAGTCAGAAGATGAAGTGTCCGTATTGCGACACGGAATTTGACGTTGAAACACTCAAAAACTACGACGAAAGCCTGAAAAAAGACTCTGAGGACAGTATGCAGTGGGAGACCTCGGCAGGCACCGAGTGGCAGAGCGGAGAAGCGGACGGACTGAGAAGCTATGTCTGCAAATCCTGCGGCGGCGAAATTGTCGGCGACGAGACCACGGCTGCAACCTCATGCCCGTTCTGCGGCAATCCCATTGTTATGATGGGTCAGTTTTCCGGAGCATTGAAGCCCGATATCATTATCCCGTTTAAGCTGGATAAAAAAGCCGCAAAAGACGGCTTGCAAAAGCATTTGACCGGCAAGCGCCTTTTGCCAAAGGTATTTAAAAGTCAAAATCATCTGGATGAAATTAAGGGAATTTATGTTCCTTTCTGGCTGTTTGACGCAGATGCCGATGCAAGCGTACGTTACCGGGCAACAAGTGTAAGAACATGGAGCGACAGTAAGTACGATTATACCGAAACGAGCTATTACAATGTTTTCAGAGCAGGCACGGTCGGATTTGAAAATGTTCCGGTCGACGGTTCATCAAAGATGCCGGATGACCTTATGGAATCGGTTGAACCGTTCAATATCGGCGATGCCGTCGATTTCCAGACAGCGTATCTTGCCGGATATCTTGCCGACAAATACGATGTTACGGCGGACGAAAGTGTTGACAGAGCCAACGAGCGAATCAAGCGCTCAACCGAGGAAACATTTGCCTCTACGGTAAAGGGATACACTTCCGTTGAGGCGGAATCTTCGACCGTAAATCTGCATAACGGAAAAGCCAAATATGCCCTGTATCCTGTGTGGATTCTCAACACGACGTGGAAAAACGAGAAATACACCTTTGCCATGAACGGACAGACAGGTAAATTCGTCGGAAATCTTCCGATTGATACAGCTGCGGCGCTCAAGTGGTTTGCAGGTCTGGCAGTCGGCGCAAGCATTGTAACATACGGAATAACAATACTTTTAAACCTTTTGGGAATTATATGAGGAGGATTGAGTCATGAATAAAAAAATAGTTTCAATTCTTTTCGCTTTTGTTCTCTGTTTCTGTATGGTTTTACCGGCATTTGCGGTTACGGGTTCTACGAAAATCAACGGATTTGCCGATGAATACAGCCGGGTGATTGACTATGCAGGCGTAATTCCGCAGCAAGAGGAAGATAAGCTTGTTGAACAGTTTGACGAAATTGCAAACAGGCAAAAGGTGGATATCGTAATTTGCTTTACAAACAGCCTTGACGGAAAGAGAACCTCGGATTATGCCGAAGCTCTTTACGAGAAACATAATTACGGCTACGGCGAGAACAAGGACGGCATAATGCTTCTTGTCAGCTTCGAGAACCGTGACTGGTATATCGCAACGAGAGGATATGCTATTCAGGCGTTCACCGATGCAGGAATTCAGTACATAGGCAATCAGATCAAGGGTGACCTCGGTGATGAAAATTACTATGCCGCGTCGGAATACTTCGGACGTCTTTGCGACGAGCTCATAACCGATGCCAAGAACGGCAATGTATATGACGAACCGATGGGTGCTGTAGATGACGAAGATGACGGCTCTGTTTTGCCCCCGCCGATATGGATTCTCATTTCAATAGCTGTAGGCGTTGTTATTGCATTTATCGTTGTCGGCAGTATGAAGAGGAAGCTTCATACGGTAAATATGCATGCGGCGGCAAATAACTATCTCAAAAACGGCAGCCTCAATATAACCGAGAGCAACGATATATTCCTTTACAGCAATGTGACAAAAACCGCTAAACCGCAGGATAACGACAGCAACAGCGGTTCAGGCAGCAGTACGCATGAATCGTCGTCGGGCAACACCTACGGCGGTGGCGGCGGAAAGTTCTGATTCACACAAACAATAAAAAGCAAAGGCTATAATCCATATTTGCAAACGATTGTGGATTATAGCCTTTTTATTTTAAACCGACTTAATTGACGGCTTTCTTTTCTGCTTTTGTTTTAAGCATGGTGAAGAGCACCATGACAGCAACGCCTATGAGGACGGTTGCCTAATTACATGATGCTTGAATCATAAATATGCATTCAATATTCTTAATCAATTATATACTTTTCTGTTCCAGGATCATTCGTTCGAGCTCTTTTGATGCCATGCTGAACGATTGATCCTTTCTTTTTATCAAGACGACGCTTCGCTCCGGGATCTTTTCTTTAAGGTCGATCGTGCAGATATTGTTATTCTCCTGCAAAAACTCTTCGGGAACAAATCCGATGCCGAGATCGGCTTCAACCATCGGCAAAATTTGGTCGGCGGTGAAAGCCTCAATGTCGGGGCGGAAAGGCAAGCCGTGATCGGTGAAAAGCTTTGAGTAAAATTCAAAAGATTTTGTATCGGTGCCGAGTGATATCAAAGGGTAGTCAAGCAGCTCGGACAGGGAGACCTTCCTGCCGATTAGTGATGCAAATGCTTTTGAGCATACGGCTGCCTCATTAACTGGTTTTATCTTTGTTTCCGCGAGTGACGCTGAACGAATTGTCGGAGTGGTTACGACCGCGATATCTGCAATTCCCTCTCTCAAAGCGGAGATCGCCTGCGGAGTGGAATGGTTGCTGATTTTGATATGTATTCCGGGATAAAGCATTCTGTATTTTTTGAAAACAGGCAGAAGCAGACAATGCAGAGCCACCTCGCTGGCGGCAACATATACCGTTCCCGTCTGCATATTGCGGCTCTCGGTAAGCTCCGCTTCACCGGCTTCAATATGCTCAAAGGCAATGCGGATATGACTGTAAAGCCGCTCTCCTTCGGGAGTGAGCTTCATTCCGCTGTGACTTCTGAGAAAAAGCGGACAGCCGAGCTCGCTTTCAAGATTTTTTATTGTTCGGGTCAGGTTGGGCTGATTGTTCAGCAGAAGCTTTGCCGCTTGCGTTATATTTCCGTATTTTGCAACATAATAAAAGACCCTGTAATAATCATAGCTTATATACACAGCAAACACCTCTATATATAAATTTGATATATCAAATATATAAATTATAGATTTTACATATATATTCAGTTGCATTATAATATGGCTGTTCTTGAAAGTCAAGGACAATTATTTATAGATTGCTAAAGGTCGTGTTGATGATGGATTACAAAAAAGCCGACGCTTCCGAACTGGCTTTTGAAAAAGAAAAGAGCATCAAAAGGCTTAATGAATACACAAAAAGCGGAATGTCTCTTGACCTTTCAAGGGGAAAGCCGTCGGGCGAACAGCTTGAATTGTCGTTAAAAATGCTTGATGTGCTGGATCACCGCAGTATTCTTGACAGCGAGAACGGCATGGACTGCCGCAACTACGGCGGACTGGACGGTATTCCCGAAGCGAAACGTCTCTTGGCTCACATTATGGGCACACATTCGGCAAACACGATCGTTGGCGGAAACAGCAGTCTGACGCTTATGTTTCAGGTAATCAGCCACGGCATGACGGACGGAATATGCGGCGGAACCCCTTGGCAGGAGGTTAAGGGACGCAAGTTCCTTTGTCCCGTTCCCGGATACGATCGTCACTTTGCGATAACGGAGCACTTCGGATTTGAGCTTGTCCCTGTTAAGATGAATGAAGACGGCCCCGATATGGACGAGGTCGAAGAGCTTGTTAAAGATGAAAAGGTAAAGGGTATATGGTGCGTTCCGAAGTACCAGAATCCGACCGGCATCGTCTTCAGTGATGAGGTCGTTCGCCGCTTTGCAAATCTCAAACCTGCGGCGGATGATTTCCGTATATTCTGGGATAACGCTTATTGTGTTCACAGCTTTGACGGCGAGTGTGCCGAAATTCCCGATATCATTGAGGAATGTCAGAAAGCGGGAAACGCCGATTTGGTTTATGAGTTTTGTTCAACGAGTAAGATCACATTTCCGGGTGCCGGAATTTCAGCGGTTGCATCAAGTCCTGCAAACCTTATTGATCTCAAATCTTTTCTGAAATATGCAACGATCGGTCCCGACAAGCTCAACCAGCTTCAGCACGCGAGATTTTTCAAAAGCAGTACGGGTCTGCGTTCCCACATGAAAAAGCACGCGGCAATTCTCAAGCCGAAATTCAACGCGGTTTTTGAAACCCTTGACAAGGAATTTGGAGACACAGGGATCGCCGATTGGACGAAGCCGACGGGCGGATATTTCCTGTCTTTTAACACCTTGCCCGGCTGTGCGTCGAAAGTCGTTAAGATGTGCGCCGACTGCGGAGTTAAATTCACACCGGCAGGCTCAACATATCCCCACGGCATCGACCCGGAGGACAAAAACATAAGGCTTGCGCCGTCCTTTGCAACGGTTGAGGAAATAACTAAGGCTATCACGATTTTAAGTCTCTGCACAAAGATTGTTTCGATTGATAAAATTATGAAAGAACGTGACCAAGCGTGAGCAGCATTAAGCATTTTCACGGTCAAATGTCCGATCATTTCCGCACGGCAATTTTTATCATACTTTCCGGCGGATTTCAGGACGCTTATACATATATATCCCGCGGAGGAGTTTTTGCGAATGCTCAGACGGGCAATATCGTCCTTATGAGCTCGGCGATATTTGACGGAGATGCAAGCAGAGTTTTCAAGTATCTGATTCCTGTCGTATCATTTCTGTTGGGCATAGCCACCGCCGAAATCATACACATGCATTTCAAGCATTTTGAAAAAATACATTGGAGACAGATAATACTTTTTTCGGAGATTATTCTGCTGTTCATAGTAGGATTTCTTTCGCACCGTGTGGATTACCTTGCCAATGCGCTCGTTTCTTATGTGTGCGCCCTGCAGGTACAAACGTTTCATAAGGTCAGGGGACACGCTTATGCGAGCACTATGTGTATAGGCAATATGCGGAGCGGCACCGAGGCATTGTGCGTTTATTATCACACACGGGATAAGGAAGTGCTGAAAAAAGCATTGACATATTTTTCCGTTATTTTGGTTTTTGCGCTCGGCGCAGGAATCGGAAGTTTTATAACAAAGATTGCAGGAGACAAATCAATCTGGATTTGCTGCGTCCTGTTATCAATAAGCTTCGGTATGATGTTCGTACCGGAAAAAGAATAAAAGGAGTTTTTGAAAATGGGCAAGATTAAAAAAGTTGTACTGGCATATTCCGGAGGTCTTGACACCTCGATAATCATTCCGTGGCTTAAAGAGAACTATGATAATTGCGAGGTCATTGCAGTTTGTGCGAATGTCGGTCAGACTGGCGAGCTTGACGGACTTGAAAAGCGTGCAAAGGCAAGCGGCGCTTCCAAGCTTTACATTGAGGATTTGACCGACGAGTTCGTTGATGATTATGTAATTCCGACTATGCAGGCAGGCGCAGACTATGAGGGCTACCTTCTCGGAACGAGCTTCGCAAGACCCGTAATTGCAAAGAGGCTTGTTGAAATTGCAAAGGCCGAGGGCGCCGACGCGATTTGTCACGGAAGCACCGGAAAGGGTAACGATCAGGTGCGGTTTGAGCTTGCCGTTATGCACTTCGCTCCGAAAATGAAGATCATCACTCCGTGGCGTGAATGGGATATTCAGAGCCGTGATGAGGAGATAGACTATGCCAAGGCGCATAATATTCCGCTTAAAATAAGCCGCGAGACCAACTATTCAAAGGACAAGAACCTTTGGCATTTGAGCCATGAGGGACTTGACCTTGAGGATCCGTCAAACGAACCACAATATGAGAAATACGGCTTCCTTGAGCTCGGCGTTTTCCCGACTCAGGCTCCCAACAAGTCCGAGTATGTTGAAATTGAGTTTGAAAAGGGCGTTCCTGTAAAGCTGAACGGCAAGGCGGAAAAGGCGTCCGAGATTATTAAGGATTTGAATCAGATCGGCGGCAAGAACGGAATCGGACTCTATGATGTTGTTGAAAACCGTCTTGTCGGCATGAAGTCAAGGGGTGTATACGAGACTCCCGGCGGAACGATTCTTTACCGTGCACATGAGGTTCTCGAAACCCTTGTTCTCGACAGAGACACTCTTCACAAGAAGAAAGAGCTTTCGGTTACATTCGGCGAGCTTGTCTATGACGGAAAATGGTTTACCCCGCTTCGTCATGCGCTTTCCGCTTTTGTTGAGGACACTCAGCAGAACGTTACGGGTAAGGTTCGTCTCAGACTCTACAAGGGCAATATCATTAACGCCGGTGTTTGGTCGCCGTATTCGCTCTACCGCGAAGATATAGCAACATTTGATGCAGGCGGAGAATACCGCCAGTCCGACGCAACGGGATTCATCAGCCTTTATGGCTTGCCGACAAGAGTTCAGGCTACCGTTGACGAAGAGAATAAAAACAAATAATCAAAGGAGAAGATTGTTATGCTGTCAGCAGTTGTAGGAATTAACTGGGGCGATGAGGGCAAGGGTCGAATCGTTGACTTTCTCGCGCCGAAATACGATATAGTTTCAAGATATCAGGGCGGAAACAATGCAGGTCATACCGTTGTAAATGACAAGGGTAAATTCATTCTCAATCTTCTGCCGTCGGGAATCCTCCGGGACGGTACGGTCAATGTTCTCGGAACGGGAATGGTAATTGATATTGAGCACCTTGTCAATGAGATAGGCAAGCTGCGCGAGGGCGGAATCAAGATTTCTCCCGAAAATCTGAAAATCAGCGACCGCGCAACAATCTGTATGCCCTATCACAGCCTGCAGGACTGCCTTGAAGAGGACAGACTTTCGGACAAAAAATTCGGCTCGACAAGGCGAGGCATAGGTCCCGTTTATTCGGACAAATATATGAAAAAGACGATTCGAATGGGTGATCTCTTTGACCTTGACGGTATCAAGGAGCATCTTTGCGACATTGTCGAGTGGAAGAATCTTGTAATCGTCGGCGGATATCATCACGACCCGATTGATGCGGAGGAGATGTTTAATTGGCTTAAGACCTACGGTGAGTCGCTGCTTCCGTATATCTGTGATACATCGGAATACCTCACAAAAGCGGCGGACGAGGGCAAAAATATTCTTTTTGAGGCTCAGCTCGGTGCGATGAGGGATATTGATTTCGGTATCTATCCGTACACTTCGTCGTCAAACAGCATTGCCGCGTTTTCAACCATCGGCGCAGGTATTCCGCAGCACGGCCTTGATGAATGTATCGGTATTATGAAAGCTTATTCAACCTGTGTCGGCGAGGGACCGTTCACCTGTGAGCTCTTCGGCGAGGAAGCGGAGGAGCTTCGCAAGGCAGGCAATGAATACGGAGCCGCAACGGGCAGACCGAGAAGAGTCGGCGGTTTTGATGTCGTCGCTTCAAAATACGGTGTAAGAGTGCAGAATGCTACATACATTGCGCTGACTAAGCTTGACGTGCTTTCGTATATGGACAAAATTCCCGTCTGCGTTGCATACGAATACGACGGTAAGATAATCAAAAGTTTTCCGTCGGGCAAGGTGCTGAACAATGCAGTTCCGGTATATGAATATCTTGATGGCTGGAAAGAAGATATTTCAAAGTGCCGTTCGTATTCCGAGCTTCCGGAGAATGCGCGCAAGTACGTTGAATATATCGAGAAAAATGTCGGATGTAACATAAAATACATCTCCGTCGGCGCAGAAAGAAACGCCTTGATTGAAAAATAACCTTCATATATTATCTGAAACGGCAAGAGACACTCTACATTTGTAAAGTGTCTCTTGCTGTAATCAATTAAAAAATTCTGTTATTAAAGAGCCCGTGCGGCAAGTTGACAAAAACGGGCGAAAAGCTTATAATACAAATACCCCGTAAGGTATGGAGGTATAGTATAAAACAATGTATGGATTCGGAAAACCTGCATCGCAGGCTGAAGAAAATTATCGGTCAGGTGCAGGCGATTGACAGGATGATTGACGAGGACGTTCCGTGTGAGGATGTATTGGCTCAGATCAACGCGGCAAAGTCAGCTTTGCACGGCTGCGGAAAGGTTGTCCTTGAGGGACATATAAAGCATTGCGTGCGTGACGGAATTGAGCACGGCGACGCCGACAAAACGATTGAAAGCTTCACGAAAGCGGTTGAAAGATTCTCCAATATGGGTTGAGTCATTCGGAGGTGGAATATGGCTCAGAATGATATGTTGCTTGGTTGGGCGGTTGAGCTTCAAAGCCTTGCACAGGCAGGGTTTGCTTACTGCAAGGATGCTTATGACAAAGAAAGATATGAGCGAATCCGCGAAATTGCAGCCGAGATGGCGGCGCACAGAACGGATTTGCCTGTTGAAAAGGTGAAAAACATTTTCTGCAACGAGACGGGATATCAAACGCCGAAGGTTGACACCAGAGCGGCGGTTTTCATTGACGGAAAGATTCTGCTTGTTCATGAAAATAACGGAACGTGGTCTTTGCCCGGCGGCTGGTGCGACGTGGATCAGTCCGTTGCGTCAAACACGGAAAAGGAAGTTCGGGAGGAAACGGGATTTACCGTCAGTTCCGAAAGGCTTATTGCCGTCCAGGATTGGCGCAGACACAATGTTGTTAATTATGCTTACGGCGTTGTGAAAATTTTTGTCCTGTGCAAATATGAAAGCGGAAGCTTTGAAAACAATATTGAAACCACGGAGATAGGCCTTTTCGCAAGAGAGGATATACCCGAAAATGTTGCCGTGGAAAAAACCACAAAAGAACAGATTTTGATGTGCTTTGACGCTTACAGCGATAAAAATTACAAAGTAAAATTCGATTAAAAAAAGTCGTCCGATTGAATGATCGGGCGGCTTTTTTATGTGGATTATTTCAGCTTTAATTCGGACAGGGCGGCATAGTGAAGAACATCAAACTCCTCAGGCGCTGTTTCGGCGAGAAGCTTTTTGTGCTCGGCTTCCCATTCGTTCAACTCATTGGGGGTAAGCGATGCTCCGACTCCTCGGCATGCTTTCATTCTTCCGTTCCAGCTCTCACGCGTGAAGTGAACGAAGAGGGGATACTCCTCATGGTGAATAAGGTCAAAAAACTCACCGTAACATTGCGGAATATCTATGGGGTGAATTGTCTCGCCGGCACCGCTCCATTGCGGACTGTACTTGAGCACAAGCTTTTCGCTTGCTTCGGCAATTTTGTCCTCAAACGGAAGCCATGCCATATACAGCACAAGTAATTTTCCTCCCGGCTTCAGAAAATGCAGAAACTTTGGAATAAGAGCTTCGTGGTCAAAGTACCAAAAGCATTGACAGGCGGTTACAACGTCGAAGCTGTTGTCTGGAAAGTCAAGGCTTTCCGCCGGCGAAACGCAGTATTCAATATCCTTCCCGACAGAAAGAAGCCGCGCTTGCTCAATTTGGTTTTCCGAAATGTCGGTTCCGACCCATTTAGCACCGTAGCGGTACATATTGCGCGGCAGAACTCCCGTACCTGTACCGAGATCAAGCACGGTTTGAGCCTTGACGCAAAGCCCTCGGCTGACGATTCTGTAGTAAAACTTCTGTGGGTAGACGTCTCTGTAAAGTGCATAGTCCGCGGAGGTTTTGTCCCAGTCGAAGCTTTTGCCTGCGTCTATGTTTTTGTTGCTGATTTCCATTGAGCTCACCACCTTTTCCTGATTATAGCACAAAAGAATAAGATTTTACAGTATTTATTTACGAGAAGCAGGAAGCAAATCGCTTTTGAGTCGTGAGGAGACTTGCACCCAAAAAAATATATGATATAATAAACGCATTGGGGGTGGTTTTATGAATCCTGAAAAGCTTATAAAAGCCCTTGCCGTCGCCGAACGGCTCAAGGACGCGGAGAGACATTGTTTCACGTCGGGCGGACGCAGGGAGAGCGTTGCCGAGCACTCGTGGAGGACGGCTCTCATGGCTTATTTTGTCAGCGATGAATTTCCGGACGCCGACCTTGAAAAACTGATGAAAATGTGTTTGATACACGACCTCGGCGAAGCGTTTACAGGCGATATACCGACCTTTGAGAAAACCGAAAAGGATGAAAAAAAGGAATCGGAGCTTCTTAGGAAATGGGTTAAATCTCTGCCGTCACCGTTTGCCGATGAAATGGCTTCTCTTTATGACGAGATGGCTGAGCGCAAAACGCTTGAAGCCAAGATTTTTAAGGCGCTGGATAATTTGGAGGCGCTGATTCAGCATAACGAGTCCGATATAGCTACATGGCTGCCGCTTGAGTATGAGCTTCAGATGAACTACGGCAACGACAAGGTGACCTTTTCGGAATATATGGTACGTTTGCGCGATCAGGTTCGCGGCGACAGCAAGAAAAAGATAGAGGACGCAAAAAAGAGGAACTGATGGCGAATCAGTCCCTTGCTTATTTCTTCTTTTTTATTTTGTCCCAGTACGCTTTTGCTGCCTGCTCGTTTTTATTTTCGCCGTATTCATAATACCGCGCATTTTTTATCGCGTCGGGCAGATATTGCTGATAAATCCAATGGTTTTCATATATATGGGGATAGAGATAAAACTGCCCCTTGTTCGGATTGTCCTCTCCGTCAAAATGCTTGTTTTGAAGCTGACGCGGAATAGGACCGCTTTTGCCCCTTTGAATATCGCTCATTGCAGCGTCAATTCCCATATATGCTGAATTGGACTTCGGGGAGTTGCAGACGAGAACCACCGCGTCGGCAAGCGGAATCCGCGCTTCGGGCAGACCGAGCATCATTGCGGCGTCAACCGCCGATTTGACAATCGGAATTATCATCGGGTAGGCGAGACCGACATCTTCACAGGCGCAGACCATAAGCCTGCGGCACGCCGACGGAAGATCGCCGGCATTGAGAAGTCTCGCAAGGTAATGCAGAGCCGCGTTTGGGTCTGAGCCGCGCATGGATTTTTGATAGGCGGAGACAATGTCGTAGTGCTCGTCGCCGTCACGGTCATATTTCATTGAGCTTCGCTGAGTCAGCGAACGTGCGGTTTCGGCTGTGATTTTGATGATTCCGTCGGAACCGGGCTTCGTGGAAAGAGCGCATAGCTCAACAGAATTTATCGCTTTGCGGACGTCGCCGCCGCACGCAAAGGAAATGTGCCTGATTGCATCGTCATCGACGCTGAATTTCATTCCGCGTTTTTGCTCAAGAAAATCAAATGCGCGCCGAACTGCCGGAACAATATCGTCGGCATCGACTGCCTTAAATTCAAACACCGTCGAACGGCTGAGAATTGCATTGTAGACGTAAAAATATGGGTTCTCCGTCGTCGAAGCGATAAGGGTGATTGAGCCAACCTCAATGTATTCGAGCAGGGTCTGCTGTTGCTTCTTGTTGAAATACTGAATTTCGTCAAGGTAAAGAAGTATTCCGTTCGGCGCTTCAAATGTGTCAAGCTGGGCTACGATTGCTTTGATATCCGCTGTGCCTGCCGTCGTACCGTTGAGCTTGCAAAGCTTCCTGTCCGTCGCTTTTGCAATGATCGAGGCAACTGTTGTTTTGCCGACTCCGGACGGCCCGTAGAATATCATATTCGGAAGCTCGCCCGACTCAATTATATTTCTCAGCGGCTTGTTTTCGCCGATAAGATGACGCTGACCGACAACATCGTCAAGCGTCTGCGGTCTGAGCTGTTGCGCTAAGGGTATTGACATTTGATCGCCTCCTGACTTCATACAATTATATAATAAAAAAATCTATTTTACAAGGATAAAATGACAGTATAAAAGTCGGTTTAATTTATTTAAAGAAGTTCCGATCCCTGACCAATAACGCAACAGTCTCCACATGTGCGGTGCGGGGGAACATATCGACGGGGGTGGCGCGGGTGGTTGTGTAGCCGAGAGAAGCGAAGCGTTTGCAGTCGCGGGCGAGGGTGGCGCTGTCGCAGGAAACGTAAACTATTCTGTCGGGAGACATATCGGCAACGGTCTTCACCAGCGCTTCGTCGCAGCCCTTTCGCGGCGGATCGAGAACCACCACATCGGGCTTGATCCCGCGGCGCAAAAGCTCGTCTGCCGCCTGTGAAGCGTCGGCACAGATAAATTCCGCGTTATCAATGCCGTTGAGCTTGGCGTTTTCCCTGGCGTTTTCGGTTGCTTGCGGTATTATCTCCACTCCGATAAGCCTTTTTACGCTTTTTGCCATAGTCAGACCGATCGTGCCTGTTCCGCAGTAAAGGTCAACGAGCGTTTCGCTTCCCGTCAGAGCCGCGTATTCCTTGGCTTTGCCGTAAAGAACCTCGGCGGTGTCGTGGTTGACCTGATAGAACGAGAGGGGAGAAATGTTGAATTTCAGACCGCACAGCTCATCGGTGATGAAGTCACTGCCCCACAGCGTTCGGCACACCCTGCCGAGAACGACGTTTGTTTTGTCGGGGTTGACGTTGAGTATAATGCTTCTAATATTGCTCACGGCCTGAAGCCTGCTTATTATCTCCGCCTCGTTCGGCAGCTCGCGCGAACAGGAAACGATGCAGACCATAAGCTGATTTGTGACAACGGCTTTGCGGATATATATATGGCGGAGGACGCCGGAGCTATCGGCTTCGTTGTATGCGCTGATTTTATTCTCGCGGACGAGGTCGCGGAAAATGTCCGTTACCTGCGAAAACTCTTTCGGCTGCAAAAGGCAGTCCGAGCAGTCGATTATCCTGTGCGTCATCGGAGCATAAAAGCCGATTGAGGCGAAGCGTCCGTCCGAACCGACGGGATACTGAGCCTTGTTGCGGTATCTGTCGGGTGATGAGGAGGGAATGATCGCGTCGGGAACAATGTCAAGTCCTCCGATTCGACGAAGATTGTCGCTGACCTGCTGCGCCTTTATTTCAAGCTCCGATTCGTATTTGATGTGTGCAAAACAGCATCCGCCGCACTTTTCGGCAATGGGGCACGCGTTTTTTGTACGCATGGGAGAACGCTGTATCAGTTTTTTAATAATACCGACGGCATAAGTCTTTTTAACCTTAATGATATGAGCGAGAACTCTGTCTCCCGTGACTGCTCCGCGGACAAAAACCGTCATTCCGTCGCAGTCGCACACTCCGCTTCCCTGTACGGTACAGCTCTTTACGGTAAGGTATATTTCGTCGTTTTTTTTCAGCACTTTATCACCGCCGTGTAATTTCACATATAAATAATTGCCGACAATTTAATCGGCACACAAAGTTTATCATATTTTTTATTTAAAATCAATTCATTATTATGTATAAAGCTGTTGACATTTAAAAAATCGGTGCTAAAATGTAATCAAGTTGACAGTTGTCTTCGGGGCGGGGCGAAATTCCCCACCGACGGTAATGGGATCCAGTGTCCACAAGCCCGTGAGCGAAAGTTGATCCGGTGAGATTCCGGAGCCGACGGTACAGTCCGGATGAGAGAAGATGCATATTCTTACAAGCGCGCCCCGTACAGAAATTGTACGGGGCTTTTTCGTTGACAGCTTTGACTGAATTTGGGCAGGCCCCGATCGTGTGGGGCTGCCCCAAAAAAGAAAGGGTGTTGTCAAATGAACACAAAAGTCAAAAATCTGAGAATGATAACGGTTACGGCGATAATGTCCGCGCTTTCGGCGGTACTGATGTTTGTTGAAATATCGGTTCCGATTATGCCTGCGTTTATCAAGCTGGACATTTCCGAGCTGCCTGCGCTGATAACCTCGTTCGCTTTCGGTCCCGTCTGCGGAGTTGCCGTATGTCTGGTCAAAAACCTTGTTCATCTGCTTGCTACATCGACATTCGGAGTCGGCGAGCTGTCGAACTTCATTCACGGCGCGGTGTTTGTCTTTGTCGCAGGAATGTTTTACAAGTACCATCACAACCGCAAATTTGCGTTCATCGGTTCAATGGCAGGTGACCTTGCGATGGCGGCAATGAGCTTTTTTATCAACCTCTTCCTCGTCTATCCGATTTATGTGAAGCTTATGCTTCCGGAGGAGGCAATTCTCGGAATGTACAGAGAAATTTTGCCGAGCGTTGATTCGCTTTGGAAAGCGATACTCATTTTCAATGTTCCGTTTACGTTTGCAAAGGGATTGATAAGCGTTGCGATAACGTTCCTTGTTTATCCGAGGCTTTCGCCGATACTCAAGGGAACTAAAAACAAATGAAATATGCTTCTGCGATGACCGCGTTTGTCCGAGTGTCGGCAGGCGCGGTTTTCCGTATGCGAAAAAGCTTGACTAAACCACAAGATATGGTGTAAAATATAACTTAATATGGTTTAATCAGCACTTACCTTTGCATTATTTTTGAAAACAGTACGGCGGAAAGGAATGGTCGTAAATATGGCAAAAAAGACAAGTTACGGAAATAACGACATCGTCGCGCTCAAAGGACCCGATCAGGTTCGTAAGCGTCCTGCGGTTATTTTCGGTTCGGACGGACTGGAGGGCTGCCAACACTCTGTCTTTGAAATTTTGTCAAACTCAATTGACGAGGCTCGTGAGGGCTTCGGAGATAAGATAATTATAACGCGCTTTCTCGACAAATCGGTTGAGATTCAGGACTTCGGACGCGGCATACCCGTTGACTACAACGAAAAGGAAAAGAACTACAACTGGTTCCTTGTTTTCTGCACGCTTTATGCAGGCGGAAAGTACAACACAAACAACGGCGGAAGCTACGAATACTCCCTTGGACTTAACGGACTCGGACTTTGTGCGACCCAGTTCGCTTCGGAGTATATGGAGGCGGAAATTCACCGCGACGGCTGGTGCTACAAGCTCAATTTCAAAAAGGGCAAGGCAGTCGGCGAAATGGAGAAAGAAAAATACACTAAGAGGGACACGGGCTCACGCATAAAATGGCGCCCCGATCTCAAGGTGTTCACCGATATCGACATTCCGCTCGAATACTATCAGAGCACGATAAAGCGTCAGGCGATAGTCAACGCAGGCGTAAAATTTATTCTCAAAAACCAGCTTAACAAAACTCAGTTTGAAACGTTTGAATACTGCTACACGGACGGAATCACCGACTACGTCAAGGAGATTGCAGGCGAAAGCGCAATGACAGAGGTTCAGACGTGGAAAGCCGAAAGAATCGGACGCGACCGTGACGACCTCAATGATTACAAGGTGCTCATCAATTCCGCGCTTTGCTTCTCGAACAAGAATCAGCTCAAGGAGTATTACCACAATTCAAGCTGGCTTGAGCACGGCGGCGCACCCGAAAAGGCGGTCAGAAACGCCTTTACCTATCAGATTGACGCCTACCTCAAGGCAAACGGAAAATATGTGAAGAGTGACCCGAAGATAAAGTTTGAGGATATCGAGGACTGTATGATTCTTGTCATTTCCTCGTTCTCGACTCAGACATCTTATGAAAACCAGACGAAAAAGGCCATTACAAATAAATTCATTCAGGAAGCGATGACCGACTTCTTCAAGCATCAGCTTGAAATTTATTTCATTGAGAACAGGACAGAGGCTGAAAAAATAGCCAATCAGGTGCTTGTCAATATGAGAAGCCGTGTCAAGGCGGAGACAACGCGTCAGAGCCTGAAAAAAACGCTTTCAACATCGAACGACCTTGCAAACAGAGTTCAGAAATTTGTCGATTGCAGAACTAAGGACGCAAGCGAACGCGAGCTTTTCATTGTGGAGGGTGATTCTGCTCTCGGCGCCTGTAAGCAGGCGAGAAACTCGGAGTTTCAGGCGCTTATGCCGGTCAGAGGTAAGATACTTAACTGTCTTAAGGTTGAATACGACAGAATATTCAAAAGCGAGATAATAACAGACCTGATCAAGGTGCTCGGCTGCGGCGTTGAGGTTAAGAGCAAGGCTATGAAGGGGCTTGCACAGTTTAACCTTGATATGCTCCGATACAACAAGGTTATTATATGTACCGATGCCGATGTTGACGGCTTCCAGATTAGAACGCTTATCCTCACAATGATTTACAGGCTTATGCCAACCCTTATCGAGGAGGGCAAGGTCTTTATCGCGGAAACTCCGCTTTACGAAATCAACACAAAGGATCAGGTTTGGTTCGCCTACACCGAAAAGGAAAAAACGCAGGCGCTTGAAGAAATCGGAAACCAAAAATACACGATTCAGCGCTCCAAGGGTCTCGGTGAAAACGAGGCGGATATGATGTGGATGACAACAATGAATCCCAAGACGCGCCGCCTGGTCGAGATACTTCCGGAGGACGCCGAGAGAACGGCACAGATATTTGATATGCTGCTCGGCGACAATCTTGCCGGACGTAAGGAGCACATAGCGGACAACGGACATCTTTATATTGATATGCTTGATTTGAGCTGAGAGGGGTGATATGAATGGCTAAGAAAAAGAAAACGGAAAAAGCCGCCGAAGAAATGGATCAGAACACCCATATTCTCGGCGCAGGCGATGTCTTACGTCAGAATATCACCGAAACGCTCGAAACGAACTATATGCCCTATGCAATGAGTGTTATCCTTTCGCGTGCGATTCCCGAAATTGACGGATTCAAGCCGTCGCACAGAAAGCTTCTTTATACTATGTATAAGATGGGACTTATCAACGGCGCAAGAACAAAGTCGGCAAACATTGTCGGACAGACGATGAAGCTCAATCCTCACGGCGACGCGGCGATTTATGACACGATGGTTCGTCTTTCACGCGGATATGAAGCTCTGCTTCTTCCGTTCGTTGACTCAAAGGGTAACTTCGGTAAGGCGTATTCAAGGGATATGCAGTGGGCGGCGCCGAGATATACGGAGGCTAAGCTTGCCCCTGTCTGCACGGAGCTCTTTGCCGAGATAGACAAGGACACGGTTGACTTCGTCGATAACTACGATAACACAATGAAAGAGCCGACGCTTTTGCCCGTGCGCTTTCCGAGCATACTTGCCAACCCGACAACCGGTATTGCCGTCGGTATGGCGAGTTCAATCTGCCCGTTCAATCTTCGTGAGCTTTGCGAGACGACGATCGCGCTGATTAAGGATCCCGATGCCGACATAACCGAGACGCTCAAGGCTCCCGACTTTGCCGGAGGCGGACTGCTGCTCTATGACCGTGAGGTGCTTGAAAATATTTACAGAACAGGCCGCGGCGGCTTCAGAATCAGAGCAAAGTACAACTACGACAAGGACGGCAGATGCATCGACATCACCGAAATTCCGCCGACCGCTACCGCCGAAGCGATAATTGACAAGGTTATTGAAAAATTCAAGTCGGGCGCACTGCGCGAAATCAGCGATATCCGCGATGAAACGGATAAGTCGGGCTTGAAGATTACGATAGATATCAAAAAAGGAACAGATCCCGACAAGCTGATGCAGAAGCTTTACAAGGTCACAACGCTTGAGGACACATTCTCGTGCAACTTCAACGTTCTGATTGCAGGCGCACCGAGAGTTATGGGCGTCGGCGAGATACTCAACGAGTGGATAGCCTTCAGAACCGAGTGCGTCAAACGCAGAGTTTATTTTGACCTGACCAAGGCAAAGGACAAGCTTCACCTGCTTGAGGGCTTGCAGAAAATTCTCCTTGATATCGACAAGGCTATTAAAATCATTCGCTCGACCGAGGAGGAGAGCGAGGTTGTTCCGAACTTGATGATCGGCTTCGGAATTGACGAAATTCAGGCGAATTACGTTGCGGAAATAAAGCTCCGTCACCTCAACCGTGAGTACATTCTCAAGAGGACGCAGGACATTGAGCAGCTTCGTGCCGACATCGAGAAGATGGAGGACATCCTTGCTCACAAGTCGAAGATAAAGAAAATTCTTGTAAACGAGCTGACCGATATAGCTTCAAAATACGGTCAGGACAGAAAGACACAGATCATATTCGCTTCGGAGGTTGCCGAGGAGGAAACAGAGGAGGAAATCCCGGATTTCCCGGTCAACCTTTTCTTCTCGAAAGAGGGCTATTTCAAAAAGATTACTCCGCAGGCACTCAGAATGAGCGGCGAGCAGAAGCTCAAAGAGGGCGACGAAATGCTGCTTGAAATTGAAGCGACGAACAACACGGATCTGTTGTTCTTCACGGATCAATGTCAGGTCTACAAGGCGAAAGCCGCCGACTTTGACCTCGGCAAGGCGAGCCAGCTCGGCGATTTTGTCGCCAACAAGCTCCAGATGGACAGCGGCGAAAATGCAATCTATATGCTGCCGACGCTCGACTACAAGGGCTATGTAATGTTCTTCTTTGAAAACGGCAAGGCGGCAAAGGTTGACCTTGCATCGTATCAGACAAAGACCAACAGAAAGAAGCTTATCAAGGCTTACAGCAACAAGTCTCCGATCGCCGCAATCAGGAAGATTGAAGAGGACTGCGATTTGGTTATCGAGTCCACGTCGGGCAAGCTTCTTCTGTTCAACACGGGCTCTGTTTCACCCAAGACAACCAAGGACACGCAGGGCGTTGCGGTTATGACGCAGAAGAAGGGCCACATTGTAAAGCTTGTCAGGGATTACAAGAAGGGTGAGTTCGCAAAGCCGTACAGATACAAAACGAAAAATCTTCCTGCCGCAGGTGCAACCCTCAGCGCCGAGGATGCAGGCGAACAGCTTTCGCTGATATAAAAGGCAATGCCGAATAAAAATCTTGCTACGCAATTCGTACACCTCAATTTGTGCGATATTGCCTAAAAAAATCGCCGTTCACCAATGAATGATGAACGGCGAACAGCGGAAAACGCAAACGCAGTTTATTCATAGTTTCCGCTGACGGGCGTTTGAACGCCCCGGCAGATGACTTTCAACTGCCTTAATACTATAATTACCGCATTTGCTTAAATAATTCACCGAAATTCTTTTCTTTGAAAAAAATTATGGTAATTGCTATTGCATTTTGTGAAAGTGTGTGATAAAATAAATCGGTAAAAATACTTATGGAGGTTAAATTATGGATGCTTTGCAGTACGTATTCGGAGCTGTTCTCATAATCCTTGCAGTTTTCCTTATAATTGTTGTGCTTCTTCAGGAGAGCCGTTCGGCAGGTCTTTCGGGAGCTATTTCCGGCGGTGCCGACACATTCTTCGGCAAGAGTAAGGGCAGAACAATGGAGCAGAAGCTTGTTAAGCTCACAAGAATTTCCGCAATCGTTTTCTTCGTTCTTACACTCGGTATAACGATCTACTTCATGTTTAAGTATTGATCACATCGGTAAAATCAGGCAGATAATTGCTTCTTGCAGTTATCTGCTTTTTTTATTGAAATACACCGAACAATACTATATAATATAAGCAGTTATGTATCTGTTGCGGCAGCGGTCGCATTAAAGCGCTTTTCCCTTTAATGCGGCTACTGCCTTTTTTTGTAAAATTTTTCAAAAAATTTATGTCACATTTTCGGTTTCGGCTGACTACTAAATGAAGGACAAAATAAAGGAGGGCTGCACATGGACGTTGACGAACGTTTGCTGACGAACAATACCGTCGGCGATTGCTATGAAAAGTATTATCAGAGCATCTTCAAATACTGCCGTGTGCGGCTCGGTGAATTTTCACAGCACGCCGAGGACTGTGTACAGGATGCCTTCCTGGTTCTTCATAATAAGCTCACAAGCGGAGAAACGGTCGAACAGCCGAGAGCGTTTCTTTACAGGGCGGCTGATAATTTTGTCAAACGCACGATTGACGGCTGCCGAAAGCAGCAGGCGAGGACGGTCGATATCGAAGAGGCGGCTCAGAAAATTGCCGCACCTCCCGACAGCGTGCCCGATGATTTCGATTATGATGAATGTGCACGGCTCTTAATCGAAAGGCTGACGGCGGAGGAAAGACTGCTTTACGAGCTGAAGTACATACAGCGAAAACCGCTGAAGGAAATTTCCGAGATTTTAAACATCACACCGACTGCGGCGGCGAAACGAACTTCACGGCTGCGAAGTCGGATAAAAGATTTGATAAAAACCTACGGTATAACATGAGATGAGGTGAGAGACCGTGAATGATCTTAGGGTAACGAAAGAAATACTGAACAGCATATATGATGACGCAGGCTTCAAGGCGGAGGTCGCAGAGCTCATCAATTCGCTGATTGACGAGGAGCTTCTGAAGGAAGAACCGAATTGCGATTTTATTGATGAATGTATCAATACGCTCGACGAGCTTGAAAACGAAAACTATGCCAAGGTCATTCCGTTTGTAAATAAGCACGCAGGCAAAACGTTCAGACAGAAGCTTGTTTCCGTTGCGGCGGCATGCGCGATATTGGCGGCAATCAGCTTCGGTGCGGTGGCAGTCAGCCACACGATAGAGCAAAGACGGGAAGCGAAAACAACCACGGCTCCGACAACTGAACAGAGAACAACCGCCGAGCGGACAACAACTGCGACGGTGACGACCACGGCGGCGCCGACAACTCAGGCGGCTGTGCCGTCGGAAATCAGGCTCGGCTTCGACGACGGCTTTAAGGACGAGTATTACATCGGCGAAAAGCTTGACACAGCCGGCATAACGGTGGTGCTCGTCTACACGGACGGAAGCGAAAGAGCTGTTTCCCTTGCAGACTGCAAGATTAAGGCAGACGACGGCTTCGGAACGGAGGAGCGCTACGAAACCGTGACGGTAGGATACGGCGGCCTCTCCGAAAGCTTCAGGGTCAGGGTGCTTCGCAAACAGGACACAAGGGTGCTTAATTCAGTTTATGCGTCGTTCCCGGAGGGCTTCGACTTCACGGCGGAGGACATAGACAACGTTGACCTGAGCGGTATGGAGGTCTATGCGGTTTACAGCGACAAGTCAGAGGAGAGGCTTTCTCCGCAGGATTACAGCGTTGAAAAAGAGAAGCTCAATAAAAAAACGGTGTTTTACACGATCACATATAACGGCTGCAAGGCAAGCTTCGGCATCAAAGAAAGGCGGTAGAATATGAAAATTGTAAAAAGAACATTATCGTTTATTCTCGGTTTTGCTTTGCTTTTCGCTTGCCTGCCTGACTGTATAGGTCTGCTTGCCGGAGCCTCGGTGTCGGGTGACTTCAAGTACGAGGTGTACTATAAGGAATGGGTAATGATCACGGGATACACGGGCAGCGACAAAGCTGTCACCATTCCCGAAACAATTTACGGCAAGCCCGTAAGGGGAATCGGTAAAGCCTCGTTCAAGGGAAGCGAGATTGAAGAAATCACGCTGCCGTCAACCGCAAAATGTATTTATGCGGACGCGTTCAATGACTGCAGGAAGCTTGAAAAAATCAATTTCAACGAGGGCTTGCAAACGATTTATAATTCATTCCAAAACACAAACCTGACATTTGTTAAATTCCCGAAAAGCCTGAAAACCTTGGGCGGAGCGGCATTCAACGGAAACGATAAGCTCGAAAGGATTGTCTTTGACGGCAGCTACTCCAAGAAGCTTAACATCACTTCAATCTTTAAGGACGGCTTCGGATGCAAAACGGCGGAAATTATCTTCAACTGCGTACCGTCGGTTGAAATGGATTTACTTTTTTCAAACAACAACTACACGCTGACGGAGAACGACGGAATATACACCTACAAATACACCGATTCGCCCGAAATCGAAACGATAACAAGCGGCGATTATCTGTATTCTCTTGATGAAAGCGGCAATGCGGTTATCAGAAAATACCTGAACCGCGAGAGACTCGGCGTTTATGTTCCCGATTATATCGACGGACATGAGGTGACCGAAATCGGAGACTATGCGTTTTGTTCCTTTGCGTCCGACGGAGAGTATTGGAACGATGTTATTCAAAAGTCGGAGAATTACTCGTTCGTAGGCGTGACCTTACCGGACACAATTACAGCGATAGGCAAATATGCGTTTGCGTTTAACACTCAGCTTTCAAGGCTGAAATTGCCCGACGGTGTCCGAAAAATCGGTTACTGCGCTTTTGCCGAGTGTCAGAGTCTCAAATCCGTTGAGATTCCGAAGAGCCTTTCGGTGATTTCCGACTACATCTTTGCCGGCTGTAATCTCGAAGAAATAACGCTTCACAACGGCGTGAAATCAATCTGTCAGAACGCATTTGATTTTTCAAACAACAGCGCTTTCGAAATCGCTCTTCCCGACAGCATTGAATACATCGGAGAAAATGCATTCAGCAACAACAGCTTCACGAATATTTCCTTGCCCCGGAGCACAAAGGAATTGGACTCGGCGTTTTGCAATTCCGCCTCACTTGAAACGGTCAATTTCAATGAGAACATTGAGTCAATAAACGGAGCTTTTGAGGGCTGTCTCAAGCTGAAGTCGGCTGAGCTTCCCGAAAGTCTGAACAAGCTGGGCGCCGATTCGTTTGCCGATTGCACGTCTCTTAAAAAAGTGCATATCTCGCCCAACGTTTACAGCATAGGCGAGGGAGCTTTTTCGGGGTGCGAATCAATAACCAAATTTGAGTGGGACGCACCGATAAAGAACATCGAGAAAAATGCCTTTAACGGATGCTCGATCAGCACCTTCGATTTTTCCGATACGGATTGTGTTCCGAACGGCGCTTTCCAAAACAGCGGAATAACGAGCGCAAAAATCGGTGAAAACAGGGAGAATTTTGAACATAAACAGACAGTCGGCAACTACGGATTTTTTGGCTGCGATAAGCTGACAACGGCTGCGGTCGGAGGAAATGTAAACGAGATTTCAACCAAAGCCTTTGCAAACTGCCCGAACCTGGGAACCGTAGTGATAGCAGACAGCGTTGAAGAGATTTCTCCCGACGCTTTTGAAAACAGCGGCAATGTCACAATCGTTTGCACCGAGAACTCATACGCACAAAGCTTTGCCGTCAAAAACGGCATCAGGGTCACAACGCTTGTGATTGCACCGATTCCGAATCAGGTCTATACAGGCAAGCAAATCAAGCCCGAACTTGATGTTTCCGTATCCAACGAAAAGCTGAAAAAGCTGATTGATTACACGGTGGATTACTCGGACAATATCAATGTCGGAACCGCGAAAGCCGTGATTTCCGGCAAGGGCGATTACAATATGCTGATAAGCAAAGCCGAGTTCGCAGTCGTTGCGCGGAATATTGCCGATGCTTCGATAAGGCAAATCCCGACGCAGGAATACAGCGGAACAAAATGCTGCCCGAAGATTACGATTGTGTATAACGGCAGAGGTCTTGTTGAGGATAAGGACTACACCGTGACCTACACCAACAATTTATCGGAAATGAAAGGCACCGCAAAAATAAAGGGAATAGGAAATTTTCACGGAACGGTTGAGCAAGAATTTAAAATCAAACAGGCAGATGATATTCCTGCCGCAACACGAGTTATGAAAGCAATTTGGAATTTCTTTGCGGAACTGTTTAACAGATTTATCAACATTTTTAAATAAGTAAAGGAGGCATAATTATGAAAAGAACAGGAAAATTTATCTCAATATTGATGGCGGTATTGATATTGATTTCATCGGTTACGATAACGGCATTTGCGGCTGAACAGATCACCGAATCCACGGTGATAAAAAGCGGCAAAACCTACGAAATAGGCTCGTACAGAGACCTGGAAACGCTTTCGATTCTTGTGAACGAAAACGCATATAACTGTGCCGGCGCAACATTCGTTTTGACGAACAATATCGAGGTCAACAACACAGACTCCGACACAAAGGTTTTGTTTATGTCCTTCCCGGATTTCCGCGGTACATTCAACGGCAATGGATATTCGATAAAGGGCTTGTACATCAAGGGCTGCGGCTTCTTTGATAACCTCACAAATGCGACTGTTAATAATCTCAAAATCGAGAATGCCTACATAACGATGGAGGACGAAAGCTCATATCCGGTCGGCGGCTTTGCAGGCAGGGCTTATAAATCAAAGCTTTATCGCTGCACATTCAGCGGAATGGTAATCAACGGCGGCGATTACACCGGCGGCATTGTCGGCAGAGCAATGGGCGGTTCGGATCTCCAGTATTGCCGAAATTACGGAGTCGTTTTCGGTAAGAATTACATAGGCGGAATCGCCGGACTTGCCGATATGAAGACAACGGTAAAAAGATGCTTCAATTTCGGCGCGACATACGGCACGGGCGCGGATAAAAAGGGCACGCTGAATTTTGAACGTCGGGAAAGCGGAGTTCAATCCGGTTCCTGCGGAAGAAACGTTAATTATACTCTTTATCCCAAAACAGGATTGCTTATTTTGAGCGGAACGGGAAAGACCACGGACTTTGGTGTTTTTGGAAACAGCCCTTTTACAACGACCTTCACGAAAGATATAATAAAATATGTTGTTATTGAAGAGGGAATAACAAGTATCGGCGATTTTATGTTTAGCGGATGCAAGAATCTTGAATATGTTTCGTTCCCCGACAGCCTTACGAGAATAGGTACAGGTGCTTTTATAGATTGCAGTTCCTTGAGAGAAATGAAGATTCCGCGCGGAATTTCCTCAATAGGTGAACCGGGTGCGCAAGGAAATCAGTTTTTTAATTTTGAGATGTCTCCGTTTTCGGGATGCACTCAGATGATGAGCATCAACATCGACAAAAACAATCCGTATTATTCAACGGGAGAAAACGGAGAGCTTTATAACAAGGATAAAACAATTCTCATCGGATATCCTTCGGGTAATGTTTCAAAATCATTCGTTATTCCGGGAACCGTTACTAAAATTTTGCTCTTTGCAATTAACGCAAACGAATATCTTGAAGAAATACAGATACCGAAATCGGTCAAGAAAATCGGAGGCTGCATGATTTGCTCGTGCCCGAATTTGAAAGATGTGTACTATGATTCATCTGAAGAGGCTTGGGACGAACTTCTTTCTACCAATCCTTACTCCAATTTGCCTGCCGTTCAATTACCCGAATCGGCAACCGTTCATTACGAACCCTGTGACCACGAGAATATGGAAAAGGCAAATGTTGTAGCTCCGACCTGTATATATAAGGGATATACAGTTTACCGCTGTGCCGATTGCGGATATAAAATCCATTCGGATTATGTCGGCACAGTTCCCCACAGCTTTGTATACGATGAGAGCCTGACAACGAGCACAGCTAACAAAAATGGCGTGTATATAGAAAGATGCGAAATTTGTAACATCTACAGAGAGGTTAAAACCGAAAAGATGCTGACGGGCTACAATACGGACAGCGAGTATATTTCCGGCTTTAATGCGGGAACCTCGGTTGATTCGTTAAACGACGAGCTCTCAACGGCAGGATTTGCGTCCGTTGAAATAAATTCAATAGATGACAACCTTGTCGGCACATCGTCAAATGTTACCTTCACATACGATGACGGCAATGTCGAAAGCTATGAGGTAATTCTTTTCGGCGACGTGAACGGTGACGGATGGTACGACGGACGCGACGCGGTAACGGTCAGCTTGATTGCAAGCGGAATGCTCAGCCGTGAGCAGGTCGGCGACGCGGCATATAAGGCGGCGGACTGCAACCACGACGGAGTTATTGACGAAAAGGACGTCGAAATTCTTAACAGGGCAGGTATCCTGCTGGCGGATATAGATCAGAGCAAAGGCAAGGATGAACTGCTTGAAACCTCCGTCGCATACGGAGAGTACCTTTGCCTGATAGATCAGGCGGATATCCCGACGGACGAACCGACAGAAGAACCGGCAGCAGAGCCGACAGAAGAGCCTGCTGAAAACCCGACGGAAGAGCCCGAAAAGGAATCAAGCGTGTGGAATATCGTAATCACATTTATTATGGACATCATCAAACGCATTTTCAACCTGGTGAAAATTTGGTAAAAAAAACTTTTTTGAAATAAACACTCTGCGTATCAAAAAGTAAAGGCGGAAAAGCACATAAGCTTTTCCCTCATACCGCATAATATGTCTTTATAAATAATGCACCACCAAAAACCCGGAAGCAAGCTGCAAACAACTCGCTTCCGGGTTTGGTTATTTATTCTTAATAAGCAATGCGATACATTCTATGTGTGCGGTGTGGGGGAACATATCGACGGGGCGGATTCTTTTGACCTTGTATCCGTTGCGTGTGAGAAAGGCGATGTCCCTTGCCTGCGTTTCGGGGTTGCAGGAAATATAGACGACTCTTTTCGGACTGAGGGTAACAACGGAGGAAAGAAACGCCTTGTCGCTTCCTGCACGCGGCGGATCCATAAACACTACGTCAACCTTTTCGCCTGCGGCAGCCATAGCGACCATAAAATCGCCTGCGTCCGCACAGTAGAAACGAATGTTGTCCGTGCCATTCAGTCTTGCGTTGCCGATTGCGTCGCGGACCGCATCGCGATTGACTTCAACGCCGACGACCTGCTTCGCTTTCGGGGCGGCAACAATGCCGATCGTGCCGATGCCGCAGTAGGCGTCGATGACCGTTTCTTTCCCACTCAGGTCGGCAAATTCAATAGCTGTCGAATACAGCTTCTCCGTCTGAATTGGGTTGATCTGGTAAAAGGATTTGGCTGAAATGTCGAAGACACAGCCGCAAAGCGTGTCCTTGATCTTGCCCTTGCCGTACAGTACCTTCTCCGTGTCGCCGAGAACCATACTGGTTCCCGAATTGTTTATGTTCTGAACTATTGTCGTTATATCGGGATGAGCTTCAAGCAAAGCCTTGATAAAAGCGTTCTTTCCGGGAAAGGCAACGGTGCCTGTGACAAGTACGACCATTATTTCACCGCTCTGAAAGCCTCTTTTGACAAGGACGTGACGGAGAAATCCGGTTTTCCTGTCCTCATTGTACGCTGTCATACGGAACTTCGGCATCATCGAACGAATTGTAACAATGATTTTGTCGGCTTTTTTGTCTTCGGTGCGGCAACTGTCCACACATACGATTCGGTGCGAGCCTGACTGATATACGCCGGAAATAATCTTGCCTCCGCGCGTCGAGCCGAACGCCGCCTGAACCTTGTTGCGGTAGTTGTACGGGTGTTCCATGCCGATTATGCGGTCAACGTGACAGTATTTGCCGAGGAGCTTAATGACCTTGGCTTCTTTGAAACTGAGCTGACGCTCGTATGTCATGTTTTGAAGCTGGCATCCGCCGCATTTGCCCGTAACCGGACAGAAGCTTTGCTTTTGTTCTTTTTTTGTCTTTTTATCGTTCATCTTGTTTTTCCTTACTGATTACTTTACATACTGCAACAGTACCCGTGCCGAGCAGGGCAATTACTATCCAGCTTACAACCGTGCCGCTCCATCCAAAGCTGTCGGAAAGCAGAGCGAAGCCGTATGATGCCGCCGCTGAACCGACGTAAGTCATAAAATTGAGTGTTCCGGAAAGTGCCGATACGTTTTCGTTGTTGCCGTAGATTCCGGGAATGAAGCTGATGAGTACAAGGTTTACACCGTGCATACAGGCAACAATAAGCGCCGACATAAGGGCGGTGAGAATTACCGAGTGGCTTCCGAAAACTACAAGCATTATTGCGGCAACAGCGCCGACGGCGAAAATCATAAGAGCGCATCGGTACGGCTTTTTGCCGGTTTTATTGTAGAAAACCGAACAAAGCTGAAGACTGAGATACGAAAACGCAGGAATTACGGCGCTTGTGAGTATAGATTTTTCGCTGCTCAGACCGAATGACTCGCATATATAGGTCGGGAGCCATGTGGTAACGCCGTCGCGAAGAATACCCTGGAAGAATATCGCGGCGAGGGTGAAAATGAGCAGTCCGACAGGCATTGCAAGGCTGTGCCTCTTTTTTGTCTGCTTGGACTTGACAAGAGTGTATTTGATGTCTGCGCTTGCTTCAATTTTGGTCAGCACCGAGAACCATGTGACAGCCATTACTGCGCCGCAGACCGCGGTGATGAAAAACACGCCTTTCCAGTTCCATACGGAGATAACGGCAGGGGAGAGAACGTAAATTACTATCGTGGCAATCGTACTGCCGAGGTTCGTCCTGACACAGCCCTTGTTGAAATCGTCTTCGCTCATAGCGGTTTTCATTATCTTGAGCATCGGCGGCCACATAAGCGACTGGGCAAGTCCGTTCACGCCCCAAACAAGACACATCAGAACGGCTCCGCGCGCAAAAGGAATTGCGAGATTCATAAGCGCCGTTGCGGCAAAGCCGAGCGTCATCAGTCTTTTGGGGTCGAACCTGTCGCCGAGCTTTCCGCTGATAAGCTGACCGACTCCGTAAGTGATGAAGCCTACGGTGGTTACTGCGCCTGCCGCTGTCTTGTCAATGTATCCGTCGGATATTATTGCGGCGATCACGGCGGCAAAGTTTATTCTTGTGAGGTAGCTGACGAAGTATGCCAGCGAACACAGGTAAATAAGCTTCTTTGAATTTTTGGTATCAAGCTTTGTCATTATTCAACTTCCTTGGGTTTCTTCATTGTGAGGGAAATACGCTTCTTTGAAAGGTCAACGTCAATTATCCACACGGTGACAATTTGTCCGACCTTGAGCACCTCTGACGGGTGTTTGATATATCTGTTCGTGATCTGCGAGATGTGGACAAGACCGTCCTGATGGACGCCGATATCGACAAACGCGCCGAAATCAATGACGTTTCTGACGGTGCCGTGAAGCTCCATACCTTTTTTGAGGTCTTTCATGTCCATAACGTCCGTGCGAAGCATCGGAGGGGGCAGCTCGTCCCGCGGATCGCGTCCCGGCCGCAGGAGCTCTTTGACAATATCCTGCATGGTGGGCACGCCGACGCCGATTTTTTCGGCAACCTTATCCTCGCCGAGAGCGGCAATCTTTTCTTTTATATCGCCGATGCGGTTCTTCGCCGCGTCGTTTACCGTGTAACCGCAAATTTCAAGCAAATCTTTTGCGGCGGAATAGCTTTCGGGGTGAACTCCCGTGTTGTCAAGCAGATTCTTGCTTTCCGGTACTCGCATAAAACCTGCGCATTGTTCGTACGCTTTCTCTCCGAGCTTGGGAACCTTTTTGAGCTGAGCACGCGAGGTGAACTCACCGTTTTCTTCACGGTAAGCAACTATGTTGCCTGCGACGGTTGCATTGATTCCCGATACCCTTGTCAGCAGAGAGGGGGAGGCGGTGTTGACATCGACGCCGACATTGTTTACCGCGTCCTCGACAACTCCGTTAAGTGCATTATCAAGTTCCTTCTTGGGCATATCGTGCTGATACTGTCCGACGCCGATTGCTTTCGGGTCAATCTTGACAAGCTCGGCAAGCGGATCCTGCAAACGCCGTGCAATGGAAACTGCGCTTCTGAGTGAGACATCGTACTGCGGAAATTCCTCGGCGGCAAGCTTGGACGCGGAGTAGACAGAAGCACCGGCTTCGCTGACCACCATATATGCCGTGTCGGTGTTCAGCTCTCTGAGCAGCTCGACGGTGAAAATTTCCGTCTCCTTTGAGGCAGTGCCGTTGCCGATTGCTATTATCCGAACGCCGTATTTTATAATAAATTTCTTGATGAGCTCCTTAGCCTGCGCCTGCTGTGCGGCGGAATGGGTGATGTATGCAACACCCGTGTCGAGCACGCGACCCGTCGGGTCAACAACGGCAACCTTACAGCCGGTTCTGTATCCGGGGTCAAGTCCGAGCGCGACCTTGCCCTTGACGGGCGGCTGAAGCAGCAGCTCCTTCAGGTTGAGAGAGAAATTTCTGATTGCGGACGCATCGGCTCGTTCGGTGAGAACGGCGCGAATCTCACGTTCAACCGAGGGGAAAATCAGTCTGTCATAGGAGTCGATTCCGGCTTCGCGCACCGTTTCCGTGCAGGGCGAGCCGTTGTCGTTCAGCGTTTCGGAAGCTATGACGTTCATCGCTTTCGCTCTGTCAAGCTCAACCGAGACCTTGAGAAATCCCTCTTTCTCACCTCTGTTGACGGCGAGTATTCTGTGGTCGGCGATTTTGTTCACCGGCTCGGAAAAATCATAGTAAAGCTCATAAACACTCTTTGCTTCGGGGTCACTTGCCTTTACCTTGACGATTCCCGTGACTGTGAGCAGATTTTTAAGCCGGCGGCGGATATCAGCCATATCGGAAATATCCTCGGCGATAATGTCCATTGCGCCTTGGAGAGCGTCCTCGGCGGTGTTGACTTCTTTTTCTTCGTTTATGTAATCCTTTGCCAGTTCAAGAGCCGTCGGACTGCCTGCGGTCTGCAGATAAATCGCCTGAGCGAGAGGCTCAAGTCCTTTTTCTCTTGCGACAGAGGCTCTGGTCTTTCTCTTTGGCTTGAACGGACGGTAAATGTCCTCCAGCTCGGCGAGCGTTGCCGCCTTGTCAAGGGAAGCGGAAATTTCATCGGTCAGCTTGCCCTGAGTTTCGATTGACGAACGTATCTCGTCGCGGCGCTTGTCCAGATTACGCAGATATTCCAGCCTGTCGGAGATTTCGCGCAGAGTCTGGTCGTCAAGCGTGCCGTGAGCTTCCTTTCGGTATCGTGCAATGAACGGAATGGTGTTTCCGTCGTCGATGAGAGAAACGACGTTTTCAATCTGCCATTTTTTTAGCTTAAATTCATTTGTCAATGTGAGAATTATATCCATAAATTACCTCGTTCTGATCTGTCTGATGTCCGAGCCGTCGAAGAAAAGCATAACGTAGTTGCTCAGTATTCTTGATGCAATGCGTTCGCTGTATGCGTTGGTGAGCTGTTCGGGCGTGAGATTGGTGCTTATTATAGTGGGCTTGCCCTCAAGCTCCCTTGAGTTTACGATATTGTAGAGGGCGGCGACAGTAAATTGAGTTGTAAATTCCGCGCCGAGATCGTCGATAATCAAAAGATCGCAGTCAAGAATCGTGTCCTCGGTATTGCCGTCGGCTTTACCGAATTTTTCTCTTTCAAGCCTGTTGAAAAGGTTTTGTGCCGAGGTGTAGATAACACCGTGTCCCGATTCAACAGCTTTGCCTGCGATGGCAAGCGAAAGGTGAGTTTTGCCGAGCCCTGTTTTGCCGTAAAGCAGAAGGCTCGGAGAGCGGCGGCTGAAGTCGTCGGAATATGCTTTGCAGTAGCTCAGTACGCTTTCCATTCTTTTGCGCGGGCTTGTGCCTGCTCCGTCGGGATAGTAGTCCAGCTTGAAGTTGTCAAAACTGCACTTGCCGACAGGCAGAGCGGAGCAAAGCTTCTCGTATTCAAGCGATTTGAGCATATCCTTAAAGCAGTCGCACATTATACCGTTCACAAAGCCCTTGTCCTCGCACTTTTTGCAGGAGTAACGGACATCGAGATAGTCTTCTGGGAAGCCTGCCTTTTTCAGAAGCAGTTTGCGCTGAGTCTGTGCCTCAAGATTTATTTCGGAAAGCTTTTTTATGTATTCCTTGGCGTCCGCAGAACCCATGCCGAGTGCCTTTATCGTTGCCAGCCCGGCTTTAGCCATTCTCTCCTCGGCTTCCAATATATCGGGACAGGCGGCTGCCGCAAGGCGGTGATGTTCTTCACGTTCGGCGAGAGCCTTGCTTCGTCTTGACGCGATTTCACGTTCGGCTTTTTTGTAGGTTTCTTTTGAATAGGACATAGTCATTCTCCTTTCCTGTATACCGGCAGAGCCTCTCCGCGGTGATTAAATTCATCAATGTCGTAGGATGCGGAGCTTTTGGACGCGGAGCTGTTTTTGTTGCGGTAGTTTTCCTTGTCGCGTTCAACGTCTTCGGGAGTGCGTATTCCCTTGGAGTGCCAGTTCATCAGTATTTTGTTCATATAAGGAAAGCTTATTCTGCTTGAATGGTTGAGCATTTCCTCATAAGCGAGATATATCATTTCAACGTTGAATTTCAGCTCGACCGACCATGTTCTCAGGTACGCCGACTGGGAGGAGGAGGGGCGGGGATTCTGTATTCCTGCCATTGCGGCAAATTCGGTCCACAGCTTGTTGCAGGAGTTTAAAATGTTTATCTGCTCGTCCGCTTTTTCAATCGTGTCTATTTCTTTTTCGCCCCAGGTCTTGCCGACCTTTGATATGTATGAAAATCCGCTTTTGCCAACAGATATGCAGTAATCCACGAGCATATATATGACCTCAATCGGAAGACCGTAGTGGTCGTGCATCATGAGAAGAATACTTCTGCTGTCGTAGCCGAGAGTTTTGCCGAGCATCTTTTCAACATCGGCAAACATATTCAGAATTTCGGGCGATTCCTTGCATCGCGCGGCAATCTGTTCCGCCGACGGCTTTGAAGCTGTGATCTCATCAAGCTGTTTGTGCGGTGCGGCTGTTTCCGCAGGCTGAGCCTCTGTCTGCGGCGTTTCGGCAACATACGGCTTATCGTCTCCTATGAGCACGCCCCAGCTTGCGATTACCGTCAGCGCGTCGGCAACGTCACCTGCGCTGTATCCGATCTCGCCTGAAATTCTCACGGGGTCTATCGGCTCGGAGATGTGGCGGCAGATCCAAAGCAGGGTTTTAAGCTGAGATGCGCTCGCGAATTTTATGTAGTTATCCACGACCTGCGACGGCACGGCAAACATCGAGCCGAGCACAGCGGAATTGAAAATATACGACATTCTTAACATCCTTTTAATAGTAATAGTCAACCATACTATTATACACTTTTGTAAGCCAAAATTAAACAGAAAAATTATATTTTACACAGCCCTTTGAAAAATACAAGACTTTGTGCCGCAAACCTGTCAGACTCACAAGACAATCGACAAAAACGCCAAAAATTATGCAAATAAACCGTTTTGCGGCAGGGGACTGAGAAGAGCTGCGGCAAATATTTTTTCCGTACCGCAAAAACCGTGCCGAATTGGGACAACACCCTGCGACACTACCGAATAAGTGATAGTTGACAAAAAAACGGTTCTAATATTGTATAATAACACTAAGATATCTGTCTTGCACTTTGACCGAAAATAATTTATAATATTATGTGTATTGGTATAAGTATGAAATTTTGCTATATTAGATTTATTTTAGGAGTGTTGCTTATGAAACGCAAGGTGATATCTGTCATTTCTGCGCTGGTCCTTATTATTGTGTCGGTATTTCCGGGACTTTCTGCGTCTGCCGCAGTTTGGAACGGCTCGACTTCCGTACCGACGCTATCGGGCGGAGTGTACCAGATCGGTACCGCCGAACAGCTGGCGTGGTTTGCAAACGCCGTAAACAGCGGTTCGCAGTCCATAAAAGGAAAGCTGACGGCAGATATTCAGCTTAACGCTTCCGGCTCGACTGCAAACAAGTGGACGCCGATAGGCACAGAATCCAATCCGTTCAAGGGAACCTTTGACGGTGACGGACACACGGTCAGCGGAGTTTATGTTGATACGACAGCCGATTATGTCGGCTTTTTCGGAAACGTCGTAATTCCGCACGAAGAGAATCCGGACGGGGAGCTTCCCGATACGGTCACCGCGGAATATATTATGCAGATTTCCACGGTCAGCATAAGCAACCTTAAAATAACAGATGCAACCGTCAAGGGCGGTTACTATGCAGGCGGAATCGTCGGATACGGTGAAAATCTCGGCATATCCAACTGCTCGTTCTCCGGAACGGTCGTTTCGTCGGGCAACAGCGTCGGCGGAATTGTCGGCTGGTCGTATTACAACACGGTGATAAGTCAATGCAGCTCAACCGGTTCTGTCAGCGGCAAGCAGAGAACCGGCGGTATAACGGGCTATCTCAACGGAAGCTCGGTCGCCGTCAAGAGTTACAGCGATATGTCGGTTTCGGGCACAATGAATGTCGGCGGAATTGTCGGCACTTCGTCAAGTGCGTTTGTTGAGGGATGTTTTTTCCTCGGCTCTGTCAGCGCGGACGACAGAATAGGCGGACTTGTGGGCTATGCACTCTTTTCAAAGGTTTATGATTCATATACCATTGCTCCCGTTACAAGCAGCGGAACTGAGGTCGGCGGAGCGGTCGGCGTCGTTTACGACAGCGAATTTGAGAGCGTTTTTTACAGCTATGAGACTTCTGGAGTTGACGGTGCCGCAGGAATCGGACGTACTGTTTCCGATATGCAGAGCGCAAGCTTCATCAAAGAGCTGAACGGTCAGAGGGTATATTTCTGTACTGACTACACTCACATAAATAACGGTTATCCCGTACTCGCATGGATGCTTTCCCTGGACGTATGGGTCGGCGACAGATCGGTTCCCAAGAAGAACTCTAGCGGTACATACCTGATCTCCGAGCCGTCTGAGCTTGCATGGTTTGCGGCTTTGGTAAACGGCACTCTCAGCGGTGTTGAAGCGAATCCAGCCGCCAACGCGACTGTTACGGACGACCTTCTGATGAACATCAATGTTTTTGACGATACATTTACGGCGCTCGAATGGACGCCGATAGGCACCTCGGCTCATCCGTACCAGGGCATATTCAACGGCGGCGGATATAATATCGCGGGACTTTATACAACTTCGGCATCGGGCGAAAGCGGAACAAATGTCGGACTTTTCGGATATGTTGAGGGAACGGTAACCAACACCGTGGTTCTTGACGGCAGAATTTCCGGAATTGAAAATGTCGGCGGAATTGCCGGAAGCGTCGGAAAGAACGGCTCTGTGCTCAACTGCTCATGTGAAAGTGAGGTCAGCGGCGACAGAATGGTCGGCGGAATCGTCGGAAATATCGCTTCCTCGTCTTCATCAGTTTCCACAAGCAGTATGCTCGGCTCTGTGGTCGGCACAAATTATTCCGATGACAAATCGGCGCTTTCATACATTGGCGGCGTTGTCGGTTACAACAACAGAGGCTCAGTCAATAAGTGCTTTAACTATGCGACGATAAACGCGCCTCTTGCAAGATTCACGGGCGGTATTGTCGGTTATAACGCGAGCGGATCCCTCACAAACAGCTATTGCACGGCTCCGCTTGTTTCGGGAAATGTCCATGTCGGCGGAATAGTGGGATATAACAACAACGGTACGGTCAAGTATTGCTATGTGTCGAGCAAGGTCACGGGCTCAAGTCTTGTAGGCGCCGATTTCGGACAGACATCGGGTGCGAATGTTTCAAACTGCGTTTGTGATTCAACATACACCCAAAATGTCAATGTCACGGGCTCAGCAATAAAGACGCCGGCTCAGATGACGGGCACGTCGGCTGTGTCAAGCATGGGCTTCTCCTCATCGGATTGGAGAGCAACGGCGGACGATTCATATTTTTACTACTATCCTCAGCTTGCTTCAATGTACAATATGACCTCCGTTAAATCAATCAAGGACGGTTCGGTCAGAAGCGTAAAGCGTGTCCAGGATAAATACGTTGCAAAGGTTCAGATCGACGGCAGAACCGATACATATTATGAAAATCTTTCACAGGCTCTCGATTATGCGTCGAGTACGGCTTCGTCGGTTCTTCCGACCGTATTTATCATCAGAGACACGACGGTAGATTCAACTCTTGATATCGCTTCGGAGATCGGCATTTACTCCGACAACGGAGCCACACTCAAAAGGGCAGACTCCCTGACAGCGGCAATGTTCAACGTTACGGGCAAGCTGACGCTCGGCTCAAAGCTTTACGGCGATGATTCGGAGCTGTCGTTCTACGTTGACGGCAACAGCGTTGCCGCAGCAGAATCGGCAATCAAGGTCGCAAAGGACGCTGTTCTCACGATTCAGGAGGGCGTGCAGATATACGATTTCAAAACAGCTGCACAGACGACAGGCACAAGCGCCGTTATGGGTGCGGTTGTCCGGAATCTCGGTACCGTTGAGATAAACGGCGGAAAGTTCAGCTCCAATATATGCGCGTCGGTCGGCGGTGTCATCTACAACCTTGAGGGAACCGTAACGGTAAACAGCGGTGTTTTTGAGAGTAACGAAGCAACTCAGGGCGCCGTGCTTTACAACAACGGCGGACAGGCTGTTATCAGGGGCGGCACATTCAGCGGAAATATTGCAAAGCTCAAGGGCGGCGTTGTCTGCTCAAACGGCGTGTATGCCACGACGGTTGTTTCGGGTAAGGCAAATATGACGGCTAACCAGTCGACATACGGCGGCGCAATATGCTCGCTCAATTATTCAACAACGGAAATCAGCGGCGGTACACTTTCGGCAAACAGAGCCTATGCTTCCGGCGGCGCGATTCAGGTGGAGACCGGCGCCGAGGTCAGAATCACGGGCGGAGACATTTCCGAAAACACTTCCGATAAAACGCTCGGCAAGGCGATATATAACGAAGCGACTCTTTCGCTCGGCGGTGCCGCTCAGATAGATTCATCAAACGATATTTACCTTGTCCGCGGCAAGACCGTTGACGTAACAGACAAGCTGACGTGTGCAGGCTACGCCGCAATGATTACACCGCAGACCTACGCCGAGCGTACCAAGGTTCTCGGCGGTACGGCAATGAGCACGAGCTATATGAAGTTCGGCTTGTCAAATTCAAACTGGTACACTCTCGCAAACGGTACTATAACGAGCATGGAGACCACGACGGTTGCCAAGGTCAGCAAGGCGGGCGCGTATTCTGTTGAGTACACCAATCTTGCGGATGCTTTCGCGGCGGTTGCCTCGGACGAAACCGCGATAATCACGCTTGTTGCCAATGCACCGGTCACTTCGACAATTACGGTCAGCGGCGACGTCACATTGCTGTGTGATTCTGCGACATACAAGGCAATCCGCACCGGCTCCTTCTACGGAGTGATGTTTGACGTTCCGAAGGGCTCCGTATTGAGACTCGGCACATCGGTTGAGGATCCGACACAGAAGTCGCAGAGCGACTACGCGGCGGGTACGGATTCCGACGGATTGATGATAATTGACGGCGGCAAGGAGCTGACAGGTGTTGTCGGAGCGGCGGCGGTCAATGTTCAGAGCGGTGCAAGCCTTTATATGCATGAAAATGCCGTTGTTCAGAACTGCAATAACACAACAACGGGTGCGCTGACAGTTTCCGGAACAATGTATATGTACGGCGGCACAGTCAGAAATAACACCTGCAAATACGGCGCGGTTTATGTCAGAAGCGGCGGCAAGCTCTTCACATACGGCGGCGTTATCGCAGGCAACACTTCAACATCGGGCGTCGGAGCTTCCGTTTATTCGCTCGGCAGAGTTACGCGCGTACTGCAGACCTACAATTACTACTATGTTGAGACTCTTTACGATGATAACGGTAATGTAATCGGTTCGGCTGATCCGGTTGCCGCAGGCGAGTCAAAGACAGACATCGTCGTTAAACAGGGTGAGGCGGTATATCTTTCCTCCAATCTTGTGTATATTGACACGGCGGCAAATGATGTTTACATCACGAGCATGAGCCAGGTGCCCGATTCAACGGCGTTCACACGTTCGGTTATGACTCTCGACTGCGCTAAATATACCGTGGGCAATGTCATTGTGTCGGGAAGCGATACGATAAATAACTATATGTACTTTGACACTTATGTTGACGGTTATACGATTCTTTACACGGGTGTGCTCGGAATCAACAAGCTTGTGGCAAAGAGCACGTCTGGTCTCAAGACGGACAGAAGCAAGGCGATTATTTCGGGCTTCACGTTTGAGGGCCTGACGGTCAGCAAGGTTATTCAGCTCTTTGAAAACGACAGAATTTATCTCAGAGTGTATGACGCAAATAACACGATGCTGAAGAACACAAGCTCTGTCACAACGGGCTGTACAATCAGACTGATTGATGCGTCAAGCAACGTAATTGACAGTCTTACGGTCGTTATTCACGGTGATGTGAACGGCGACGGAAAGATAGACGGTATGGATTCCGTAATTACAAGAACGATAGCCGCCGGAATGTTGAACTCAACGAACACATCTGCGGCGCAGATAGCTGCGGCGGACGTAAACTTTGACAACAGCGTCACGACGGTGGACGCCGAACATATTGACCTCGCAGGTCTCGGCTTGCAGGATATATCACAAAAAGCATAAATGATAAGAAAAGGCTGTAATTCCGAAGCAGGCAGTTCGCCGCTTGCGGATTTACAGCCTTTTAATATGGCTCATTATGGTATAAATAAGTATATAAGCATATTGCAAAATAAAAAAATAAGAAATTTTTGTTAATAATTTGTTGCAAAATGTTGACATTGTATTTTATTAGTGCTATAATCCGTTTATCGAAAACAGAATATGGTTCTGAGAATAACTCAGGATGATGGAGGCGCGGTGCTTTACAAGTAACTTTCGCAGGGAAGGCAACTCAGAAAGTGAAAAGACTGACCGCCGAAGCGTGGGGATCTGCCTTGTGAACCATAGCTGGGACGTTGCAGAATATGTAACGTACTGTCACAGCTTGTATGTGGAGTGCTGTCATGTAGTAATGGTCGTTATGACATGGTTGGTATGAATATACGGAACCATGTCGTTTTTTATTTTATTTCAGGAGGGTTTAACGTGAAAAAATCCAAGAAGATTATTTTGGCGATCGCCTGCGTCGTTATTGTCGCAGTTCTTGTTTTCGCCAAGGTTTCAGGCGGTTCCCTTTCGACAGTAAAGTGTACCGACTGTGACGGCACAGGCATTGTTGAGCAGATCGAGTGCGAGACCTGCGGCGGCGAGGGAGAAGTAAGAGCTTCCTACTGGGCGCTTGTTCCTCCGGTTATCGCGATTGCACTTGCTCTTATCACAAAGGAAGTTTACAGCTCATTGTTTGTCGGTATTCTCGCCGGCTCAATTCTCGGCTCGGACTTCAAATTTACCAAGACAATGGATATCCTTGTCAATGATGGACTTATCGGCGCTGTTTCGGGCACAGCGGGTATTTTCATCTTCCTTGTTGTTCTCGGTGTTATAGTTGCTCTTATCAACAAAGCCGGCGGTTCGGCAGCTTTCGGTAAATGGGCACAGAAGCACATCAAGACTCGCTCGGGCGCGATGCTCGCGACATTTGCTCTCGGTGTTCTCATCTTTATCGACGACTATTTCAACTGTCTTACGGTAGGTTCTGTAATGCGTCCCGTTACCGACGGTCACAATGTTTCAAGAGCAAAGCTTTCTTATCTTATCGACGCAACGGCAGCTCCCGTTTGTATGATCGCTCCGATTTCCTCATGGGCTGCGGCTGTCGCATCATACGCTGAAGAGGGCCAGGGAATTTCCCTTTTTATCAAGGCTATCCCGTTTAATTTCTATTCGCTTCTCACTTTCGTATTCATTATCGGCATCACGCTCATGAAATTTGACTACGGTCCGATGAGAGAGCACGAGGTAAACGCAAAGCAGAAGGGTGACCTTTACACCTGCGGCGACAAGGCTGAGGTAGAGGAGGACAGCCCGTCCACAAACGGAAAGGTTATCGACCTTGTTCTTCCGATTCTTGTACTTATCGCAGTTTGCGTCTTCGCTCTTGTTTATGTCGGCGGCATCTTCGACGGCAGTAACTTTGTAGATGCGTTCTCAAATACAGACGCTTCGGTAGGTCTTCCGTGGGGCAGCATCATAGCTCTTGTATTTACAATCGTTTACCTTTGCGCGAGAAAGCTTGTTTCTTTCAAAGAGGCTATGGAGTGCATCCCCAAGGGCTTCATCGCAATGGTTCCGGCAATCCTTATCCTTACATTTGCTACATCGCTTAAGAACATGACAACGGTTCTCGGTGCAAAGCCGTTCGTTGCAGACGTTATGACAAGCGTTGCAGGTGATTTCCAGAACTTCCTTCCGGCTATCATCTTCCTTGTTGCCTGCTTTATTTCCTTTGCAACAGGTACATCATGGGGTACATTCGGTATTCTTATTCCGATCGTTATCGCAATCTTCCCGTCGGGCGCAATTCAGACAATCGGTATGTCTGCTTGCCTTGCAGGTTCTGTTTGCGGCGACCACTGCTCACCGATTTCCGATACGACGATTATGTCGTCGGCAGGCGGTCAGTGCAACCACCTCAATCACGTTTCGACACAGCTTCCGTATGCTATATCCGTTGCGGCTATCTCGTTCGTAATGTATATTGTTTCGGGCTTTGTTCAGAAGGCATACATCGTTCTTCCGATCGGCGCAGTTCTTACCCTTGTATTCCTCTTCGTAATGAAGGCGGCTATGGTAAAGAAATACGGCAAGGAAAACGTATAATCTCAAATTGAAATTAAGACTGCTCGCAGAAATGCGGCAGTCTTTTTTTAGCTCAGAACGGGTGCAGATTATTTATAAAAATTATTATTATGTCTTTACTTTTTCTCAAAAACTTGTTAGAATATTGTTATATTTTACCTTGAGGTGATATGTATGTCCAAAAAACTGGGAGTGGCTGTTATCGGCTGCGGAAATATATCCGGCTCACACATTCCGAATTATCTCAAAATGGATAATGTTGAAGTGCGTTATTTGTGCGATATTATTCCTGAGCGCGCGGACAAGGCTGTTGAGAAATACGGCTGCGGAAAGGCCGTGTATAACTATAAAGAGCTTCTCGGTCACGATGATATTGACATCGTTTCCGTTTGCACTCACAACGACTTCCACGCTCCGATTTCGATTGATTTCATGAGAGACGGCAAGGACGTGCTTTGTGAAAAGCCGGCGGCAAGAACACTTCCGGAAGCCCTTGAAATGCAAAAGGTTGCTCATGAAACGGGACGTATGCTTTCCATCGGCGTGGTAAACCGTTTCGTTGATTCGGTCAATAAGATAAAGACGCTTATAGAAAATGGCACTCTCGGTGAAGTTTATCAGGTGTATATCAGTTTCAGAGCGCATCGCTCAATACCGGGGCTCGGCGGTGATTTCACAACGAAGGCAGCTTCGGGCGGCGGAGTTCTCATTGACTGGGGCGTGCACTTCATTGATCTTGTGCTTTATTGTCTCGGCGAGCCGACACCGCTTACCTGTTCGGGCGTTGCTCATTCAAAGCTCGGTACGGCAATGAAAGATTACGTTTACACGGGAATGTGGGCGGAGGACACCAAAAACACCGAAAGCGGCACGTTTGATGTTGATGACTTTGTTACGGGCCTTGTCAGAACCGATAAGGCGGCAATCACATTCAACGGCGCGTGGGCTCAGAATATAAACGAGCACGAGATGTTTGTTGATTTCCTCGGCACCAAAGGCGGCGTGAGAATGCAGTACGGCGGAAAGTTTAAGCTTTACTCCACAATGGGCGATATGCTCACGGAGATAACTCCGGACTACAATTCAACCGGCTTTGATTACGGCGCAGAGATCCGTTCGTTTGTTGATTCGGTAATTACAAGGAAGCCCAACAGGGCATGTATTGACAAGGCTGTTGTTACTTCAAAGATTCTCGATGCGATTTACAGATCATCGGACTCCGGCAAGGAAGTAACGTTATAATCGGAGGATAAAAGCAATGGAAATTAAAATTTATGAGAATGCTGCTGAGATAGGCGTTGCCGCCGCTCAGCTTTACAAAGAGCTTATAGAAAGCAAGCCGAACGCTGTTCTCGGACTGGCAACAGGCGCGACCCCCGTTCCTACATACAAAAAGCTCATTGAGCTTTATGAAAACGGTGAAATCAGCTTCAAGGATGTAACGACATTCAACCTTGATGAGTACTGCGATCTTGACAAGCACGACAAGAACAGCTACTACACATTTATGCACGAAAACCTGTTCGATCACGTTGACATCAAGGAGGAGAATGTCAATTTCCTCGACGGCAACGCAAAGGACTGCGACGCCGAAAGCAAGCGCTATGCCGAAGCAATCAAGGCGGCAGGCGGAATTGATCTTCAGCTTCTCGGAATCGGCACAAACGGCCATATAGCTTTCAATGAGCCTGCCGACAAGTTCACCGATGAAGCATTCAAGGTCACTCTGACCCAGAGCACGATTGACTCGAATCAGCAGTATTTCGGCGATGTTCCGATGCCGAGATACGCAATGACAATGGGTATCGGCTCAATAATGCGCTCCAAGAAGATACTTCTTATCGCTACGGGCGAGAAGAAAGCCAAGGCAATCAAAGCTATGGTTTCGGGCGAAATTACACCGCAGATCCCGTGCTCGATTCTTAACGAGCACAGCGACGTTGTGGTTATGCTCGACAGGGCGGCAGCAAGCTTGCTCGACAAATAAAAAGTGAATACTTACGGGGCTGTCGCGTTTTGCACAGCCCCCGTTTCAATATTTAATATGCCTCTAAATATAAATAATTTGTAAAATTTGAAGAAGAAATTGAAAAAATTATGGTTTAGGTCTTGTAAAAAAAATGTAAATGTATTAAAATACTGTTGTTATGCTGACTTGTTATCGGCAATATTTCATTAAGTAAAGGATGAATACAATGGCTAATGAAAAGTCAAAGGCGGAGCAGTACCGCGACGAACGTAAAGCTCGTATTGCAAAGTCCGCGAAGAAAAATGCACATAGCATGGAAAAGAGAAACACAGCTAAGAAGGTTGTTACAAAGGTAATTTCCATTGTTCTCTGTGCGGTAATAGTTTTGGGTGTAGTTGCTTTCTCGCTCAATTACTACGGCGCTCTTCAGAGAGTTATCAAGATCGGCGGAGTCGGTTCCGGACAGTCGGTTTCGATTGCCGAGTATGAGTACTACTATATGCGTTCCTATAACTCATTGCGTTATCAGGCACAGTATTATCAGTACTATCAGAACAAGAGCATGGGCTATGATACAAGCCTTCCTCCCGATCAGCAGACGCAGACCACAACCGATGATAACGGCAACGAGATCACATGGGCTGAGAAGCTTCATGACGACACAATAAGCCTCATTCAGATGCACAAGGCATACTACAATGAAGCTGTAAAGAAGGGTCTTGAACTTACTGAAGCAGATAAGGCTTATATCGACAAGCAGATCGACAGCCTCCGCGAAGAGGCATCAAATGCAGGCGGTACATCCTCTGGCGGCGAAAACAAAGTAAGCTACTCTCTTAACGCTTATCTTCGCAAGGTTTACGGCGGCTCCGTAAACGAGAGATTCCTCCGCAAGCAGCTCAAGATTCAGATTCTTGCTCAGAAGTATTATAACGAAAGAACAAAGGAAATCGCAGCGGCTTATAACCAGAGCGACATTGATGCAGAGTACAAGAAGGATACTGCAACATACGACCTTGTAACTTTCAGAGCATATACATTCAAGACAACCGAGCTCACCAAGGAAGACAACGAGACGGATGACGCACTCAAGGCTCGCCAGACAAAGGCGGACGCTGAGGTTAAGAAGAATGCAAACGACTTCTATAATGCAGTCACAAACGAAGCAACATTCTCCGCAAAGGCAGCCGACCTCAACAAGGACACGGCAGATTACAATGTTGATGAGAATACGAAGTACACAATGCTTCAGGCAACCATAAAGCAGAGCTTCTCGGATGACGTAGCTAAGTGGCTTTTCGACAAGACCACCAAGGACGGAGCAAAAAAGCTCTTCTCGGACGAGGATGAGGGCAAGTATATTGTTGTTCTTGCAGTCAAAGGACCTCACCAGGAAAAGACCGTAACAGCACGTCATATCCTCTTCTCAACAATTGACCAGAACACACAGAATGACCTTTCCGACGAGGAAAAGGCACAGAAGAAGAAGGACGCCGAAAATGCACTCAAGGAGTACAATGATGGCGCAAAGACGGAAGACAGCTTCGCGGCTCTCGCTAACAAGTACACAGAGGACAGCGGTTCTTCCTCAAACGGCGGACTTTATGAGAACATCTATCCCGGTCAGATGGTAACAGCTTTCAACAACTGGGTATTTGACTCAAACCGCAAGCCCGGAGATGTTGAACTTGTAGAGACCTCATACGGCTATCACATCATCTATTTCGTAGCTGAAGACGGCACAGATTATTATGATTCTGCAATTCGCTCTTCAAAGGCTGCAAATGATATTGAGACAGAGGCTAAGGAGCTTCTTGCCGGTGATGACTATAAGGTAGGCTTCGGTCCGCGCCGTACAGACTATTCTGAAAAGAGAGCACTCAAGAAGATCAGCTATCTTGTTGAGCTCAACAACGCAAATTCAACTTCCAAATAACAAATCAAAGGCTGTCGCAGAAATGCGGCAGCCTTTTTGCACGTTTATAAGCAAAAGAAAGGGACTGTCGGTTTTGCGACAGTCCCTTATGTTAAAATGAAATCTTCATAATGTTTTTTCCGAGCGCTGTGGATTTTGATTCTTTTTCAAATATCGCATAGTAGTCTCGAATATTGTTTACTTCGTTGACAGAAAGAAGAAGCTTGCGAATCTGAGCACGGAACTCAGGATTTTCGAGAAGCTTAACCGCCATTTCAAAGTCACAGCGAACGCTTCGCGTCGTACCGCGTATTGAGATTCCGTGTTCCAGAACCATTCGCGTGTTGAGCGGAACGTTCTCGTTGGCGACTCCGGAAAGAATAAGCTTTCCGCCGGAATAGAGCTTGTCTATTGCCTGGTTCGCGGCAATTCCCGATGCGTTTCCTCCGACCGCTTCAATCGCGACCGACATCCTCGGAAGCGAGTCGATGTCGTTTGAATAGTATACATTTGCAAAGTCAAATTTATCAAGCTTTTCCTTGTTGAGACCGACAATGTTCACGTCACAGCCGTAACCGTATTTGGCAACGAGAGACATAATGAAGCCCATTATTCCGTCACCCCATACCGTGACGTTTTTGACTGCGTCTCCGTCGTTGAAGCCTGCACGTCTGAGAGCACAGCAACCAACGGATATAAGCTCGGAAAATACAGCTTCAACGCCGATTTCATCGGGAATCGGTATCATATATTCGCTGTCAAGGTCAATGAGCTCCTTTGAAAAGCCGTCATAGTTGCTTGAACAGAACTTCGATTCCGGGCAGTAGTTGTCAAGAAGGTGTGGATTGTTTCTGACGCAGACCTCGCATTTGGTTCCGTCACAGTCCGATTTGCGGCAGGGCAGGAGAACAACGCGCTGACCGCTTTTAAGCTTTCCGCTTTTGTCGCGAACAACGACTCCAGTTGCCTCGTGAATAAGGCTCATCGGAAACTTTCTTTTCAGAATACTGAGACTGCGGTTTCCGAGGTAGTACCTTATATCCGCCTTGCAGACGGCAAGAATTTCGGGACGAACCAGAACGTTCTCGTTCCTGATATCCTCGACAAATATTTCAAATCTTTTAGGTTCCGTAATTTTGTAACTCTTAGCGAACAAAATTAACCAATCCTTTCTGCCTTATCTACCGGCTCTGACAATGGACTTGACCAAAAGAAGATCCTCCATTGTGGTTATTTTCATATTGAGCTTGTCGCCCATAGCCATACCGATTTCAACGCCGGCGGAAAGAACAAGTCCGCAGTCATCGGTCATAACAGGTCTCTCGTCCTCCGGAATGGCAAAGTAATCGTCGTATGCTTTTCTGACTATTGAATAGCGGAAAGACTGCGGCGTCTGACCGAGATAAAGCTCCTTACGCAGGGGAATGGAGTCAAGCGTCTTTTCGTCAAGGCTCTTGATTATTGTGTCATGGGCAGGGATAACCGTGTCGCACGCGCCGTACTCCTGAACCTTTGCTATGTTCTCGTTGATTATCTTCTGAGATACAAGCGGACGGGCGGCGTCATGAATGATGACGTAATCATCGCCGCTGCACTCGGACTGAATCGCGTTGAGCGCGTTGAGCGAGGATTCCTGGCGTGAAGAGCCTGCGTCGGCAATCCAGCGCACCTTGCGAATGTCATATTCCTTGAGCCAAACAGACAGATCATCCTGCCATGCCTTTACGCAAACGACGCAAATCGCGTCGATTTTTTCATTTATTTCAAACGCTTCAAGCGTATGAATAATAACCGGCTTACCGTAAATGTCAATGAACTGCTTGGGTCGGTCAACCATACCCATACGGCTTCCGGAGCCTCCTGCAAGAACGATAGCTATATTCATTAAAATACCTCTATTCCTAATTTTTTTCAAAATAAATTATACTATACGCCGTTTCATTTGTCAACAAAGCGGCACTTATGTAAGACAATGCAAACTTATTATTTTTTATAGTTGAAATATTGTTAAAACTATTGTATAATAATCCTAACTGCAATCAGATTAAAAGGAGGGTAAATATGGTTTTTTCATCTACAACATTTTTGTTTCTTTTTCTGCCCCTTGTCCTGATTGCGTATTATAACCCGTTTATTAAGTCTCTTCCGTTCAAAAATGCAGTACTGATTATATCAAGTATCTTTTTCTATGCGTGGGGAGAACCGATATATGTTTTGCTGATGCTCGGCTCAATATTTGTCAACTGGCTGCTCAGCCTTGCCGTTGACCGATATCGCGGAGAGAAAAAAAGCAAAGCCGCGCTTATAGTTTCTGTAATATTTAATATCGGTATTCTTTTTGTCTTTAAATATCTGACTTTTGCGCTTGAAAATATAAACCTGATTTTCAATACGGATTTAAACACATTGAATATCAGTCTGCCGATAGGAATTTCGTTCTTTACTTTCCAGGCAATGTCGTATGTCATTGACGTTTACAGAGACGACGGAGAGGTTCAAAAAAATCCGTTCAACGTTGCGCTGTATATTTCATTCTTTCCTCAGCTTATTGCCGGACCGATCGTACGTTACCAGACAATCGCCGACCAGATAAAGGAAAGACATGAAAACTTTGAGGACTTTACATACGGTGCTTACCGCTTTATGATAGGATTTTTCAAGAAGGTTCTTATTGCAAACAATGTTGCCGTTATTGCTGACGGAATATTCGATAAAACAGTCGGTTCCGTTTCGTCGGCATGGCTCGGTGCAATCGCTTATACGCTTCAAATCTTTTTTGATTTTTCAGGATACAGCGAAATGGCTATCGGATTGGGTAGAATGTTCGGCTTCAAGTTCCTTGAAAACTTTGATTATCCGTATATTTCAAAATCTGTTTCCGAGTTTTGGCGCAGATGGCACATTTCACTCGGAACATGGTTCAGAGACTACGTTTATTTCCCGCTGGGCGGAAGCCGCGTGAAAAAATCACGCCTTGTTTTTAACCTGTTTGTTGTGTGGACTCTCACGGGTATATGGCACGGCGCAAACTGGACATTCCTTGTATGGGGACTGCTCTATTTTGTTGTCCTCACACTCGAAAAGCTCACGGGATTTCCGAAAAAACTGCACGGCTTCGGGCACATATATACGATGCTTCTTGTGGTGATCGGTTGGGTAATTTTCCGTGCGAAGGATCTTGCGGCGGCGTGGAGCTATATCAAGGCTATGTTTGGCTTTGGTTCACTTCCGCTGTATGATTCCGACACGCTTTTTTATCTTTCCAACTACAAGTTTTTCCTGATAATCGGCATCGTATGCTGTTTCCCGATTGCAAGAGCGTTCAAGAAGAAAGTCAACACGGACAAGCCGATATGGACCGTGATTTCGGGAATTGCAGTTATTCTTATATTTGCGGTTTCGCTGACGTTCACTATTAAGGGAACCTACAACCCCTTTATTTATTTCAACTTCTGATCAAAGGACGGTGATTCAAATGAGAAAGAACAAAGCTTCCTATTTTATAGGAATTGTTTTCATTTGTATTATTGCCGCCTTTTTTATCTCAATATGCGTCAGAGTTTTCCAGACTCAGGTGCTGAAGAAATACACCTTTGACTTTCCGACATCGGAAACCGTACAGACGATCGACTACTCAAATGACTGGTCAAAGCATTATCTGTTCAATCCGCAGGACAGCTACACCGCCGCGGATAAGACGGACGAAAAACCCGAAGAGACGACGGAAGCTTCGGAAAAGAAAACGTCCAAGTATGTTAGCAAGGTTAATGATTTGGAGTACCGAATCAACTACTATACAACAAAGCTTCTCTACGGAAGAATGAGGATGATTGAAGCTTACGCGCTTTTTAACAAGACTGTAGGAATGAAGATTGTAACGGGCACGGAATCCATTGTTGTAATGAACAACGGATATTTGACTTTTGAGTTTTTTGCTTATGACACAACTCCGGCGGCTGATTCGGTAACGTGGTTCAGCAATAAGCTCGCAGAAAGAAACGTTGATTTCGCATACGTTCAGCTTCCGGCGAAAGAGGATAAGGACGATGAGCAGCTTCCGAGCGGAGTGAGCGACAACGTGAATAAAAATGCCGATCAACTTCTTAAAAGGCTCGACGAAAACAAGGTTAAGTACTATGATTTCCGCACGCTTTTGTCGCAGAAAGATGATGATTGGTATTCAAACTTTTTCAAAACGGATCATCATTGGAAGCCCGAAACAGGCGTTTGGGCGGCAGGACAGCTTGTGAAGCTGATAAACAGGGACTTCAATTACGGACTTGACGAGAGTATAGGAGACACGGACAGATACAAGATTGACGTGTACGAAAAATATTGCCTCGGTTCTCAGGGCAAGATTGCAACCCTGACTTATGCCGATCCTGAGGATATAAGCTTGATTTATCCCAAAGCCGACACAAGCTACACAGTCCAATACAATAATGATGCACCGAAAACGGGACGCTTTGAGGACACACTTCTTGACAAGAGCTATGTCAGCAAAATAGATTATTATAATACTTCTACATATTCCGCATACCTTTGCGGAAATAAGGCGCTTACAAGGATAAAGAACAACAACTGTCATAACGGAAAGAGGCTTCTTCTTATCGGTGACTCTTACAGCAAGTGTGTTGTTCCGTATCTCGCCGAGACCTTTGAAAATGTCGATATGCTGGACAGAAGAATGTTCAACGGAAGCATATTGACCTATATTGATGAAACCTCGCCCGATATGGTCATCGTAGCATACACTCCGACGCAGTTCAGCGATGCGTCAACTCACAATTCAACGTTTAATTTCGAGTAATGACTTTACTTTTTTGTTTTAATGTGTTAAAATAAGAAAGTGTTAAAGTGCATTTTTGAAAACAGAGAGGCTTAAATTATGGAAAAAAAGCTTAAGGATAAAAATACTGATTTGTTCTTTGAGGCAATACTTCAGCTTAAAAGCTTGGAGGAGTGCTATGATTTCTTTGAGGATCTTTGTACGGTGAATGAGCTGAAGTCGATTTCTCAGAGAATTGTCGTTGCCAAAATGCTCAGAGATAAGACGGTTTACAGCGAGATTGTCGATGAAACCGGAGCAAGCACGGCGACGGTCAGCCGTGTGAACCGTTCGCTTCAGTACGGCACGGGCGGATACGAGCTTGTATTCCGCAGACTTGAGGAAAACGACAAATGAGCGGATACAACGCATTTGCGAGTGCATACGACAAACTGACCGATAATGTGGAATATAAAAAGCGTGCCGATTATATCAGTACGCTTTTTGAACGTTACGGGGTAAAGGGTAAGGAGCCTGTGCTCGACCTTGCCTGCGGAACGGGAAGCCTTACCGTTGAACTTGCAAAGCTTGGATATGAGATGATAGGTGTCGATTCGGAGCCGGCGATGCTGGCACAGGCGCAGAACAAAAAATACGATGAAAACGTTGATATTTTGTTCCTCTGTCAGCAGATGACGGAGCTTGATCTTTTCGGAACTATCAGCGCGGCGGTCTGTACGCTCGACAGCCTTAATCACCTGAACAGCGCGGAAGAGGTGCAAAAGACGATTGAAAAAGTCGGACTTTTTATGGAGCACGGCGGAATATTTATTTTTGACGTGAATACAATATATAAGCACAGAGAAATAATCGGCAACAACACGTTTGTTTACGATTGCGACGATGTTTACTGCGTTTGGCAGAACAGTCTCAATGACGATGACAGTATAGACATTTCGCTTGACATCTTTGAGTACGAGGACGGGGCTTATTTCAGAAGCTCGGAGGAGTTCTCCGAAAGAGCGTACCCGATTGAGGATTACAAAAAATGGCTTGCCGACGCTGATTTTGAGGTTTTAAACATTTACGATGAAATGAGCGACCGTGAGCTTAACGAGACAACGCAGAGGGCGGTTTTTGTTGCACGGTATACAGGATATAAAAAGACGGAGGAACGATAAAATGGATAAGCTTGTAAGATGTATCTCACAGGACGGTACATTGTTCATAATGGCTGCGGACACAACCGAAATGGTTGAAAAATCACAGCAGATTCATAAAACATCGGCTGTTACTTCGGCGGCGCTCGGCAGACTTTTGACTGCTTCAAGCCTCATGGGCAGTATGCTCAAAGGGGATAATGACAGCGTAACACTCAGAATAAACGGCGGCGGTCCTGCAGGCACGGTTATGGCGGTTTCAGACAGTTCGGGAAATGCGAGAGGATATGTTCAGAACCCTGTCGTTGAAATTCCGCTCAATTCAAAAGGCAAGCTTGACGTTTCGGGTGCGGTCGGCACAGACGGTTCGCTGACGGTTATCAAAGATCTCAACCTAAAGGAGCCTTATGTCGGACAGATACCGCTTGTCAGCGGAGAAATCGCGGAGGATATCACCAGCTATTATGCAATCAGCGAGCAGATTCCGTCCGTTTGTGCGCTCGGCGTGCTTGTCAATCCCGACCTTTCGATAAAAGCGGCAGGCGGATTCATTATCCAGCTTCTTCCGACGGCGCTTGACGACACTATCGACGCTGTTGAACGCTGTATAAAGGATATACCTCCCGTTACAACGATGCTGTCTGACGGTATGACACCGGAGGAGATCTGCCGCAAGGTTCTCAGCGAATTTGACCTTGATATTTTGGACACCTCAAACCCGAAATATAAGTGCAACTGCTCGCGCGAAAGGGTAGAGGCGGCGCTTATATCAACAGGAAAAGAGTCGCTTGAGGAGCTTTCGCACGAGGAGATGACGGAAGTAAACTGCCAGTTCTGTGACAGGAAATACAGATTCAGCGGTGCGGAAATTAAAAAGCTTATGGAGAGCGCAAAGAAAAAATAAAAACTTAAAAATAGGTATTGACAAAATGCTTATCTTATGTTAAAGTATTCAATGTCGCTGCGGTACTGAGCAACGACGTCAAGAAAATATGGCGAACGGGAGCATAGCTCAGCTGGGAGAGCATCTGCCTTACAAGCAGAGGGTCACAGGTTCGAGCCCTGTTGTTCCCACC
>CAKSHH010000011.1 GCA_934456435.1 uncultured Eubacteriales bacterium
TCGCAAACAAAGAGGACAAAGGCTGTCGGTTCACGGTCGTGCTTAAGGATAAGAAATGACAGATTACTTAATATAATAAAAAAAGCTATAATTCACATCAGCGTGAATTATAGCTTTTTCTCATAAGTAGAGTATCAGTCCCATAACCGCGGCATAAATCACGCAGAGGATTATGAGTATCTTGTCGTGAATGAGCACTTCGACGGGGTCGCCGTCCGAGTCGCCCTCAACGTTGAGACTGTATTTCATCAGTATCAGCAGGACGAGGGGGAATGTCCATATCAGAAAACGGTGGTTGTCCGTCGCACCGGCGGATTTTTCCATTGCCCAGAGCGCATAGAACACGTTGGCAAGCCCGATGCACATATACATATTTTTGTCAAGGAAGCCGACGTTATAGAACTTAAGAACCTTTCGCGTTTCGTCCGAATTTATGCTTTTCAGCTCGTTGCGCCGCTTGCCGAGAGCAAAGTAAAACGCAATGGCGATAACCGTGAGATAAAGCCAATCGGAAATCTGAATGTTCGTGATAAGTGCGCCGTAGACTATGCGGATAAGGAATCCCGAAACAAGTATGGTTACGTCAACAATCGGTATGTTTTTCAGTCCGAAACTGTACGCAAGGTTGAGAAGAAGGTAAAGGGCGAGCAGAGCAGACGCAAAAGGATTGAAAACGAAAGCGTTTATTGCCGCAGACGCGGCGACCAGCACCGCAAAGGTTATCCAGGCGTTTTTGACAGGGATTTTTCCGCTCGCGATAGGACGCTTGCATTTTGTGGGGTGTCGGCGGTCCTTTTCAACGTCGAAGATATCGTTGATTATGTAGACCGCGGAGGAAACCAGACAGAACGCTGCAAATCCGAGAAATCCGTTGAGCAGATTTTTGCCGTTGAACAGGTTGCCGCTGAAAATCAGGGCGGTAAAAATGAGCAGATTCTTTATATAGTGGTGAACTCTGAGCTCTTTTAAATAGTATTTCAATGAGAGCCCTCCTTAATTAGCTGTGTTATGAATTATATCATTATTCGCAATTAACGTCAAGGCAGACGCCGTGAATCACAAGCGTATTCGACTTTTTTCAACAAATGTTGACATTGAGTTGAAGTAAGGTTGCAAATCGAGGTGTAAACTTAATATGTAAAAAGAAAAATATTGCTTTGACGGGAGTGTTGTTTATGTCAAAAATATATGTACTGTTTAATCCGCTGGCAGGAAATAAAAAGTGCGGCGCAGACGTTATGTGTATCGAGGATATGATGAACGGCGAGCTGATTTTCTGCGATATGACAAAAAAGGAGACCTACAGCCGAACACTCACGCAGATGGGACACGACGATATTCTCGTGGTTTGCGGCGGTGACGGTACGCTCAACAGATTTATAAATCTGCCGTACAACTACGCCGAAAAGAACAGAGTCTTTTATTTTCCGCTCGGTTCGGGCAACGACTTTGCCCATGAGATGGGACGCACCTACGGCGACGAACCGTTTGAAATCACAGAGTATTTGAGAAATCTTCCTGAGGTCACGGTCAACGGTCAGCGTCACAGATTTATCAACGGCATCGGTTACGGAATTGACGGATACTGCTGCGAGGTGGGTGACAAGCTCCGCGAGACCACGGACAAAAAGATAAATTACACGGCAATAGCAATAAAGGGACTGCTGTTCCACTACAAGCCGACGGGCGCGGCTGTAACGGTTGACGGCGTTAAGCACAGGTATAAAAAGGTTTGGCTCGCACCGACGATGAACGGAAAGTTCTACGGTGGAGGAATGATGCCGACACCGAACCAGGAGCGCGGAAGCGGCAAGCTTTCGGTTATGGTTTTCCACAATATCGGCAAGCTTCACGCGCTTATGATATTCCCGTCGATTTTCAAGGGAGAGCACGTTAAGCACGTTAAAAATATCGCCGTTCTGGAGGGCAGAAATATAACGGTCGAATTTGACAGACCTACTCCGCTTCAGATAGACGGCGAAACCATACTCGGCGTAACATCATACAAAGCCGAGGCGACGGTTGCCGAAAAAGAAGCAATCGCAGTATAACGGGAACGCTTCAGGCCGCAGTCCGTAAGAGAACACTCCTCCTACAGACTGCGGCTTTTGTCATACCCTGCGGCATATCAGCATATTATGTAATGCCGCCCAAAGGCGGAAAATATCGGAAAAAGCCGAATTTAAGCAACAAGCTTTCTACGTCGGTAAAATGAAAATGTACCGAAAAAAGAAAGGTGGTATTACAAATATGAAAAAGATGAACTTCAAAGGCGTTTCAATGCAAACGTGGGCAAGGACAGTCGTTCTCGTCCTTGCTCTCATCAGTCAGCTCCTTGTCGTGGTCGGCAGATGCACAAAGGCTATCGACGTGGATCAATGGCAGGAGTATGTGACTTATGCGCTGACGCTTATAAGCTCTTTGTGGGCATGGTGGAAGAATAACAGCTTCACGGAGCCTGCACAGACTGCTGATAAAGTTTTGAAAGGAGATGAAAAGATTGAGTAAAAGAGTATATGTCGGTATCGGACACGGCGGCTCGGATTCGGGTGCGGTCGGCAACGGCTTTTTGGAAAAAAATCTGACTTTTTCAATCGGCAAATATTGCAATGAGCGACTCAAGCAGTACGGTATTGAGACAAAGATCAGCCGAACGAGCGATATTGATTCGTCAATTAACTCAAAGGTTGCGGCATCAAATGCGTTCAAGGCTGATGTGTGTATGGATATCCACATCAACGCAGGCGGCGGAGACGGCTCGGAGGTTTATTACTCCCACGTTTCACCGAACGGCAAGAGGCTTGCACAGTCTATTGTTGATTCAATGAAGAAAATCGGGCAGAATACAAGGGGAATCAAAACAAAGCTTGACACGGACGGCACGGATTATTTCGGTATGATCCGTATGACGGACGCCCCGGCTGTGCTTGTCGAGTGTGCGTTTATCGACAACGCAAACGACATTAAAATTATCAACACCGAAGCGAAGAGAAAAATTTTCGGTTACGCAATCGCGGACGGTGTTGCGAATTATCTCGGTGTAAAGCTGCCGAGTGCACAGAACAAACCGACGGCTGCAACGCAGAAAAATATCGGAGGTGATGAAATGACGAGAGGCTACTTCAAAGAGGGCGACAAAAATGAGGGCGTTTACGCTTACAAGCAGTTGCTTATTTCGCTCAAAAGAGCCGGAGTTATCTCACAGAATGTGGACGACAATAATATTTTCGGTTCCGGAACCACCGAAGCAACAAAACAGGTGCAGAGAGCTGTCGGCATAGAGGTTGACGGACTCGCGGGAGCAAGGACAATCAGGGCTTGTTATGTCCTTTTGGCGGCTAAAATCAAATAAAACCTCGAAGATTCGGAATAACAAAGTGAATATCGGATAAAGCAAAAGCTATAATTCACATTCGGCGTTTTGAACTAAATGCGGATTATAGCTTTTTTCAATTTTATCAGTCTTTCAGTTCCTTGACCACTTCACGGCTGCAAGCAACAAATTTTTGGGCAATCAGCGGCATGGTCGCCTTTGACTTTACGAAAATGCCGAGATTTCTGTGCTCGTCGGGGTAGAGCGGTTTTGCAATGACGTTACCCTTCATTCCGTCAAGAATCAGCTTCGGCAATATGCTGTAACCGAGGCCGTGGCTGACGATCGAAACAACTGTGGCGTCGTCAACGGTTGTTGAGTTTATGTTCGGCTCAATTCCGCTCTCCCTGATGATTCGCAGAATGTCGTTGTCTGCGCCGTAGGTCGGAATGAAAAAGGATTTGTCCTGGAAAAAGTCCATGGTTATATAGTCGTCCGTGTTGCTGTCGTTCGGCGGAAGCACGGCGAAAATCGGATCGTCGAGCAGGTGAATCCAGTCCAGCTTGGTTTCAAGCGTCTTGCTCATGAAGCCCATATCGACATCGCTGTTGGTGACAAGACGGATTATTTCTTCGGGAAGTCCAACGTGCAGTTCAAACCTTGCGTTCGGATTTTCCTTGCGGAAACGATTGATGATGACGGGGAGCCAATGGTTGGCGATGCTGGAGTAAGCGGCGATTCGTATAACCTTGTTGTCATCGGTCTTGATGCTGTTGATAGCCGTGTCGAGAGCCGAAGCGGCGGCGGTAAAGGTTTTGATATACGGCAGAAGCTCCAGCCCGTCGGGAGAGAGCTTTACTCCGGATTTGGTGCGCTGAAGAAGTGAAACTCCGATTTCCTTTTCAAGGCGGTTCATCATGTGGGTGAGACCTGCCTGTGTATAGCCGAGCTCCTCGGCAGCGCCGGTAAGACTTCCGCAGTCGATTGCTTTAAGCAGTGCGTGAAATTTCTCTGATTCCATATAGTTATCTGTCCTAACTTAATAACAATTTGTAATAGATATATTATAATATGTAGTTTTACTTTTTGCAACATTTATTGTATAATTTCTTTATACATTTAACAATTTTTTTGTATTTGTCAGAAAAATGAGAGGGGTTTATACAAAATGGCAGAATTGAAAAAGAAATACGGTTTGCTCACCGCTATCTGCATGGTTGTCGGAATCGTTGTCGGCTCCGGTGTTTTCTTCAAGGCAGAGGCGATGCTCAACATCACAAACGGTGACCTGCCGGTTGCTTTGATCTCGTGGCTGCTCGGCGGTATCGTAATGGTAATCAGCGCATACACTTTCGCGGTTATGGGAACAAAATTTGAGAAGATCAACGGAATCGTTGACTATTCCGAGGCGCTTGTCGGCAGTAAATATGCTTACTATGTCGGCTGGTTCATGGCTTCGATTTACTATCCTGCAATGACATCTGCTCTTGCATGGCTTTCCGCAAGATACACAATGGCTCTCTTCGGCTACAATGCAGCAGATGCCGAAACAATGGTTCTTGCGTTTGTTTACCTGATTCTCAGCTTCGCACTCAATACTCTTTCTCCGAAGCTTGCAGGTCATTTCCAGGTTTCAACAACAGTAATCAAGCTTATTCCGCTTGTTCTTATGGCTGTTGTCGGCACTATTTTCGGAATCAAGAACGGCGTTCTAATTGACAATATGAACTCTGTTGTTGAGCTTGTTAAGGACGCTGAGGGCAACATTGTTTCCAGCACACAGGTTGCAAGAGAGGGCATTTCAAGCCACCTTATCCTTTCCGGTGTCTGCACATCTGTTTTCGCCTACGAGGGCTGGGTTATCGCAACGGCTATCAACTCCGAGCTTAAGGACGCGAAGAAGAACCTTCCCCGTGCTCTTGTTCTCGGAACACTCGTCGTTGTTATTGTTTATATGCTTTACTATATCGGAATTTCTGGAAGCATCAAGACTTCCGACCTTCTTCCGAACGGCGCAAGCCTTGCATTCAAGACGATTTTCGGTAACGTTGCAGGTACTATCCTGACTGTGTTCATTGCAATTTCCTGTCTTGGCACTCTTAACGGACTTACACTTGCCTGCGACCGCGGATTCTTCTCCCTTGCAGCAAGAAATCACGGACCGAGACCCGATTTCCTCGGCGAAATTGACAAGGCATCCGAGATGCCGTCAAACGCTTCAATCGTTGCTTTGATAGTCAATGCTGTTTGGCTCTTCTATTTCTACATGGCAAACCTTACTTCGTTTGCAGGCTACACGGGCAAGGGCTCGATCTTCCTTTTCGACTCAACGGAGCTTCCGCTTATCTGCGTTTACGCTTTCTATCTTCCCGTTTATGTTATGCTTATGGTTAAGGGCAAGGAGCTTAACGTGTTCCGCCGCTTCATTATGCCGATCCTTTCGTTCGCAGGCTCCTGCCTGTTCATCTATGCCGCTATCGACAAGCACGGCATAAAGAATATCGGATTCATTATCATTGCGGCTGTGATTATGGCTATCGGTGCACTTGTTTATAATCCGAAAAGCGCAAAGTCAAAATTAAAAAAATAAAATAGGAATAATTCAAAGCCCCGCAAGGTTGAAATCTTGCGGGGCTTTGAAAAACATAAAACTTTAAAAAATGCTGAATTGTGAGTTTAGTTTTTATTGACATGAATTAAAAATCAATGTATGATTATATAAATAGAAGTGAAAAACATTGAGAAAAAGGAAACATAAATTATGACATTGAATGAACTCGGAATAGGAAAAAGTGCAGAGATATTATCCGTCGGCGGCAAAGGCGCGCTGAGACAGCATTTCCTTGATATGGGTATGATACCCGGAGCGGAGGTTACCGTTGTGAAGCTTGCTCCGATGGGCGACCCGATGGAGATTCAAATCCACGGCTATGAGCTGACGCTCCGCCTTGCGGAAGCACAGCAAATAAGGATAAAGACCATTCCGCACAGAAGCAAAAAGTTCGAGGGTGCAAGCAGAGCGCAGAATATGGCGCATCCGGGACTCGGCGAGACCGGAAAATATCACTCCAAAGCGGACGAAAATCCGCTTCCGGAGAGCACGAAGCTGACTTATGCGCTTGTCGGAAATCAGAACTGCGGAAAAACCACACTGTTCAATCAAATTACCGGAGCAAAACAGCACGTCGGAAACTTTCCGGGCGTTACCGTTGACCGAAAGGACGGCGTTATCCGCGGATATCCAAACACACTTGTGACGGATCTGCCCGGCATTTATTCAATGTCGCCGTTCAGCAGCGAAGAAATCGTGTCAAGAAATTTTGTTATCAACGACAAGCCGAAAGCGATCATAAACATTGTCGATGCGACCAACATTGAACGCAATCTTTATCTGACGATGCAGCTTTTGGAAATGGATGTGCCGATGGTTGTTGCGCTTAATATGATGGACGAGGTTTTGGGAAACCACGGTTCTGTAGATGTGAACGCTATGGAAGCGATACTGGGAGTGCCCGTTATTCCTATCTCTGCGGCAAAGAACGAGGGCGTTGACGAGCTGATAAAGCACGCGATACATATTGCAAAATATCAGGAAAAACCGTTGAAGCAGGATTTCTGCGATAAAAACGATCACAACGGCGCTGTCCACAGATGTATTCATGCGGTTGTGCACTTGATAGAGGACCATGCCGCAAGCGCAGAGCTTCCCGTTCGTTTTGCGGCGACGAAAGCGATCGAGGGCGATCCGCTGATTCTGAAACAGCTCAGCCTTGATAAAAATGAGCTGGAGCTTTTGGAGCATATCGTTCAGCAGATGGAGGTTGAGAGCGGGTTTGACCGAAGCGCCGCAATCGCCGATATGCGCTTTGATTTTATCGAAAAGCTTTGTAATCAGACGGTCATCAAACCGCGGGAGAGCAAGGAGCGGATAAGAAGCGAAAAAATCGACCGCATACTCACGGGAAAATACACAGCGATTCCCTGCTTTATCGCGATTATGGTGCTGGTGTTTTACCTGACATTCAACGTCATAGGTGCGTGGCTTCAGAATCTCCTCGCTATGGGAATTGACAAGCTGACCGAGATTACGGATAATGCGCTGACGGCGGCGTCGGTGAATCCTGCGGTTCACAGCCTTGTGACGGACGGCATCTTTTCGGGCGTCGGAAGTGTACTCAGCTTCCTGCCGATAATTGTCACGCTGTTTTTCTTCCTTTCCATGATGGAGGACAGCGGATACATAGCGCGCGTCGCATTTGTTATGGATAAGCTTCTGAGAAAAATCGGTCTGTCGGGAAAAAGTATTGTGCCGATGCTTATCGGTTTCGGCTGTACCGTTCCTGCCGTTATGGCAACGAGGACGCTGACGAGCGAGCGCGACCGAAAAATGACGATACTGCTCACTCCGTTTATGAGCTGTTCGGCAAAGCTTCCGATTTATTCGTTTTTTGTAAATGCGTTTTTCCCCGGTAAGGGCGGCTTGATAATGTCGGGGCTGTATGTGCTCGGAATTGTGCTCGGCATTTTGGCGGCATTCCTGTACAAGGGTACGATGTTCAAGGGCGAGCCCGTGCCGTTTGTAATGGAACTGCCGAATTACCGTTTGCCGGGAGTTAAAAATGTCGCTCAGCTTCTTTGGGAAAAGGCAAAGGACTTCTTGCAAAGAGCCTTTTCTATAATTTTGATAGCAACGGTAGTCGTCTGGTTCCTCCAGAGCTTTGACATTCATTTTAACCTGGTTCAGGATTCGTCGGACAGCATTTTAGCGGCAATTTCGGGACTGCTTACTCCGCTGTTCAAGCCCATCGGTCTCGGTGACTGGAGAATCTGTACGGCGCTGATCAGCGGATTTATGGCAAAGGAAAGCGTTGTTTCCACAATGCAGGTGCTTTTCGGCAGCATAACATCGGTTCTGACACCGCTTGCGGCGGCATCTATGCTGGTGTTCAGCCTGCTTTACACACCGTGTGTTGCTGCGATTGCTTCTGTTAAGAGGGAGCTCGGAGTGAAGTGGGCGTTCGGCGTTGTCGTTTGGCAATGTCTTGTCGCCTGGGTTGCGGCGTTTGTTGTACATCTTATAGGAACGGCGGTCGGTCTTGGATGAATATATGGGATTTAGTGATAGGCACGGTTATCTTGCTCGCCGTTGTCGGAGCGGTCTGCGCCTGCGTCAGACGAAAGAAAAAGGGCGGCTGCTGCGGCGGAAGCTGTGGTCAATGTAATGACTGTGAAAAAAGAAAAAAGTAATTTTTGGGGGCTGCACTTAAAGTGACAGCCCTTTTTGTTGACAGCAAAATGGAATGGGTTTATAATCAGAATGAATTTGTAAGGTTCAATAATAAATTTGAGCTATTTTGAGGTGACTATGAAAAAAATCGTTGTCGGAATACTCGCGCACGTTGACGCGGGAAAAACAACGCTTGCCGAAGCGATGCTTTACACAACGGGAAAATTGCGGAAGATAGGTCGTGTCGATCACGGTGACACGGCTCTGGACACGCATACCCTTGAGCGCGAAAGAGGAATAACGATTTTTGCCAGTCAGGCGGAGTTTACCGTCGGGGACACAAGGGTAACGCTTCTGGACACACCCGGTCATGTCGATTTTTCTTCGGAGACGGAACGAACCCTTGGCGTGCTGGATTATGCGGTGCTTGTTATCAGCGGACTGGACGGAGTTCAGCCGCACACAAGGACGCTGTGGAAGCTTTTGAAGCTTTACAATGTGCCGACCTTTGTTTTTGTCACCAAAATGGACTTTGCAAGAAGAGAAAAGGACGATATCATTGCCGAGCTCAATTCGGAGCTTGACGGTGATTTTATTGATTTTGCGGCTGAGTCGCGGGACGAGGATATTGCGCTCTGCGACGACTTGCTGACTGAAAAATTCCTGAACGGAGAGAAAATAACCGACGGCGAGATTACAAAAGCGGTGAAAGGCAGACTTTTCTTCCCGTGCTTCTTTGGCTCAGGACTGAAGCTGGACGGAGTGGAGGATTTCCTCAATGCGGTTTCGCGTTACACCGCCGAACCGGATTATCCCGAAGCTTTCGGCGCGAGAGTGTTCAAGATAAGCCACGATCCTCAGGGCGTTCGCCTGACGCACATAAAGGTGACGGGCGGCCGTCTGCGCGTCCGCGATATCATAAACGATGAAAAGGTGAGCGCGGTCAGGGTGTATTCGGGCGCTAAGTTCACGGCGAGGGACGCTGCCGAAGCAGGTGAAATCTGCGCGCTGACGGGACTGACAAAAACGCAGAACGGTCAGGGCTTGGGCTTTGAAAAGTCAGGTGAAAAGCCTGCGCTGGAGCCTGTGATGAATTACCGTGTCGTTTTGCCCGACGGCTGCGATGCCGACACGGTTTTGCCGAAGCTCCGCAAGCTTGAAGAGGAGGATCCGCAGCTCAACATAACGTGGAACAGCCACTTAAAAGAAATACACGTCGGGCTGATGGGCGATATTCAGGCGGAAATACTCAAGAGCGTTGTGAATGAGCGCTTCGGCGTAAAGATTGATATTGATTCGGGTCGGGTAATGTATAAGGAAACTATCGAGAATACAGTTGAGGGCGTCGGACACTACGAGCCGCTCAGACACTACGCCGAGGTTCATCTCATCATGGAGCCTTTGCCGAGGGGCAGCGGACTTGTCTTTAAAAGCGATTGCAGCGAGGACACGCTTGACCGCAACTGGCAGAGACTTATATTGCTGCACCTGAATGAAAAGCAGCATCTCGGCGTGCTGACGGGCTCGCCGATAACGGATATGAGGATAACCCTTGCCGCGGGTCGGGCTCACATAAAGCACACTGAGGGCGGCGACTTCCGCCAGGCTACCTACCGCGCAGTGCGGCAGGGACTTATGCAGGCTCGCTCAAAGCTGCTTGAACCCTATTTTTCTTTCAGACTTGAGGTGCCGAGTGAGCAGATAGGCAGAGCGATAAACGACATCAGAATGAAGTCGGGAACCTTTGATTCACCTGAGGAAAGCGGAGGAGTTTCGATACTTCGGGGAAAGGCGCCCGTCACGGAGCTGAACGGCTACGCTTCCGAGGTTGCCGCTTACACGGGCGGCAGGGGCAGGCTGTATTGCGAAAGTGCGGGATATGATGACTGCCACAATGCCGAAAAGGTGATTGCGGAGTTCGGATATGATGCCGAAAGCGATTTGGAAAACACTCCCGATTCCGTATTCTGCGCCCACGGCGGCGGATTTGCCGTCAAGTGGGACAATGTCGCCGAATATATGCACCTTGAAAGCTGCCTGAAAAAGGAAAAGCCATATACCACGGCAGTCAACAAAAGGAATCTCAGAATTGACGACAAAGAGCTTGAAGCGATAATGGAGCGTGAGTTCGGAAAGCCGAGATATGAGCTTTACAGACCGACGGCGCAAAAGGAAGAGGATACAAACGAGTCCGTGAACCTCACCGAGCGCAAAAGCTATGTGATAGTTGACGGCTACAACGTCATTTTTGCTTGGGACGAGCTGAAAAAGCTTGCGGACGGCGACCTTGAGTCGGCGAGACTCAGGCTGATGCAGATTTTGTGCAATTACAGCGCATATACGAAAAACAATGTTGTGCTTGTGTTCGACGCATACAAGGTGCCGGGGAATGTCGGCGAGAAATTTGACTTTCACAATATTCACGTTGTCTACACAAAGGAACGCGAGCTCGGCGACGTGTACATTGAAAAGCTCGTTTCCGAGATCGGTAAAAACGACCGCGTTCGTGTTGTGACTTCGGACAACCTGATACAGCTTTCTGCGGTTCGCTTCGGCGTGCTGAGAATGTCGGCGGCGGAGTTTGAGCGCGAGGTCGATTCCGTCCACGCCAAAATCGGCGAGTTCCTTGAAGAAATGAAGGAGAAAACGCCGCGAACTAAATTAAGTGATACGATATAAAAAGGACTGACGCACTTAGCGGCAGTCCTTCAATTTTATGATTCCTGTTTGGTTTTCGACATAATGTCAAGTGCTTTGCGGATAACCGTTAGCTGATCCTCGCCCGGCATAACCTTGACCGCTATGTGCGGCTTGCCCGCGGCGGAAACGGTGATTCTTCCGCGCATAAACTTTGCAAGGCTTGAGATTTTCTCCATATCAAGCGTCTCGATAAACAGCTTGACATTGCTGCCGGTGCGTCCGATTTCGTAAACGCCCTGGCTGAGTGCGGTGTTTCTCAAAAGCGAAACGGTAATGAGTCCCTGGACGCTCTGCGGCGGCTCTCCGAAACGGTCGATGAGCTCGTCAAGAACATCGTCGGCATCCTCCTGATCCTTGATGTCCGCTATCCTGCGGTACATTGCAAGCTTTTGCGGAACATCCTCAATGTAGTCGGCAGGAATGTGAGCGTCGATCGGCAGGTCGATAAGACATTCTTTTTCGGGAATTGCCTGGATTTCGCCCTTTTCCTCCCTGACTGCCTGGTCGAGCATCTTCAAATACATATCATATCCGACCGATTCCATGTGACCGTGCTGCTGTGCGCCGAGAATGTTTCCGGCACCTCTGATTTCAAGGTCACGCATTGCAATGTGGAAGCCTGAGCCGAACTCGGTGTATTCGCGGATTGCAGTCAGTCTCTTGGCGGCAACGTCGGTCAGTTCCTTGCCGCGTCTGAATGTGAAATATGCACTTGCACGGCGCGAAGAACGTCCGACGCGTCCTCTGATTTGATGAAGCTGGGCAAGACCGAGCCTGTCGGCGTCCTCAATGATGAGTGTGTTTACGTTCGGCACATCGACGCCCGTTTCAATTATGGTCGTGCAGACGAGGACGTCTATATCGCCCTCAAGCAGGTCGCGCCAAATATCGCTGAGCTTGTCCTCGGTCATCTGACCGTGGGCGACGGCAATATTTGCGTCGGGCAAAAATTCTCTCAGCTTCATTGCCATTCGTTCTATCGTTTCCGTGCGGTTGTGCAGGTAGTAAACCTGACCGCCGCGGCGAAGCTCGGAGGTGATTGCCTGAACGATAACGTCAAAGTTGTATTCGATAACATACGTCTGAACAGGGTGTCTGTCGTGAGGCGCTTCTTCCAAAATCGACATATCTCTGATTCCGCTCATTGCCATATTCAGCGTTCGCGGAATCGGTGTTGCGCTGAGCGTGAGAACGTCGACCGTGGGGTACTGTTCCTTCAGCTTTTCTTTCTGTGCCACGCCGAAACGCTGTTCCTCGTCGACAATTATCAGTCCGAGGTCGCGGAACTCAATGTCCTTTGAAATGAGCCGGTGAGTTCCGACGATTATATCAACGTAACCGCGCTTTAAATCCTGCTTGATTTTTTTCTGCTGGTTTGTGGGAACGAAGCGTGAGATCATCTGCGCTTCGATCGGGAAGCCCTCAAAACGCTTGCATATTGTTTGGTAATGCTGGAGGGCAAGTATGGTCGTCGGCACCAGAATTGCGCATTGCTTGCCGTCGGCAACGCATTTGAATGCGGCTCTGAGCGCAACCTCTGTTTTTCCGAAGCCTACGTCGCCGCAGAGAAGCCTGTCCATCGGATACGGCTTTTCCATATCGTTTTTAATCTCCTGAATACAGCGGAGCTGGTCGTCGGTTTCTTCAAATTCAAATCGGCGCTCAAAATCGTTCTGCATATCAATATCGGGGGAGAATGCGTGCCCCTTGAGCTGTGTGCGCTTTGAATAGAGGTCGATCAATTCCTGAGCGATATCCTTGACGGCGGAACGCACCCTTGAACGCGTTTTCTGCCATTCCTTGCCGCCGAGCTTGTTGAGCTTGACCGTGCCGTTTTCGCTCTTGGAACCGATGTAGCGCGAGACCTGGTCGAGCTGGGTAACGGGAACGTACAGTACGTCGCCCTTGTCATATTTAATTTTGATATAGTCCTTGATATTGCCGTCGGCTTCAAGGCTCGTTATGCCCTCAAAAATTCCTATACCGTGAGCCGTGTGGACAATGTAGTCGCCCTTGTGCAGGTCCTCAAGCGAGTTGAAGACCGCCGCCTTGTTGACCTTTTTCTTGGATTTTTTGACGGGAAGCGCGATTCGGCTTCCGTAGGTTATGACGGTGAGGTTGGCATCGGGGTATTCAAATCCTGCGGAAAATCCGCCCGGCAAAACAATAACCTTGTTCGGAATAAGCTCTTCGGGGGGAGCAGGCATATATGACGCAGAAAAGCCCTCGCCGCACAAATCGGCGGCAAGACCCTGAGCCGATTTTTCGGTACCTGCAATGACAAAGACCGAATGACCCTTTTTGTGATACATCGGCTTGATGTCGTCAATCAGCACGTTCATTGAACCGTTCCACGGCGAAAACTGACGTGCGTTAAAGGTGACAAGTCCCTTGACGGGCGTGTCAAACGAACCTCTTGCAATGTTGTCGAGGTAAACCGCGCCGAGGTCGTCGTAAATGCGTAAAAGCTCACTAAATTCAAGCATAAAGCGGTCAAGACCCTTTATGATGATGCCCTCTTCGATGAACGCCTTGAGCTCCTCATGGAAAAGCTCAAGCGCGGCGTTGGCGTGCTCCTTGACGGCAAAGCTTTCGCTGACAAACAGCAGGGGCTCGTCTATATAGTCAAAAATTGTCGCCGCACAGGGGTAGATAAGCGGCAGATATCTGTCGATGTTGGCAAGATGAACTCCGCCGTTGAGCTTGTCGAGATCGGCGGCAAGAAGCTGCTTTGCCTGTACAGAGCCTTTGCCCTTGGTTTTGCCGATCTGCTCCTCAATGAGGTCGGCAAGGCGAACGGGGTTGCAGCATATCTCGTTCGCGGGTGTGATAACCACCGACGAGGTCGAGTCGATGCGCCGCTGGGTTTCCGTGTCAAAGGTGGAAAGGCAGTCAATACTGTCGCCCCAGAACTCAACTCTGTACGGATTGGCGCAGTCGGGCGAGAAAATGTCGATTATTCCGCCCCTTACGGCGAACTGACCCGAACCGTCAACCTGAGTGCTTCTTGTGTATCCGGCATTGATAAGGCGGTCGATAAGCTCGTCCTGCTCGACGGTCTCATCGACGCGGAGCGTAATTCGCTTTGCGATAAGCTCTTCGGGCGGAATGGTGAGCTGCAATGCCGCTTCGACCGAGCAGACGACCGCGCGGACGCTTCCGTCAACAAGATGACCGAGCACGCTCAGTCTCGTGTGCTCGTAGTCGCGCGATTTGATGTCGTCGGGGCGCAGGGATATGTCTCCGGCTGGATACATAACGGCATCACAGCCAAAGGCGTTGAGATCCTTGCAGATCTTTGTTGCCTGAGCTTCGTCAGGCGTAATTATTATTGCTTTGTGTGGTGAAAGATCCTGACATATTGCCGAGACAACGTGCGCCTTGTGAATCTGCGACAGACCGAGCGCGCCGGCAGGAAGCCGACGATTGGTTATGTTGTACAGCAGTGAGCGGTATTCCTCAAGACCTTTCAGAGCTTTTGTAAAACAGGACATTATAAGCTCCTTATATGTTAATGTTATTTTTTTGCATGGCTTCTTTCAGCTTTTTAAAGTCGCGGTCTGCAAAGCAATAGGCTTTCATTCCGAGACGTTCCGCCGTTTCGATGTTATTCGGCATATCGTCGATGAAAAAGCATTCATTCGGCGCAAGCGAAAACTCCCTGAACAGCGTTTTGTAGATTTCCTCTCCTGGCTTAACTTCATTATAAAATGCCGAGATGATAAAACCGTCGAAATATGTAAACGCAGGCACACTTTTTTTGAAGTCGTTGAACCAGTCGGGACAGTTGGAAAGGAGATAAATACGGTAGCCGTTCTCTTTCAGGCGTTTTACGATCGGAAACATCTCGTCAATCGGCGGCATTTCCGCCTCGCGGTCGAGAACCATTTTCCTGACCTCCGAGTGAAGAGAGTCGGGCAGGCGCGCGCACATTTTTCCGAGGGCGTCCTCAACGGAGTATGTGCCCTTGTCCATCAACTGCCACTCAGGCGAAAGATAGACGTTTTGATTGACAAGCTCCCTGTATTCGGGTGCAAAATGCTTGCTGAGCGAGCGGGCAGGATTGAAGTCAATCAGAACTCCGCCCATATCGAAAACTATATTTTTAATCATAGAGTGTCCTCCGCTTTTCGGTACTTTCCTAAAATAATATTATATAACAGAATGTCAAAAAAATCAATTCGGCACGGATAAAAATAAAAGCAAAGCCATTGATTCATTATGTGACAATAAAATGTCCGAAAACACGGCAGATAAAGGAAAATTTCCTTGAACTTTTGTACATTCCGTGATAAACTTAATATATATTGTCTAAAGGATCGGGAAGGCTAATGAGCAAAAAAAGCTATCGGTCTCTTTTCGGAGATATGGTAACCGAATGGAAATGGATATTGCGGAATGCACGCCGATATTGGTGGTGCATAGTTTTGTATGCCTTCCTCGGAATGCTCGGAACCGTCATGGGGCTTGCCGTTTCGGTTTTTTCAAAGCGGCTGATTGACGATGTCGTCGGACACAGCACGGGCACGATAGTCAGCTCGGCTCTGTGCGTCGTCGGTCTTGCACTCGGTCAGATCGTTTTCAATGCGGTCACCTCGTGGATCACGGCGGTCATCGGCACGCGGGCGAACAACGAAATGAGAACCGAGGTTTTCTCAAAGGTTCTCGGCGGCCGCTGGGAGGAAGTTTCAAAGTTTCATTCTGGTGATCTCCTCAATCGGCTTGAGGGCGATGTTTCTACGGTTTCAAACGGAATGATAGGCTTCATACCGAACGTCATAATCAAGGCGCTTCAGTTTTTCGGCGCGTTGGGCATAGTGCTCTATTATGACAGGACAATGGCGGTGCTTGCGCTTCTGAGTGCGCCGATACTTGTTTTTTCGTCCAGATATATGGTGAGAACCATGCGTAAATTCAGCAGGGAAAGCCGTGAGCTGAACGGAAAAATACTTTCGTACAGCGAGGAATCGCTCAGAAATCTGCAGGTCATCAAGGCGTTTGATATAACGGGACAGTACATAAAGAACTTCAAGAGCCTTTTGGCGCATTACAGAGGTGTCAGGCTGAAATACGAAAAGTTTTCGGTGCTGATGACGCTTACACTTTCCGTGATAGGACTTGTCGTTTCCTATGCCTGCTACGGCTGGGGTGTGTGGAGACTGTGGCAGGGCGCAATCACGTTCGGCACAATGACACTCTTCCTCCAGCTTTCGGGCACGCTGAGCGCGTCGTTTTCGGGACTTGTTTCGCTTGCTCCGACGGCGATAAGCATCGCAACCTCGGCAGGCAGAATCAAGGAAATCACCGAGCGCGAGACGGAAAACGATGCCGACAAGCAAAAGGCCTCGGATATGCTGAAAAAGGGCTCAATCGGAGTCTATGCGGACAATGTTTCATTCACATACAGCGACGGCGAGAGCGCGGTGCTCGATTCGGTGAGCTTTTTTGCGCGGCCGGGCGAGACGATTGCCTTTGTAGGCCCGTCGGGTGAGGGTAAGACCACGGTTTTGCGCCTCCTGCTCGGACTTCTTGTGCCGCAAAGCGGAGAAATGATTTTTGAAACAGGCGACGGCGAAAGAATTTCCGCTTCCGACAGCACGCGCCGTTTTTGTTCCTATGTTCCGCAGAAAAACGGAACGTTCACGGGTACGATTGCGGAAAATTTGCGAGCGGTCAATCCTGAAGCAACGGACGAAGAGCTCGAAAGCGCGCTGAAAGCGGCGGATTTGTGGGACTTTGTTTCCACGCTCCCGAACGGGGTAAACTCCTTCGTCGGCGAAAACGGAGTGAATTTTTCAGAGGGACAGGCACAGAGAATTTCCATTGCGCGCGCCCTGCTGCGTAAAGCTCCGATACTGATAATGGACGAAGCGACATCGGCTCTGGACGCCGAAACGGAAGCGAGGGTGCTCAAAAACATAATGGGCAGCTCCGAGAGAACCTGTATTCTCACAACTCACAGAGACAGTATGCTTAAATACTGCGACAGAATATATAGAATCACTCATGACGGAAAAACAGAAGAATTGAAGAACAAAACGGAGGAAATAGAATGAAATCAAAGGTCAATTTCAAGCAGTACGGCACATTCCCCGACATGGACACGGTAAAGGAAATTGTTATTTACGGTGCCAAAAAAGGACAGGACAAGAAGCAATATATGTTCAAGGACTTTGACGGGAATGTTTGCACAAAGACGTTTGACGAGGTGTTTTATGACGCTACCGGTCTCGGTCAGCACCTTTACACCCTCGGAATGAAGAACAAGAAGGTTGCGATCCTCAGCGAAAACAGCTACTATTGGATCGCAGCTTTTTATTCGATTGCAACCGGCAAGATGACCGCTATTCCGCTTGATCCGAAGCTGACGGACGCCGATCTGACCGATCTGATGGTCAGGAGCGGCTGCAACGCGATATACTACACCAAGGATTTTTCCTCGGCGATTGAGATGATGAAAAACACCGACGGCGTAAAGCTCACGGAATATCTGCCGATGGAGGACTTCGACAAGCTGGTAGAAGCTGGACACAGCGAGCTCGCGAACGGTGCGGATAACTACCTCGATGACGAAGTGAACGCCGACGACCTCGGCTTCATTGTTTACACGTCGGGAACGACGGGCAAGAGCAAGGGCGTTATGCTTTCACAGAAAAATGTTGCGTCAAACGCAATAGCAACCTGCCGCGCGATGACGGCGAGCCAAACGGTCGCATTCCTGCCGTTTAACCACACTCTTTCGTGGGCGAGCGCGCTTTTTGCAAGTCCGCTTCTTGCCGAGTGGGGATATATATGCGGCAACCTCAGAAACCTGCAAAAGGATATGGCGGAATATCATCCTCAGCACATAACCGCCGTACCGCTTGCCGTTGAAACGATATACAAGAAAATTTGGTTCACGGCGAGAAAGAGCGGCAAGGACGCGAAGCTTGAAAAGGGCTTGAAGCTCAGCAAGTTCCTGATGAAGCTCGGAATAGACATCAGACGCAAGCTTTTCGGTGAGGTTATCGACAATCTCGGCGGCAAGCTGGAAATGATAATCTGCGGCGGCGCGTTCCTCGACCCGAAATACGAAAAAGGACTTTACGATATGGGCATACAGGTAATAAACGGCTACGGCACAACTGAGTGCGCGCCGATAATAACCTGCAACCGACTCAACAATTTCAAGTTTGGCAGCGCGGGATATGCGCTTGAATGTAACGAGATAAAGATAAACGAGCCCGACGAGGACGGAGTCGGCGAAATCCTGGTCAAGGGCACCAACGTTATGATGGGCTACTACAACGAGCCTGAGGCAACCGCCGAAGCGTTTGAGGACGGTTGGTTTAAGACGGGTGATCACGGCTACCTTGACAAGGACGGTTTCCTTTTCCTGCGCGGCAGAAAGAAAAATCTGATTATCCTCAGCAACGGAAAAAATGTTTCGCCGGAGGAAATTGAGGACAAGCTTTCGACGATTGACTATGTAAAGGAAGTCCTTGTCTATGAAGAGGACGGAGCGATAACCGCTGAATTTTATCTTGATACGGTTGAAACTCCGGACGCAAAGGACAGACTGAAAAAAGATGTCAGAGCCGTAAATCTTCAGCTCCCGGCGTACAAGCAGGTCACCCGCACAAAGCTTCGCGATACGGAGTTCCCGAAAACGACCACGCTGAAAATCAAAAGAAATTATTAAGGCAACACCGCACAATCAGGGTGTGCGGATTGCCTTAAAAAACAGACCGCATAAAACAAACAAGTTTTATGCGGTCTGTGTGTTTGTTTAATGAAAAATACAAGAACCGCCACAGCAGGCTGACCTGCCGCGGCGGTTAATTCTATGAATTTATTATTCGGCGATAACCTCTTTGAGTATCTGAATCGCCTTTTTCAAGTCGTCCCAATCAATGTTGAGAGAGGGAAGAAGTCTGACCTTTGTCTTTGCCGTCAGAACAAGCACACCCTTTTCAATGCAGGCATTGGCAACTTCCTTTGCCGGCTTGTCGGTTTCAACGCCGATCATAAGTCCGAGACCGCTGACGGATTTAACACCCTTTGCGCCCTCAAGCTCAGAGAAAATGTAAGCCGATTTCTCCTTGACTTCACCGAGAAGCTTGTCGTCGAGTCTCTTTATAATGTTGCAGGCACCTGCACAGCATACGGGGTTGCCGCCGAAAGTTGAACCGTGCGAGCCGAATGTGAGAACGTTCTCAACCTTTTCGCCGAGCATCGTTGCGCCGATCGGAAGTCCGCCGCCGAGACCCTTTGCCGTTGAAACAACGTCGGGTGCGATGCCGTAGTGCATATAGGCGTAAAGCTCGCCCGTTCTGCCGTTGCCGGTCTGAACCTCGTCAATGATGAGAAGCATATCCTTCTCCTTGCAAAGCTCCGCAACGGATTTAACAAAGCCCTCGTCAAGCTTGCAAACTCCGCCCTCGCCCTGGACAAGCTCCATCATAACCGCGATGCACTTGCCGCTGTCGGCATAGTTCTTAACGTCGCCAAAGTTGTTGGCTTCGGCATATACAAATCCCTCAGGGAACGGACCGAAATCTGTATGGAAAACGTCCTGACCCGTTGCCTTGAGCGTTGTGATGGTTCTGCCGTGGAAGCTGTTTTTGAGAGTGATGATTGTTGAATGGCTCTCGTCGCCGAACTTGTCGAATGCATACTTTCTTGCAACCTTAATTGCACACTCGTTTGCCTCTGCGCCGCTGTTGGAGAAGAAGACCTTTTTCATTCCCGTTCTCTCGCAGAGAAGCTCGGCAAGAGTTGAGCAGGGCTCGGAATAGTAGAGGTTGGAGGTGTGCGGAAGCTTTGAAAGCTGAGCAGTTACGGCTTTCTGCCACTCGTCGTCGGCAACGCCGAAAATGTTTACGGCAATTCCGCTGCCGAGGTCAATATATTTCTTACCGTTGCTGTCCTCAAGGATTGCGCCCTTGCCACTGACAAGTTCAACGGGGAACCTTGCATAAGTGTTTGCAACGAACTGTTTGTCGTTTGATGTTATGCTCATTTTTGTCAGACCTTTCTTATTTGTCACCCTTGACGAACATCGTTCCGATGCCTTCGTCGGTGAGAACTTCAATTATAATGGAGTGGGGGATTCTGCCGTCGATAACAAAGACCTTTTTGACGCCGAGGTTGATCGCGTCAACACAGCACTGAACCTTGGGAATCATTCCGCCGGAAATCACGCCCTCGTCCTTGAGCTGCTGTGCGTCCTCAACAAAGATTTTTGATATGAGAGTCGACGGGTCGTCTTTGTCCTTGAGAATACCCGCGATATCCGTCATGGAAATGAGACTTTCGGCTTTAAGCTTGCCTGCAATTCCTGCGGCTACCGTGTCGGCATTGATGTTGTATGTGTTGCCGTCACGGTCAAATCCGACCGTCGAAACAACGGGAATATAGCCCATTTCAATGACGTCGAGAATCGGCTGAACGTTGATGTCGGTAATCTCACCGACAAATCCAAGGTCTTTCGATTTCGGCTTTGCCTGGATAAGCTGTCCGTCCGAACCGCTCAGGCCTATCGCCTTGCCGCCCTTTGCACAGAGGAGGTTTACAAGACTCTTGTTGATTTTTCCTGCGAGAACCATTTGAACGACGTCGGCAGTCTCCTTGTCGGTTACGCGCAGACCGTTGACAAATTCGCTCTTCTTGCCGATTTTGCTGAGCATACCGGTAATTTCCGGTCCTCCGCCGTGAACAAGAACAACCTTTATTCCGATTGTCGAGAGCAGGACGATATCGCTCATAACGGATTCTTTCAGCTCTTCGCTTATCATCGCGTTGCCGCCGTATTTGACGACAAGTATTTTGTTGTTATACTTTTGAATATAGGGGAGCGCTCTGGTAAGAATTGTAGCTTTCTCTTCCATGGAAATATTCATTTAATACACCTCAGGTTCTGTAATCACCGTTGATCTTAACATATTCGTATGTGAGGTCACAGCCCCATGCCGTTGCGTCAAAGTCACCGTCGTTGAGGTCAACAAGGATTCCGATTTCTTTTTCAAGCAGGATTTCCTTTGCCTTTTCCTCGGAGAAATCAACGCCTGCGCCGTTATGGCACACCTCTATTTTACCCTTTTTGGACTCAAAGCTTACGTCGATTTTGGTGATGTCAACGTCAGCTCCGCTGTATCCGATAGCGCAAAGCACACGGCCCCAGTTTGCGTCGGCGCCGAACATTGCCGCCTTGGTAAGCGATGAGCATATAACCGATTTTGCAACCTTTTTCGCAATTTCATCTGTTTTGCCGCCCGTTACCTTGCACTCAAGCAGCTTTGTTGCACCCTCACCGTCGCCTGCAATTTTTCTTGAAAGATAAACGCTGACCTCGTGGAGAGCCTCGCAGAACTTGTCGTAAGCCTCGCCCTCGGAATCAATAAGCTTGTTGCCTGCCATTCCGTTGGCAAGAACGGCGAAGGTGTCGTTTGTCGAGGTGTCGCCGTCAACGCTGATCATATTGAAAGATGTCTTAACGTCCTCGCTGACTGCTTTCTGAAGCATCTCGCTTGTGATTGCAACGTCCGAAGTGACGAAAACAAGCATTGTCGCCATGTTCGGGTGAATCATACCGCTGCCCTTTGCGATTCCGCCGATTTTGCACTCAACGCCGTCAATGTCAAAGCTGACTGCGATTTCCTTTTTCTTTGTGTCGGTCGTCATGATGCCCTCTGCGGCAAGACCGCTGTTGTCGTAATCAAGACCGGCTACCAGCTCGTCCATACCGTTTGCGATCGGTGCGATGTTGAGCGGCATACCGATAACGCCTGTTGATGCGATAACAACATCGTCGCTCTTAACGCCGATTGCCTTTTCAACAAGCTTGCCCATTTCCTCAGCCATTTCAATGCCGTTGGCGTTGCAGGTGTTTGCAATGCCGCTGTTGCATATAATAGCCTGAGCGTGTCCGTCGGCAAGGTGCTTCTGATTGACAAAAATCGGAGCGCCCTTGACGAGGTTGGTTGTATATACAGCCGCCGCCGTGGCTCTTACGTCGCTGACAACGAGCGAAAGGTCACGCTTTGACTTGTTTTTTCTGATTCCGCAGTGGATTCCGTTGGCTTTGAAGCCCTTTGCGGCGCAGATGCCGCCTTCAATCTGTTTCATACTTTCATACCTCAAGTCCTGTTTTTTCGTCTATTCCGAGAAGAATGTTCATATTTTGTATCGCTGCGCCGGAAGCGCCCTTGCCGAGGTTGTCGTATCTCGACATAAGGAGGATTCGATCCTCGTTGCCCTCAACGAAAATTTCCATCGAATCGTTAAAGGAGAGCTTGTTGGAGCAGATAAATCCGTTTTCGCCGATCTCGTCCTTATAGCGGACAACGTCGGAGGTGTACTTTTGAGCGTAGATTTTCTTTATATCCTCAACCGTAACGCCGTTGAGCTGTTCCTTGAAAAGGGGAACGGTTACCAGCATACCGCTGTAATAGTCGGCAACGATCGGGCAGAAAGCCGGGAAAGCGTTGATTCCCGTGATCGCTTTCATTTCTTTGAGATGCTTGTGGTTCTGAGTCAGGCCGTACTGTCTCGGCGATTCCAGAGAAACATCGGGTTCTGCGTCCTCATATTCGGCAATCATCTTTTTGCCGCCGCCGCTGTATCCCGTCAGGGAGTGGCAGGTCAGAAGTGTGTCGGCGGATATTGCGCCTGCTTCAACGAGGGGATAAACGAGCGAAATGAAACCGCTGGCATGACAGCCCGGAACTGCAATTCGGTTTGAATTTTTAATTTTTTCTCTGTGCTGTGCCGAAAGCTCAGGAAAACCGTAAGCCCAGCCGGGTGCGGTTCTGTGAGCGGTGGAGGTGTCGAGAACCTTTACATTTTCGTTCTCAATCAGTCCGACGGATTCAATCGCCGCCGCGTCGGGCAGACAGAGAAAAGCAATATCGCAGGTATTGAGAGCCTCGCGCCGGGCTTCAACGTCCTTGCGCTTTTCCTCAGGCAGGAGCATAAGCTCGATATCCGACCTTTCGGAAAGTCTTTCGTAAATTCGCAGACCGGTTGTTCCGGCCTTGCCGTCAATAAAAATCTTTTTCATGCCTTAAACCTCTGAATCCATTGATAGGGTATAATTATACATAAATATACAGAATATGTCAAGGAAAATACAGGAGATATTCATTCAATATAATACAAATATTTATGTGGAAAACCGCAATAAACTGGGAGTTTTGCTGTTTGCTCGGTTGCCATGCGCCCGAATGTCCCGGAATGAATAAAAAAGTGAATATCAGCTTATATTTCCGAAGCACTCCGCACCACAAACAACGCAAGCCCATAGATATACATTTTATATACACAATTATAACGCACTTGCAAATAAAAAACAACCGTTATTTGTAAAGAAAGTGAAATAGTTTGTGTGAAAGCGAGCGGTAAGGGCGTAAAAACTGTTTTAGGTTACCGATAAAAAAGGCTTTATTAAACTTTTTCTCATAAGCCACGGCATTGACGCACAACATTCGTTAGTATAGACAGGATTCTTGAGGCACTAAGATGATACAGAGACGAATATGAGATTTAAAAAAGTCAATAAGGACTGTAAATGTAAATATTTTAAAAAACCATTGACAAATTGAAAGGTGACTGTTATAATTAGACTAACGAACGTTAGTTAGTGGAGGGTTTATGAAACAGGAGGATACAAAGCAGAGGATAATTGATAAGGCACTTGAGCTGTTTTCTGCCAACGGCTACGATTTTGTAAGCATGGGAGAGATTGCCGAAGCGGTGGGGATAAGAGCTCCGTCACTTTATAACCACTATTCGGGTAAGCAGGCGATTTTTGATGCTATAGTCGAGACAGCGGCGGTGCAGTACGAGGAGTACACGGACAAAATTGACATTCATGTGCAGGACTCGACGCAGGATATCCCCGTATTCACGGAAATAACCGAGGACGGACTGGTTGAAAAGGTACGTCAGATTTTTGATTATTCGCTTCATAACAACACTATAAGCCGCTTTCGCAGAATGATGACGATTGAGCAGTTCCGTTCCCCGGAGCTGAGCGAATTGTACACGAAACGCTACGTTGAACGCATTGTCAGCTATCACGCCGGAATCTTCCGCAGCCTGATCACACAGGGCGAAATATTAGACGAAAATCCCGATACGCTTGCAATGATGTATGTTGCGCCTGTAATCACCCTTATCGGAATCTGTGACCGACAGCCCGAAAAGGAACAGGAATGTCTTGAAAAGCTTGATGCCCATGTTCGGCTTTTCTTTCGCACCTTTAACGCGAAAAGAGGCGAAAAACGATGAATCAGCCCGAAGAAAAATGGGTTCTTTGCCCTCTGTGCGGAGCGAAGACACGGCTAAGACTGCTGCAAAAAACGGTTATCAGAGACTTCCCTCTGTTCTGCCCGAAATGTAAACGCGAGAGCATTATCAACGCGGAAAACTTCATAGTTAAAATCAATAAGCCGGACGCTTAGACGCAGTGCTGATCGGATAACCGATTAGGCGCTGTGTTTTTTTTCTTACAGAAATGTAAGATTTAGCGCAAAAACTGTAAGGTTAATCAATGTTTTGAATAAATTTGAAGTGGTATAATTTACGAGAAAGAAACGAAGAAAGGAAACTTGCTTTTTGAAAAAATCTTTATTACAAAAATTAGGATTGCTGGGACTGCTCAGCCTCCTTTCATACACGGCGGCAGTGGTACTTTCACCGATTGCATATCCGGGTTATGATTGGATGTCCCAGGCTGTCAGCGACCTGAGTGCGGCAAACGCGCCGTCGCTTGCGCTGTGGAACAGACTCAGCGCTTTTTACAATGTCTGCGAGGTGCTTTGCGCCACCGTGGTCTGCGCCGGCATGCAGGGTAGAAAGACAAAACTGCTCCGCGTCGGCATCGGTATGTTTGCGATAATGGAGTGGGTGTCCGCTGTGGGATACAGAATGTTTCCGCTCAGCGACAGCGGCTATGCGGGAGAGTTCCAGGACCGTATGCACATTATCATAACCGCCGCGGTCGTCGCGCTGTCCGTGGTGTCTTTGACGCTTATAATTGTTGCAGGCTTCAAGGACAGAGACTGTCGTTCTTACGGTATCTGCGCGGGAATAGCCATCGGAATGATGCTCGTGGGAGCGGTCGGTATGAAACTTGTTCCTGCCGAGTATTTCGGCATAGTCGAGCGTTTCAGCGTGTTTGCGGCAACGGGATTTAACGCGGCGCTCGGAGTACATCTTTTCTGTATGAAACCCGATTCAAACGACAAAAAATCTATTACATAATAAAAGGAGAGACAGATTATGTCAGAAAATAATATAATTATCCGCAACGAAGAGAAAAAAGAATACCGCGAGGTTGAAAACCTTACAAGAGAAGCATTTTGGAATGTGTACCGTCCCGGCTGTGCCGAGCATTATGTGCTGCATTGCTACCGTGATGACCCTGCATTCGTTCCCGAACTGGACTATGTTATGGAGCTTGACGGCAAGCTGATAGGACAGGTGATATATGTTCGCTCCGAGATTATCGGAGATGACGGACGAAAAATTCCGATTATGACATTCGGACCGATAGGAATTATTCCCGAATTTAAACGCCGCGGCTACGGAAAAAAGCTGCTTGACTATTCGATGGAGCAGGCGGAGAAGATGGGCGCCGGCGCACTTGCAATCACGGGAAATATTGATTTTTACGGCAAGTCCGGCTTTGTTCCGGCAAAAACAAAGGGCGTCCGGTACGCTGACGACCCTGATGCGGATTATTTTCTCATCAAGGAGCTGACACCCGGCTTTTTGGACGGCATTTCCGGTACCTACAAAGACCCGGAGGGCTATTTTGTCTGCGAGAAGAATCCGGACGCTTTTGAATGGTTTGAAGCGACCTTCCCGAAGAAGGAAAAGCTGAAGCTGTCGGGACAATTATTCTGAGTAGGAGGAATCTGAGTATGATCGAGTCAAGATGTGGGCTTCGGTGCAGCGATTGCCGTTTTCGTGAGGCGATGGGCTGCACAGGGTGCGTGAATATGGAAAAACCCTTCTGGGCAGATAGCTGCCCCGTGAAATCCTGCTGTGAAAAGAAAGGCTTGCAGCATTGCGGCGAATGCGATGACTTCGTTTGCCCTTTATTACATACTTTTGCTTACGACATGGAGCAAAGCGATAACGGCGCAAGAATCGAGCAATGCAAAAAGTGGTGTAAAAATAATGGCATCCAGTAAAGAGTATCTTCATTTCATTTTGGAACAGCTATCCGATCTGGACGATATTTCTTACCGTCCTATGATGGGAGAGTTTATTCTCTATTATCGCGGTAAAATCGTCGGCGGGATCTATGATGATCGGCTGCTTGTCAAGAAAACAAGATCCGCTTTGGAACTTATGCCTGCGGCAATTTGTGAGTTTCCGTATGAAGGAGCGAAAGAGATGCTGCTGGTGGATGAAGTTGACAGCAAAGCGTTTCTTACAAAGCTGTTTGAGGCAATGTACGATGAATTGCCCTCGCCAAAAGCAAAACGATAGAACAATGAAGCCGTATTTCCGAAAGGAGGAACGCAAAATGAAGAACAAAATCTATCCCCGCCCGCACGATCAACAGACGGTTTACCTAAAAGATGTGATCACAGCCCCCAACATCCAGGTCGGCGACTACACGATCTACAACGATTTCGTCCACGATCCGCGGGATTTTGAAAAGAACAATGTTCTGTACCATTACCCGATCAACGGTGACCGCCTGATCATCGGAAAATTCTGTTCCATCGCCTGCGGTGCAAAATTCCTGTTCACCAGCGGGAATCATTCGATGAAGTCACTGTCCACCTACACCTTTCCCATCTTCTTTGACGAATGGGATCTTGATGCGAAAAGCATCTGCGACGCATGGAACAATAAGGGCGACACTGTGATTGGTAACGATGTGTGGATCGGCTATGAGGCGGTTATCATGCCCGGCGTAAAGATCGGTGATGGTGCAGTTATCGGGACGCGCGCCGTGGTGACAAAGGATGTGCCGCCCTATACTATCGTGGGCGGTGTTCCCGCCAAATCCATCCGCCGGCGGTTTGACGATGTAACGATTGAAAAGCTGGAAGCCCTGCGCTGGTGGGACTGGGACTATGAAAAAATCAAACGCAGTATTCCCGCCATTCAGTCAGGGAACATGGCAGCGTTGGAGTGTGAAGAATGAAACCGACTGTGATTGACCCGAAAACGACCACCCGCGCGGCGGCGTTCGACCTTTGGATGAACGCGCCGAACCCTATGGTGACTTTTTTCAAAACGCTGGATGTTACGCCGCTTGTGGGATTCAGCCGTAAGCGCGGGCTGAAATTCAATATGCTTCTCTGCTGGTGTATCGGCAGGGCGGCCAGCGAGATCAAGGAGTTTTATCTGCTCCCCGTGGGGCGCGAGCTGCTGCAATATGACAGCATTGCGGTGAACACTATTGTAAAAAACAAAACCGGCGAGGTCAGTTCCTGCGATGTGCCGTTCTCAAGTAGCCTTGTGCAGTTCAATGCCGACTACCTGCAGCTGACGCACGCAGTTGCGGAAAGCTGTGAAAATCACGACCTGACCGACAGCATGGTCATCGGCACCTCCGCCATTGTGGATACCGAGATCGACGGCGCAGTCGGAATGAACAGCGGAATTTTCAACAATCCATTTTTGATATGGGGAACATATCACCGCGGTGCACTCAAGACTACGCTTAAAGTTTCTTTTCAGTTCCACCATACACAGATGGACGGCGCGCACGCAGGACGTTTCCGCAGCCTTGTGCAGGAAAACATTTATAAAATCAAAACAGAAGTGAAATAAGAAGCTATCGACGGCGCCGGGACAGCAAACCGGCACCGTCAAAAAGGAAGAATCAGTTTATGGAATATGTGCTTGAAACCGATGCGCTGACCAAACGCTATCGGAACTTTACCGCATTGGACGGACTGTCCATGCATATCCCGAAAGGGGCAATTTACGGCTTTGTCGGCAGGAACGGTGCCGGAAAAACCACGCTTATCCGCCTTATTTGCGGACTTCAGGAACCGACGCAGGGCGGCTACAAGCTCTACGGCGAGGAAAACACAAGCAAAAAAATCACGGCTGTACGCCGCCGAATGGGTGCAGTCGTTGAAACTCCGTCAATTTATTTGGATATGACGGCGCGCGAGAACATTCTTCAGCAGTATCAGGTGCTCGGCATAAAGTCGAAAAACGGAGTTGAAGAGCTTTTGCATTTGGTCGGGCTGTCGGACACGGGAAAGAAAAAGGCTAAAAATTTCTCTCTCGGAATGCGTCAGCGTCTGGGAATAGCTGTGGCTTTGGCAGACGATCCAGACTTCTTAGTGCTTGATGAGCCCGTGAACGGCTTGGATCCGCAGGGCATAATCGAGATGCGCGAGCTTATTGTGAAGCTCAACAGGGAGCGCGGCATCACCGTACTTATTTCCAGCCATATTCTTGACGAGCTTGCACGTCTTGCGACTCATTACGGCTTTATCGACGGCGGAAAAATGATAACGGAAATGAACGCCGAGGAGCTTAATGACCGCTGCCGAAAGTGCATAAGAATTGAGGTCAGCGATATTAAGATTCTTTCACAGGTTTTGGACAATATGAACGCCGAATATAAAATAATTGACGGACACAGGGCAGATGTCTATGCCGAACTGCCCGTTACAAGCTTTGTTATCGCGCTTGCGGACAAAAGCTGTACCGTTATCAGCATGAAAGAGCATGACGAAAGCTTGGAGAGCTTCTATATGAATCTGGTCGGAGGTGAGCGCAATGGGTAAATTGCTGAGAGCTGATTTTTCACGCTTGCGGCACGACCGCTCGTTTATTGTTCTGACTGCATTGATGGTTGCTTTCGGAGTGATCCTGCCGTTTATGCACTACATTGACAACGTTCACAGCGGCGTTCCGTGGATGCTTGATTACAGTCTTTTTACTTACGCGTTTTTGGCGCCGATAGTGCTGTCTGTGCTGTCCGCAATGTTTGTCGGAAATGAGTACAGCAACGGAACGCTTCGCAATAAGATTATTGCAGGCAACAGGCGAAGCAGTATCTATCTTGCCAACCTGATTGTCTGCGGTTTTTCGGGAATTTTACTGTGTGTCGCTTTTATGGTTCCGCATATAGGATTCGGGCTTTTGCTTTCGGGTAAATTCGGTTCCGACCTCAAAACCGTTGTCTCATATATCGGCTTAAGCTTTGCGCTGACGGTTGCATTCTCAGCGTTGTTCACGCTCGTTGCCATGCTGTGCCGAAGCAAGGCGCACACCGCCGCAGGCTGTGTTTTGCTTGTGTTTATACTGATTTTTTTAGGCATTTATATCACGTCTTCGCTCAATGAGCCGGAGTATTTGCCGGGTTATTCCTACACGGAAAACGGCGTAACGGTTGAAGAGCCGGAGACAAAGAATCCTAACTATGTCAGCGGCACAAAGCGCGAGGTGTACGAGTTTTTGCAGGACTTCACATCAGGCGGACAGGCGCTTCAGCTCGCGGATATGGAGGTGGAAAACACCGCACGGCTTGCAATATACGACGGCGTTATTCTGCTGATTTTCACAGCGTGCGGAATGATTGTATTCCGCCGCAAAGGCCTCAATTAAAAAGCTAAAGCGGCAAGGGACTGCACCGAATCTGTCAGCCCTTGCCGCTTCTTGCGTTCAATTCGTATTTACTTGTCCTGACTTGCATTTTTAGCGGTAATTTGCGGTAAAATGAAACAGATTAAGAAAGCCAAAAACAAGAAAAAAGCCCTATTTATCAACGTTTTCATTGATAAATAAGACTTTCTGTAAGTGGTCGGAGTGACCATATACAACTGTTAAAAACGGCTATAATGCGTTGTTTTCTAATGTGTTGACTGCAACGTGACTGCAACAGAGTTTAAATTGCTATGTTTTGTTTTTCCATATACGATACAAATTTTGAAATACCGTCGTCCTTAAACTCGTTGAATGCATCACAATAAGTGTTAAGAGTTACCTTTATATCGGTATGGCCGAGAAGTGTTTGAAGCACCTTAGGCGGCATTCCGGCCTCAATGCATCTTGTCGCATAAGTATGTCGGAGAGAGTGAAGAGAGACTTTACCTTGCTGATTTTCATCAATAATGTTATATTTTGCGCAGGTGCGGGCAAATTGGAGGTTTATTTGAGACGTTGAAACAACCTTATCTTTCTTCCAATCCCAAAACAACAGATTATCGTTATTGGGTTTATATTCGTTTTCGATATATGCTTTTAAAAGTTCTACTGCTGCATCAGGTAAAGGAATTTTGCGGATTCCGGCATAGGTCTTTGTGGTTTCTCCAACTATCATACGCTCGTCACCACCACGGGTTAAAGATCGCCGAATGTTGATTGTTCGGAAGGGGAGGCTAACGTCGTTAATATCAAGAGCATTGATTTCTCCCATTCTCATACCGGTGAGCAGCATGAGCTTCATTTGGACGGTATATCGGATATCCTGAGTGTTAAGTATTTCAACAAACTTCTTTTGTTCATCAAGAGTCAGAGCACGCACCTTTTCTTTTTTTTGATTAGATTTAGGACATTTAATGCCGAACATCGGATCACGATTTATTAAGCCTCTGTTGATGGCTTCTTTAAAGCATCTTTTCAGCAATTCATAATCTTTGCGAATTACCGAATCAGAGTATGACGTTATAGTTTTTAAAAAAGCCTTTATTTTTTCGGCGCTGACTTTTTGGATAGGAAGATCTGCAAGACAGGATTTTTCGAGTCGTTTATAAGTTCCGAGCTTGCGGTTATATGTGCTTGTTTTTATGATGTTAAATTCTCTGTCATCTTCGATGAGTTGTTTTGTCAACGAGGCGACGGTAACCGAGCTTGGCTCGATATATTGACCTGTAAAGACTTCGGACTGCAAGGCGACAATTTTTTCGCGAACTTCTTTCTTAGTTTTGCCGTAGAGTGTATGGCGGCGGAGCTTGCCTGTTTCGGTTCGCCCGGTTGTAACTTGACCTATCCACCTTTGCCGAGCTTCGGAATAATAAATCGTTCCCTCTCCGTTTCCGTTTTTACTCTTTTTAGCCATAAAAATAACCGTCCTTTCAAAAAATGGTTGCAAAAACCTGAGAAAGGCGGTATAATATAGCCACAGCCTTTCTTTTGGTGGTTCGAGAGATTGGATGTATTGCCGTTCGGTGTTCCAGCACCGGGCGGCGTTTTAAAGTTGATGAGATAGACATTGACACGCCTCTTTACAATGCGTACCATGTCAGGCTTGCATTTAATAAAAATACTAAAAGTATATAAAATTAAATAAATTTTAAATATTTTAAAAATAATGTTGATTTTTTTAACAAAATTCGATATACTATTGATGTGGAGTAATCCACATCATGTGAAATGAACACATTTTCTCTTCATTTCCACCAAGAGGAGAGCCTAAGCCTTAAGTTAGGACTAAAAAAAGCGGAGAGTCCACGCCGTAAGTTGGAACTTAAAAAAGCGGAGAGCCCATGCCGTAAGTTGGGACTTAAAAATGCGAGATTTTTTTGTCTCGCTTTTTTTATGCAAGAGGATATGATGGAAAGATTAAGGATTTACAGAATTTCGGATAAATATGTTAATTATCTGCATGGTGTCGACAACAGGGTTCAGTTTAACAAGGGTGCAAAAAGACCTTATGTCGGTGTTGTTTTTAAATTCGGACGGCATGATTATTTTGTTCCCATGGAATCTCCAAAGCCCAATCATGCCAATATTAAACCCGGCAAACACATTATGAAATTAGATAATGGAAAATTAGGTATGCTTGGATTTAACAATATGATTCCTGTACATAAAGATGCTTTAATCGAATACGATATTTCAAAGGAAAAAGATATGAAGTATAGAAACTTACTGCAAAGACAGATTTCACTTTGTAATAAGAAAAAAGCGGACATATTGAACCATGCTCAGATGACATATTTTGATGTCACAAGTAAAACGAACAAATTTCTTGTTAAAATATCCTGCGATTTTAAAAAATTAGAAAGAGCCTCAAAAAATTACAACAAAGATTATAAACGATAATTTTGATTTTGTCGTTCGGTGTGCCAGCACCGAGCGGCGTTTTTTTTATTTTAAATATTATCAACAATCTGATATCCTGCCTCATTTGCGGCGGAAACAATTTTTTGATAGTTTGTTGATTTACTGTTTTTCATTCGGGTGTATCCCGATAAAGACTTCGGGGCTAAATCGGGAAGATTTTGACATAGCCAAAGGTACTCAGCTTCAGCAAGTTTTGCGTTTGTCTTTTTAGTTACTTTAGCTTTGTAATATTCCTTTTCCTCTTTTGTCCTTAAATCATTAAACGGTCGGTTACTGTCTTTTATGATTTTTTTAAGCCTGCCGTCCATATCAAGATCATAATAGTTAGAAAAGCCTAAAAATGTATTACATTGAGGGCAATTTATTACTTTTAAATCATTCGGAAGAAGCGAAAACGAGGGGAAGCGGCGATCCTTGCCGCTCTTAGAATAAACTCTATTATTATAAATAGAGCAGTAAGGACAAAGGCGGCTTGCACTAAACCAAACTAAATCTTCGGTAATCTTAGAAATCTGTGGATTAGTCATTTGATTACCAAAGAATAAGTCAGGGTGGGCTTTTTTTATAAGTTCTAACTCTTTTTCAGCTTGTTCAAATTGTCCATCAGCCTGTAAATATTTTACAAGCCGAAGATAATCGTCCTTTTGATATGAAAAGTTGGAATGCGCCATGATTTCATTTGACTTTCTTAAACACGCTATAGCGAGATCCATTCTTCCGTTTCTTTTAAATTCAGTTGCCTTTCTTTGAAGAATGTATTCGATATTATCAACAGGAGAAGTTAATTCATGAAGCGGCTCATATGTCGGAACGGGGATACTCATAATAGATTGAACAGTTGAAAAATCATATTCCTTTTTAATACTATTATTATTTTGAGAAAAGTTATTGCCACTTATATTTGGCGTCGTTGTTTTTGATTTTTGTTTTTGCTTTTGAAAAACAACTACTGCTACAACAATAGCTATGATAATCAATAAATACATAAAATCACCCGTGATTAACTTCTGTAATAATTAACCGCCTTGACTATAAATTCCTCAGTAACATTAAAATACTCAGCCAAATCCCAAGGTTCGGTGTAACCTTGTTCAAATGCGGCTTGTAGCTCGTCCTTCGGGATGAGCTTTTTTATTGCCCATTTATCAGCCTTGTACTCAGATTTTGCCTTGATATCAAAATCCGAATATCTGTTATAAAAGCTCCCTGTAACGCAATGACCGAGTTCATGAGCTAATCGTATCTTCTCATCTTTGGTGGAATTAAGTCCGAAGGGATCAATAGCAACTGCACAAGAACCGTCATTATTCATCAATGATAAAGAGTGCGTTTGCGGCAAATCAAAGGAATAAACGGGTATATGTTCCGCATCGGCGAGTTGGTACAACTCTAATAACTCCATTATTTATTCTCCCTTTGTTTTACATATTCGGCAAAGCGCTTGACTTCTTCATACATTTCATCGGTTATATTGTCCGCACCGTCAAAGAGGGCGAAGCGGATATCGTCGTCTGTAATTTTGGGCTTTGTTCCTCTTCCTAAAAGCTCATCAACGGTGACATTAAAGTATTCGGAGAGTTGTAAGAGCGTTTCGTAGCTTGCTTCTCTTTTATCGTTTTCATAATTGCAGTATGCTTGTCGGCTTATTCCAAGATAATCAGCAACATCTTGCTGGGATAATCCTTTGGATTTTCTTATTTTCATAAGGGCTTCCATGTAACCACCTCTACCTGTATTATAGCAACAATATGAAACGTGTCAAGACTATGCAACAAAATGAAACATAATTTTGTGCAAACTAACAAAAATTAAATAATTAGCAACGAATTGTTGACAATAGCGGTAAAACGATATATAATGGTGTCAACGAAATGAAACGTTGGAGGTGATGAACTTGAGAGAATATCTCGTCGAATTAAGAAAGAAGCACGATTTTTCGCAACAGGACGTTGCTGATTATGTCGGGATTTCAAGGCAATATTACAATGCCATAGAAAACGGAATCCGCCAAAAGAAGATGGACGTTACGCTGATAACTAAATTTGCAGATTTGTTTAAAACCTCTTTACAAAAAATATGCGACGCAGAATCAGCATGGCAAGACGCAAATCAGTAAACGTAAGAACAGGAGGAAAACATGAACAACAAAACTATACAGCAGCGTACTGAAGCTTTGCATGAGCAGTTTGAAACTCTGCGCCGAGAAACAAAAAAGAGCTATATACAAGGCATACAGCTCGGACTGAGTATTTCAGCATTGATTATTTCTGTTATTGCTTTATCAATGCAATTATTGAGATGATTATAGCAATAATAGACAAAAACAGCGGCAAGTAAAACTTTATTGCTGATTCTCGATGATAAAGTAAGTACATAACACCTTTGTCGCTGAGTTTATAGTATGTGTGTTCGTTGTTAGCAAAATCAATTAAAGAATATTTGAATAGAAAAGCATATTTTCCTTTTTTCTCTTTATCAATGTTTATTCTTTTAATTTTTTTCATGCAAAGTATGCGCTTCATAATTGCTATTTGTTGTTGTGTGAATCGTAAGTCTTGGTAAGGCGTTGGCATTGTGAATTACCCCTTTCAAGGTGATTATATCAAAAACAAACGATAAATACAAGAACAAGAGGTGATAACTTGAAATTTGAAATCAAAACGGTTGAGGTAGCAGACAATGCCGTACAAACTCGCATCTTCATTGACGGCGTAGACGTTACTAATCGTATTAAGAAATTCACATTGAAGAAAGACGGCTCACCGTTGGAATTGTCTTTAACCATTTTAGGCGATATTGATGTTTTAATAGACAATTTGGAAATGAGCGACATCAAAAATATTGATTCAACACAGTCTGAATATCAATATACTTTGAAAGAAAAGACACGATCAGAGCCAAGACGGAAACGATTGTTGAAAAGATTGAAAGAAACAGTTGTGCATTACTTTTAAACTCAGGGTGCTTGTTTTCCAAGAACTCAATGCCCTTGTAACGAATAAAAGGTTCTGATAAATCAAAAAATGCGTTACCTGCTTCACTTCGGCTATACGTTATTCCACCAATATATCCACGGTCAATACATTCACAAAGCTGTTCGGAATTATTAGTGCAATGTTCAGTCAAAGGCTGCTTATCAATAACGCACTTGATTATTTCACGCATCGTTTTTTCAAATTTTCTCGTATTTTTCTTCATTATAATCAACCTCCTTTCGGAGCTGATTATAGCACAAAACGAAGAAGAATTACAACAAAGTGAGAAAATTTCACATTACATGGCAATACAACCTTTATGAACCACCAAATACGAATCAAGGAGGCTAAAAAATGGAACTGACAACAGAAAACATACAAGAGCTCAACCGGGATTTAATTGAAATAATCTCGTCGCTCAAGGCACTCGAAGACTGTGGAGAAAAGCTGATTATGGATTCCGACGATGTCGCTAAGATGTTCGGCTGGAGTAAGCTGACGGCGCAGGAGTTCATGAACCGACCCGATTTTCCTTTAATAAAAATCGGTAGAAAGTTGCAGGTCAACCGCCTTGCACTTGTCAAATACACTATGCAGCAATTAGTCAGAGAGGAGCACTAAATATGGAAACACTCAAACAAATTTCAATCAATCTCATCGACCCACACCCGGAAAACCCAAGGAAGAACCTCGGTGATCTCACCGAGCTTGCCGAAAGTATCAAAGCTAACGGAATTATGCAGAATTTGACCGTTGTTCCGAAAGACAGAGGACGATACACGGCAGTTATCGGACATCGCCGACTTGCGGCAGCGAAGCTCGCAGGACTTGAGACGGTACCCTGTGCCGTTGTTGACATGGATCGCAAGACGCAGTTGTCAACGATGCTGCTCGAAAATATGCAACGCTCAGAACTGTCCTACATAGAGCAGGCTGACGGATTCCAGCTTATGCTCGACCTCGGCGAAACCGTTGAAAGCATTTCCGAAATGTCGGGATTTAGCAAAGAGACAGTCAAGCACCGCCTTGAAATCGCAAAGCTTGATAAAGATAGCATCTTAGACAGCGATCTGACGCTTGAAGATTTTGCGTATCTCGAAAAAATTTCGGACATCAATGTCAGAAATGAGCTTATTGAAAACAATAAGCACGATTACATTAAACACGCTGTTGATCGAGAGCTGCAGAACGTTGAAAAGCAAAAGAAAAAGCAAAAGTGGATTGACTACATTGAAAATAAAGGTATTCACCCTATCCCGGAAGAAGAACGTCGAGACACTTGGAAAATATACGATAGCATCAAAAGCTTTAGTTATTTGGCAGTAAAGCCTGAGGATTTTGAGTTACCGGAGGGAACACCACCGAACGAAACTTTCTACAAATTCGAGACGTGGGGCGATTGGATCTATTTTTACAAGAAAAAGCCCGAGACGGAGGTGGACAACGAGGCGGAAGCAAGCAGGAAAAGAGCTGAGGCGTTCAGAATTTCCAAGATCGCCGAGCTTGATGAAAAGTTCGGTTGCTTTAATGAAAGAGTAAAGGCATTTGTAAACAACCTTTCCGAGGATAAGAAGACATTGCCGATCGTGTTAAGACTGTATGCCGAAATACAAATGAGCGGTAGCTTTTATCGAGATATCGAGGATCTTGAACTCTGCGAAGCTGCAGGGCTCGACATCAACGACGCAGACATAACGGACGAAGACATAATCGCCGGTAAATTGCATCCCGACATCCTTTACAACATCGACCGAAAGCCGGCTGTTTATTTTCTCAAGGTAATTTTATGCCTGAAAAAGATTGCAACATATATGTCCTACTCCGGCGAATACACCGAAGATGTATTTAGTCTCTGCGCCATCAGAGCATTGAAAAATCTCGGTTTTAAGCTCACCGAGGAAGAAAAAGAGCTCCTCGACGGAACACATGAAATATACGGAAGGAAGTACGAAGATGAATAACAATCTTATCTCAGAAGCAACCGATTTACTCAAGAAATACGCCCGCACGGGCGACCGACGTTATTTTCTTGACGCCGCAGAAAAAATCTCACTATCAATTGCAAATGCTATAAATCCTATAAATCCGATGACCGAACCGCTCGTCGCGGCAATGTTGACGAGATATGCAGATTTCGTTAAAGAGAACTTTGATTCGGAAGCCGCTGACATATATTCCGAAATACTTAACATGCTAAAAAACACGTCTGCTACAGTCGTGGTAGGAGAAACACCAGCACCAACCAAAGGAGATAAAAAATGAATACACTTACCTTACTATATATCTTTTTCATTGCAATAGCGATTGTTTTAACGATCACACTCTTCGCAATGAACGACAGTTGTAAAAAGCAGGAAGAGCTTAATATCAATGTCCTCAAAAGCTTCCAAAAGGTTACTAATGACTACAACGAGCTCGCAGACAAGTATCAAAAACTCACTGAAGAGAACAAGCAGCTCAAAGCTCGCTTGTTGTATGAGAGGACACAAGATGATGCAAACGTATTTTAAGTTTCCGCCGGACAAGTACGGCCGAACTGTCAATATGCGAGACTGTACGATGCAGATTGAGCGTGACAAATACTGCGAAAGAATCGGCGAGCCAAAGTATTTTCCGCTTTCAGACAAGCAGCATTTTGACTTTGAGGTTGAAATGTCCGTGAAGTATCGCGAAGAATTTATCGAATATCTTAATAGCATTGGCGGTCTTAACGTCGGGTCTATTACGATCGCCGCGATGAATTTAAAATCACATCTCATTGATTATTACATAGAACGGAGGCGATGGAATGAAAGAAAAACAGCTCTTTCCGCGTGACACGTCGCATCTCGCCCGGATGATCTTGCGCGAGGACGACGACGGCAACAAAACATACGTCGTGCAGTCCGGCTACAACAAAGAAATAAAAACGTATGAAAGTGAGCTGACTGTTTCGGTCGGCTCACCAACCGCCGAGCTTGAGGCTTGGAATGCGTACAGTGGCACCCTTGACTCTGCGATACATAAAATATTGCATTCGCGTCCAAAAGTCAAAGAAGCTCTTGACGAGTTAAACGCCAAGAGTTTCAAGCAATGTTAAGGTAAAGATGTGGTTTGTTTTGAAGAAATAGAAGATGTAGCAAATCCAGAGACAACAACAAATATAGTTTACAACGAAAAACCAATACTAACTATCGAAAGAAAAGTTTATATTTTTTTATTCTTCATTCTAATTTTTTCTTTATATTCTTTTTCGGTTAAGTCTGGAGAGTTTCTGATTTTTTTTGTACTGAAAAAGATATATACAACTAATGCTGCAATTACAATTAAAAAAATAATGACCTTTTTTTGCGAATAGTGTGATGCAATAAAAATGGTGTTCAATAGGAATAAAATAGTACTTGGTGAAATGAGAATAATTGCTATTGAAATAAAGCCAACAAGTAAACGAATCACTATTGTTTCTATATCGCACAAAAATAGAATTATAAAAAGCACTTCGAAAATAGCCACTAATATAGAAAAATCGCCCCACAAAAAACATAAAATATATGAATCAAATAGGCTAATTTGGTCGGATTCAAATGGAAAAAATAAGAAATACCAATGTTCCAATATGCCTTTTTTAAAACAATCGAAAGATACTGAAAATGCGTTTAAAATATTTTCAATATCATTTTTCCCGAAACCTTTATAAACTAAAAGCAAAACAAAGAAAATGAGAATAAAAGAATGTAATATTATAAATATAACTGTGTTTCTTCTTTTTAGTGAGATTTTTTGAGTAAACAAAGATCCTATTGCAACCACAACGGCAGAAAAAATAGATAAAAATGTTATAACAAGTGTCGAATGACTCATTTAGCACACATCCTTTTTTCTCAAAAGTATATTTGAATTACAAATTGCAGACATATTAACAGTTTTTAACTTTGTTGCTAAAACTTTTAAAATGGAGCACAATTATGGAAAATCCAAAAATCAAGTATAATTTTGTGCTTAAAAAATCCCATCTCAATAAGATGAATTTTATTTTTTATGGAAAACAAATCTATATGGATCAAGTTGAAGAACAGAACAAACAGAAAGACCAATTCGTATACTTGAACCTGCAATATCGCGCTCACCTGATTCAAACCGCTGATATTGGCGAAGTTGAATTTCAGCAGCATTTGCCACTTGCTGTTGAGTCAGACCGAGTTCCCTTCTTCTGTTTTGTAAAATGTGGTGAGATAATTCGACACATTCATAAATTTGTCCATTTATTTCATGCGTAAGAGGCTGATAATTGTCACAATAATTACTTTTACAAGATATAGCAATCATTCCTTTCTTTAAAATATTATACGACCAATTGGACATAAAGTCAATACTTTTTATACAGAAATAAGAAAATACCTATTGAAAACATCACAATAAGTACAGAGAATCTTACGGAAATGAACCGGAGCAACTAATGCGACTTGCCGAGCCCCTCGGTGCTAAAAAAAGACGGACTGAAAAAGTCCGTAACGGGAAAGTATGGTGTATTAAGTTATCAACAAGACGAAAGGAGGAAAACACGTGCGAAAGCTCAACCGAGAGAGCATACATAAATCGGGTGATTATATGGAAGTCGACATTTTCCCTGTTCGGAAGCCGACAGGCAGACGTGCAGCGAAAGCAAAACCGACAAGAGCTGTTCAACAGAAGCTCAACGAGCGAAATGCAGCTCGAAAGTTTACTTGGCTGCTCCAGGAGAACTTCGGCCCGAAGGATTATCTTTGTGAGCTCTCATATCCGTCGGACTTTCCGTATGATAAGGCTCTCGACGGCAGAGAATTTGCGTGTTTTCTCCGAAATGTAAAAAACGCTTATAAAAAAGCGGGTATTGATTTTCGTAGCATGTACAGCGTCGAGCTTGGGGAGAAAAACGGACGTCCGCACTATCACCTTGCTTGCTCCGGAGAGCTTGGCGCAAAAATCCTCAAGGAAAAATGGAATAAGCGTTTCACAAAGAACCCAAAGGTAAGCTACATTCATGCTTCGCATCTTATTTTCACAAAGACGGGTCTTGCTGGAGCTGCTTTTTACCTGTCGAAAGATCCAAGACTCTGCTACCGGTCGTATGTGTGCTCAAAGAATTTGAAACAACCACCTAAAAGCCAGCGCGACGGACGTATCAGCGGACGAAAGCTCCAAGAGTTGAGAAATGACATATATAATGCCGAGCTTTTTGAAAAATTATATCCGGGCTATGTGTTTGTTGATGCCGATCCTCGTCTCGAAATGTACGATATCAACGAATACGGCGAAGCCGAGAAGATAGATTTTCCATACATAACGATCCGACTCTACAAAAGAGACAGTAAATATATCTTACGCGACAAAGAATACGCATAAGGAGTGAGTCAATGAGCAATAAGATTCAAAATCAAATACCGATACCGACGGAAGCCCAGGAGCAGGAAGCGCTGTTCCGGTGGGCTGATTTCGCCGTGGGTAAATATCCGGAAATTAAGTTTTTATATCACATTCCGAATGAGGGCAAACGGAGTGTTTATAACGGTGCCGCTATGCGCCGGCAAGGTCTGAAGAAAGGTGTGCCTGATCTCTGCTTACCTGTACCATCGGGGAAATATCACGCGCTTTACATAGAGATGAAGCGTAAAGGTGAAAAGCCGAGCTTGCAACAGCTTAACTGGCTTGATAATCTTAATCTCTTCGGCAACCGTGCCGTCTGGTGCCAAGGCTGGGAAGAAGCTGCAAAAGAAATTGAAAGATATTTGAGGGGTGAATGAATAATGAACCTTGACAGAGCAATAGAACTTCTTAAACGAGAGTATGAAAAAGCAAAGAATAGCCCGTATGTTACAAATCCCTTGGCATTTGCATTGTATAACGTTTGGAAAATGGCAGACAGAGAAAGCAAGATAATGAGCAAAGAAGAATAAGAAAAATATTATTTAAAGGAGTGTGAATAATCATGTCAAGAGAATATTCGCAGGCGCTTGCCGATTATGCGATATCAAGAGAGAGATATCTTGAATTAAAACACAAGTGCTATCAATATCCCGAATGGATACGGGAGCGCAATGACAGCTACGAGCTTTCGTCGGCCGGCTTCGACGGAATGCCTAAGGGCAGCAGTTCGGGCGCTACATCCATTGTTGAGCGCAAGGCAGATAAAGCAATGAAATCCGCCGAGCTTGTCGATGTCGTGGAGCGTTGCTTGCACGATGCCGTTGACGGAGACATCGGTGTAATTAGCAGCTTGCGTAAAAACGTCTGTTATCAAATCCCTTATATAGCTCTTTCCGCGCTCTGTGGTAAAAACCAATTTACAAAATATCGGCACAAGTTTTACTATTTACTTGATAAAAAAATATAACTTGGGGAAATGCGGTACACGAAACCTGCTAAAATATATATAGTGACAATAAACAAAAGCCGTGTTGAGCCGGATTGCACCTGCTCGATGCGGATATTTCGTGGGTGAAATTATGAAAACTCTCGCCGAGCTTGCCGAAGAATATAAAAGTCAAGCAGATCACATTAAATCTCAAATTGATGCTATCCCGGAAAATACTGATGACTACGATCTTAAGCGCAAGCGTGCAGTCCTCTGGGATATGTGGAGCGAAGCTATGGAGAATTACTATGAGCTGAAGAACTATTATGAAAAATAAGGCGGAATGATGGAATGGGGAGACATGGGAAACTCTAAATTTCCTGCTCTTGGCATGTGAGTTCAAGTCTCACTTCCGCCACCAAAAACCAACACGAAAGAGGTGAGGAAAGGTGAGTAACGAAAATTTGAAGAAATTTGAAGAAAAAAAGCTAAAATCAAAGCAGAAAAAAGCCATTGAACTGTAGGTTTATCAAGGCTTGAGCCAAACAGATGTTGCGAACACGGTTAAAGTGAGCCAACAGACCCTTTCTGCGTGGGTAAATCACGATGAGCTTTTTATGCGAATCAGGGATGAAGAAGAAGCAAAAGCGGAGCGTGAGAGAAAGCGCAGATACAAGGGCGCGGCGCAGGTTGCAATAAATAAGCTGATCGAGCTTATAGAGAGTACAGATGATAAGGCTGCTCTTGCTGCCTGCAAGGATATTCTTGACCGTGCCGGTGATAAGCCGTCGGATAAGATTGACCTTTCCGGCACTCTCGAAACGACGAATAAACTCGATTCTATTCTCAGGCAGTTGAGCGACGATGAGTGAAAGCCTTATCCTCAGTCCGAAGTATAAGGACTTTTTGAAACATAAAGCTCCTGTTGAGTTCCTTGAGGGCACGACAGCGGCAGGCAAAACGACTGTCGGAATTGTTAAGTTTATGTTCAGGGTTGCGGATAGCGCGAAAAAAATTCACATTATCAGCGGACTTGATACGGGCACGATCGAGAAAAACATCATCAACAAAGACCTTGGAATCATCGACGTATTCGGCGAGCTTGTGGAATACAATCCGTCGGGCAAAGGCGAATACAGTATGCCGCACCTGATATATCACACTCCGAGCGGCGACAAGGTGGTATATATTCTCGGCTATGACAACAAGGCACGATGGAAAAAGGCTCTCGGCGGTCAGTACGGCTGTTTGTATATCGACGAAATCAATATAGCCGATATGGAGTATATCAGAGAGGCGTCGATGAGATGTGATTATCTCATGGCGACATTAAATCCCGACGATCCGAGCTTGCCGGTGTATGAGGAATATATCAACCATTCACGCCCGACAGCGCAATATGCGGACGATGCTCCGCCCGATCTGCTGAATATGCTTAATGCCGAGCCGAAAAACGGCTGGGTGTGGTGGTATTTCTCATTCGATCACAACGCCGGGCTGCCGCAGGCAAAGAAAGAGCAGATTATCAGTATGGTTCCGCCGGGGACGAAGCTGTATAAGAATAAAATTCTCGGACTGAGAGGTAGGGCAACAGGACTTGTATTCAGCAACTTTGACCGTTCAAGGCACATCGTAAACCGGAATCAGCTTTTGCAAGCCGCATTTGATAAAAAGATACGGTTTGTTCAGTTCTCGGCAGGACTGGACACGGCATATTCCTCAAAATCGCCCGATACGATTTCAATGATATTTCAAGGTATTACGCAGGACAGAAAGCTGATCGTGCTTGACGAGCGAGTGTATAACAACGCAGATATGTCAAATCCGATTGCGCCGTCCGATACGGTGCGGAATTTTATTGACTTTTTGGAGCGTAACCGTGAAGTGTGGGGCTTCGTCCGACAGGTGTATATTGATTCGGCGGATCAAGCAACCATTACGGAGCTGAAAAAGTATAAGCGGCAAAATCCGTGCCTTTATAATTTTAACGGGGCATGGAAGAAAACAAAGATTATTGACAGAATCAATATGCAGCTCGGTTGGCTACATACGGGGGATTATCTCGTGTGTGATACCTGCCGAGTGCATATATCCGAGCTTGAAGCGTATTCGTGGGCGCAGGATAAGGACAACGAGCCTGAGGATCGTAACGACCATACAATCAACGCTTCGCAGTACGGCTTTTTGCCGTATGTGAAGATGATAGGAGAGATCAAAAGATGAGTTAGAACGATAAGGTTATAACAGCAATAAGAAATTATCTGAGAATAAAAGACCCGCAGAGCCTGAGCATAGAGATAGACCAGCTTCTGAACTTCGATGCGGAGGTTTTTAAAAATCGAATATGGTACAGAGGTGAGCCGAACGAGCTTCACGAATTTTACGGTAACCTTGATGACGGCATAAGCAGACAGCATTTTTGGAGTGCCAAGCCGACAAGGGGCTGTAAAATCCGCAAGATACATACAGGCTTGCCGGGAATGATCGTCGATGTGCTCACAAATGTGTGTCTTGACGATCTTTTTGATATCACTCTCTCCGACAGACAGGACGAGTGGGACGAAATCGCAAAGGATAACAAGTTTACCGACCTTTTAAAGGAATGTGTCTCGCAGACGTTGGCACTCGGCGACGGAGCTTTCAAGTTTTCGTTTGACGAGAGCATAAGCAAATATCCGATTATTGAGTTCTACGAGGCTGACAGGGTGGATTTTGAATACGATCGAGGACGTTTGATTGAAGTCGTGTTCAAGACAAAAAAGGTGCTGGACAAGAACTGTTACACCTTTAAGGAACATTATAGGAAATACGGTATAACATATTCCCTTGAAAATTCAAGCGGCAACGAGGTCAATATGACTGACTTTGCCGAGCTTGCCGAGTATAAACCCGTGATGAACAAGGCGGGTTTTCTCCCTGCTGTTCCCGTTATTTTTACGCCGACGGCAAAGTTCAAGGGCAGAGGGCAGTCGATATTTTCACGCAAATACGATAATTTCGACAGCCTTGACGAGGTTTATTCTCAATGGATGCTCGCAGTTCGTAAAGGTCAGATCAAGGAGTATATACCGAGAGATTTCCTCCCATCTAACCCATTCACCGGTGAAATTCTGCAAAGCAATGACTTTGACAACGAATATATCGTACTTGACGCGGACGGCGGAGAGGGCGCGGTCAACAAGGTAGAGACGACACAGGGAACAATACAGCACGAAGCGCTTTTGGCCTCCTATATCACGGCTCTTGATCTCTGCTTGCAGGGTATCATTTCACCGTCAACGCTCGGTATCGACGTCAAAAAGCTTGACAATGCCGATGCACAGCGTGAAAAGGAGAAAACAACGCTCTACACCCGAAACAAGGTGCTTTCTGTTCTTGACGGTATCATAAAGGACGTTATAATTACGGCTCTCAAGTTTAGTGACACGCTTCAGAACAAGTCAACGGACGACAGCATTGATATCACCGTTGCCCGTGGCGGATATGCGAATCCGTCGTTTGAAGCGCAGGTTGAAACCGTCAGTAAGGCTGCGGCCGCAGGCATTATGTCAACAGAAGCCTGCATCGGTGAGCTTTACGGCAATGATAAGGATGAGGACTGGAAGGAAGAGGAAATCAGACGCATTAAGGAAGAAAAGGGCATTATCGAGGCGGACGAGCCGTCCGTGGGTGATGAAATTTTCGCCGGTATTGAATAATGAATGATTTTGATAAGGAAATAGCCGAGATCTACAAGGACATGGAGCTCAAAATGATTGAATCTATGAAACGTAATCTCGGCTTGCATTTGGCGGAGGAAGCCGAAGCGGGTATTGATTATCCGCAATGGCAGGCAATTAAAATCCGTGAGCTGCGTAAATATCAGCGGCACAATAAAATGTTGCTTAAAAACAGCACACGAGGAATGGCAAAGGACGTCAAAGATCACATCCGAGATGAGATGAAACAAGGCTCATTGCACGAGATGAAACGGTTTAAGGAAGCCAAGGGCGCAGGCTATAAATCAGCCGTAGCCATGAAAGACGGCTTTTTTAAAATCAATACCCGAAAGGTTGATGCACTGATAAACTCGGTTCAATCGGACTTTTCAAGGGCGGATAAAGCCGTGCTGCGAATGATGAACGATACATACCGAAGCACGATATTTAAATACGGAATGTATGTCACAAACGGAGTTTACACCGAGAAGCAGGCATACGATGCGGCGGTCAAGGATTTCCTCAGCCGTGGTATTAACTGCATTGAGTACAAGGACGGGCGCAGGGTCAATATTGCCGATTACACGTCAATGGCAATCAGGACGGTCAATCAGCGTGCATATATGGCAGGTGAGGGCGAATTTCGGAAGTATCTCGGTGAAACGCTTGTTATTATATCCCACCACGCAACGTCGTGTAAGCTTTGCAAGCCGTTTGAGAATAAAGTGCTGATTGATGATGTCTATTCGGGCGGAACGCCTGACGACGGAGATTATATGCTGCTTTCACAGGCTATGGCAGAGGGGTTGTTTCACCCTCGCTGCCGTCACGGTCTCGGAACGTATTACCCTGAGCTTGAAGATATCGTCCATTATGAAACGGAAGATAACAAGATGAATGAATACGGCACGGAGGAACTTAACAGGGCGCATATTGAGAACATGATCCAAAAATACAAGCGGCTGACGGTCGGAAGCATTGACCCCGCCAATATTGCAAAATATCAGGCAAGGCTCAATGAGTGGGAGAGCAGAAAAGCTCAATTAGGTATTGCAAATTCCGAAAATAGTGATACAATAAAAGAGCAAAGTAGATATGCTGTCAGCACCGACCGAGCTCAGTTTGAACGGTATAGAAATGCGCTTAGAAAAGATGCTCCAAAGACTTTTGAGGATTTTCTGCAAATTAAATATACCGATTCGGATAAATGGAATAAGATAAAGGCTCTTGTCAATAGCAAGAACTATCTACAAGAACAATTAGCTTATATTTATAATGGCGAAAAATGCTTTATTCCGAAACACACCGTTTTTAGTTCAAAAGCTAAGGTCATTGCAGGTGGAGCTGCAAAAGATAAAATAAGATGTGTTGATAGCTTGATAAAAAAATATGGCGGTACTGCTGAAAAGTGGGAAAAGAAAGTTGCTTCAATTAAAAGTGACAAATACTTGTTCGACGTGCATTGGTATGAATGCGACGGCATACAGTATGAAATGAAGCTCAAACACAGAAAGGAATTATGACCATGAAGTTAAGATATAAAGGTGAATCTTTTGGAGTTGATAGTCTGACTGACGGAAAAATATATAATGCGGTTGAAGAGGATGGAATGTATCGTGTTATAGACGACAGCGGCGAAGATTATTTATATTCAATGACCAATCCCGCGCCTCTTGATGGAAGTTCAAAAGGCGGAAAATGGGAAATAATTGAACAATAATATTCAAATTGAATACCTGATAAGCACCCTGAGAAGTCAAGGTGCTTTTTTCATGCCTATAATTTCAGCGCTGCCGTAAGGGTGACGCTGTTTTTATATCAAAATACAGTTTGCCCGTATCTGAAACAACGGGGTGCGGATGTCCTTATCCGTAAAAAAGGAGAGTATATGGCTGAAGAAGTCAACAACACAGAGGGTACAGAAAACGGCAATGCACAGCAGGGCACCGAAACAGGCGCAGCGAATACAGAGCCGGAGAAGAAGTATTCCGAAGAGGAGATGAACGGTATCTCCAAGAAAAACAGCGAAAAGGCTGTTGCCAAGGTTCTCAAAGAACTCGGCATCACAGACAGGGTCAAAGCAAAGGAAATTCTTTCCAAGGCGGCAGCAGAGGAAGCGGCAAACTCAGAAAATAACGGTACCGGCGAGGAAATGTCGCAAATTCAGCAGGCGCTTGCCAAAGAGAGAGAACGTGCGGACGGTGCGGTGCTTGAAAGCCTGCTGCTTGCCGCTCATGTTGACGCAAAGAAGGTCACGAAAGCCGCAAGGCTCGTTGACCGCGACAAATGCGTTGACGATGACGGAAACTTTGACCGCGAAAAGGCTTCGGCGCAGGTTGCCGAGCTTTTGAAAGAATGGCCTGAGCTGGTCGTTAAGGCTGACGAAGGCAACGTCGGCTTTGTCATCGGCGGCGACGGCAAACAGGGCGCAGAGCAGAAGAAAACGCCCGAAAAGAAAGTTCCGCAGAAACGCTGGAACAGATTTAACTAAGAAAGGAAGATTTTAAATGCCAAACATTAACTATGCTCAGCAGTGGGCACCGGAGCTCCTTGATATTCTCATACAGGGTTCAATGATTTCTCCGTTTATCACAACCAATGTAAAGTGGCTCGGCGCAAAGACTTTCCACTTTACTCAGATGTCAACCTCAGGCTACAAGAGCCACAACCGTAACGGTGGCTGGAACAGAGGCAATTTTGTTCAGGCCGATGTGCCGTTTACGCTTATGCACGACAGAGATGTTGAGTTCTGCGTCGACAGACTCGACGTGGACGAGAGCAACGCAACCGCATCAATCAAAAATATTTCTGAGACATTCGCCCGCACGCAGAGCGTCCCGGAATCAAACGCATTGTTCTTCTCACGCTGTGCGACAAAGGCAAAGACGCTTGCAGGCTACCACAGCGAGACTGCGATCTCCGCATACACAGCAGACAACGTCTATTCAAAGCTCAAGAGCTTTATCAGCGCCGGTCATCTTCGTCGTTACAGAGCGATGGGCGCACTTGTCATGTATGTTCGCTCGGACATTATGGACTTGCTCGAACGCTCTAAGGAGCTTCAGCGCAAGATCGAGCTTACTCAGATTGCCGAGGGCGGTATGGGTATTGAGACGAGAGTAACCTCAATCGACGGTGTGCCGATTTTCGAGGTTATTGACGACGAGGTATTCTATGACAGCTTCGATTTTGAATCCAAGGACGGCGGATTCGTTCCTGCGGAGGCTACGGACGCTGTTTACGAGCTTACCTCGGATATTGCGGTTGATTCAAGTAAGACCTATTACACACGCAGTGGCTCAGAGGGTGCGTACACATATACAGCGGTCAAGTCGCCCGCGGTAGGTTCAATTTCAACCTATTACGAGATGACAAAGCCTGCCGTTGAGGGTTCAAAGAAGATCAATGTCCTCATTGCTTCTCCGCTTACGACTAAGTTCGTGCCGAAGCTCTCAAGCATCTATTACTTTGCCCCCGGCGGACACACGCAGGGCGACTGCTATCTTTATCAGAACAGAGCGTTCTCGGATGTTTTTACTTTCCCGAACGGCAAAGATAACAAGATTGACAGCCTTTACGTTGATGTTGAGGCTTAAGGAGTAATCAACATGGCTTATGCTGACTTTTCGGATTATCGAAATATAATCGGTGAGGACGATATCCTCGAAACAAAAGAGATAGAGGATAATTTGGAGTTAGCCTCTGTCAAGATTGATGAAATGACTTTCGGACGAATTAACGGGGTGGGGTTTGATAATCTCACTCCGCTTCAGCGCGAGTGCATACGCAAGGCAGCCTGCTATCAGGCACAGTATATCGCCGAGAACGGCTACGATGAAACCGACGTATCAAGCTATACCGTCGGTAAATTGAGCGTCACGCAGGGACAGCAGGAGAGCACAGCAAGCAAAAATTACATGAACCCGACCGCTCTTGCATTGCTCAGAAAATCGGGACTTATGTGGCGAGGTGCTTGATATGGCGAGAAGAATTAAAAGGCTCGGCTTTCCCGATTGGCTTCTCAATAACGAATGTGTTATTTCCGTTGATACGGAAGAGCTGAACGAGGACGGCGAAACGGTCGTGTATAAGACCGAACCGATGAAGTGTATATTCGACGAAGCATCAAAGACGGTGTTTACGGCTGATGGCAAGAGGGTGACGCTTGCAGGAACGGTTATCGTCAAGGGCGATTTTGCTCCTGCACGGCCTGTTTTATCGAGTGGCACGGTGACGATCAACGGACGGACAATGCAGATATATTCTGCCGCACGTCCGAGAAATCCCGACGGCACGGTGCACCACACGGAATTTGAGGTGATGTGATTGAACGTTAAGCTGCAAATCAATCACAAGAATTTGGCGGCGATAGAGGATATTGCGGCACGGAGTTTAGCGGGAACAGCCGAAGAAATAAGAAAGGATGTTCAGCAAGCTGAAACAATGCCTTACGATACAGGTACACTTCAAGATCGTTCTACTTTTGTTGATATATCTCAAATAAAGGATTTGAAAGCTATAATAGCTTCAGACACCCCTTATGCAAGACGTTTGTATTTCCACCCCGAATATAATTTCAGCCATGATGATAATGCTAAAGCAGGTGGCAAATGGTTTGATCCGTATATTACGGGTGAAAAACAAGATTTTGCACAGCGTGAATTTGAAAAACGAATGCACAGCGGAATGAAACGTTTAGGAGGATAAGATGACACTTTCGGATTTGAGAGACTATTTTAAGTCGGAATTTCCGTGGAAAGAAAGTATTTCCGTCGGAAAGATTGACAAGAACAAGGAACGGGCAGTGTGCTTTTATCATTCAAAGGTTTCACGTCCGAAAATTAACACGGTCGGCGGCAAGAGTAACAGGTCATATACCGTGCTGCCGATTTCTATTTTGCTGCGCTTCGGCAAAAATTACGAGGCGGCGGCAGAGAAAGCCAAAGAAATTTACGATTTCTTTGACGAGAAAACATTTGACCTTAACAACGAGCGTGTTTTTGTTATATCGCCTTATAACGCACCCATTGATTTGGGTACGGACGATCAGGGTGTGTATGAAAATTCGCTTGAATTTGATTTATATATTACAAAGAAAGGTGATTGATTATGTCAAAAGAATTTAAAGGCGTATTTCCCGTAAATGAAATGGACTTCCGAATTGACAAGAGTTCGGAAACTGCACGTTCGGCAAGTCCGTCGGATTCTGATTATGTTACCATTGCCGATATGGAATCGGCGACAATAGCCGTTGATACGGGTGTTGAAATATGGAATCCGTTGGAGGCTAAGGGCTGGCAGAGAGCACTTGCTACGGCTAAGTCCATTACGATATCAATGTCGGGCAAACGCAATATAGGTGATCCCGGTAATGACTATGTTGCAAGCAAGCTGTTGAAAAACGGTCAGGCTTGCAACACGTCATACAAGATTACATTTCCGAACGGTGACACTCTTGTCGTGCCGAGTGTAATTCAGGTAAAGAGCGTTGCGGGTGCGGATTCAACAAATGTTGCACCGCTTGAAGTGGATCTTATTTCCGACGGTAAGCCCGAATATACAGAGGCGACAACCCAGAATACAAATCCGTCATCGGATTAAATTCAACGGGGGCAGGGTGACTTGTCCCCGATTATCTTTAAAAAGGAGTTATTTATTATGAAAATTATTGATACAAAGGGCGCAATTCTTTCGGGCGACAACCACCCGTCACTTAAAATCGGTGACAAGTTCTATACGGTTGACGATCGCCGTTCCACATGGAAGAAGATCGAGGCTGTTCAGAATGACGACAGCATTATTGAAAAGGACGAGGAAATCATCAGACTTGCTCTCGGCAAGGAGAATGCTGACGAGATTCTCAATAACGATGATCTTTCCGTCCTTGATTTTACAAATCTCACATTCTTTATCATGTCCGCTATTACTGGCGAGGACTACGACGAACTGAAAAAGGCGGCAAGAGAAAGAAAAAACTGACCGAAGAATCGTATTACGACGAAGATTATGACGAAGCTCTGATTATATCGAGCTTTGCCAAGCAGTACGGAATACGATTGATGCAGGAAGATATTTCGGTCTCGGAATACAGAAAATTACTTGTTGGAATCATGGGCGATACGCCTCTCGGCGAGGTTGTGAGAATAAGAGCGGAAACCGACCGTGAAACGATTGAACAAATGACGGTGCAGGAAAAGAAAATCCGCTCTGAATGGCAGAAGTTTAGGGCTTCTCAGAACCAAACGCCGCAGATAACAATATCGCTCGAACAGTTCCAGCAGATGATGAAATCATTAGCGGGGTGATAAAATGGCAAACGTAGGAACGCTCACTTTTTAGCTCCAGCTGAATAAAGACCAATTTAAAAAGGACGTTGTCTCTGCCGCTAAGTCGGCGCAGAAAACCTGCGGACAGTCCGCTACGGGTATCTCGTCGGCGTTTACAGGCGCTTTTAAGAAAATCGGAGTTGCGGCGGCAACTGCCTTTTCGGTTAAAGCGATAACGGCCTTTTCAAAGGAATGTATTGATCTCGGTTCCGACCTGACGGAAGTGCAGAACGTTGTTGACGTTACTTTCGGTCAGGGAGCAAGCAAGATCAATGCGTGGGCGAAAACAACAGCGTCGGCGTTCGGAATATCTGAGCTGTCGGCTAAACAATACAGCGGCACAATGGGCGCGATGCTTAAGTCAATGGGCTTGACGACAGATGCGTCGCTCAATATGTCGCAGAAGATAACCGAGCTTGCGGGCGATCTGGCGTCATTCTACAATCTTGATGTTGACGATATGTTCATAAAGATTCGTGCTGGACTGAGTGGAGAAATGGAACCCTTGAGGCAACTCGGTATAAATATGTCGGTGGCAAATTTGGAAGCCTACGCAATGTCGAAAGGTATTACGACGGCTTTCACGAAGATGTCGCAGGCTGATCAAGCTCTGTTGCGGTATAACTATCTGTTATCCGTGACCGCCGATGCACAGGGGGATTTCTCCCGAACATCGGATTCTTGGGCGAACCAAGTCAAAACTTTATCCTTGAACTTTGATTCGCTTAAATCAAACATCGGTCAGCTGTTGATTACAGCACTAACGCCGCTGTTAAAACAGCTTAACATGCTCATTGAATATGCCAACAGAGCGGCAAGTGCGATCGCAAGCCTATTCAGCGGTTCGGTTGCGACGGCTGCAGCCGGAGCAGGTTCGGCAATGTCGGGGCTTTCGGGCTCGGCGGTTGATGCCGCAAGCGACATAATGTCGACGGGCACAGCGGCGGAAAAGGCGGCAAAAAAGGTCAGAAATGCCTTTGCGGCTTATGATGAAATTAACACACTGAGTAAGACCGACACAGACAGCGGTAGCTCAGATGCAGGCAGCGCTTTAGGTAGCACAGCATCCGGAAGCGCATTCGATACAAAGCAAACCGATAAGGGCTTGAGTGAAACCGAAAAGAAAATCGAACACTTGAAGAACAGACTGAAAGGTTTTTGGACAGGCTTTTCTTCCGGCTTCGCAAAGGAAAAAGCCCAGCTTGATAAGCTTATAAATCAAACCAAAAATATCTTTACAAAAGTTTGGAATGATATCAAATCTCTCGGCTCACCTCTCAAAAATTGGGCTGAAACGGATTTGCTTTCGCTGTTTGACACCTTTGCCCATACAGTTACCGATATTTTTCTTGGGTTATGGGACACCATTGATTTGGTTTTTGGCTCCACATGGGATAATTTGATCTTTCCGTGCCTTGAAAAGTTTATAACAGTAGGGCTGCCTGTAATAACACAATTCAAAGAACAAGGTCTGTTGACGCTCTTATCTGCTTTTAATGCAGTTAAGGAAGTGTTCGCCAAGGTATGGACTGAGGGAATAATCCCGGTATTGCAGTTGTTCTCAAAGGTCTACTCTGATGCGCTTGATATTGTTGCGGACAAATGGTCGAAGTTCGGGAAGCCGATTTTTGACGGAATGCGGGAAGCAATCAATAATGTCAAAAATATTGTCTTGAATGCATGGAACGGATTTATTAAGCCGTGTCTTGATATTGTAATGCAGACGCTCAATGAGATTTGGGATGAGCACCTCAAACCTTTGTGGGATAACGTTACCGATTTTGTCGGGGAGCTGATAACGGCAGCACTTGACATTTATAACAAGGCTATCGCACCGGTGTGTATGTGGTTACAGGACAAGCTGTATCCGATTTTTGTTTGGGCTTTTCAGAACATTGTTGATTTCTTAAAACCTATAATTGAAGGTATAATAGATTGGTTTAATGGCATAATTACAGCACTTAAGGGTGTAGTCCAGTTTATTGCAGGCGTATTTACAGGTGATTGGAAGAGAGCATGGGAAGGTATTAAAAATATCTTTAAAGGGCAATGGCAGCAAATAGCGTCTCTTGTAAAGATACCAATAAATCTAACGCTTACGCAATTTGAAAAACTTATAAACGGAATGCTTAAGGGCTTCAATTTCTTTGCAAAAGCGATCAACAAAATACACATCAAGATCCCGGATGTGTTTGGTGGCGGTAGCTGGAATCCATCAATTCCGACCGCTTCAATGGTTACATTACCGCGCCTTTATACCGGCGGCTATCTCAAAGCCAACAATCCTACACTTGCGGTCGTAGGCGATAACAAGCGCGAGGGTGAAATCATTACTCCGGAATCAAAAATCAGGGAACAGGTCAAGCTTGCAATGCGGGAAATGGGTGCTGCCGTAAACAACGGTATTCAGACTGTCAAGCTGCAAATCGAGCTGCTTATTAAATATCCCGACGGCAGAACGGTCATTAAGCAGATCAACGAAGCGCAGATAGCCGAAGGTCGCATCTTGTTGAACATATAAAGGAGTACAATATATGGAAAAATACGAAGTATAGATCAACGGAAAAACTAAGCTGAAAGCTGACCAAATGAGCTGGGAATATCCGCAAACCGACGGTGACGGCAGCGGCGCAACCGATGAAAATGTAATGATAAGAGAGGTTTTACCCGAAAGAGATAAAATCTCTCTTTCTTTTCAGGGTGAGGGACTGACCGAAGCCGACATAAGAACAATTTTGACCGTCAGGCATTACAAAACCTGCACGGTCAATTATTATGATATGTACACGGGAACGAGAATTACACGAACTATGTACCCTGTTTCCGACGCGATAAAAACCAAGTGTATGACAGACAGCGGCGAGCTTATCGTCGAACCGTTTGAACTGCGATTTATTCAGACTATACCTGATTAAGGAGGAATGATATATGTACAATCCCGGCGGAGAATATCTGACCTACATAAAAGACAGCATAATCCGTCAACCGAGATCCAAGATTGTGGTTGACTGGAAAACATACACGGGGCTGGAACATCTCGTTTCATTCCCGAAAATCACACACGAAACAGAGAAGATGATAGGCGGCTTCCCGGCAAAGACCTGTGAATTTGAGATTTATAATCTCGACGGCACCTTGAACCTCAACGGCAAAGAGGTTCAGGTTTACCGTGGACTTGATATCAGCGACAGTAAAACGGTGTGGATTCCTATGGGCTTGTTTTATGCAGACGGCGAGGATGTGACGAATAATTCAACCAAACGTACAATTAAGTTCAAGGGGACAGACCGTACACGCCTGTTTGATTCTCCGTTTACAAAAACGTGGGCTGACGGTATTATCCCTGCCGGATATACTTTAAAGGCTTTGGCAAACAAGATCTGCGCCGTATGCGGTGTTACTCTTGATTCGTCAACCGAAAAGAATATCCTGTCTTTTCAAACCTCAGAAAAAATCGGTGTTCCGGAAAACACGACAAACAGGCAGGTTATATCATGGATTGCCGAGCTGAGCGGTTGTATACCGATCATATCGAGAGACGGTCAACACCTTGTGTTTACAAGGCCTACCGTTAAACAGTATCAATATGACGCCGGGCAGGTGTATGACAGCGGGTATTATGTCGACAAGCGCAAATACAAGACCCTGTCGGCAGAGCCTTTGTATGGTGCAATTAACGCCGTATCTTTCGGACACGTCGATTATGACGATGCGTATGTTTATCAAGATGACACAGATGTTGCAACAAACGGCTTACACGAATGGCAGATCAACGATAATGCTCTTGCTGAAAATAATAAGACCGAGCTTGCACCGTTGGTGTTTGAAAAAATTAAGGGGATGAAACTTTATCCCTTTAGCCTGACTGAATTTATTGACGATTATCTGTTTGATCTCAATGACGGAATAGCAATAAAGAGAAAAGACGGGACGCTTATTACGTCTTATATTCTCGGCATGAATACAACATCTCGGATACGCTCGACCTTTAAGGCGGGTACGCAAGATCCGTCTGCGGCAGACAGGAACCTTGCGGGAAGTGTTAAGTCAGATATTAAAAGTGTCAAATTGAGCGTTGACCATATCAAAAATCAAATTACTGCTATGGCAAAGGATTCTGACGACAAGTATGCTGAGCTGAAGCTAACAGCGGAAGGCTTAGACGCGGAGATTGCCGACACCAAAGCAGGGCTCGAAGCGAAAATTGCGGCTACGGCAGAGGCGGCAACAAGTCAATACACGTCGCTGAAAGCAGAGGTTAAGGACAACTATGTATCAAACACCACATACAACACTTATGTTAAGCAGACGGCTGAAACGCTGCAAATGCAGGCGGAATCAATAGAGCAAATCACGGCTGCCGGGTACATAAGCACCGACGAGTGCAAAGAGCTGATCTCGGCGGAAAAAGGTAATATCACTCTTGCAGTCGAGCGCAACCTCAAAATCGGCGCGAGAAACATATTGCTTGACTCGGCGTGCTTCAAGTCTTTTACACCGATACAGCAAAATACCGCTGCCGCACCTGTTGTTTTGCACATGGACGGCAGTACGACGCCGTCGGGCGAATACAAGGTAATCGGCTGGAAGAAGAATACCACAGCCGGCAGCGGTGGAGTTATGTTCAACTCGGCCGACATTCTCGGTCAGAATGAAAATGCGATTAAAAAGGTCAAGGCAGGGACAAAATATACGTTGTCATTTTGGGCTAAGGCTGAGGAAGATTCGCCGGAGTTTTCAATTGTTAAATCAAGCATTGTCTACACCGGTAAAGGTGTTACATACGATGACAGCAGATGTGAATATGTCAAAGATTCCGACGGCAATATAGCCCTTTCCGCCAGCGAATGGCGCAAGGTTGTAATCGTGTTTACAATCGGAAGCGGATTCAGCGACAATTCGGGTGCATTTTGTCTGCGCTTTTTGACGAAATCAACGGAAAAAGTGTCGCTTGACATTTCAAGTTTCAAGCTTGAAGAGGGTAACATTGCCACAGACTGGTCACCGTCATCAGAGGACATAGATCAATCTGTTAAGGCGCAGATGTCTATGTGTGTGACGAAAGATAAGAATAACAATCTCACGTCCGAAATCAATATATCGGGTAATAAAATAGAAATCAACAGCGATAATTTTACTCTTGAAAAAGACGGAACAATGATATGCAGAAACGCTACTATCTCAAGTAAAGGCGTTGACGAAGATGGTGAAGATAATGGATTTGCAATGGAAATAACACAAGCCAATCTTAAACACACGTTTGCCGGAACGGAGATAGGATATTTGGGCGTATCCATGGATTTATCATCTACCTATTATGAAACGCTTTATGGAGCGCAGAACTGCGGTGTCTCTCTTCAAGCTAACGACGGTGACGGATACAGACTTAATATTTATGATTCCGGATTAACTGTGCTGAAATCAACTGAATTAACAGCGATTAGCTTAAGTGAATCGGCCTTTGGTGTGATAAAAGGAGATAACACATTGATTTTAGCCCAAAATGATGATTACAACATAGACTACCCATATTACACGCGACCCAAAATGAGTGTTATATCAACAACGGACTTGCTTTTGGCAGGCAATGCGACAAACGGCGATGTGTATATATGTGGCAAACACATTGTTTTAGACGGTGAGGTTATTTTTAATAACTACCGTGGACAGGGATCGGATTCAGCACCGCTAAAAGTATATCGGACTTCGGGTGAGGTTAAAACGTAAAGGAGGCACGCATGAAAGTAACAATCAAACAAATATTAAGCGCCCGTGACGTACTCTCGCGGCTCGCGGAGCGGACATTGCCTGTTAAGCAGAGTTACAGGCTGGCAAAGCTCGTCAAAGCCGTAAATGAGGAGTTTGCGGTATATGACGGCGAAAGAATAAAAATCTGTGAAAAGCACGGAGTTTTGAACAAGGAAAAAAATCAGTACGACATCAACGACTGGGACGGTCTCCGTAAAGATATGCAAACGCTTGAAAGTCAGGAAGTTGACCTTGACGTCAAGCCTATTGACATCAGCGGCCTTGAGCTTTCGGCGCAGGACATCATCAGCATTGAGCCGTTTATCGAGGTGATAGATGATGATTAACCGAATTACTGTAAGCGAAAAGCGGGGCTTGTTTCCTGAATACAGCAACCTCGGCACGATAGGGGAGCGGAACGCAACAACGCTGTTGTTTCTGCTCCCTGCGTCGTTGCAGGGATACAGCAAAAATATCGTCTGTGTCACCTCACAGGGCAGTTTTAATTATGAGATATCAAACGATACCTTTGACCTGCCGAGTGAGGTTCTGACGGACAATACGCTGAGCTTGCAGCTTGTCCTCAAGGACGGCGACAGGGTCGTGTGGAAGTCAATACCGTACACTTTTATGCTTAATCCGACCCTTGACGATTCGGGAAAAAACGTCTTTGAAGAACTGAAAAGACAATGGACTGCCGAAGCTCAGCGTCCGTTGACTATCCTTGTAAATCGAGTGACCGAAAAGGTCACGGAACTGCTTAATGAAAGGAGAAATAAGGTATGAGTGATTATACAACACCTATTGTGTCGGACGAAGCTGTCGAGAAATTGGCAGATGAAATCCGAGATTTCTACGAAGAGTGTTCTAAGGATTATCGGCAAATCCTTGAAAACCTTGACGAAATTGTCACAAAACATTATCTCGTCAGCCACGAACCGCAGATTGTCTTACCGTTTGAGGGCGAATACCAATATATCCACGACACCGTCAAGCAGGGAAGCAAGGCACTTGATGACTTTACGCATGTGTTCCTGTCGGGGTACTTGCCGAACGGAAAAACAATCCATTACAACGCTCTCGAAGAGGACGAACGAGGCTTTACACACAGCCGATATGCTGCGATTTACATTAACGGTAAGCAGATGTACGGCGACTACACTTGCCGCGCAGAAGAGGGCGGTATCGAAAAGCTCAATATCCTGATAATCGGTGCGCCTAAAATGGGTACTGACGCCGCAAGGCTGGATATTGATTACGCAGATATTCCGCTCAAGGATTTTAAAATGGTGCTTTACGATGACTTGGAAGAGCCGATATATCCCAACATTGACAGCTTTTTGGCACACGATATCGACACGCTCAAATGCGTAGGTAATCTGCGGTGGACATTTGCTGAGATATGTACCCTCCGCAGGTTGGAAATAACAAAAGATATATATCCGGTCTCAACAATGTACATGCCGTGCTTGCAGGAGCTGATTATTCCCAATGTAACAAATGTGCCTGATATTAACTGTGTTAATTCCAACAAAAGCGGCATTGTTAAGCTTGATATAAGCAATGTTAGGGGCAAAGTAGGTAATTTGACATCATGCAATCTACACACAGAACTTATACTCAAGGCTTCGAGCGTATCAAATAATGGCTTTTCAGGTTGTCAAATCAATACGCTGGATACAGGTAGCTATTGCTCAATCCTATCAACCTCTGCCTTTGAAGCTGCAACATGCACAAGAATTATTTTAGGAGCTGCTATGTCTAACGTTGGGCGCTCAGCGCTTGGAAGCTGCAAAAATCTGCGGCGAGTAGATTTCAACAATCGTTTGCCCGTAACGATTGAAATATACTCGTTCTACAACGACACAGAGCTTACAGACGTTAATTTTTCATACCTCCAAAGCATGGCCTCCGGAGCGTTTTCGGGCTGTACCTCACTTACCAATTTGACATTTATCCCCAAGAGCATAAGTTGTCCACTCTACTTTAATATAAGCCAGGTCATTACCGAGCAGAGTTGTTTAAACATCATCAATGCTATTGCCGATGATGCAACGGTAGCGGTCTCGCTGCACTCAACTGTCAAGTCACGTATGAGTAATGAGTGGTACTGCAAGCTGTCAGACGGCAGTTATGTGTCTTGTAATGCAGATGATGAGGGTGCAGTAACGCAGACGGCGGCAATTATCGCGAGAGGAGGTACATTAGCATGATTAAGCAGTTAAGTACAACATACAACAAGGAGCATTGCACTTGTTACGACGCATTTGACGGCGACACACTCGTTGCCGTAATGATTGAGCCTAAGAGTGGTTACAAACTCAGATATAATGACGGCAAGGACGGCTACGACATAAGCGGCTTTGCACTCGTAAACGCAAGGTCTATTGATACAATCGACTGTTATTCGGCTGTCGAAGAAAGCACAATAACACCGACGGAAGCCGACGAAATCTCGGACGCTGAGGCATTGTCTATAATAACAGGAGGTGTATCGGATGAAACGGTCTGAAGCTATGGCTTACAGGAACAAGGTCGTACAGGGTGAAGCGGTTGAAAAGCTCGGCGGCATTACAGAGAAAATCGAGCAGTCCGATAAGATAGGCTTTGATTGGCATAACTACTATGTCGGCGATAAGCTCGTCAAATCTGAGTATGTTGAACAGGACAACCCTGTCGGCACGGCTGACAATCCATTTGAGTGGACGCCCGGTATGAAGCTTATCCCGAACGGATATTACACTTATGAAGGCAAGAGGTACGTTGCGATTGCCGAGGGTTCGCCCGAAACGATCACAGAGGAATATTTTGTGGAATTTTAAGGAGGTCAAGACTATGTCACCAACAGGAAACAGACTTATTGATACAGTAATATACGTTGCAGGGTCGGCGATCGCTTTTAATGTGATCCTGCCGATTTTGGCGGCAGTAATCAAAGCGGCTCAGATTATCGGGCTGATGTGAGGTGCAGAATGGAAGGAATAATTGCAGCAATCATCACAGGGTTCTTGTCACTTGTCGGAGTTGTGATAAGCAACCTTGCGGCAAATGCCAAAATGCAAAAGGAGCTTGAAAAAGCACAAGCAGTCACTGACACCAAAATTGAAGAACTCACCCGAGAGGTGAGGGAACATAACAATTTTGCTCGACGTGTGCCGGTGCTCGAAGAAAAAGCAAAAGTCGCAGATCACCGAATCAGCGACTTGGAACATATCAACAATCAGAATTAAGGAGGAATCTCAAATGAAAAAAATCAATCTTAAGGGCGTAACGGCGCAGACATGGGCGAGAACTCTCGTTCTCATTCTTGCTCTCATCAGCCAGCTTGCCGTAATCCTCGGCAAGCGCACCGAAGCAATCGACATTGACCAGTGGCAGGAGTATGTTACATACGCTTTCACCGTCGGCGCATCCATCGTCGCGTGGTGGAAGAACAACAGCTTCACCAAGAACGCACAGGTCGCCGACGATGTGAAGAACAGCCCTGAATTGACAAACGGAAGAGGTGAGTGAATATGAGTAACAGCTCACTTGCTACATATCAGCGGCTGACCGATAATTACGACCCTCGCAGAAACAAGATCGACACGATCACAATTCATTGTTACGTCGGACAGGTCACGGCAAAGCAGGGTTGTGATTATTTTTACAACACCGACAGGGAGGTTTCCTCAAACTATGTTGTCGGTCGCGACGGCTCAATCGGTCTTTCTGTCGCTGAGAATCACAGAGCGTGGACGTCATCCTCACCGACGAACGATCATAGGGCGATCACTATTGAGGTAGCCTCGGACACAAAACCGCCGTATGCGGTCACAGACAAGGCATACAGCGCACTTATTGCACTTGTAACAGACATCTGCAAGCGCAACGGCATTCCAAGGCTTGTATGGTCCGACAGCGGAAGTGACCGCATTAACCACCGCAACGGCTGCAATATGACCGTGCACAGAGATTTTTCTCCGACGGCTTGTCCCGGTGCATACCTTTACAGCCGTATGGCAGATATCGCAGCTCAGGTCAACAAGCGACTTTCCACAGGCACAACAAAGCCGACAGCCAAACCGACAACCACAATAAAAATTGACGCACCGTCAAACGTAGGAGGTAATGAAATGACAAGAGGATATTTTCAGGTAGGCGACCGCAACGAGGGCGTATATGCATACAAGCAGTTGCTTATTATGCTTAAGAAAAAGGGTATAATCTCGCAAGGTGTTGACAATAACAACATCTTCGGTGCAGGAACCCGAACAGCCACAATGCAGGTACAGCGTGCCGCAGGAATAACCGTCGACGGTCTCGCAGGCGCTCAAACAATCAGAGCTTGCTATGTCTTGCTCGCTAAGTGAGGAATGATTTATATGTATTTTAATTATGCTTTTAATGCTCTCAAAAATGGCAAAAAGATTAAACTCCCGACTTGGCTCGCCTCTCAGTCCGATATCCTTTCTGATGACTGGTATGAGGTTGAGTGATGGAAAAGTGCCGTCCTATATTAGGACGGCACTATGATAATATTTTTATTAGCGAGATGATAGCTTTTTAAGCGTTTCAATGGCCGAATTAAACTCCGTTAGCTCTTGTTCTTCCAAAATCTGATATGCGCGATATGCACGGTTTGCTTTTTTGGAATTTAAAGCATTCACTTCATTTAACGCTTTCTTCATTCTCATATTTTCAAGTCTCCTTATACGATCTTCAATGTCGTAATTTGCTTTGTGCGTTTTTTTAGTTCTTTCTGTTGCTGATTTAACATAATATGATTTTGTCGCTTCTATTTTAGACACTCCTTTCATATATATTAACTATTTCCTCGCTAGTTGAGCACAAAATCTTTTTGGGTTCTCCAATCGATACGTCTGAGGATATCATTGAGTAATCAGAAAAGTATTCACAATGCTCCATCTGTAGATCATAAAAAACAATTGTCGGATCATTTCCATACACATCAAAGATCATAGGCAGTGAAACATAACGACCAGAATTATTGAATCTTTTTAAAGCTCTTATAGTTGCCTTTTCTCTGTCAAGTCTGACTAAAATTAGATGATTTTTATACCCATTTGATTTCAACCATTTGGCAAGTTCACAAATTTTCTCTTTTTTATCACCAATTCTGGGAATAACAATATTAAGGTTGTTTTTTATGGCATATTCCAAAACTGATTCTTCTCCTGAAAAATCTGCATTGCCACCAAAAACAATTAAACATGATTCATCGTGCACAATATAAGTCCCATAGTCGCTGTTATATTCTGGAAGTTTTCTTTTGGCATAGTCTGAATCAAGAATTATGGCGCCATATTTGTCGGAAAGAATGTTTGCAACTTCTGATTTTCCGGAAGCAGGGAGTCCGATTACAAGAAAAGCTTTTTTATCCTTAGATAATGTTCCAGAGGGCAAAGCACCGCCAACGCCAAGCTCAATATCATCATCTCTATCCAGATGCTTATTTTGTGTTAATTCTTGGAAAATTTGACGTCTTAAACGTCGCCTATCAGAATCCTCTGAGCAACTGGATCTTCTATGTTCAGCGTGTCGTAGTGTATCACACCCCGTAGTGCTTGAAATATGCATTTCTGCACTAGCAATTCTCTGAATGATTAAATCAATTTTTTCGTCCGTATTGAAATCCGGATCAGTATCTAACAAAAGTGCGTTTTTTAAAAATTTTGAAACATGGATGTTATCGTTTAAGATTCTTCCGTATGCACTTTTAGGCATATAATAAACACTTCCTTTTAAAAATAAACATCCTTACGGATATAGTTTAACCCAAATACCATATTTTGTCAACATGAAAGGATATTTTGAATGGTAAATGAAATTGATGCTGCAATAACAACATTAAAAAAAATATATTTCTTTAAAAAATTAGACAGTTATAATTTGAGTGTTGATAAGCTTATTCAAAATATACAAATCAAGTATTCTTTGTCGAAAGAACAAAGTATAGATTATTTGTATAAAAAAGCAATAAATTATGATGATATTGTAAACTCAAAAGAAGCTTTTTTAATCTATTTAGGACTATGAGACAACATTAGTAATTTTTGCTATACAGTATTATTTAATACTCTAATTCTTTCTACCACATCAGAGTTCATTTTCATTATCTTCTTATCTGAAAGTATTTCATTCATTGTCATCCAGTAATATTGTTTATCTTTGAATTTGAACTTAGAGGCTTCAAATGTTTTTGGGATGTTTTCAATTTTGACTGTGTATATGTAAAAATGATAAAGCTTATCTGTTCTATCACTTTGAGAGTATTTTTTACTTTCAAAATCTTCTTTAAAATTTATAGTAATATCTTTTTTACTAACATCAAAAGTTTCTGCAATTTTTTTCTTAATATTCGGAATATAAGCGAGAGCGTTTCCTGTATCAGACAATTTATATCCGATAAACAGTTTGCAGTTTTTCCACCGTTTATTTTTACACAACAAATATTTGTTTGTATCATTGTTCTTTATTGCAATAACGGCAAAATTATGTGATTTACTTAGTTCGAGTATTTCGTCATATAGTCTTTGGTAATTATACCTTTTTCTAGGAAGTAGACTAATAATCCAAAAGATTATAGCCAGAACAAAGGTGATAGTCGATATTGCAATATAGATGCCCTTTGTGATTTCGGAAGAAATGGCACCAATAGCTTTGAAGTTAGTGCAAGATAGGGAGAGTAATAGAGGAACAGAAAAAGAAAATAGTGAACGACACGCTTGTCTTGGCGTTCTTATATATTTCTTTCGACCTTTAAGGAGTTCTCTGAGATTTTCATTATCTAAAGCCATTTTCATTCTTGTTATTCTTCCTTCTGTTTAGTATACTTTAAAGTACATTGATTATATAGGAGAAAGCGCTAAAAAACAACAAAAAGTGCAAAAGTGTTGACTTTTATGTCAAAAACGTTTGATTTTCCGAGAAAATGGTCGAAAAAGGAGGACGTTAATAGGAGAGATTTTGGGAGTTTCAAAAAATAATTGTTGCAAGCAAAATTGACTGCAACGGTGACTGCAACGCGAACATTTTTTAACGATATCGTAAAAATAGTAAAACACACACCAAAAGCTAAAAACGACGTAAAATCAACGTTTTTATAACTTTTGATGTGTGTTTTGATGTGGGGCAGAACCCCTATTTTGGTCGGAGTGGCGGGATTTGAACCCACGGCCTCTTGGTCCCGAACCAAGCACGCTACCATCTGCGCTACACCCCGACAACGCTTGAATATTATATACTATAATTACTGTAAAATCAAGGGCTTTTTTAAAAATTTTTAAGTTTTTTTTGCAACACCGGAAATCCGAAAAAACGAAGGACTTTTTGAAAGATTTTTGCGTGCTTGAGCTTATAAAAAAATATCACCCGTTTAATAAAGCTTTCAGGCTGAAACCGCGCAGGTACGTCACTTGACTGAGAGTCCATTGACTTTTGGAAGCGGAGGGGGTAGAATGACGGCAAGGTGAAAGACCGAAAATACTGCGGCGAACAGGCGCCGTTCGTCGGATTGATTTTCGGCTGTCATCCTCAACTTTTTGAAAGGATTGATCCTGATGATCGAGAAAAATATGCTCGGAAAATTCATTCGCACAAAGAGGGAAGAAACCGGGCTTTCACAAAAACAGTTTGCCGAACAGCTTTTCGTTACCGAATCGGCTGTTTCAAAGTGGGAGAGGGGAGTCAACTATCCCGACATAACAATGATATCCGATATCTGCCGCGTTTTGAACATCAGCGAAAAGGAACTTATAACGGCGTCGGACGACACGACATACAGACAGATGAAAAAGCAGTCGGCAAAATACGAGAAAATCAAAAAGCTCACGTTCTGGATTCCGACATCGGCGTATTTGCTGACCGTGTTTATCTGCTCAATATGCACCATTGCCGGAGCTATGCCGTTCACGACCCTGCTGATAGTTTTTGCGAGCCTTCTGTGTGCGTTTCTGTTTTTTCCGTCCGTTGCCAACTTTTTCGGCGATCACAAGCTGATTGCTTACTTGGCTACCTCGGCGGCAGGAGCTGTGATTTTGCTGATTGTATGCGGAGCGGTGACAGGCGGCGTTGCGTGGGTACCGACGGCAGTTTCGGGCACGCTTCTCGGATATGCGGTGATACTTTTACCGATTGTTTTGAACAAATATGCAAGGGTCGGCTTTGTCTCAACACACAAAACGCTCGTCAGCTTTTTGGCTGATTTTGTCCTGACGGCATTGACGGTAGCAACGGTGAATCTTTTAACTCCCATCAACGTCGGCAGGGCGGAACTGCTGGTGGCTTATTGCTTCGTTCCGTTTTTGATAACGGGAATAATTGTCAGCCTGAGAATGAACGGACTGATCAAGGGCGGAATCTGCACGGTGGCTTTCGGCGGATTTACTTATTGTGTGAACTATGTTGTCGGATATGCCTTTAATGTTCCGGCGGATATGAAAATTAACTTCACCGACTGGGAAACCTATACCAACGGAAACGTTTTGCTTCTGATTTTGCTGACAGCCGTTGTAACGGCGCTGTGCCTTGTCGCGGCAGGCATAAAAAAAGAGCTGACACATAGGCAAATCCGCAAATAAAATAAAACCGCCGGTTCAATCGGCGGTTTCATTTTATTGGTGCATTTATGCGTGGAAGTAAACCCCCGGTTCTACCGGGGGAAAGTGAAAGAGCCGTGCGACAATAAAAACGGCGAGCTAAAAGCAAGCCGAAAAGTATAGACACAGAAGAAACCTCCGTTTACAATGAAATGCGGCAATGCATTACATGAAGTAAATGGAGGTATAATAAAGTACAGATGTCAATATCATATAGTCTTTGCACCAAAGTACAGAAGAAAAGAAATATATGGAAAGTTAAGAAAAGATATCGGAGAGATATTAAGAAAACTGTGTGCACAAAAAGGGGTGGAAATAATAGAAGCAGAGGCATGTCCAGACCACATCCACATGCTAATAAGTATTCCACCGCATATAAGTGTAGCACAGTTCATGGGATATCTCAAGGGAAAAAGTACATTGATGATATTTGACAGACATGCGAATTTGAAATACAAGTATGGACGAAGGAACTTCTGGTGCAGAGGATATTATGTAGATACGGTAGGGAGAAATAAAAGGGTAATAGCAGAATACATAAAGAATCAATTAGAGGACGATTTTGCAGCAGACCAAATAAGTTTCAAAGAGTACACAGACCTGTTCACGGGTGCCAAGAATAAGTAAGCAAAAATATACAGCCGCACGTGAGCGGCTGCTGAGAATGTAATGCATTGCTATAAATCAGAAGCCCCTTTCAGGGGCAAAGCCAGTATTAACCCCTTTTAGGGGTGGAGCAAACCGCCGGTTGAACCGGCGGTTTTGATTCAATTTACTGTTTTGCGCCCTCGTCAAATTTTTCGAGAACCTTTACCGTTGCGGCAAAGCAATCTGCAAGTCCGTCGAGGTTCATGTTGTCATAGCTGTCACGTCTTGTGTGGTAATAGGATTCAAGCTTATGGTTAAGTCCCGTAATACCTGCCGAGCGAAGACCTGCCTGAGCAAACGCTGCGCTGTCCGTTGCGCCGCCGAGAGGAGGAACCATACCCTTTCTGCACTGAATATTGAGTTCGTCCGCCGCTTCCATGAAAAGATCCGACGCGTCCGTGTCAGCCTTTACCGTCGCGTTGAGGTCGCGGTAATTTACCATCAGGAAATTCGGGTCGTGAATCGTGTCGAAGGAATAAATAAACGTCGGCACGTCGTTAAACTCGTCCTTGTGAGCCTCACACCATGCTTTCGCGCCGCGGAGACCGGCCTCCTCTGAACCCGTGAGAACAACGCCGAGCTCTGTGTTTTCAAACTCAATGCCCTCATCCTTGAGTGCCTTGAGAAGAGCAATGCCCATATAGCAGCCGCTGAGGTTGTCGTTAGCGCCGTCAACTACGCGTCTGTAATTTACCATAAAGTAAAGGCCGAAAATGAACGGCACAAAAATGAGACCCCAGAGTCCTGCCTTGCCGAGCGGCGTAGAGATATCCGCGCCGGCGGAGCCGTTCACCGCAACCTGAATAATCGAAAGAATGAGGTAATAAAATGCGCCTGCAAAGCCGATCAGTGCGTGACCCTCAAAGCCTACGCCGCCGAGGGCATAGTTGACAGGCCACTCCCATGCGGCATCGGGATGTCCGTTAAAAATGATTCTTCTCTTTGTTTCACCCGTGCACTTCTTTATCGCGGTAACGTTATGTCCCGTCTTTTTCGGGAAGAAAATATCAACTGCTTTGATGTACAGTCCGAACTGAAGGAGCGCAAGAATCAGTCCGAGTACAATGAGAATTACCGAAGCGATCGGGGCAAAGAAATAAAGCACAACCGCCGCGAGGACAAATGTCAAAGTGAAGAAAAGCCAGCCGAAAAATGAGCCGGGATTTTCGCTGAACGACTCAACGTCGGCACGGTCACATCCGCAGTCCTCCTTGAGCACCTTAGCCATATATTCACAGGCTTTTTTCTCCCCCTCCGAGCCGGGGTCGCGCTTGCCGAGATTCTTGCAGATATATGTAATTTCCTTTACCATATATTCAGCGGCTTCACGCTTTTTGGCAATAATTTTTCCTAAATCCATTACGAGCAACTCCTTTAAGCATTTTATATATATTACTAATTTATGGCAGAATTGTCAATTATATTTTTATATTTTCTATATTTTTTTGACAATTTCTGCCCTTTGTTTTAGATATATTTTAATTTGCTGCCCTGATGCAAAAAAGCATTGACGAAAACGAAAGCGATTGGTATAATTATATCGTTAGCTTATGCTATCCCAAACGGAGCAGAAAGGTTGTGTTGCTTTTGAAAACTCAAAAAGCGCTTTTGATAGTAAATCCGTGCGCCGGACGTAACAACAAACGTCTTGCGCCTTTGGAAATTGTCAAAAAGTTTTCACAGCCCGAATGGGACACAGATATCAGAACCACCCGCTGTCAGGGTGATGCCACAACGATCGTCCGTGAAATCGGCACGCAGTACGACGTTATTCTCTGCTGCGGCGGCGACGGAACGCTCAATGAGGTGATTAACGGTCTCATGTGCCTTGATAGAAAGGTTCCCGTCGGCTACATTCCGTCAGGTTCCACCAACGACCTTGCCTCGACCCTCGGTATTCCGACCGAGCTCGGAGCTTCCGCCGACCTCATCAGAAGCGGCAGGAAAAATTCCTACGACCTCGGCACGCTTGACGGCAAGTATTTTACATACATTGCCTCGTTCGGTGTTGCGACGGATCTTTCTTACAGCACTCCGCAAAAGCTGAAAAATATGTTCGGCCACGCCGCATATATGATAAACGGTTTTGTTATCCGTCTGATACCGATGCTTCTCAACTTCAAGCCCGTGCACATGAAAATTGAGTATGACGACGGAGTGATTGAGGACGATTTCTATTTCGGATCGGTTTCAAACTCAACTTCGGTTGCCGGATTGTTCAAGTTCAAGGACGTCAAGCTCAATGACGGTTATCTCGAACTGTTTATGGTAAAAGGGCTTAAACGCAATGTGGACGCGCTTAAGATGCTGAAAAAGGCTATCGCACAGGATTATGACGGCGTGCAGATGATGATCGTTAAGACCAAGAAGGTGAAAATCACCTGCGATCAAGATGTTCCGTGGACGCTTGACGGTGAATTTGGCGGCACGCACAGAGACTGCGAGCTTGAGGTTGTCCACAACGCCTTTGAAATTTTCTCCGACAACAACGAGCTGTTTGTTGACAATAAAAGTGATATTAAAATAACCGATGCCGATTAACCGGCGTCGGTTTTGTAATTATAAAACTGTTTTTGATAGCTTCGATGTTAAATCGGAGCTGTTTTTTATTTCAACTAAAAGCGGGTCTTTTTTACTGAAAATTCAAAAGTACATTGACAACCGACCGTTCGGTAGGTATAATATAGATACAGCTTATTTTGAGGTGAAATATTATCTATGGACAACAGAAGCACAAGACAAAAGATATTGGATGCGGCACTTGACCTGTTTTCAACACAGGGCTTTGAAGCAACCTCTGTTTCGCAGATTGCGGATAGGATTGGTATCCGCAAAGCGTCTATGTACAGCCATTTTGCAAGTAAGCAGGAAATTCTGGAAAGCTTAATGCAGGAGACTATGAAACATTATGAGCGGCACACCATTTTTTTGGATAGCAGGATAGCTGATCAGGATTTGAATGTTAAATCAATTACAGAGATGATAGTCGGTCAGATTCGGTATATTATCCATGAGCCGCAGATTGTGAAAGGGCGAAAAATGCTGACTGTTGAGCAATTCCGCAATCCGATTCTTGCGGAATTACAAACAAAACAGAATTACACCAATGTTATGATTTTTTTTTCAGGTCTGGTTAAGAAATTGATAGAGCACGGAAAACTCGCTGATAACGACCCTGAAATAATGGCAGCTCAGCTTTGTCTCCCGATTTCGGTGTGGATAAATCTCTGCGACCGTGAACCGGAGAGAGAAGACGAGGTGACAGAGCTGATAAGGCGGCACATAACACAGTTTTTCGAGATATATGGTACAGAAGAAAAACAATAATTACAATGGAAATCAAGAAAGGAAAACATTATGAAGAACAGCGCGTTGGTCGTGATCGACCTTCAAAATGATATTACGAAAAATTACAGGGAAATTATTGAGCGCGTGAATCAGTCGATCGACTGGGCAGTCTCCAATGATTTATATATTATTTATATTCAGCACAACAACCTGTCCGCCGGGACAAGAACATTTAAGTCCGGCACACGCGGCGCGGAGTTGGTACCGGAATTGAAAGTTGTTTCAAACTATATTTTTACCAAAACGAAAAGTAACGCTCTGACCAGTGAAGCGTTTTCCGCATTTATTCAGGAACACGGCATCACCGAATTTTTTGTTGCGGGAGCAGATGCCGCAGCCTGTATTAAATCCACCTGCTTCAATATGAGAAAATGCGGATATACCGTTCATGTACTGTCTGACTGTATCACCAGCTATGATAAAAAGAAGCTGCCGGAAATGCTTGCGTATTATGAAGATAAAGGTTGCTTTGTTCATAAGCTTTATGAAATTATACAGTCTTAACGCGGTATCGGAGGATAGGCTGATAAGATAACATAGAAAGGCTCGTAAGTGTCTCTAATAGAGTCATATATATAACAGCTTATCTGTGCATATATAGCGGCAAGCTAAACAAAAGAAAAAAAGTAATAAACCCCAAATAAACCCCAAAGGAGCAGAAGAAAAGCCTTGAAACCACGCAGCTACGTCGTTTCAAGGCTAAATCTTTGGTGCGAGAGACGGGACTTGAACCCGTACGGGATTACCACACGCCCCTCAAACGTGCGCGTCTGCCGATTCCGCCACTCTCGCATTCACTTGCAGTTCCCTTACGGAACGTTTGATATTATATCAGATACGCAGTCGTTTGTCAACTGTTTTTAAGATATTTTTCAGGGTTTTTCAAAATTATTTTTAAAAACTTCCGACAGCGATTATGCCGTCGGAAGTGATTTTATTTTGCTGCCAAGAACAGGTTTCTGAACCTGACGGCGCTGTCATAAGCCGCGCGAACAAACTGTTCTATGCTCATTCCGAGATACTTGTCATTCGAGTGGCTGCCGCACCTGCCCTTTGAATCAACCTCAAGTGTCAGACTGCCGTCAAAGCCGCACTTGTTCAGCCTCCTTGCAATTCCCTCCCAGTCGGCATTGCCGTCAAACGGAAGCAAATGATAATCGTCAAGGAAATTCGGGTGTTCCGGATCCGTCATTCCGCGGTTATCGTCGAGGTGGGTCGATATGAGATACTTGCCATACTTTCCGAGCATATCCGATCCGCCGTTGTAGCAGAGCTCATGACCCGAATCATAAGTAAAGCCGACGTTTTCAAGCTCGCCGTATTTATCAAGGAGAGCCTTTAGATAGCACTCGCCCTCTGTGTTCTCAAAGCCGATCTTTACGCCCCTTTTAACCGCATAGTCAATCACATTGCCTATGCTCTCCAGTCCAAGCTCGGTCGGGGTATGATTATCCATTCCGATTATCGCGTGCATGACGACGATCGGCACATCGAGATTATGACAGTTATCAATGGAGTTTTTCAGCTCCTGCTCCATGATCTTCGCAAGCTCGCCGCTCTCGTCGTGCCACATATCGTCCATTGCGTAAAACGGAGCATGAATGGAATGAAAGCCTATTCCGATTTTCGCCGCCTTTTCGGCGACCGCTTCATCGTCCGAGGCACGCTGGTTTTTATTTTCACAGTAAAAGAACTGGTCGAAGCCGACCGACTTCATTATTTCTATCTGCTCAACGGCAGGAATCTCGTCAAAATCAAGTCCGGTTCCCAGGCAAAGCAACGGCTTATCACTCATATTATTTCTCCTCAAAAACATACTCACCGGGAGCAAGTCGGATTACGGCACAGCCGTTTTTGTTTTCGTAATCTTCAAAGCTGTGCTCAACGCCGTTCACCGTGAGCCTTTCGCCCAGGATCGGCAGTCTCAGCTCAGCCGTGACGGGAACAACACATCTGTAAGTAAAGCCGTTTTCGTTGTGCCATTCGCTCTCGATAAGACCCGCTGCGGATTTATAGCTCGCCTTTGCGTAAGTCATATTCTTCTGTCCGTCGGGAAGTTCCTCGGCGGTTCTTCTGTCAATTCTGGGCTGAAGAATAACCGTTTCAAATCCCGGTGTGCCCGGCTCGATACCTGCCATATAGCGGTACATCCACTCAACAACGGAGCCGTAAGCATAGTGGTTAAACGAATTCATACCCACATCGCCGAAGCCGTTTTCCTTGGTGTAGGAGTTCCAGCGCTCCCATATCGTCGTCGCGCCCTGGTCAATGCTGTAAAGCCATGACGGCTCATTGCGCTGCATCAAAAGCGTGTACGCCATACCGTCCTTGCCGTACTTTGAAAGAACGGGGCAAAGGTTATATGTGCCGAGAAATCCGGTTGAAAGTCTGTTGCCATTTGCCTTTATCTGCTCGACAAGCTCGTCGGCAAGTACCTTTGCATAGTCCGCGTCAACAAGATCAAAGGCAAGTGCAAGAATCTTGTCGGTCTGCGTCTGTCCGATAAGCTTTCCGTCCTTCATAAAGTGATCGGCAAAGTATTCATAAGCCTGCTTTCTGAGTTCGGCATAGTGCTCGGCTCTGTCGGATTTTTCGAGAGCTTTGCTCATCTTTATCATAAGGTCAAGGTCATAGATAAAATAAGCCGATGAAACATATTTCTTGTCGCATTGGTCATAAGCAAGCCAGTCGCCGAACCGCGCATTCGGACCTGCCATACCGAATTTTACAATGAGCTGAGCAATGTATTTCTCCATTGATTCATAATGCGTCTCAAGAAGCTCAATATCATTATACATAACATACATGTTATAAGGCACGATTATGCCTGCATCTGTCCACGCCGCTTCATTCTCGGCGGTACAGCATCCGGTTCTCGGAATAACCTCCGAGTATGCACCCTCGTCGCTCTGCGCGTCACGGGCATCCTGCATCCATTTGCGGAAGAAATCCCTGACATCCGCATTGTATGCGGCGGTGGTGCTGAACGCCTGCGCGTCTCCTGTCCAACCGTAACGCTCATCACGCTGAGGGCAGTCCGTCGGCACGCTCAGATAGTTACTGCGTTGACCCCAAAGAGTATTTGAAATAAGCTTGTTGACAAGCTCATCGGAGGTTTCAAGCGTTCCTATTTCTTTCGTAACAGAACCGACAACCTCGGAAATAAAATCAAGTATTTCAATATCCTTCGTCGAGCTTATCTGAACATAACGATAGCCGTAAAAAGTAAATGAAGGCCTGTAAACCTCCTCATTCTTACCGCTGAGTACATATGTTTCCTTCGCAAGCGCGGTTCTGAAATTGATGGTGTAAAGCGATCCTTTTGCACCGTCATTTCCTCTTGAAATTTCACCGCTGTCGTTCAAAAACTCTGCATAGTGAACATTAACAAATGTTCCTCTTTCGCCTTTAAGGGTCAGCTTAGCCCAGCCGACCATTTCCTGACCGAGATCAATGATAAGCTTTTGACCCTTTTTGAGCGTCAGAGGAAAAGATTTGGGATTGTCGCAGATATTTATCTCGCCGTAATATGAGCCGTTATAATTAACACCGTCATAAACCGTGAGAGTTTTTGCTCTCAGACTTAATTCATCACGAACTTGAACCTTAGGACCGATAAAAGGAGTCAACGCACCGTCGAAATAATCACAAACCGTCGCCTTGCGAACATTTTTCGGCACAAATCCTACCGTTGAAATCTCATCATAACCGTTCTCTGTTGCATCACAGTATTCTCCGTCCCAGATATCAGCCAAGCGAACCGGTCCGCCGACCGTTGCGTCCCAGTTTTCGTCTGTTACAAGAATTGATTTGCCGCCATGCACAATATTTGCAATGAAAGCGGGTGGGTTTGCACCGTATGTACTCTGAACAATTCTGCCTGAATACCAGCCCGTTGATACCACTGCAAGGATTCGATTCTTTCCCTCATGAATATACTTTGAAACATCATAGACGTAGTAAAGGACACGTTTGTGATAATTTGTCCAGCCAGGTTTCATCTCGTCATTGCCGACGCGCTTGCCGTTAATGTAGATATCAACAATACCGAGAGCCGAAAAAATCAACTCGGTTTTCTCGTCGCTTACGATATCAAAATCACTCCAAAACATCGGTAATCCGTTATTATCGACAATTTCGCAATGCTGATTAACATAAGGCACTCTACTGCCCCACGGATTTTTTGAAGCATCAAAATAGTTTCGAAATTCTGTATAAATAAACTTTGCGTTATTCCATATTTTTTCCATGTTGTCCTCCTGTAAAAAGGACAGAAACGAAAGCCTTTATTATGCTCTTGTTTCTGTCCTTTAATGCCTTTAATTATTTTGTAAGGAAATACCAAACTATGTCGATAACCTTAAAGTCCTTGAGAACCTTGACAAGGAACTTGACTATCGTATCGGCAAGCAGGGTAGTAACTCCGCCGAGATCGACAAAACGGTTTGTCTCCGCCTCGGGTGCGCCGTCATATTCAAGGGTAAACGGCTGAGTATAGATAACTCCGCCCTCTCCTACGATTTCGGCTCTGACATATGAGCCGATCTCATCTGAATAATCATCAAGGTCAATCGTGTTGCCGGTTGCAATTATCTTGCCGTCGGCAATCCAATGCACCATATATGCGTCCTGAGTGCTGATTGTGATGGTATCCTCGTCGTCGTCAACAGAAACAGCCTTAACCTTTGGCGTAACCGCGTCCTGGTCAAAAGCAAAGATGGTGCGCTGTTTGCCTGCATTCTCTTCTTCAATGATCTTGCTGTATGTTTCGGCAAAGCTGTCAGCCAGCTCAAGGCCGACACCTGCGGCTTTCAACTCCTGAGACCACGCCTGAAGCTCAACCTTGCTGCCCATATAGTAGCTTGCCGAGAAGAACGCGCCGTCTTTCATTGCCGTTTTCAGTTCGGGGACAGTCTTTTCGGGCATACACATAAGGGTATAGCCTGAATTGATTATTCCGACGTTATGCGAATCCGAGGTCGCAAGTCCGAAAACATTTCTGCCTGTCGGAACAACCTTTTGAAGCAGAAGATCCCAAAGCTTTCTGTCATAACGGGTTCTCGAATCGCCCTTGCTGTTCACGTCGATGCCGAGGCAAGCCGGGTACTTTTCAAGAATATTCGCAAACTTGTTGACAATGTAATTGAACTTGACATTGTCCATATTATAAGCCTCGTCGTAGTTTGCAACGTTTCTGGCTCCGCTGTACTCACCCGGATGGTTGATAACGCAAAGTCCGCCGAGCTTATCAATATTCTTGATCGGAGTTTCATAGTCACTTGTGCCGCCGATTGTGTCGTTGCCGTAGTTTACAAACCACGAGCAAACATGGGCATTGTTGAACGAGGTCGGGTTCTGCTCATTGCCGAACGGAACTCTGAGCATGGAGTTCTGAGCATTTCCGTTTGCGTCGTACTCGGTATAATAGTTGCCGTCATAGGTGTAGCTCTTGCCGTCGGTGGTCTCACCCTTGGAGGAGAGTGCCTTGATCGGAAGATTTCCCTTTCTGACTGTCATTGCGATTTTAACCGCCTTGTTCGTTGACGGATCGTCCCAGCCGTAATCGGTGGTGCCGTGATCCGTAACGGCAAGTATATCAAAGTTGTGGTCGTAATGCTCCTCGATGGTTTCCTGCTTGGTCGAAGCGCCGTCAGTTGCGGTCGTGTGGCTGTGGAGGTCGGTCTTGTACTGCTTGTATGTACTCCAGTCCACATTGGCATAGGTGCTGTTTATTTTGTAGTCAATGTCCTTGTCCGCCGCAAATGAGCCGAGCACCGTACATGAAGTAACGAGAGCCGCCGACATTACGATTGAAACCGCTTTTTTAAACTTAGTGTTCATATTGACCTCCATACTTTATTTATTGTTTATTTTGTTTGCTATTTCTTCAACAACCGCTTTCACGTCAACGTCCGTGTCCTGCGTGTTGCTGTTCTCTTCGGTCAGAGGAACAAGCGTCTTGTCCTCCTGATTATTATAAAGGAACTGAGGATATCCGTCAACACCGAAAACATCGGGCTGAGTCTTTGACTGTGCAAGCTTCCAGGTGAACGCGTAGTAGCCTGCCGTGTACCATGTGTGCATCATATCCTTGATGAACCATGTATATTCCGGATACATACAGGTCGATGCGTCTATCACGTTGTCACAGGAGAGATGACTGTGGCCGTCAGCGATGCTCTGCGTGTAGCCGTCACCGAGCGTTGTGCCGAAATCGGCACAGGTGGCTCCGAGTGAGGTTCTCGCCGTATCAATAAGAAAATCGCTCTGATACAGGTCGTTTGAAGTGGCAGGCACAGCCGCCTTGCCGTAATTGGAAATGATTGCAAGCTTCATTCCCTTTGCCATTGCGCCGTCAAGAATCTCCTTCGTGTGAGCCATAACGCCGTAATGGTAAGCGTCAATCTTCTTTATTATAGCGGCATTTTCCGTTTCGTCGAGCATATAAGCCTTTGCTTCCTCATAGTATTCGTTCGGCACGAAAGTCCATATACCCGTGAGATTCCCCAAAAGGTCTCTCAGACAGTTTTCATAGATTATGTCCTTGCCCTTTGTGAACACCGTGTCAAGTTCGCCGCAGACAGGGTTGAAAACAAATCCTGCGAATGTCTTGTAAAGACAGCGATAGAACACCGTCAGAGGGTCGCTGCCCTCAATGAAATTGCCGACGTAATCAACGACCGATTTCGACTTTATGTTTATGTCGCCCGTGAAAAGTCCGCCGATAAGGTTTATTCCGTTGAACGCCGAGGACTGCATGATAACTGTATCAACGCTGTCACAGCCGTATTCCTTTAAATACGTCATAACTACCGCGCCGCCCATGCTCTCACCCTTGAGAACAACCTTGTCGTGACGGGTGAGCTCCTTGGTCTTTTCAATATAATCATTAAGCTCCGCCGCAATTTCAAAAACGTCCTCGCGCCAATCGTAATTGAAACGGTTATCACAGCGGTAGCCGTGCTTCGCTTTCGGGTCAACTCTGAATTTGATGTCAACGCTCTCGTTGAGGGGATCGCCGTTGTCGTCGCAGGCGGCGTCTTTGAGCATACCGTTGAATGCACCGCAAAGCGAGCCCGCAAAGGTCTCATAATCGCCCGTCATCCTCAGCAGGATTGTCGGCACGATAAGCTTTGCCGCCGCGGTCAGTATCGCCGATTTTTCCGGCATAAAGACATTGTACTGCTCATCCGTTCCGGGATTGGCAACCAAATCCGTTGTCGCAAAGCCGGTAACAAACACAACCGGAGTTATTCCGCAGCCGCATTTGTCGGCAGCATAAGAAGAAAAAGCCGCCGCGCTGACGGAAAAAGCCATTATAAATGCCAGCACGACCGAAAAAACTTTTTTCATATATGTCCTCCTCTCGGATCACTTTCTTTCAGTATTATATCATAACAAAATTCCAATATCAATTCTTATTTTATTGAATTTGTCATAGATATTTATACGGAGTGGTGCAAATGACAAACGCAAAAAAGCTTTTGACAAACACGCTTTTGCTGACGGCAACAGCGTTCCTGATGAGAACGGTATCCGTCAGCTTCAACGTTTATCTGACAAATAAAATAGGCGCGGACGGAATCGGACTTTTTCAGCTTATCTCGACTGTCTATGCCATGGCGATAACCTTTTCGGTCGCGGGAATACGCCTTGCCGCCATGCGCCTTGTTGCCGACAATATGGCTCTCGGCAAGTACAACGACAGGCAGATCATGCGCCGCTGTCTTGTCTATTCCTTTGTCTGCGGAGCCGTTATTGCCGCTCTGCTCGCAGGCTTTTCGGCGCTTGTCGGCGAGAAATGGATCGGAGATATGCGAAGTGTTCCATCATTAAAGGTGCTGAGCCTAAGTCTCCCGTTTGTTTCGATGTCCGCCGCTCTCAACGGCTATTTCACTTCGGTCAGAAAAATCGTCCGCTACACCGCCGTTCAGCTCGCCGAGCAGATTTTTAAAATCGTCATCACGGTCATCGTCCTTAAAAACGCCCTATCCCACGGACTTGAAGCCGCCTGTGTCTCAATCGTTTTCGGCATCACCGCCGCCGAAATTTTTTCTCTGTGCTGTTCCTACACCCTTTACCGCTTTTCCGTGTGCAAGCCCGTACAAAAAGAAAAAGGAACCGATATTTGGAAAAGAATTTTCCGAATATCAATTCCCGATACCGTCGGCTCGGAGATGCGCTCCGTGCTGATGACGGTCGAGCACCTGCTCATTCCCGTCGGATTCAGAAAATCCGGCAGCGACCCTCAGTCCGCGCTTGCAACCTACGGCGTTATTCACGGAATGTCGCTTCCGCTTGTCCTTTATCCCTCCGCTCTGCTTTCCTCGCTTTCGGGACTGCTCGTGCCCGAAATCTCCGCCCTGCACATTTCCGGCAACAAGCCGCGCATCAACTATATGATTGCGCGGGTGCTTCACCTTACCCTGATTTTTTCTATCGGAACGGCAGGAATAATGTATTTTAACGCAAAAAGGCTGTCATACGCGGTTTACGGCAATGACAGCGCTTATATTTATATTCAAATTCTTTCCCCGTTGATACCGATTATGTACTGCGATATGTCTGTTGACGGAATGCTGAAGGGACTCGATCAACAGATGAGCTATATGCGTTACAACATCATAGATGCATCGCTCTGTGTAGTTCTTGTATATATTTTGGTTCCGATATTCTCTGTAAAAGGCTACATAATCGTAGTTTTTGTCAGTGAAACGGTTAATTTTCTTCTCAGTTTTCGCCGCCTTACAAAGGTCAGCGACGTACAGCTTTATTTTTTCAAGGATATTTTCGTTCCGTTGTTTTGCGTGATAGGTGCAAATTTGTTTAAAAATCTTGTTTTTTCTGCAATAGATATAGATAACTTCAAGCTTGCCGCTTCTGCCGAGATAGTGACGGCAGTCGTGCTCTATACGGCAATGATAATCGCATTTCATTCCATCGACAAGGAGGAGCTGGGCTGGCTCCGTTCTCTGGTCAAATAGATTCAAGCAAGGCGTGCGTCACAATTCGTGCGGTATTGCCTTAAGACGCTTTGAGTTGAAGTCTGAGCTTGTCTGCGATCATAGCGATAAATTCAGAGTTTGTCGGCTTGCCTCTTGATGACTGTATTGTGTATCCGAAATATGAGCTGAGAACATCAACGTCGCCTCTGTCCCATGCCACTTCAATCGCATGGCGGATCGCTCTTTCTACTCGTGAAGAAGTAGTCTTGAAAGTCTTGGCAACTGTCGGGTAGAGAAGCTTTGTTACCGAGCCCATCATCTCGGTATTGTTTATTGAAAGAATGATCGCCTCTCTGAGATACTGGTATCCCTTTATGTGTGCAGGGACACCGATCTGATGCATGATCTCCGAAACAATCACCTCAAGATCATTGCCTGTCCGCTCCGCCGAATTTGAATTTTTCCAGCCGGAAAGCTGAGATATGCGCTGTGCGATTATTTCGGCGTCGACGGGCTTCAGAAAATAATAATCTGCGCCGCCGTTAAGTATCTCGCTTTCAAATCTCATATTGTCAACACTTGAAAGAACAATTATCATCGGCTTTCTGACATCTGCCGTTTCCTTGATTTGCTTTATCACTCCGAGAGCATCTATGTGCAGCATAAATGCATCCATTATTATGACGTCCGGTTTCTCCTGCTTGAGCTTTGTCAGCACCTGTGCGCCGTCCTTGTCGGTGAGCACCACGCTGTACCCGTAGGACGACAGAGTCCTGACACAGCTCTGTCCGAAATCATTGTTTTCCGCAATCATAATTTTGACTTTATTTTCCATAAACAATTACCTCCGTGAATTTATTTTCACCAGTATATTACCATTTAATGGTAATTCTGTCAATAGATTTTTACCATTTTTTACCAAATATTTTTAAAACGGCAAAAGCAGACAAACAAGAAGCCTCACAGAAAGCAAATATCGCTTCTGTGAGGCTTAATATTACGATGCCTTTAGGTAATCTTCAACCTCCGTGGCAGTTTCGGTCATATTTTGTGCAAAAATGCCGTATCCTTCGGTCGGATCGTCCACAAAAACGTGGGTTACGGCACCGACGAGCATACCGTTTTGAAGTATCGGACTGCCGCTCATACCCTGAACTATTCCGCCCGTTTTTTCGAGCAAACAGCTGTCGGTTATCTTCACGACCAAATTTCTTTGCGTGTCCGTCGTGTTGAATATTTTTTCTATTTCAATGTCATATTTCTGCGGTCCGCTGTCGTCAACGGTGCATATTATCTGAGCAGCGCCGGTCTTGACCTCCTGCCTGAGCGCAACGGGGACGACATTCTCGTTTTCTTCCACCGAATCCATAATGCCGTAAACTCCCGTTTCGCCGTTTATATAGAGGCTTCCGATAGTTCCGGAGGAAAACACTCCGCACAGCTCGCCGGCGCTGCCGCTGGTGCCCTTGTAACAGCCCTTTATCCGTGCTTCGACCGCGTCGCCGCCGGAAAGGGGCATGATCTCTCCCGTATCCGTGTCGCATACGGCATGACCGAGACCTGCAAAGATTCCGTTTGTCCTGTCATACCAAGTTATTGTTCCGATTCCTGCCGTGCTGTCCCGAATCCATAAGCCGCCTTTGAACGCCGAGTCCTCCGAGCATTTCACCGGAGTAAAGGATATCTCCTTTTTCTTCGAGTCGCGCTCGATGACAAGCTTCAGCGCTTTTCCGCCGCTTGATGCAAAAATTGCCGAGAGCTCACGGTTGCGGTATACATCGACACCGTCAACAGAAATAATCATATCTCCCTCTTTCAGTCCCGATATCTTTCCGGGACTCACGCTACCCGATGAGGTCGTTACCTCATCAACGCGGATAACCATCACGCCTTTTGTATACAGGCGAATACCGAAAGCGTCGCCGCCGGGGACGACATACTTGCGGCGGGAGACCTTTACTTTTGCGGATTTTATGGGAAAAATATTAAAGAGCTTAACGGAGGTTGAATATTCGGTTTCAACGGGAGAAGCATCGTCTTGGCTGTAATTCACAAGAGCCTGACAGACGTATGTTTTTCCGACATTCATTTCGTCATACTCGCTTATCGTCATCTCGTCCGGGATGCGTACATACCCGACAGTTACAAGCATAAGAATAACGCAGGACACAACAAAACAAACCATACATAGAATCCGAACACACTGTTTCAAAGAAAAAGCACCTCCGGTTTTAATTTAACCCGAAGATGCTTAATTATTCAATTTGTTCGGTATAGCCTAAAATCAATCTGTTATCGGCAGGCTTTCTATCATATTTATCATTCCCATGTAATAATCAAGAAGAGACTCCTCGGTAACGCCGATTCCTATGGCATTGCCGTGGTCTCCCGTGCTCAGCGGCATAACATTCCATATACCGGGCTGAATGTCCTCGGCGTTGTAGTCAACATGGGGATCACCGAACGGGTACTGTGCCGCAACGACATTGACAAGTCCGTCATTCGGCGCCCATGTTTCATCAATCGGATACGGCGCATCGGGATTCTGCTTATAAATTCCCATCATCTCCGAGAACGGGCGGAGAATTGCAAGCGTGCTCGGCAAAGCGACCTGAGCCTTGCCCGTCACTGGATCATCGACCGTCGTTCTGAAAGCATAAGAGAAATAATAAACATTGTCGTCCAGTCCGAGCCTGTCGTTGAGCGCCTTGGCTCCGTCGCAGGAAAGATCGTAAGCGACGTTGTCATACTTCTGGGCAAGTATCACGCTGATCGCCTTGTATACCTTATTGACCGTTGTCGGCTCGCCCGGAACGTATGTGAGCCCGAACTGCTCAAGGTGGAAATCGACATATCCGTTTATCGGTGAACGACCCATAACCGCTGCATAAAGGAACAGAGCCAATTCTCCGATTTCAATAAGATTGAGATTATCGGCAATATACGCCAGCGTCGTGCCGTTGTTCGGACTGCATATAGTTGTTATCGAATTGATGTAATTCGACTTTCCGCCGGTAAAGAGCGGAGAAATGTCGTCGGGATCCGTTTCGGCAATTTCGGCTGCATCGCCTTTTGAGAGAAGTCCCTGCAAAAGTCTTATCGTGTTTCCGCCGAAGCTGTGACCGATAAGGTTTATTTTATTGAGGTGTCCGTTTTCGTCAACGCCGCCCCAGTCATCTACGATTGCCTGAGTATAGGTTCTTCCGTACCTGAGGTGATTGTGCTGTGCCGAATGTGCGGCGCCGTAATCAACCTTGGTTCCGGTGAGCTGCGCATAAAGCTCGCAGGCGCGGTCCCAGTTGCTTGAGAAAGGTCCGACCGAAGCATCGCGGCATTCGATTCCCTGCTCTCTGAGCTTTTGCATAAGGTGACACGAGGTTGCTCCCCAGTAAGAAAAGTCCTGGTCAATACCCTCGTTCTCGCCCCAGCCGAGGAAGCCGTGAACAAAAATGTAGGGATAGATCTTATCGTCCTTGCCCGATCTGTCCTCCGGCGCAACAAAGCCCGGAACAAAACTCACAAATGCCATAACAAGAGAAACCCATACCGCAACTAAAGACTTAAACATAGAAACACCACACCCTCTTTATAGTATATACTAATTTTATTATATACAAATTATTTTGTCAATAAACTAATAAAACAATGCATAAAGAAAGGAATTATACATCAAAAGCGCCTTTAAATATCAAAAATGTTTATGCCGATTTCCGAATCCACACGGCGTTCCACCGCATTGGGCAATGTATTTACAAAAATCTCCGCCGTCACACCGATTATAGCCTCGGTCAGATGACCTCCGACCACCTCGCATTTTTCGTTTGAAAATGATGCATGAAGATGAATGTACGGCTCTCCGTCCTTCCTCGTCATATTGCCCAGGAGAGATACCATTTCCATCGGTTCATCAAAGGTTTTCGGCTTGTATTCGCCCTTAGCCAGGTCATAGAATCCAACTGTCGCGCGGCTCACCGCACCGATTCCGTTGACCTGCGCGCAGACTATGTTTTCCCTGCGGCACAGCTCCGTCATAGCCTTGACGATATCCTCGCCGACGCTGAGCCTGACGACATAAACCGAACCGTCCTTTTTGTAATTCATAAGAATCCTCCTCTCGGATAATTGACAAATCTTTAAATAAATAATAATATATATTTAACCTGAAATCAAGCTATTTTTCGAAAAAGCAACGAAAGGATTTGTACTATGA
>CAKSHH010000012.1 GCA_934456435.1 uncultured Eubacteriales bacterium
CCCCCAAAATGACAGCGTAACAAAAAAAGAGAAGCAATACCGAAGTATCACTTCTCTTTTGGCGCGCTGCAAGGGATTCGAACCCCTGACCTTTTGGTTCGTAGCCAAACACTCTATCCAGCTGAGCTAGCAGCGCATTTCTTAACGCTCATATATTATAGCACAGAGTTTTTAAAAATCAAGTGTTTTTTTGAAAAAGTCGGGATTTTTTTATTATATTTCTTTTCTATTATTAAGGCAATACCGCACAATTGAGGTGTGCGGATTGCACAGTAAGATTTTTCGTCAGGTTGTACAAAAATTTTGCAGGCTTGCTGACGCAAGTCAAGGATTTTTTGTGCGGCATGGCGGAAACAGATTCAAGCAAGGCGTGTGCCTCAATTTGTGCGGTATTGCCTTAAAGACTGCAAAATCAATCGGGTTTTATTACGATTTTTTCGCCGACCTCAGTCGGTATGCTGATGTCTTTTGATTCAAAACATCTCACTCCGCCGTCACTTACAACAGCGCAGCGCTCAAACGGATTGATAAAATTCAGTAGTTCTCCGCATTCCGATACAACGGTTATATATCCGATTTTTCCGTTTTTCATCTCCGCGCTTACAAGGAATCCGCCGTATGCGCGCAAATTATCAAAACGGCAGTCAAGCGACTTCGGCCACACGGGGAAAAAGCTAAGAACATTCTGATGACTTTGCAGCGCCATTTCGCCGAGGGTGTTCGGCACAATGGAACAGTTTTCAAGACATCCGCCGCCGTGATAATAAAGCATATTCGGCAAGCCCTTGAGCTTGTTGTGCTCCTTCAGCTTTTCGACAATCAGCTCCGGCTCAATTCCGAGCCGTGCCGCACACGGAAAGAATGAACTGCACGCGTTTCCGTCAAGCCAGCGTCCGTTCTGTTTAAATGTATTCCTTGCAGTTCTGAGTGTTTTTTCATCGGACGAAAGACCTACACATCCGCTCGGATAGATATGCTGCAAGCCGACGTCGCCCGAATCGTTCCACCTCATACCCTTTTCCGTGTAGCGATAGACCCTTTTAAAATGCCTTATGCACGTCGGGAACGACGCGAGATGATCCAGCATATACTGCCACTTTTCCTGCTTGTCCTCATCGACATTCAGCGCTTTCGCCATATCAATTCCTGCCTCAAGTCCGAGGCGGAGCAGGCCGAGCGTAAGCACATTGTTTTTGTCATTTATAAAGCGGCGGTATTGTCTTTCGTTAAAATCGTTTTCCTTGTAATACGGAATCTCGTGCGTCGCATCCCTTTCAACGCTGAACCGTCCGTTTTCAAAGGTTGCATAGTCCTCAAAAAATTCCAGCGCCTCCTTTAAAAACGGATAGGCGTGCTCCCGCGCATACGCCGTATCACGGGTATATTTCCACCTGAATATCATAATATCCGCGGCGTGAATCGCGTTGCTTTTCTGTCCGAGATGCAGTCTTTCAAAGCAGTATTTGCTTGACGGTTCAAGCTCGGAATACAGCCCTTTCGGAAAAATCGAAACAGGGAAAAATATGCCCTTACAGCCAAAGCGCGCGGCATCTTTCCTGCCGCGTTCAACAAAATCCTCAAGCGGAACGTGATAGGCGTCCGTGAACTCCGTATGGTTTGTCAGGCACGCCGCGTAAAACGGTGCCTGATAGTTATAATTCAAATGATAATCGCTCGCCCACGACGGATTTTCCACCGTAATAAAATTGCCGTAGAGACCGGGCGGAAACCTTTTATTTCCCGTGCACACCGCCAAAAGGTACTGTGAACCGTACCATCGCAGTTCAAGCTCTTCATCGGAAATATGAAAGGACGACTTTGACCAAAAATCAGCCCAAGCGTTCAGATGCTCCTCTTTCAGGTGTCGGCATTTTTCCGCGGACATTTCGCGAGCCTTTTTAACAACTTCATCATCGGGATTTTCAACGTCAAAATTTGTCGCCGCACAGAAGAAATATCTGCCCGATTCAATTTGAGTCATTGCGCAGCAGGCAAAGGTATCGCAAGCGGTTGTGCCGCCGGTAAACTTTCTGCTTATAAAGCTGATGCCGCCGTTTTCAAAGCTATCGGTATTTCCCGTCGCGTCAGCACGGTTTGCTAACATCGGAGTCGGCAGCGGAATATTGCCGTCAATCTCAATCACTCCGGAATTATCGGTTTTGTGAACCCTGACAACAATGTCCAGCCAATCGCAATCGTCCTTGAAATGACAGCGAAGCTCGGCAATATCCATATCCTGTTCAACGAAGTAATTGTCATACATCGACTTCGAAATCGGGATATCAATATTTCCGAGCGGCTTCAGTCCCTTATCACCGGGGACTTCTCTTTCGCACCAAATATCGCATTTTGCAAGGTGAATACGCATACCGTTTTCACAGTTGCCGAGGATAACGGAAAGGTCTCCGTTACCGTTTATCGCTCCGTCGGGAATTGAATCCCTGCCGCTGAGCTTCGGTTTATGCTTCAGAACCGCAATATGCCTCATCAAATCACCTCTTAGAGAAATATAACAAAAAGGCGACCCAATGTCAACATATTCAAAAGTCTGTTCATCTATCAGTATAGCTTCTCTCCCTCAAGAATGAGCATCTTGTCCTTGTTGGGCTCAATTTCCGGCTTAACAACTTTTTCATTCCAGTCCTGAGGCAAAACCTCTTCAACAGAAACAGATATTGCTTCCTGAGGGCAGCCCCACTCTTCAAGAAAAACCTGATTTATTCTGTCGGCAACTCTTTTCTTTATCTCTTCATCTTTTGGGTATGCTTTGATTTGAATATACGGCATAATTAACTCTCCTTTTCATATCACAGTCCGAGACTGTTCACCCAGCTTACAACACTATCGGACGATGCGCCGGAAGAAAATCTCTCGCCGTCCTGCCAATCGCCTGTGTCTGCCGTCTCTGCCAGAAGCTTACTGCTCTGACCCAGTCCCGACGATGCGGACGTGCAGAACGGGATAACCTTTTTACCCGCGAAATCATTGCCTTTAACAAAATTATTAACCGGCCATGCGGCGATTCCCCACCAAATCGGATAACCGACGAATACGGTGTCGTAATCGCTCCAGTTATCGGGCGTTGTTTTTTCGAGCGCAACATCGCGCTTGCTCTCGTCGTCGTGCTCGGCATTCACACGGCTGCCGTTATCGGTCCAGTCGAGATCCGCGCTCGTGTATTTGTCCTTCGGCACAATTTCAAAAATATCCGCGCCCGCTGTTTCTGCGATCGTTTCGGCAACCGCCTTGGTGCTTCCCGTTGCGGAATAATAGACAACGAGCACCTTGCCCGACTTCGGTGCGGCGGTATCATTTTTTGAACTGTTTTCGGCTGAGCCGCCGCTGTTCGACGTACCGTTTGAAGGTTCTGCCGCGCCCTTACCGCAAGCGGCAAATGTAAAAGCAAGTGTAACCGCCAAAAGAATTGCAATAATCTTTTTCATAATATAATCCTCTTTATTTACATTCCTCGAAAATTTCGAGGATTTCTTCGTGAGTCAGCTTTCTGTAACCGCCTGCCAGCGTGTTGCAGGAATCGGCGATTTCCTTGAGATTGATATCCCCGTCAACGCCGAGCTCTTTAAGTGTGGTCGGCATACCGATTTCCTTTATGAAATCGGCAAGAGCTTCCACTCCTGCTAAAGCAAGCTGTTCTTCGGTTTTGCCGTCCTTTGAAATGTCCCAGACCTCTGTCGCAAAGCGTGCAAACTTCCTTACGCCGTCCTTGTATATATGCCTGTAATAGACGGGGTGAAGCACAGCGAGACCTGCACCGTGGTTACAGTTTGTGTACGCGCCGAGCTGGTGCTCCATCTGATGACATTCGAAATCGGTTCTTTTGCCGAGCTTGATTATGCGGTTCTCCGCCATTGTCGCGTCCCACATAAGATTGCTTCTTGCGACATAATCTTTCGGATTTTTTATTGCCGCACGCAGGTTTTCAATCACATTCTTCATAAGGCCTTCGGATATGCTGTCGGAAACATTGCTTTCGTCAGGCTCACTGAAGTAAATCTCCATGATGTGTGAAAGCGTATCAAACGCACCCGAAACCATTTGGAACTTGGGAACGCTGTAAGTATAGGTCGGGTCAAGCATTGCAAACCTTGCATTGAGCTGAGGGTAATCCTTGCCGCATTTAATCTTAACCGTTTCGTTTGTAATTACCGAGCCGCCGTTGCACTCGCTGCCCGTGCCTGCCGCCGTAACAATCATGCCGAGCGGCAAGGGTTCACAAGTAATCACACCGACTTTTGCCCAAAAATCCGTCCAGATATCTCCGTCGTAAACTGCGCCGAGTGAAATTGCCTTGCAGCAATCCATAACACTTCCGCCGCCGACAGCAAGAATCAAATCGGCATGACTTTCCTTTGCAAGCTTTGCGCCCTCAAGCACCTTTGAATAGGTCGGGTTGGACAGAATACCCGAAAACTCGACAATTCTTTTTCCGGCATCTTTCAACAACGAAACGACCTCGTCGTAAACACCGTTTTTCTTTATTGAACCGCCGCCGTAGCAGAGCATAACCGTGCTGCCGTAATCCTCAACAACACTTTTCAAGTATTCCTTGACGCAACCTGCGCCAAAATATACTTTGGTTGGGTTTTCAAAGATAAAATTATTCATAAAAGCACTTCTTTCGATAATTATTTAATCTTTTTGCCGTCCGAAAAAGCCTGTCCGACCTTTTCGCCGAGACGGTAATAGCCGAAGTTTGCAGGGTCGTAGGTTATCGGCGCAAACTTAGTAAGATCAATTTTGCCGTCCGCGTCAAGAATCTTCTCGTCCGCGCTGACGTTTTTGATTTCACCGAGGAACTTTCCGTCGTCAATAACCTTAATCATCTCGCACTCCAGCGACAGCGGAAGCTCATTGATAATCGGAGCGTTCACGAACTCGCTCTTTGTTGTTGTAAATCCTGCCTTTTTCATTTTGTCGGGGTCGCTGTTTGCGGAAACAATACCGACATAGTCGCACTCAACAACGTGCTCAACATCACCGACGGCAACCGTGAACGCCTTTGTTTTGAGTATATTGTCGGTCGTCTTGTGCGAGCCGAGGTCGAATATAATTTCATTGTCGCCTACTATTCCGCCCCACGCGGCATTCATTGCGTTCGGTTTGCCGTTCTCGTCGTATGTGGCGATAATCATGACGGGCTGCGGATAAAGATAGGTTTTAGCTCCGAAATTTTTTCTCATAAAAATTCTCCTCTCAATGATGAAAACTTGTGAATGTAATCGGTTCTTTCTGCGGCAAGCCGTAGGCTTTTTTGCCGAGGTCAATGCTCTTGACCATAAAGGCAATGTTCCTGCCGAGGGTTCTCATTGTCTGCAAGCCCTCTTTGTCAAGAAGCACCTCGTCCGCCTCACCGCCGTAAACCATATTCCAGTATTGGCTGGTTGCAATCGGCATAGAGCTGATCGAAAAATATTTGTTGAGAACATCGAATGACGACGTGTTGCCGCCGCGTCTGCACGAGACAACCGCCGCACCGACCTTCATCGACTTATTGATACGGCTCGTGCTGAAAAACAATCTGTCCATGAACGAAATTGCGCCGCCTGCCGGTGATGCGTAATAAACAGGCGCTCCGATAACAAAGGCGTCCGCCTCGGCAAGCTTTGGAGCGACCTCATTTACAATGTCATCAAACACACATTTGCCGGTTTCAAAGCACTTTCGGCAAGCGATACATCCGTGAATGTCTTTCTGTCCGACATGGATAAGCTCAACCTCCATGCCCTCTTCTTCAAGCGTCTTTTTTAGCTCCGAAAGCGCGGTAAATGTGCATCCGTGCGCCCGCGGGCTTCCGTTAATCAACAATGCTTTCAAACAGCAGCACTCCTTTTCCGATATTTTACAAGCAAATTATAAAACTTAAAGCCAACTTCAAGTCAATATATTTTCCTTAAAATTCACAATTTGTTAAAATTCTCATACTGCAAATTATACCTGCTATTCAATAGGCAGATTACTTAAGACTGTTTTTGTATTCCGTGCCCCATTTTTCCATGGCATCCATAATCGGGCGCATTGACTCGCCCAGCGGAGAGAGCGCATATTCGACTCTCGGCGGAACCTCGGCATAAACCGTCCTTGTTATAATTCCGTCAGCTTCCATTGAGCGCAGGCTGTCTGTCAGCACCTTTTGACTGATTCCTTCCAAATCTCTCTTCAGCTCGTTGAACCTCCACGGTCTGACGAGCAGATTCCTTATTATAAGGATTTTCCATTTACTGCCTATGAGCGAAACTGTTGTTGCCACGGGGCAGGCAGGTAATTCTTCCTTTGTCAGCATATAACATTCCCCTTTCATTTTACATCATAATATTATGTTATATTCAATTATAATTCATCGCCCGATTATTTTCAAGAAGTTACTTTTTGGTAACTATGTAATAAAAAAGTGCGTACTTTACAGCGCAAATATCATGCGTTAGAATGGTACCGGAGCTCAGGAGAACGGCCGCTCCTAAGCCAAAAAATTCGGAGGTAATATTATGAATAAGAACACATTTACAAAGGTTACACTCAAAAAGGGTGAAATGAACATTTACGACTTCGGCGGCATCAAGCTGCACGCATATAAGACCAATGATTTCATTGACAACGAGGTTTTCATAGTTGAAAAGGACGGAAAAGCTGTTATAATTGAATCACCGTGCTTCTTTGATAACAATGCCGAGCTTGCGGAATATCTCAACGGTATTGAGGTTGCAGGTATGCTTATCTCCTACCACGGCGCAGGTGGAATTTTTCTTCCGAATACCGCAAAATATGCGACCGAAAATGCCGTTGCCTACTCTGAAAGCGGCGGAGGAAAGGCGTTGATTACTAACTTCACCAACGCTTTCGGTGATATCTTTGACAAGAGCATTCACAAGATAACAAACGTTATCGAAGAGGGTGAAACCACTATCGGCGGAATTGATTTTGTGATTACTCAGACTCCCGACGCGTTTGACATTGAAATCCCCGAAATCAATGCGGTTTACACCCACATGCTCGGTCACGATTGTCACTCGATTGTTGCCGGCGGTGCTCACGCCGACGGAATCATTGCTCAGCTCAAAGGCTATATCGACAAGGGCTATGACCTGATTTTGACCTCGCACTACACCCCTGAGGATTTAAAGGACGCACAAACAAAAATTGACTATCTTGAAAACCTGAAAAATATCGCTGCCGACTGTTCCGATTCGGACAGCTTCAAGAAAAGGGTTGAAGCGGAGTATCCCGATTATTCGGGACAAAACTATCTCGACATGACAGCAGGATTTTTCTACGCATAAAATTCACAAAGGAGCTTTACCATGACACAGGCGGAAAGACGGATTTATTTAATCAAATATCTTTTGATCGAGCAAGCTTCGGAAATCAGGATTCCGAATGATGCGGCTGAGCAGAAGCTTCTGCTTCGCGGACTGCTAAACGTTCGTCCGCCTATGCCTGCAAGCAATGAATTTATTGCCGTTCAGGACGAATATCTCAAAGAAGAAATAAAGCGAAGCGGCATAACGGATTACAAAACGCTTTCACCGATTGCCGACGGCATATATCTTTGGCAGGGCGATATTACAACGCTTAAATGCGGCGCAATCGTCAATGCCGCAAACAGCAAGCTGCTCGGCTGCTTCTGTCCGAATCACAGGTGTATTGACAATGCGATTCACACATTTTCGGGCATTCAGCTTCGCCTTGCGTGCAATGAGCTGATGGAAAAGCAAAACTTTGACGAACCGACCGGTAAGGCAAAAATCACACCTGCGTTCAACCTGCCCTGCCAAAAGGTTATTCACACCGTCGGTCCGATCGTATACGGCAGACTGACGGAAAAAGACTGCGATTTGCTTCGTTCCTGCTATCTTTCCTGCCTTGAAATTGCCGAAAACGACGGAGTTAAAAGCATCGCTTTTTGCTGTATATCAACGGGTGAATTTCACTTCCCGAACCGAGCCGCCGCTCAGGTCGCCGCTGACACGGTTAAGGAATACAAAACACACAGCAATATTGAGGTGATATTCAATGTTTTCAAAGACGAGGATTACGAAATCTACCGAGAGCTTCTCGGAAAAAATTAAGCGGTTAAAGGACGCCGCAGCTTCTGCGGACGCAATAGTTATCGGTGCAGGCGCAGGGCTTTCAACCTCGGCAGGCTTTCGCTATGACGGTGAGCGATTTCATAAATACTTTGCCGATTTTCACAGCCGTTACGGCTTTAGTGATATGTATTCGGGCGGCTTTTATCCCTACAAAACTCCCGAAGAATACTGGGCGTACTGGAGCAGATATATTTTTCTCAACCGCTACACCGACGCACCGAATGATTTGTATAGTCGGCTTTTCGACTTGATAAAGGACAAGGATTACTTTGTAATAACAACCAACGTTGACCATCAGTTTCAAAAGGCAGGCTTTGACAAAAAGCGGCTTTTCTATACTCAGGGCGACTATGGGCTTTTTCAATGTTCCGTCCCCTGCCGTCAGGAAACCTATGACAACGAGGAAATCATAACGGCGATGTGCAAGCAGCAGCACGATATGAAAATCCTGTCCGAGTTTGTTCCCGTATGTCCGAACTGCGGCGCACCAATGACAATGAACCTTCGCAGCGACGACAAGTTCGTCGAGGATGAAGGCTGGCACAGAGCTGCGGAAAGATACGAAAATTTCCTGCGAGCAAGAAAAAATCAAAAAATTCTTTTTCTTGAGCTCGGCGTCGGTTACAATACACCCGTGATAATAAAATATCCGTTTTGGCAGATGACTCTAAAGAATCCCAAGGCGACATACGCCTGCATAAACTACGGCGATGCCGTCTGCCCTGCCGAAATCGAAAAGCAGTCGATCTGCATTGATTGTGACATCGGCAAAGTGATTGATGAAATAAAATGATATAAGGTAAAAATCCCTCGGCACTTGTATTTAAAGTGTCAAGGGATTTTGTGTTTTATTTCTTCTCGTCCAGCAGAAATACATTCTGCGGCGGATTTTGTTTAATTGCTCCGACAACGGGATGCGGAACATACAGCTCTTCGATATACTTTAGATCGTCCTCGCTCAGCTCAATGTCAAGCGCACCGACCGCGTCGTCAAAATATTTCGCCTTTGTCGCGCCGAGAATCGGAGACGCAGCTCCCCTTGCCCAATGCCACGCAAGAGCAATTTGCGACATCTTGCAGTTATACTTTTCGGCAAGCTCGGCGACGCGCTTCACGATCTCAATATCGTACTGCTCCGTCTTGTCATATTTACCCATGGCAACACGGTCTGTTTTGCTTCTGAGCGAATCGGAGTTCCATGTCGGTCTTGCAAGGTGACCTGCCGTCAACGCGCTGTAAGGCATCAGCGAAACTCCCATCTGATTGCAAATCGGTATCAGATCACGTTCGTCCTCGCGGTAAAGCAGATTATAGTGGTTCTCCATTGCCGAGAACGGTGTCCAGCCGTTATCCCTCGCCGCAAGCTGCATATTGTAAAACTGGTAGCCGTACATCGCCGACGCGCCCAGAGCTCTGACCTTACCGGCTTTGACAAGCGAATCAAGCGCTTCCATAGTCTCTTCAATCGGGGTCTCATAATCAAACCGATGGATTATATAGAGGTCGAGATAATCCGTACCGAGCCTTTTGAGTGTTCCGTCAATCTCACGGTTAATGGCTTCCTTTGAAAGCCTGCCGTCATTGAAATAAACCTTTGAGGCAATAACGGCCTTATCTCGCTGTGTGTACTTTTTCAGCGCTCTGCCGAGATATTCCTCACTCGTGCCTGCCGAGTAGCAGTTCGCCGTGTCAAAAAAATTTATGCCGAGACCGAGCGCGTGCTTAATGACCTCCTCGCTCGCCTTTTCGTCAAGCGTCCAGTCGTGCATCGTTCCTGCCTTGCCGAAGCTCATACAGCCGACGCACACCTTTGAAATTTCAATATCGGTTTTTCCGAGCTTAGTGTATTTCATCGCGCCCACTCCTTATTTTTCGGCATTTTCAGCCCACTTTTTCAGTTCGGATTCTGACATACGGTTGATGACCCTGCCGCTCTTCCAAACAGCCTTTTCCGAGCAGAGAGGGCGCAGAACATCAACGGTTTTGCCCATTCCGCTTCCGCCCGATGTAGCAAACGGAATCAGCGTCTTTCCTGCAAAGTCATAGCTTTCAACAAAGGTGTTGATAATGCTCGGCGCAACGTACCACCAAATCGGGAAGCCGATATAAACAACGTCGTAGTCAGCCATATTGCCGAGCTTTTCGGCTATTTCGGGACGTATGCTCTTGTCCCTGTATTCAACGCTTGAACGGCTGTTTTTGTTCGTCCAGTCAAGGTCTGCGCTTGAGTACGGCTGAACGGGCTTTATTTCAAACAAGTCCACACCGATCGCCGAAGCAAGCTTTTTCGCGGCGCTCTCAGTTACACCGCTTGCCGAGAAATATGCTACAAGTCTTTTCATGATAAAACCTCCGTTTGTCTTATTATGTTTTCATTATAAAACTTAAAGTTCACTTTAGGTCAAGAGCTTTTTTCAAAAATTCATAATTTGTTATAAATCCCCCGACGCGCATACCGAGGAAAAGCTGTTGGACGGAATGCCTTTTGTTGTAACAAAACATTGATATCAGACTTATAAAATGCTATAATTTAATAAAACCCAAGGGAAATACGCCTCACAGTATAATAAAAAACGGAGATGAACCAATATGCATTTTAAAAAATTCATTTCAATTCTTACATGTTTTTCTGTTTTAATTTCCGTTCTGCCTTTGTGTGTTTCTGCCGTAACAGAAAATGAGGACGAAGAATACGTTGACGGCGAGGTTGTTATTTGCAGTTCAAAAGAAATTTGCAGCAACGACGATTATCTTTATTGTGCGTCAGACAGCAGTAAAGTCTATGTTGACTTCGACAATGTAGGTATTGACAGCATTGAGGAAATCGAAAACTATACCGAAGACAGCAATATGTACATTGCGGAAATCGACGGTGATGTAAAAAAGCTTTGCGCCAAGCTGAACAGGTACGGCAATATAATCGCAGAGCCGAATTATATTTACTATTCAACGAGCTTTACAATGCCCGGAGAGATAGCCGACAGTTCTTCCGACTACACCGATTATCAGAAATGGTATATGGAAGATGTGCTTCATGTTCCGCAGGCGTGGCAGGAAAACAACGTAACAGGTTCAGGTGTCACCATTGCGGTTATTGATAACGGCTATAAGGTCGACGCGGAGGATTTCCCTCAAAATCTTTGGAAAAACAGCCAGGGAACAGTCGGTTGGAACGTATGCACAAAATCCGACGATATCGGACCGATATACAAAAAGAGCGGACGTCCCTTCACCTCTACCGACCATGGCTCAAACGTTGCAGGCATTATCGGTATGGCAAATGACAATGCCGGCGGTATCGGAATCGCATACGATGCTCAGCTCATGCTCATACAGGCGGCAAAATACTTTAGCGAAACCACCGAACCTCACTTCACAAGCGCAGACGTTGCAAATGCGATTGATTTTGCAATAGAAAACGAAGCGGATATCATCAATCTGTCACTCGGGAGCAAATCAAATTCCGATATTATCGCCGCCTCGATAAGAAGAGCAAATAACGCCGGTATACTTTGCGTTGCGGCTGCAGGAAACAGCGGCAATCCAACGTCCGATGAAATATTCTACCCTGCGGCATACAGCACCGTAGTCGGAGTTATGGGTATAAGCAAAAGCTTCCCCACAAGACTTTCAACCGGAACAAACTATGATACGGACAACGGCAAATATTATAACATTGCCGCACCCGGAGACGGTATACTCGGCTGCGGAACAAGAGGAAACGATTTAATGTCGGGGACATCTCAGGCTGCACCCATTGTCTCTGCCATTGCCGCTCTCTATATGGAAAAATATCCCGAACGCACGATAGAACGCCTGAAACAGGATATGCTTTCAAGTGCGGATCAGAACATCGACACTTGCAGATCATCACCGTACAAATTCAAGGCGATTGACGCTTCTGCATTCCTCGGTGATATAGATGAGCATATATGGACGGATTGGACTGTCACCACAGAAGAAACCTGTACCGAGGCGGGTGTCAGGAATCGAAGCTGTACTTCCTGCGGCAAAACGGAAACAATGGTAACTCCCGCTTTACAGCACGACTACACCGTGACCGTGATTGAACCGACCTGTGTGACAGACGGATATTTACAGTATATATGCAAAAACTGCTCAAATACATTAAAAAAGGATTATGTTTCCTCGCTCGGTCACAGCTACGGCGATTGGAAAATTACAGCATATCCGTCGGAAAAGTCACAGGGTACTCTCGTTAAGATGTGCACAAGATGTCTGATGACCGAAAGCAAAAATATTGACAATGTCATACGCAACTGCGATTTCACTGACAACCTGATTTCCGGTTTCAACGTTTCGACAAGCGTTGAAGCATTCCTCTCCGACAACGTTATTCCATCGGAAGCAACAGTCACGGTAATCCCAAAATCGGGGAATACAATCGGAACGGACACAATCGTTTCCGTTTCATACCCGACGTCGGAAATCATCAACTATAATGTGGTTATTTTCGGCGATGTAAACGGCGACGGCCGGTACGACGGAATGGATGCGGTAATCGCAGACTGTCTTGCAAACGGGCTTCTGTCTTATGATTCGCTCACGCAGGCGCAGCTTGCCGCAGCCGACTGCAATCATGACGGCGTAATTGATGTCCTTGACGTCAAAATACTTCAACAGGCAGGCGTGCTTCTCTCAAACGTTGATCAAAGTAAAAGCTCCAAAGAGCTGCTCCAAACCTCTTCGCAATACGTCGAATATCTTAATTTGATTGATCAAAGCATTGAATCAAAGCCTGAAATCAAATCTGAAACAAAAGGGACAAAATTCACAAGTTTTTTTATAAGGGCTTTCAATGACTTAATTGATATAATCAAATCCGCATTTGTATATTTCAAGTTCATCTAAGGAAATCAACAATCCACCGTTATATGATTTAATGAGCAAAAAATATTTTACGCACCCCGAAAGTCAACCGTTTTCGCGGTGCGTATCTTTTTTCTTGCCCTTCAGTTTAATTCTTTATTGACATCAAGCAGGACTATACCGTATGATAAAATAATTTTAAAAAATTTGTGTCATATTTTGTGTTTAAGTTGGCTACTTTATGAGAGGAAAAGATGAGGAGGTTTAAAGGTGTCGCAAAACAAACGCGAGGTCAAAAGAATTGTCAACGATTGCTACGATAAATACTACCAATCAATTTACAGATATTGCTACGCGCGACTCGGAGACTTGAACGAACACGCACCCGACTGCGTGCAGGACACATTTCTTGTTCTTCAAAAAAGACTGTCCGAGGGAGCGGAAATTGAACATAAACGAGCTTTTCTTTACAGAACCGCCGATACATTCGTCATGAGGACGATAAAAGAATACAAGAAACGAATGCGGCGTAACATACAGCTTGAAGAGGTCGGAGAAACCGCCTCGCCGCCGATTATTCCGGATGATTTTGATTATGACAGTTGCGCGGCAATGCTTGTTTCTCTGCTGTCGTATGAGGAGCAGGAGCTGTACAGAATGAAATACATGAAACGAATACCGCTGACCGAAATAGCGGAACAGCTTAACATCTCCCCTCCTGCCGCGGCAAAACGAACGTCACGGCTGCGGCAAAGGATCAAAGACCTGATAAAAGAAAAGCAACTGTTTGAAAATGAGGTGACCTTATGAACAACTTAGTAATAACAAAAAACATACTGAACAAGATATACGATGACAACTCCTTTAAAGCTGCCGTAGTAGAGCTCCTTAATTCGCTGATCGACATCGAGATTGAAAAGGAAGAACCCGATTTTGATTTTATTGACGAGTGTGTTGACGTGCTGATTGAGGTACAGTCCGACAATCTCTCCGCCATAATACCCTTTATCAAGAATAACAATAACACCGACGACAAGAAACGCAGAACTCTCAGCATATTCTTGGCCTGTGCCGTTGTTTTCTCCCTGAGCTTCGGCGCTGTGGCTGTCAGTCACACGATTGAAAGAAAAAATGAGGATAAAACAACAACTGCAACAACTTCACAAACCACAACCGTAAAGACCACGGCGGCCGTGACGACAACAAAAAAAGCGGCATCCGAGGCAGTTGATCTTTGGCTCAGTTTTCCCGACGGCTTTGTATACGAATACGATTCGATTGACGACTTCACTTTCGACGGAATAATCGCAAATGTCGAATACAGCGACGGCACGGTTAAAAAGATCGGAATCAACAACTGCAAAATCATCAAAAGCGAGGACTTCGGCGCACACGCAACCGAAAAGATTACGGTTGAATATAAGGGATTAAGCAGTACATTTTTCATCCTGTTTTCAAACAACATTCCTCCCATAACGATCGGCGACGACCAACATATCAATATGGGCAAGCCTACCAATGCGCCGAAGATTGAGCCCTCGTCGCAGTACGTCGAGCTTGAAACAGGCGAAAGCGTAAATCTCACGATGCGCAAAAACAATGACGGCTTTGTATACACCTCAACCGACAACAACAATCTTGCGGATGTTTCGGTGAGCTATCTCGGCGGAGTAAACGGCAGGGAAATTTATCTGTATATCACCGCAGGAGACACGCCGGGAGTCACGACAATATCGCTCAAGTACAATTCGTATCTTTCAAACGGGGTTATGTCCACTATAACTGTCAAGGTCGTTGAAAGCAGCAAAAAAGCCAACACAGAAGTTTATGATCAATAAGAGGAGGATATCAATATGGAATTATTCAAAGCAACGGTTATGCCGAACAAAAAGATTTTCCGCAAAGCGGCGGACGCATTTGCCCACAAAATGAAATCAATGAATGCACTTTTGATTGTAGGATTGATAATTTGCTTTGTGATCGGTCCTGTACTGACATATTTATCTAATATCAGACACATTAACGATTTCATTCTCGTTCCGACGCTCGGAATTATATTGATCGCTTATTATTTCCTTGCCCCTGTATACATCGGAAATTCCCTGTTCAAATCACAGTCAAAGAAGAACCTGAACAAGGAAGTCACCTACTCGTTCACGGAAAACGAGTTAAAAGTATTCACAATTGATTCAAGTGCAGTATATAACTATTCTGCCATTGAAGAGCTTTACGAAACCGACGATTTGATCTGCCTGTATTTAAACAAATCTGCGGCGTTCATTATACCGAAAAGCGCCATCGAAAACCCGTGCTGCGATGTCAGAATGTTTTTGGAATCAAAAGTCGGCAAAAAATTTGTTTATGTCAAGAACAAATCGACAGGCAAAGCCGTTGCCAAAATATTTGCGGTATTTGTCGCAAGCCTTGTTGCTTCAATACTGTCTATGACCCTTGCGGATATAAAGCTTGATGAGCCGCAGACCTTTTCATACGAGGATTACAGCATAACGGCGGACAAGCATTTATACGAATGGGAAGAAAATACCAACAGCAGCTATTCGCTTACCTCGTCCGACGTTACATTGACTGTTGACGAATATACTCAAGAAGATCTCGATTACGCCATTGAGAAAAAAAACGCAAGCCTTGAAGAGCTTGCAAAAAGCTATTGCGAGGGCAATCAGGTGAAAAATGTAAACAAAAGCAATCCGTATACTTATAATATTGCTTTTTACGACAGCTATGAAGGCACAGATTACTACAATCTGGTTTGTGTTCAGCAGATTGACGACATATACTGGGTAACTCAGATTTACTGCGAAAAATATCTTGAAGAGGACTACGCAGACAAATTTGAGGGCTGGATTTCGTCAATAAAGCACAAAACCAATGCGGCATAAAGTAAATTAACAATCAACATAAAAGGATGCGTAAGCATAGGGAAAGATTCAGAAAAACCGCCGATTTTCAGTCGGCGGTTTTGGTCTGTAAGTTATTTAGTAAGTTCTTTTTCGATTTGTATCTTATCAGCGCAACAACCAGAGAAATCAGCAACAGCAAGTTGTTTGCCATTCCTGCCCACGAATGATTGACAAGGTTATACGGCAGCCAGCAAAGGCACACGATAATATTCAAAATTCTGAGAATCTGCGGATTTTTCTGCCAGCCGCCGATAGTTGCGAAAATCGACGAAACAAATATCAAAATCCCCCACATTCCCTGCCATGTAACAACTGTCAGCAAAAGTGAAAGCACGATAAAAACAATGGGAACAGCCTTTGAGCGCGCCCATTTTTTATCAAAACTGCAAACATAGCTTCTTGCCAAATTTATAAAATTCATTGCAACCGGCGTGAACAGCCACAGGCTCGCATAATGCAGACACCAAAGCGCTGCGCTGAGCGTCATCAGTATCATTATCGTTTTGTGCTTTTTAAATTGATACATCAGTATTCCGACAGTAATTGCGGAAAATCCGAAAATCTGCGCCAGATACGAATGTGTTTCAAAAAATCCCTGCATATCAATCTCCGCCCGATGCTTTTAAATAGCCGTTTATCAGCTTCATTTTGCTGTTGACACTATCATATAACAAATATTTTGACGTGTCAACACCCCGCAAAATTCACTTTTAAGCTTATGGTTCTGTGTCGTTATTTATCAAATAATGTCAATCATACTTTTCATCACTTTTCACATATTGTTGCTTATATTTTTGTGTGTTTCGTACGTCTGAACAGTTGACATCAGGGTTTTAATATGCTATACTTTGGATATTCTCTTGTTACTGACGGATTAGCAGATTACTGCATGGGAGCAAGAGAAAAAATATGCCGACCGTCTGGGCGCAATTAAGGTTTATCCTGCCTTAATTGTGCCCTTTTTTAAAAGGAGGATTTTCATGAAAAAAGTTGGAATTATCATGGGAAGCGACAGCGATTTGCCGATTGTTCAGAAAGCGATCGACACGCTCAAAGCATTCAACGTCCCCTACGAGGTGCACATCTTCTCTGCACACCGAACACCCGGCGAGGCTGCTAAATTCGCTCAAACCGCCCAATCAAATGACTTCGGTGTCCTCATTGCGGCTGCGGGAATGGCGGCTCATCTGGCAGGAGCAATTGCAGCTCAGACCGTTTTGCCCGTCATAGGAATACCCTGTAAATCAAATACACTTGACGGCATTGACGCCTTGTTATCTACTGTACAAATGCCTTCCGGCATACCGGTTGCTACAGTAGCGATTAACGGAGCAGTCAATGCCGCTTTGCTTTCTATTCAGATTTTAGCTCTTTGTGAGCCTGAGCTTTCCGAAAAGCTTTCCCAAAAGCGTGCGTCGGACTCGGCTGCCGTTTTGGAAAAGGATAAAAACATTGCATCAAATTTATAACAAATAAAATCAAGGAGGATTTCAAATCATGAAAAAATGTGAACAGCTCTACGAGGGCAAGGCAAAGAAGGTTTTTGCAACCGAGGATCCCGAGTACGTTATCGTTTCCTACAAGGACGACGCAACGGCATTTGACGGACTCAAAAAGGGCAAAATTGCAGGCAAGGGCGTTGTAAACAACAAAATGTCCAATTATCTCATGCAACTTCTTGAGAAGCAGGGCATTCCGACTCACTATGTCGAGGAGCTTTCCGACCGTGAGACCGTTGTACGCAAGGTTTCAATCGTTCCTCTTGAGGTTATTATCAGAAATATTTCCGCCGGCTCCTTTGCAAAGCGTTACGGCGTTGAGGAAGGCATTGTTTTCGCCGAGCCGACGATCGAGTTTTCATATAAAAACGATGAGCTTCATGATCCCCTTCTCAATTCATATCATGCTCTCGCTCTCGGCCTTGCAACCAAGGAGGAGATTGAGAACATCAAGTCAATGGCATTCAAGGTCAATGCGATTCTCAAGGAGTATTTCAAAAGCCTTAACGTAACTCTTGTTGACTTTAAGCTGGAGTTCGGCAAGCTCTCCGACGGCACGATCGTTCTCGCCGACGAGATTTCTCCCGACACCTGCCGTTTTTGGGACAGCAAGACAAACGAGAAGCTTGACAAGGATCGTTTCCGCCGTGATCTTGGCGGAGTTGAAGATGCCTATGCAGAAATGATGAAGAGAGTTTTCAAATAAGAAACGGAGCTTTTTATGTCTAATATACATGAAGAATGCGGAGTTTTCGGCGTTTATGCCAACGAATCGTATGATATCGCAAGTACCGTTTATTACGGTCTTTACGCCCTCCAGCACAGAGGACAGGAATCCTGCGGAATCGTTGTAAACGACGACGGACTTTTTACCACATATAAGGACACGGGACTTGTCAACGATGTTTTCTCTCCTGATCATCTCAATCAGTTCGGTCAGGGCAACATCGCAATAGGTCATGTCCGCTACGGCACAACCGGCGGCTCAGCGAGAGACAATGCTCAGCCGATCGTCGTCAACCACATTAACGGCCGTATTGCACTCGCCCATAACGGCAATCTTACCAATTCATATGAGCTTCGCAGTGCGCTTGAGCTCAAGGGCTCAATATTTCACACAACGTCGGATACCGAGGTTATCTCATACATCATAACCGAGGAAAGGCTTACCGCTCCATCAATTGAGGAGGCGGTCAACCGTGCTGTTAACCGTATCAAGGGCGCTTATTCCCTTGTTGTAATGTCGCCTACCAAGATGATTGCCGTTCGTGATGAAATGGGCTTCCGTCCGCTTTGTATCGGCAGACTTCCCGAGAACGGCGGCTACGTTGTCGCTTCGGAAAGCTGTGCGCTTGACGCAGTAGGAGCGGAATTTGTCAGAGATGTTGAGCCGGGCGAAATCGTCGTTTTTGACGGCAAATCGGTTCGAAGCATTAAGGACCATTGCAACAAAGAGAAGCCGCACACCTGCGTCTTTGAATATATTTATTTTGCACGCCCCGATTCGGTGATCGACGGAGCAAGCGTACATGAAGCGAGAATCCGTGCAGGCGCATTTTTGGCTCTTGAACACCCTGTTCAGGCGGATGTCGTTATCGGAGTTCCCGATTCCGGACTTGATGCCGCTCTCGGCTTTGCTAAGCAGTCCGGTATTCCCTATGAAATAGGATTTATCAAGAACAAGTATATCGGCAGAACATTCATTTCTCCGGGTCAAAAGAGCCGTACAAATCAGGTTCGCATCAAGCTCAACCCTATCACAAATGTTATCAAGGGTAAAAGAGTTGTCATGATTGACGATTCAATTGTCAGAGGAACGACCTGCGCAAGAATAGTTAAACTGCTTAGAAATGCCGGCGCAAAGGAAATTCACATGCGTGTTTCCGCTCCGCCGTTCCTTAACCCCTGCTATTACGGCACGGACATCGACTCCCGTGATAACCTCATTGCCTGCCACCATACGGTTGACGAAATTGCAGAAATTATCGGCGTTGATTCCCTCGGTTATCTGAGCGTTGACAATGTTAAAAAAATTGCCTGCGGCGACCTCGGCAAGGGCTATTGCACAGCCTGCTTCGACGGCGATTACCCGACCGAAGTGCCGACCGAGACGCACAAGAGCAAGTTTGAATGTAAAATTTCCGAAAGACAAAAGGAGAAAAAGTGATGAACACACAATCACGTTCCGAAAGCTACGCCGCAGCAGGCGTAGATATAACGGCAGGCTACAAGGCTGTCGAACTGATGAAATCACACATTGCAAGAACAATGACATCGGGCGTGTACTCCGATGTCGGCGGCTTCGGCGGCCTGTTTGAGCTTGACACAACGGGAATCGAGAAACCGGTGCTTGTCAGCGGCACTGACGGCGTCGGCACAAAGCTGAAGCTGGCTTTTCTCATGGACAAGCATGACACGGTCGGCATTGACTGCGTTGCAATGTGCGTAAATGATATTATTTGCTGCGGAGCAAAGCCGCTTTTCTTCCTTGACTATATCGCATGCGGCAAGAATGTTCCCGAAAAAATCGCTTCAATCGTTTCCGGCGTTGCCGAGGGCTGTGTTCAGAGCGGTGCGGCTCTTATCGGCGGAGAAACAGCTGAGATGCCGGGCTTCTATCCCGTTGACGAATATGACCTCGCAGGCTTCTCTGTCGGCGTTGTCGATAAGTCAAAGATACTTGACCCCTCAACGATGAAAGCCGGAGATGTTGTTATTGCACTCCCGTCAAGCGGAGTTCACTCCAACGGCTTTTCACTTGTCAGAAAGGTTTTCGATGTTGAAAACAGCGATATCAAATCTCCCCGCGAGGAGCTTGGCGGCAAGTCGGTCGGCGAGACGCTTCTCACTCCCACAAAGATTTATGTAAAGCCTGTGCTTGCACTTCTTGAGCAGGTTAAGGTCAAGGGAATTTCACACATCACGGGCGGCGGCTTCTACGAGAATATTCCGAGAAGCATTCCCGACGGTCTCGGAGCAGTAATTGACCGTAAGAATGTTAAGGTGCTCCCGATTTTCGACCTCATTGCAAAAGAGGGCGGAATCTCCGAGAGAGATATGTTTAATACATTCAATATGGGTGTCGGCATGAGCATTGTTGTTGCTCGGGAGGATGCCGATAAGGCTATTGAAATTCTCCGGGCGAACGGCGAGGACGCTTATGTAATTGGAAAAATTGAAAATTCAGAGGATAAAATTACGATATGCTGAAAACTTTTCGTGAAAGCCTGTGCGCAGGAATTCTCATAACAATCGGCGGAACGGTTTTTCTCTCGTGTGAAAACAAAACGGCCGGAGCGGTGCTCTTTTCGGTTGCGCTTCTTTGCATCTGCTATAAAGGCTACTACCTTTTCACGGGGAAAATCGGCTACATAGTCGAACAGCATAAGAAGCAGGATTTTCTGAATCTCGCTGTCGGACTTTTCGGCAACCTAATTGCAACGTTTCTGCTCGGAATGCTGCTGCGGACGGTTCTGCCGAATATCGGCGAAAGGGCGGCGGAGATGTGTTCGGCAAAGCTGGCTCAATTTCCGTTGTACTCGTTTATCCGTGGCTTTTTCTGCGGAATACTGATGTACCTCGCCGTCAGCATTTATAAGGAGAAAAATTCCGTTTTGGGAGTTCTCTTTTGCGTGCCGGTGTTTATTCTGTGCGGCTTTGAACATTCGATTGCCGATATGTTTTATTTCGGAACATCCGGAATATTTGACACAAAAATAATTTTCTTTATGGCTCTCATTGTTGCCGGCAATACGCTCGGCGCAATGGTTTTACCTTTACTAAAAGGAGTACATACAAATGAAAAACAAGGCTAAGATTGCCGTTCTTGTTTCGGGCGGCGGAACAAATCTTCAGGCTCTAATCGACGCCCGGCAGAGCGGAATAATCAAAAGCGGCGAAATAACTCTTGTTGTTTCAAACAACAGCTCGGCATATGCCCTCACAAGGGCGGAAAATGCAGAAATAAAAACGGCTGTTGTGCTAAAAAAAGAGTGTAAGGATCAGGCGGATTTTGAAAGCCGGATTTTGAGTCTGCTCAGCGAAAACGGGATAGATATGATTGTGCTTGCCGGATTCATGAGCATACTCAGCGCAGATTTTGTCTCGCACTATCCCGAGCGGATAATCAACGTTCATCCGTCGCTGATTCCGTCCTTTTGCGGCGAGGGCTTCTATGGCCTCAGAGTTCATCGGGCGGCACTCGATTACGGCGTTAAGGTCACGGGCGCAACCGTGCATTATGTAAATGAGATACCCGACGGAGGAAAAATAATTCTTCAAAAGGCCGTCAATATCGAGGACGGCGATACTCCCGAAATTCTTCAAAAAAGAGTAATGGAGCAGGCGGAATGGAAGCTTCTTCCTCAGGCAGCCGAGCTTGTATCCGCTGAGATCGTTAAAGAAAGGACAGCTTGAAATGAACATATATGAAATCAAATCAATGAAAGACCGTATAGACGGCAATCCCTATGTAGGACGCGGAATCGTTATCGGCAAAAGCTCTGACGGCAAAAAAGCCGCAACGGCATACTTCATCATGGGCAGAAGCGCAAACAGCCGCAACCGTGTGTTCACGGTAAAAAACGGTGAGGTCTTTACCGAGCCTTTCGACGCTTCAAAGGTAGAGGATCCCTCCCTGATAATCTATGCGGCAATCAGAAAATTTGAGAACAAGCTCATCGTCACCAACGGCGACCAGACAGACACGGTTTACGACGGAATTGTAACAGGCAAAAGCTTTTCCGAAAGCCTTGAAAGCCGTGAGTTTGAGCCGGATGCGCCGAACTTCACACCCCGAATCAGCGGAATGCTGACCTTCAGCGAAAATGATTTTAAGTATGAAATGAGCATACTTAAAAGCCTTGATGAAAACGGAAGCGACTGTGCAAGATACACCTTCTCGTATCCGTCAAAGGCAGGGCTCGGTCACTTTATCCATACATATGTGACGGACGGCAACCCGATCCCGACATTTCAGGGTGAACCCGAGAGAGTGGCTATCCCCGACAGCATTGACGAATTTGCCGATGAAATCTGGAATTATCTTGACGAGAACAATAAGATTTCCCTTTATGTAAGATACACCGACCTCACAGACGGCAGCTATGAGGAAAAGCTTATAAACAAGAATTGCTGAAAACAACCAAGAAAGGAACGGAAATATATGAAAGAATTCGAGCTCAAATACGGCTGTAACCCCAATCAGAAGCCTTCAAGAATATTTATGAATAACGCAAGCGACCTTCCCATCGAAATCCTTTGCGGCAAGCCCGGATATATCAATTTCCTTGACGCATTCAACTCATGGCAGCTTGTTAAGGAATTGAAGGAGGCTCTCGGTCTTCCAGCCGTTGCATCATTTAAGCACGTCAGCCCAACCTCTGCGGCCGTCGGAATAAAGCTTCCGGAAAAGCTCAAAAAGGCTTGCTTCGTTGACGATATCGAAGACCTTGACAGCTCCCCTCTCGCCTGCGCCTATGCCCGTGCAAGAGGAACCGACCGTATGTGCTCATTCGGAGATTGGGTTGCTCTCTCCGACGTTTGCGACGTCACAACGGCAAAGCTCATCAAACGTGAGGTTTCCGACGGAATAATTGCCCCCGGCTATGAGCCCGAAGCTCTTGAAATCCTCAAATCGAAGCGCAAGGGCAGCTACAACATCGTCAAAATCGACCCCGACTACACACCCGAGCCGATTGAGCGCAAGCAGGTGTTCGGCATCACCTTCGAGCAGGGAAGAAATAATTTTGAAATCAACAGGGAGCTTCTTTCCAATGTTGTCACCAAAAATAAGAATATCCCCGACGATGCAATTCGTGACCTGATTATTTCACTTATAACGCTCAAATATACACAGTCCAACTCCGTTTGCTTTGCTTACGGCGGACAGGCGATCGGCGTCGGCGCAGGTCAGCAGTCCAGAATTCACTGCACCCGTCTTGCCGGCGGAAAAGCCGACACATGGTTCCTTCGTCAGAGTGACAAGGTTCTTAATCTTCCCCTCCTCCCCACTCTCGGCAGACCCGACCGTGACAATGTAATCGACAGATATATCAACAAGTGCGAGGAGGACGTTTGCGCCGAGGGCAACTGGCAGAAATATTTTACCACCCGTCCCGAACCGCTTACAGAATCGGAGGTACGTGAATATCTCGACACTGTCAACGGAGTTTCGCTCGGCTCTGATGCTTTCTTCCCGTTCAGCGACAATATCGAGAGAGCAAAGCTCAGCGGCGTAAAATATATTGCCGAACCCGGCGGCTCGATTCGCGACAACCTGGTAATCGAATGTGCCGACAAATATGACATGGCGATTGCATTTACGGGCATGAGATTATTCCACCATTGATTATTGACGGGTCTTTTTTTCCGCTTGAAAGGATTTGATAAGCAATGAAAATAATGGTTATCGGCGGAGGCGGCCGTGAACATGCCATAATAAAAAAACTAAAAGAGAACAAAACAATTGAAAAAGTATATGCTCTCCCCGGCAACGGCGGCATTGCACACGATGCTGTCTGCGTTCCGATAGGAGCATGTGAAATTGATAAAATCGTTGACTTTGCGTCGAACGAAAATATAGATTATGCCGTTGTCGCTCCCGACGATCCGCTTGTGCTCGGACTTGTTGACAGACTTGAAGAAATCGGAATTTCCTGCTTCGGTCCCCGTGCAAATGCAGCAATAATTGAGGGCAGTAAGGTCTTTTCTAAAAATCTTATGAAGAAATACAGTATTCCGACCGCTTCATACGAGACATTTAACGATATGGAAAAAGCCCTCGCTTACCTTGAGAACGCCCCTGTTCCGACAGTTATCAAAGCCGACGGTCTTGCCCTCGGCAAGGGCGTTACGGTTGCATTGACACGCGAGGAAGCAAAAAAGGCCGTCGTTGAAGCCATGCAGGATAAGAAATTCGGCAAAAGCGGAGAAAGCATTGTTATTGAAGAATATCTGGAAGGACCCGAAGTTTCCGTCCTTGCTTTTACCGACGGTAAGGTTGTAAAGCCGATGGTTTCTTCAATGGATCACAAGCGTTCGGGTGACAATGATACGGGACTCAATACAGGCGGTATGGGCACAATCGCTCCGAACCCGTATTACACAGATGAGGTTGCAAAAATTTGTATGGACACGATTTTTGTTTCGACGATCAACGCTATGAATAAAGAGAGGCGAACCTTCAAGGGCTGTTTATATTTCGGTCTCATGCTCACCAAGGACGGTCCGAAGGTAATTGAATATAACTGCCGCTTCGGCGATCCCGAAACTCAGGTCGTGCTTCCATTGCTTGAAAGCGACCTGCTCACGGTTATGAAAGCGACAACCGACGGCACGCTTTCGGAAACGGAAGTTAAATTCAAAGACGGTAATGCCTGCTGTGTTATCATGGCTTCGGACGGCTACCCTGTTTCATATAAAAAGGGATATGAGATAACAATTCCCGAAGACATCTCCGATTCCGTTTATATTGCGGGCGCAGCGAAAAAGGACGGCAAGCTTTACACCTCGGGAGGCAGAGTTCTTGGCGTAACATCGGTTGCTCCGACGCTGAAGGAAGCAATTGACAGTTCATATAAAAAGGTTAAAACAATTTCATTTGAAAACGCATATTACAGACTCGACATCGGTCAAAGAGCCTTGAAAGCAACGGAGGAATAATATGGTTTACAGAGTTTATGTAGAAAAAAAAACGGAAATTGCCCATGAGGCGAAGAACCTGCTTAAGGAAGCCAACGAGCTTCTCTCAATAAAGGGTCTTGAGGATGTGAGGATCATCAACCGTTACGATGCCGAAAACATCACAGAGGAGCTTTTTAATTATGCCGTAAAAACAGTTTTTTCGGAGCCTCAGCTCGATATCGTTTCGAGCGAGATAAATTCCGAAGGCTATTCGTGCTTTGCGGTTGAATATCTTCCCGGTCAGTTTGATCAGAGAGCCGACTCCGCCGCACAGTGCATACAGATTATTTCAAAATCCGAGCGTCCTACCGTGCGCACAGCGAAGGTTTATTTGCTCAAGGGCGAGCTTTCCGCAGGCGAAATTGATACAATCAAAAAATACGTCATTAACCCCGTCGAAGCGAGAGAGGCTTCACTCACAAAGCCTGAAACTCTTGCCGCAAAGTATGATATTCCGACATCCGTCGAAACTCTTGACGGCTTCCTTGATTTAACCGACTCGGAGCTTGAAAAATTTGTTGAAGATTTCGGTCTTGCAATGGATATTGACGATATCAAGTTCTGTCAGAATTATTTTAAATCCGAAAACAGAAATCCGACAATCACCGAAATACGAATGATTGATACCTATTGGTCGGATCATTGCCGCCATACAACATTTTTGACGGTAATTGACGACGTTACGTTTGAGGACGAGCTTATTCAAAAAACATATGATGAATATCTTGAAACACGCAGATCGCTAGGCAGAACAAAGCCCGTCTGTCTGATGGACATTGCAACTATCGCTGTCAAGGCGCTTAAAAAGCAGGGAAAGCTTGACAAGCTTGATGAGAGCGAAGAAATCAATGCCTGCACGGTTAAGATAAATGTTGACGTAGACGGCGTCAGTGAGCCTTGGCTGCTCCTTTTCAAAAATGAAACCCACAACCATCCGACAGAAATCGAGCCCTTCGGCGGTGCGGCAACATGTATCGGCGGAGCGATTCGTGATCCCCTTTCGGGCAGAAGCTATGTCTACGGAGCTATGCGTGTCACAGGTGCGGCAGATCCCCTGAAGCCGCTCGATGAAACTATCAAGGGCAAGCTTCCCCAGAGAAAAATCGTAACGACAGCCGCCGCAGGCTATTCGTCCTACGGCAACCAGATAGGTCTTGCAACAGGAATTGTCGATGAGATCTATCACCCGGGATATGCTGCAAAACGTATGGAAATCGGTGCCGTTATCGCCGCAACTCCTGCAGAAAACGTAAGACGAGAGGTTCCGACTCCCGGAGATATTGTTATTCTTCTCGGCGGTGCTACAGGTCGTGACGGATGCGGCGGTGCTACAGGCTCATCAAAATCTCACACTGTTTCTTCTCTTGAGACCTGCGGTGCAGAGGTGCAAAAAGGTAACGCTCCTGAGGAACGCAAACTTCAAAGACTTTTCCGCAATAAAACCGCATGCCGTCTTATCAAGCGCTGCAACGACTTCGGCGCAGGCGGAGTTTCTGTTGCAATCGGCGAGCTTGCCGACGGACTTGAAATCAATCTTAATGCCGTTCCCAAGAAGTATGAGGGTCTTGACGGAACAGAGCTTGCAATCAGCGAGAGCCAGGAAAGAATGGCTGTCGTTGTTGAAGCGAATAAGGTTGACGAGTTTCTTTCCCTTGCCAAAGAAGAAAATCTCAACGCCGTTCCCGTCGCTGTCGTAACCGAACAGCCTCGCCTGAGAATGAATTGGAACGGAAATACAATCGTTGATATCAGCCGTGAATTTCTTAATTCAAACGGTGCAGACAAGCACATTGTAATCAACACAGAAAAATGTGCCTCGGCAAAACGCAGCTTTAACGGAAGTTTTTCGGAAAGCTATAAAGAACTTGCCGACGACCTCAACATTTGCTCAAAAAGAGGTCTTTCAGAACGTTTCGATTCAACCATCGGCGCAGGAACCGTTCTTATGCCGTTCGGCGGTAAAAATCAGCTCACTCCAATTCAGGCAATGGTTCAGAAAATCTCTGTTGAGAAAAAGTCAACCGACGACTGTTCGCTCATGGCGTTCGGCTACAATCCGTTCATAACCGAAAAAAGTCCTTATCACGGCGCATATTTAGCTGTTGTCGAGTCAGTCTGCAAGCTTATTGCAAGCGGTACCGATTTCAAGGACGTTTACCTGACCTTCCAGGAATATTTCAAGCATCCAGGCAAGGACGGCAAGCGCTGGAGTCAGCCGCTTTCGGCTCTCCTCGGTGCATTTAAGGCACAGATGGAGCTCGGAATCGGTGCGATCGGAGGAAAAGACTCAATGAGCGGCACATTCGAGAATATCGACGTTCCGCCGACTCTTGTTTCCTTCGCCGTTACAACATCAAAAACAGACCGAATCGTTTCTCCCGAATTTAAGAAAGCAGGAAACAAGGTCATCTTCCTTCCCTGTCCGTATGACGAAAACAATCTTCCGAAAACCGACTGCCTCATTGCTCTTTTTGATAAGGTCGCCGATCTTTTGAAATCGGGAAAAGCGGTTTCATGCTACACTCCCGGTATGGGCGGCATCGCCGAAGCAGTTATGAAAATGTGCTTCGGTAACGGACTCGGCTTCAGCTACAGCGAAAAGGCAGATATGAATAAAATTTTCGGCTACAGCTATGCCGGCTTTATTCTTGAGGTCGCAGACTGGGACAACGGGGACGAAATAATCGGAACCGTTACCGAAAAAGGTGAAATATCATACCTCGGTGACACCGTGTCGCTTGATTCCCTGCTGAAAATTTACGAAGATAAATTAGAAAGCGTTTTCACATGCAACATTAAAAATACAGGCAGTAAGCCCGAAAACGTTTCATATACCGCTACAGAGCGTATAGCACCGTCAATAAAGGTAGCCAAGCCCCGTGTTCTCATTCCCGTATTCCCGGGCACAAACTGCGAATACGATTCCGCAAAGGCGGTCGCAAACGCAGGTGCAGAGCCGATAATCACGGTTATCAATAATCTCTCTGCAGACGGAATCGCAAGAAGCATTGAAGGCTTTGCAAAAGAACTTAAAAATTCTCAGATCATATTCATTCCCGGCGGATTTTCAGGCGGAGATGAGCCCGACGGAAGTGGTAAATTCATCACCGCATTTTTCCGCAATCCCGAGATAAAGGAGGGTGTCACAGAGCTTCTTGAACGCCGTGACGGTCTTATGTGCGGCATCTGCAACGGCTTCCAGGCTCTTATAAAGCTCGGACTTGTGCCTTACGGAAAAATCATCAACACCGATGAAAATTGCCCGACGCTTACATTCAACACAATTGCAAGGCATCAGTCAAGAATCGTTCGCACAAGGATCGCTTCAAACAAATCCCCGTGGCTGTCTGAAATGAACGTCGGCGATATTGTCAATGTCCCGATTTCTCATGGCGAAGGTCGCTTCCTTGCCAATGACGAAACGATACGCCGCCTTATCGAAAACGGACAGATCGCAACTCAGTATGTCGATTCCGAAGGAAATGCTTCAAATGATATCCACTTTAATCCCAACGACTCAGCCTATGCAATCGAGGGCATCACCTCCCCCGACGGCAGAGTTTTCGGAAAAATGGGTCACAGCGAAAGAATCGGAGCGGGACTTTATAAAAATGTTCCCGGCAATTATAACATACATATGTTTGAATCAGCCGTAAAATATTTTAACAAGTGAGGAGTATAGCCATGTCACAACTTTCCGATATTGAAATAGCTCAGCAGTGCAAGCCAAGGCACATTACAGAAATTGCAAAAAAAGCACACATTGATGAAAAATACATCGAACAGTACGGAAACTATAAAGCCAAAATCGATCCGCAGCTTTTAAAGGAAACCGACAGGAAAAACGGCAAGCTTATACTTGTCACCGCCATCACCCCCACCCCTGCCGGAGAGGGCAAGACAACGACTACAATAGGTCTAGCCGATGGTCTTGCGCGTCTCGGCAAGGATGTAACCGTGGCACTTCGTGAGCCGTCACTCGGTCCTGTTTTCGGCATAAAGGGCGGTGCCGCAGGCGGCGGCTATGCTCAGGTCGTTCCCATGGAGGACATCAATCTTCATTTCACGGGAGATTTCCATGCAATCGGAGCGGCGAACAACCTCCTCGCCGCAATGCTCGACAATCATATTCAGCAGGGCAACGCTTTGGGAATTGACGTCAAAAAAATCACATGGAAGCGCTGTGTTGACATGAACGACCGTCAGCTTCGTTACGTTGTTGACGGACTCGGCGGACGTGTAAACGGCACTCCCCGTGAGGACGGCTTTGACATCACCGTTGCGAGCGAGATCATGGCAGTTTTCTGCCTCGCGACCTCTATTTCAGACCTCAAGGAGCGTCTGTCGAAAATCATCGTCGGTTATACCTATGATGACAAACCCGTAACCGCAGGTGACCTCCACGCACAGGGTGCAATGACCGCTCTCTTGAAGGATGCAATCAAGCCCAATCTTGTTCAGACACTCGAAGGAACGCCCGCATTTGTTCACGGCGGCCCCTTTGCCAACATTGCTCACGGCTGTAATTCGGTAATGGCAACGCAAATGGCACTTAAAATGGGCGACTATACCGTTACGGAGGCAGGCTTCGGCGCCGACCTCGGAGCAGAAAAATTTCTCGACATCAAATGCCGCATGGCAGGCCTTGTGCCCGATGCGGTTGTTATCGTCGCAACCGTCCGTGCTCTGAAAATGCACGGCGGACTTGATAAAAAAGAGCTTGCAACCGAGGATATTTCCGCTTTGGAAAAGGGAATTCCAAACCTTCTCCGTCACGTTTCCAATATCAAAAACATTTACAAGCTTCCGTGCGTCGTCGCCGTAAACAGATTCCCGACGGATACGGATAACGAAATCAACTTCATTATCAAGAAATGCCGTAAGCTTGGCGTTAATACGGTTCTTTCAACCGTTTGGGCTGAGGGCGGCAAAGGCGGAGAAGTCCTTGCAAAAGAGGTTATTCGTCTTTGTGAGGAAGAAAAAGGCAATTTCACTTTCTCCTACGGTGATGAGCTTTCAATCACGGAAAAGGTTGATGCAATCGTCAAGAAGGTCTACGGCGGAAAGGGAATCAACATTTTGCCGAACGCAAAGAAACAGATCGCTCAGCTTGAAAGCCTCGGCTTCGGAAAATTCCCTGTTTGTATTGCAAAAACGCAGTACAGCTTTTCCGACGATCCGACAAAGCTCGGCGCACCCGAGGACTTCACCGTAACAGTTAAGAACGTCAAGGTCAGCGCAGGTGCAGGATTTATTGTTGTTCTGACAGGCGATATCATGACCATGCCCGGACTACCGAAAAAACCTGCGGCGGAAAATATCGACGTTGACGATAACGGAAAAATCATCGGTTTGTTCTGATTTTAAATCATAAATAACGCAAAACTAAAAGCAATATTTGTTAAACTATAAAATATTAAGCAAAAACCCTGCCGAATTTGAATTTTCGGTAGGGTTTTAATTGTTTTTCAAGATATTCTAATGATATAAACACAGAATAGCAAGGTTTTTAACTTATTTAAGTCCAAGACCGTTTACCCAGCTTGTGACATCACTTGCGGAAGCACCGGAAGAAAATCTCTCGCCGTCCTGCCAATCGCCTGTGTCTGCCGTCTCTGCCAGAAGCTTACTGCTCTGACCGAGTCCCGACGATGCGGACGTGCAGAACGGAATAACGGTTTTACCCGTAAATCATTGCCCTTAACAAAGTTATTTACAGACCAGGCGGCTATTGCCCACCAAATCGGATAGCCGATGAACACTGTGTCATAGTCCGCCCAATTGTCTAGAGTTGTCTTTTCGAGCGCAATATCACGCTTGCTCTCGTCGTTGTGTTCGGCGTTTACACGGCTGTCGCTGTCTGTCCAATCGAGATCCTTGCTCGAATACTTATCCTTTGGTGCAATTTCAAAAACATTTGCCCCAACGGTTTCGGCAATCGTCTGTGCAACAGCCTTTGTGCTGCCTGTTGCAGAATAATAGACGACAAGTATCTTGCCTGAGTTCGGGTGGTTAGAGTTGGTTGAGGGAGTATTTTTATCCGCCGAGGCAGGTGTTGATGTGGTTGGCTTGTCTGCTCTGTCCGATGACGTGTTTCCGCAGGCAGCAAATGTAAATATAGGTGTGATTGCCAATAAAACTGCGATTATCTTTTTCATAGTCATAGTCATCCTTTATTTCTGTTCGTCAATGGAGAATGTCATTGTTGCGTATTTTAGAATCACTTTATTTACATTCTTCATAAATTGTTACTATTTCCTCGTGGGTCAATTTTTTGTAGCTTCCGGGTACAATACCGCAGGAGTCTGCAATTTCTTTAATGTTGATATTTTCATCAATACCAAGCTCCTTAAAGGTTGTCGGCATACCGATTTCCTTAATAAAATCGGCAAGAGCCTCAACGCCTGCCTTTGCAAGCTACTCGTCTGTTTGTTCGTCCTTTGAAATACCCCAAACATTAGCCGCAAACTGTGCAAACTTCTTCTCACCTGCCTTGCAAATATGTCGGTAATAAACGGGATACGGCACAGCAAAACGGCTCGCGTGACAGCTCCAAGCCCTCGCATTTTCTCAGGTGCAACATCGCATCGTCGAATATTCCGCCAACAACATCAATATTTTTACCGAGATTGCCGAGAATTTCCTTTGCGTTTTCAGATGTATTTCAAAGGGTATAATTTCAAATTTTATATCGGGACATTTGTCCTGAATCTTTGGCCATAATCGCATAAGAAGCTGAGCGGGAGTTATCGGCGAAGAACCGATACGGATGATATTCTCCCCTTCGCTCATTGCGTTTTTTGCCCTGACAACGCTGTCCTTGCAATATCTGATAATGTATTTTGCATCCTGATAAAGCAATTTTCCTGCCTTTGTCAGTATCAGCCCACGGTGTGTACGCTCAAATAAAACAAGGTCAAGCGAGCTTTCGAGCAAATTGATTTGCTTAATAACGGCAGTCGGTGTAATATACAATTCCTCCGCCGCCTTGTTAAAGCTCCCCGCATCTGCAACCTTTATAAATGTTTCTATCTGCGGATTTATACATCGTCCCACCACCCTTTTTATAATTATATCCGTTTGAGCACTGTATGTCAGATTTGTTTAATATCAAATTAGAAACAGTGCAATGATAAATAGCTGTCCCGACAACTCCCCTGCTTCGCACTTTTTCCTATATAAAAATGTTACAATTCCAAATATTCGTTGATTTTTTGTAAATATAAGGTATGCGGAAATCCCTCCGAGACATAAAATCTCGGAGGGAAACTTAATAGATTATCTAAGTAACCAGCCGTAATCTTGCCGACAGTCAATAATATAGTCGACATATACTCTATCCACCATCTTCTATTACAGTATCGAGATAGCGGTCTAATTCATCAACCGATATTCCCCTTTTTTCTGCAAGGCGTTCCTCTTCAACAGCTATAAGCTTTTCGCAAAGTTCACGCATCTTTTTCTCATCAAAATAAGTTGTTGTAAGCATATAATCATCTCCATACGGTTATATTATGATATAATTATAACACATTGTCAACACCTAAAGTGAACAGTCGGATTTTAAAAATATACATCAATATTCATTCCTGCCGAAAATGTGGTTTTTTTCGGCGGGAATATTTTTTATGCGGTGAAAAAGCTGTTCTGTCCTCAAAATTCGGGACGAAAAAAGAGGACAAAACGGGGATTATGAGGACAAATGAGGACCGAGGGCATTTTGAAAAGTCGATTTCGAGACAGAAAAAGAGCCTCGCTCGAAGTGAGCGAAGCTCTGAAAGTGTTGATTTATAAGGCTTATTACGCAAGTAACAAGGTTCTGACGCTTGCGTCAGGTTCTTACTTCATAGCCTCTTCAACAGCAACAGCAGTTGCAACGGTAGCACCAACCATCGGGTTGTTGCCCATACCGATGAGACCCATCATTTCAACGTGAGCGGGAACTGAAGAAGAACCTGCGAACTGAGCGTCAGAATGCATACGGCCCATTGTGTCGGTAAGACCGTAAGAGGACGGACCGGCAGCCATGTTGTCCGGGTGAAGTGTACGGCCTGTGCCGCCACCCGAAGCAACCGAGAAGTAATTTACGCCGTTCTCAACACACCACTTCTTGTATGTGCCTGCAACGGGATGCTGGAAACGAGTCGGGTTCGTTGAGTTACCTGTGATGGAAACACCGACGTTCTCAAGCTTCATGATAGCAACGCCCTCCGGAACGTTATCTGCGCCGTAGCACTTAACGTCAGCTCTGGGGCCGTTTGAATATGCCTTTTCGTAAACAACCTTGACCTCTTCCTTGTACGGGTCAAACTCTGTCTCAACATAAGTGAAACCGTTGATTCTGGAGATTATCATAGCCGCGTCCTTACCGAGACCGTTAAGGATAACACGAAGCGGCTTAACTCTTACCTTGTTAGCGTTAAGAGCGATTTTGATAGCACCCTCGGCAGCTGCAAATGACTCGTGACCTGCGAGGAATGCGAAGCACTCTGTCTCCTCGGAGAGAAGTCTCTTGCCGAGGTTACCGTGACCGAGACCAACCTTACGGTTCTCGGCAACAGAACCGGGAATGCAGAAGCTCTGAAGACCGATACCGATAGCGGCAGCAGCATCAGCAGCCTTTTTGCAGCCCATCTTGATAGCGATAGCTGCGCCTACTGTGTAAGCCCAGATAGCATTTTCAAAGCAAATGGGCTGAGTTGAACGAACGATCTGATCAACGTCGATACCCTTTGCAAGTGTGATTTCCTTACATTCGTCGATGGAGGAAATACCGTATTCTTTAAGAACGCCGAGGATCTTAGCCTCACGTCTCTCATAACCTTCAAACTGTGCCATTGCGTTATTCCTCCTTCAATTATTCTTTTCTCGGGTCGATATACTTAACAGCTTCATCGAAGCGGCCGTATGTGCCCTTGGATTTTTCATAAGCTTCGTTCGGCTCCATACCCTTCTTGATGAAGTCAGTCATCTTGCCGAGAGAAACGAACTCATAACCGATAACCTGATCGTCAGCGTCAAGAGCCATTCTTGTGCAATAGCCCTCTGTCATCTCAAGATAACGAACGCCCTTTGCCTTTGTGCCGTACATTGTGCCGACCATTGAACGAGAACCCTTACCGAGATCCTCCATACCTGCGCCGATTACAAGACCGTCCTCTGAGAAAGCGGACTGTGTACGGCCGTAAACGATCTGAAGGAAGAGCTCACGCATAGCTGTATTGATAGCGTCACAAACAAGGTCTGTGTTGAGAGCCTCAAGAATCGTCTTTCCGGGAAGGATCTCAGCCGCCATAGCTGCGGAATGTGTCATACCTGAGCAGCCGATAGTTTCAATAAGAGCCTCTTCGATAACGCCGCCCTTAACATTAAGTGAAAGCTTGCAGGCGCCCTGCTGAGGTGCACACCAGCCCACACCGTGGGTATAGCCTGAAATATCTGTGATCTGCTTTGCAGCAATCCACTTGCCTTCTTCGGGAATCGGAGCCGGATCATGTTTCGGACCCTTAGCTACACAGCACATTCCCTGAACTTCTGCTGAATAGTTCATTATAAAAATCTCCTTTCGGTTTTTCGGGTGTTTCCCAATCTTAATTATTATATCAGTCTGTGAAAGATTTATCAAGAGTTAAAGGAAAAAATTTTCAAAAAACGTCGAAAACGGTATTGAGCGAATCCAATACAACCTTGTCCGGACGCAAATGATTTTTGTAATATTCCTCATTCTGCCTTTCCATTGCGTGAACCGCATCGGTATCATTCATCAAACGGTCACAGGCAGTCAAAAGCGTCTCGGTATCATTGTAGCTCAGATAATTCCGAGTTTCTTCAAGTCCGCCGACGGTTTCATAAGCAAGCGGTTCGGTAATAATCGCTCTGCCGGCGGCAATAAACTCGGCAAATTTCCATCCGATGCTTTGGTGAAGTCCCTCACTCGTAATGCATATATAGTTTTTCTTGATTTCATCAAGATATCTGTGTCTCTCCGTAAACGAACCGTCAACGATGAGTTCGGGGCAAAGCTTTTGGGAAAACGAATCCGCAGAAACACCGGCAATCACCCTGTCGGCATAAACCTCTCTCAGCGTTTTAACAAATTCGATTCTGTCCTTTGTGGCCTTGTCGAGCGAGGCTTTCCACTTGTCTGCCTCCTCTGCCGCCTGAGCGTCGGTAAAATAAGGATAAGTCCTCTTTATGTTCTGTGCGCTGATTCCCGACGAATCCCACAGCCGTGTTAAAAACAGAAGCCTGTAATCGTCGTAATGCCGACCGTTTGACTCAAAAATACTGTAATCATAAATGTTGTTCTTTTTTGTTTTGAGATAAACGAGATATCTTTTCAGCTCGCCGAGAGAATATCCGTCAGCGATAAAATCATCGTAGGGATTCCCCTTGCAGGAGCAGAGATAGTTGAGTCCCAATGGCTTAATTTTGTCGGCATTTTTCATTCCGACATGACGCTTTAAGTCACAGCTCCTTTTAAAATAAAAATCAAGCCGTTCAAGCTCTTTGTCCAGAACATCAAAGCGATGTATGCTCTGATAACCGTCAGCCATATCGTAAGCAATAACTTTTCCGCCGATTTCAACCTCGACAATGCTGTTATGCTCATAGTTGCCGCTTGAACGAAATGTCCTGCACGGCTGTGCAGATTCTATTTTCAGTATGCCCTGTTTTTCGAGCATTTTATACCCGGCTACGATTTGCGAAACATGAGTGTTGCCCGGACTGACATCAAACTTTATTGAACACGAAAACTTCCTTCCGCTGTCGGATAAACTATTTGGCATAGCATACACCTCTATTCTTTCTTTAGAATTATACACTATCTTTTTGACCTTTTCAACCGATTTTTTGCTGAAAAGCCAAGTAGAACACGGCTCTACTCACGGTAGAGTCGTTGTAGAGAGCCAAAAGCCGTGTGTAGGGTGACTTTAGGCGGCTACGGGCATAAAATAAAGGCATAAAAAAAGCGCACGGCAAAGTGCGTGACGCAAGGAGTAATTCAAATGGTTCTTGAAAATGTCAATCTGCCTTACTACACGGAGAAGGAAGACAGAGCAAACTCAATTTCACATTTTATCGGAGTAATATTCGGTGCGGTTGCAACAGTCGTTCTGCTTTTAAAGTCAAGCGACGTCAGTCACATAGTCAGCTCTGTTATCTTCGGCGCGGCAATGATGATTCTTTACAGCGGCTCATCAATTTACCACAGGCTCGCACCCGGAAAAGCAAAAAAGGTTGCGAGGCTTGTTGATCACTCGGTAATTTTTGTTCTGATAACGGGCACAAGTATTCCGCTGATGATACTCGATGTTCTCCCCTATTACAAAGCTCTGGCAATCACCTGCATTTCGGTCAGCGTTGTAACGGCAATACTCGGCATCACGCTGACATTCATTGACCAGGAAAAATTTAAAAAGCTGCAAATGGTGCTTTACATGGTGCTCGGATGGATGTGCATTTTTCTTTTTTACCCGATTTATAAAAACGACCCAAACGCTCTGCTGCTTTTCGGCTTGCTTATCCTCGGCGGAGCAATTTACACCCTCGGCACAATCTTTTATTCAATCGGCAGATTCAAAAGATATTATCACTTCATCTTCCACATCTTCATCCTCGGCGGAACGATAACGCATTTTCTCGCGTTTTTGATTTGTTTGTATTGAGGGGCAAATCATTTTGAAAAAATCAAGAAAAAAGGTGGCTTCGCCGTACCGTCATTCACTACCGCACCGACACTTTACTAACCTACAGTGGGCGCCGAGGATCGATTTCTGCTGACCTTGGGCCGATGTGGTCATCGACCCCTGCGAATTGTGCTCTAAACGTACCTTTGCGTAACATTTTTTCGTTCAGTCGGGTACGCTGACAACTATTCTGCAATAGACAATATAAAGCCCGCAACGGATTACCGAAGCGAGCTTTTATCATCTGTTCTTTTTCTTAAAATGTACGAACACAAAAACGATTATACATATAATTTGCAGAATTGCACACGAGAAAAATATATATTTGAAATCCGGCAGATTGGTGAACAGGTCAACCGCCGTATAAATGCTTGCAAATGTTGACCAAATCAAAAGCGACAGGCAAATACATTGCGAAATGTTGTGCCACCATATAAATGAAAAAACGCTGAGCGTTATGAACATTATCGGCAGGGCAAACAGGAACGCGTAGTCTGCATAAGGTGCAACCGACGGAATCTGTTTAAAAATCAGAAACAGCACCGAGGCTATGAAGTAAATCCCCACCGCACTTACAAGCGGCACAAAAACCGATATGGAACGCTTTGACTTTTTCTCATTTACGATTCTGTCCGGAGTTTTCGGCAGATCCTCTTCTCCGAGCAGATACGACATTGTCACGCCGAGTGTTTCGGCAATTTTCATTATCGTGAAAACGTCGGGCAGGCTCTCGCCTCTCTCCCACTTGGACACGGCTTTGTCGCTGTAATTGAGCTTTTCGGCAAGACTCAGCTGAGTTATTCCGCATCGTTTTCGTGATTCGGTCACTCTCTCCCCGAAAAGTTTTCTGATCTCTTCCCCGTTAATCATTGTTTCACCTTTGAAGTTTTTTATTATTTTATCACAGTAATTGATTATTTACAATATGCATATAATACAAATCGGCAGAAAAAAGACCGTTGACTTCTTTTGAAAATCAACGGTCTTTTCTTTGTTAATAAAGATTACTGCTCAACGGGATATACGCTGACCTTCTTGCGGTCCTTACCCCAACGCTCATACTTGACTGTACCGTCGATGAGAGCGAAAAGAGTATCGTCAGAGCCTTTACCAACGTTGTTGCCCGGATGAATGTGAGTTCCGCGCTGCTTGTAAAGGATGTTGCCTGCAAGAACAAACTGACCGTCTGCACGCTTTGCGCCGAGTCTCTTGGACTCAGAATCACGGCCGTTACGGGTCGAACCCATACCTTTCTTATGAGCGAAAAGCTGAATGTTGATCTTAAGCATTTTGACACCTCCGTAGTGTTACTTTAATGTTGTTTGGATAATCTGCGGCTAAAGCCTCCAAATGGAGCTTTAAGCCCTCAAGAATCTGCTGCGCATCGGATATACGAGATTTGACCTGAACCAGCATATAGCCGTCGGAAACATCAGCATCAACCTGACATTTCACGATTTCGGTGACGGTGTTCGCCGCCATATATGCCGCCGAGGAAACCGCCGAACAAATAATGTCCGAACCGGCGTGAGCCGAACCCGAATGGCCGCTCACCTCGAAGCCCGTAATCTCCTTGTCCGAAGTGAAGAAAATGACCTTGATCATAGCTTATGCATTGATCGCAGAGATTTCTACCTTAGTGTAGGGCTGTCTGTGACCCTTCTTGCGCTTCTCGTTCTTCTTCGGCTTGTAGGTAAATACAACTACCTTCTTAGCCTTGCCATTCTTGACAGCCTTTGCCGTTACAGTTGCACCGTCAACATACGGAGCGCCTACAACAATGCCATCTTCCTTACCGACTGCGATAACCTTGTCAAAAACAACTTCGCTGTCAGCTTCAACGTCAAGCTTCTCAATGAAGAGGGTGTCTCCAGCCTCAACCTTGTACTGCTTGCCGCCGGTAACGATGATTGCGTACATTCTAACTAACCTTCCTTTATTATGGACTCGCTACATGGGGCGGAATAAATCACTTGTGCCGCCCGAAAGCGACGCCCGTAATATGCGGTATTTAGAATTTTAGCACACAGGTCAAATTTTGTCAACAGGAAATAATGTTTTTCTTTAATCTTTTTATTGTTTTATTATTATATATGCTTATATTACTCCGCGTTTTTGCGCTTCCTTTATCAGCTTCGGCTGAATCAGCGGATATGTCCAGCTGTCAACTAAGCTGTCAGAAATAATGATCTTCTCAATCTCGCTGTGTATGTCGCCGAAAGAATTGACATCGGCAAAGAACAACATACCGAAGTTTTCCTCATCGTCGGTTTTCGTCACCCTCGTTTTGCCTTTTACGGAATAAACACAAATCGATTTAATTGTGTAGTCGGTTGCTCCCGTTTCCTCCTGCAGTTCTCTTTCGGCGGTTTCAAGGATCGCTTCACCCGATTCCCTGTGTCCGCCCGGAAGCTCGTAAGTATCTCTGTCCTTATGCTTGCAGAAGATCCACTTGCCGTTGTGTTTAGCGATAATAACAGCGAACTTCAGCAGTTCGTCCGGAACGTTATCAAAGAATCGCACTTCAACCATAATTTCACACCGCTTCCTTTCGAGCTTAATTCGACAGCATTATACCATAGATTTTTGTTCTTTTCAACGCACCGTCCAAATCACTTTTTGCATAAAAGAAGTCCGCAGTAATTCTTTCCAAATTACTGCGGATTTATGGTGCGAGTAGCAGGGGTCGAACCTGTGACTTTGAATTAGGTTATGGGCAACTACCGTTGCCTCATTGTATCGCAACGCCCAAACAATTCACCGGATTGTTTGGGCTGCGACAGATAACAGCCGCGTGTGGTTGTTGTGAGTGGTGGAACAGACTTGTACTCAATTTAAAGCGAAACATTATTGAGGACACACTCATAAACCAACTTTTTGCTTACGGTTTTTCTGCTATCGCAAATATACCCGCACGTCTGAAACTGCCCATACCGTTTGGCATAACATATTTGTCGTAATAATCGCAGATTTCAAGAAATTCCTTGTCTATACTGATTTCATTGATTTTCTTATGCACTTCTTGAGCGGAATTCTGCCGATAAAGATGCACCAAATACAGATGCGTTAGACTACCAATGCTGCGACATTCCAAAACATTCATCCCGTTTTTGTTCAAAACATCCCTTAATTCATCAATATCATAGGCTTTTAATTCAGCAATGGGTGTAAGTTCCTCAGCATTGTCGTAGTTCTCTTTGTTAAAGCAACCTGTTTTCATTATGTCCTTTACGGACGGGTGAATGTAGTGCAGTTTACTAAGACTATAGTTCAGCCATGTGACTGTCATACAACTTTTGCTGGAAACCGAAAGCATTACCTTTTTTCCGACTCTGCATATTTCAGCAATTACATCTTCTGCCTTGCTTCCAGAGAATGAAATTGCCCCATCAAAACATAACACAAGGTCAAATTCATTATTCTCGAATACATCCAGACAACAAGCATCGTGCTTAATAAACTGAATGTTTGTTAAACCTATCGCTTTATCTTTTGCTGCCTTAATCATTTCATCAGATAAATCCAAATGTACTACCTCAAAGCCCATTCTAGCCAAAGGTATGGAATAAGCTCCTGTTGCTGCTCCTACATCCAAAATTTTATGAACCCCTGATAAATGACTTTGAATTGCCTTGAGCCTCAAAAGACGATTTATCATTTCATCGTCATAATCAACTTCTTCCGTTTTGGACATTTCATTCCAAAATTTTTCATATTCGGTCAATTTATTTTTATTCACTCCTTTAAGCTTGGTGATTAATTAAACTACAATTTATTGCCATCATTATATCATTTAATAAAGCACTTCGCAAGAAGACAAGAAGTCCGCAGTAATTCTTTCCAAATTACTGCGGACTTATGGTCCGAGTGGCGAGACTCGAACTCACGGCCTCTTGAACCCCATTCAAGCGCGCTACCACCTGCGCTACACCCGGATACCTGAGTTATTTTACCACAAAAAAATCATTTGTCAAGGTGTTTGAAGCAAATATTTTAAAATCTGCCGATTTATTACCTTTTGATCAGAAAAAACAATATTTTAAAAAAACAAAAGAAAACATTTTTATTATTAAAACAATCCGGATAATCTTGACAAGAATCCGAAAACGGACTATACTTTAGAAGTCTGTTTTCGGATTTTTATGTCTGCCGATTAAACAGAGTTTAATTTTCGGATTTAATTCAATATTTCGGAGGTAAAAATGAGCGGAATAAGAGAACTTCATATCAAGCTCAACAGGCTCTGCAAAGCCAACGATGAGCTATACCATAATTACGCGGTCAGAATAGGTCTGTCCGATTCCGCGCTGTGGACGCTTTACGCAATCTACGAAGCGGAGAACGCCCTGACTCAAAACGAGCTGTGTGCGAACTGGTGCTATTCAAAGCAAACAGTTAATTCAACGGTCAAAACCCTCGAAAAGAAAGGGCTTGTCATGCTCGAACACGTTGAAGGCACACGCGTTCACAAGGCAATAAAGCTCACCGGCACGGGCAGGGATTTCTGCGTCAGGCACATTGCACCGCTCATTGCCGCCGAGGAAAAGGCGCTCGGATATCTGAGTGAAGAACAGCGGACGGTATACTATTCCTTGCAGGAAAAAGAATATGAGCTTTTGAAAAAAGAGCTTTCGGAAATTGAAACACAGGGAGGTGCAGAGCTTGCAGAACAGCAGATTTAACAAAAAAACGGAGCTTCTGTGGTTCTTTCTCAAGGGAACTAAAGGCTACTTTCTGCTGACAATCATATTCGCAGGCATAACTGCCCTTGCCGATATGATACAGCCGCAGATAATTAGAGCAACGGTCGATAACGTTATCGGAGGCAAACCGTCGGAATTTCCTCAATGGGTAAACGGCGCAGTCGAAAAATTCGGCGGATTCGCCTACTTCAAGGAGCATATATGGATTCCTGCGGTCGCCGTAATTGCCGTCGCCGCCGTGCAAATAATCTCGCAGTATTCCAACCGAGTGTATAACACCAAAGCGTCCGAAACCTTGGTAAAAAATATGCGCGACTCGGTGTTTACTCATATTGAGAACCTCCCCTTTTCGTGGTTCATGCAAAACAAAACCGGCGACATAATTCAGCGCTGTACCTCGGACATTGAAACGACAAAAAATTTCCTTTCCGAACAGCTCACCTCGATTTTCAGAATTATAATTATGCTCGTGCTTTCAATCAGCTTCATGACATCAATGAATCCCATGCTCACTCTGATCGCGCTGATACCGATGCCTTTCATCGTTGTTTATTCCTGTATTTTCCGCAAAAAAATGCATGAGGGCTTCACCGACTGCGACGAAAACGAGGGCAAGCTTTCTGCCATGGCACAGGAAAATCTTACCGGTGTTCGTGTTGTCCGTGCATTCGGTCAGGAACGCAATGAAATAGACAAATTTAAAAAGCAAAACGATTATTACACCGGACTGTGGGTAAAGATGTCAAAGGTGATGGGCAGATTCTGGACAATAGCCGACATTATTTCGGCCATTCAGGTTATGCTCGTGGTCGTGGCAGGCGCGGTGTTCTGCGTAAAGCGCGGAATGTCAAACGGCGAATACATCGCGTTCATATCCTACAACGCCATTCTTGCAGGTCCGTTCCGTCAGCTCGGCAGAATGATATCCGACCTGAGCCGTGCAACCGTTTCGATTGACAGAATATTCTACATAATGAACTCTGAAATTGAAACCGACGCCCCCGACGCGTCCGACGCTCCGATGGACGGAGACATTGTCTTTGAAAATGTCAGCTTCGGTTACGAAAACTCACCTGAGCTCTTGCATAACATCTCCTTTACCGTTAAATCGGGCTCAACACTCGGCATACTCGGTACAACGGGCAGCGGTAAGTCAACAATGATGCTTCTGCTGGACAGGCTCTATGACATTGAACCGGGCAAAGGCCGTATAACCATCAGCGGAACTGACATCAAGAAAATTAAAACCAAGCATCTGCGCCGAAATATCGGTATGGTGCTTCAGGAGCCGTTTTTGTTTTCGCGCACGGTATTTGAAAACATCGGCATTTCCGATCCGTCTTTCACCCTCGACGACATTCGCAGAGCGGCAAAGGCGGCAGCACTTGACGACAGCATAACCTCGTTCCCGAAAGCTTATGACACTCTTATCGGCGAGCGCGGAGTAACGCTCTCCGGCGGTCAGAAGCAGCGCACAGCCATTGCGCGAACCCTCACCGGAAATTATCCGATAATGATATTCGACGATTCGCTCTCTGCCGTTGACACACAGACGGACGCCAAAATCCGTGCCGCGCTCAAAAAGAGATTCGGTCAGTCGAGCACTATCCTTATTTCGCACAGAATAACCACTCTCTCCTCCGCCGACAAGATAATCGTTCTTGACCACGGCAGAATCGCCGAAGAGGGAACGCACGACGAGCTGAAATCTGCAGGCGGAATATATCAGAAAATCTACGAGACCCAGACCAACACCGAGGAGGCGATATAATGAGCAAAGGAAAAACAAAGAAGCTTCGCTTTTTCGGAATCGGCAAGGTAATACCTTACCTCAAAAAATACAAGCGTGCGTTTGCGGTAATAATCGTGTTCAACCTAATCACCTGCGGGCTTGAGCTGCTTTTTCCGCAGTTCCACCGCTACGCGCTTGACAGCTTCGTCGGCAAGGGAGAGCTTTCTCACCTCGGCGCTTTTATTGTCACCTACGCCGCCGTGATAATCATTATCGGACTGATGAATTATTACGCCAACACAACTGCCGCGATAACAGAGGTTCGCGTGGATCAGGATTTGCGCGACGCCGCTTTTGTGCATCTTCAGAAGCTGTCGTTTTCATACTTCAATCAAAACAGCGTCGGCTACATTCACGCCCGTCTGATGAGCGATACGGAGAGGATCGGACTTCTCGTTTCCTGGACGCTTGCCAACGGAGTGTGGTATATGGCGTATCTTGTGGGCTCAGCCGTGATGATGCTGATGATGAACGTCAAGCTCGCACTTCTCGTTCTTCTTACCCTCCCCGCCCTACTTGTAATTGTCGGCATTTTCCAAAAGAAGCTTATCATTGCCAACCGTGAGGTCAGGGAGATAAACTCGCGGATCACCAGCAACTTCAACGAGGGTATTGCCGGCGCAAAAACAATTAAATCGCTTGCAATCGAGAAAAAAATATCCTCGGATTTCGTCAAGGAAACCTCAAAGATGAAATCAAAGTCGGTATATATTTCACGTCTCCGCGGAGCTTTTGCCGCGTCGATGAACTTCGCCTCGTCAATCGCGCTTGCCATTGTTCTTTATAAGGGCGGCTACATCGCCGAGGACGAAGTCGGAGTTTTTGCCGCATTTATGTCCTACGCGCAGGGAATGATGGAGCCCGTGCGCTGGCTTGTAAATGTAATCTCCGACCTGATTGCTATCAGGGTCAACATTGAAAGATTCACGGATCTGCTTTCGACCACGTCCGACGTTGTTGATTCGCCCAAGGTTATCGAGAAATACGGCGACACGCTCAGCCCAAAAAAGGAAAACTGGGAGCCGATCAAAGGCGATATAGAGTTTAAAGACATAACGTTCAAATACCCCGACGGCGAAGTGAATGTTCTTGAGCATTTCTCGCTCAGCATACCGTTCGGTACACACCTTGCCGTTGTCGGAGAAACGGGCGCAGGAAAGTCAACGCTTGTCAACCTCGCCTGCCGTTTCTATGAACCGACAAAGGGTCAGGTGCTGATCGACGGAAAGGACGCACGCGAACGCTCTCAGCTTTGGCTTCACTCGTCAATCGGCTATGTTCTGCAGACGCCTCACCTTTTCTCAGGAACAATAAAAGATAATCTGCTCATGGGAAATCCCAACGCCACCGACGCTCAGCTTTATGAAGCATTGAGACTTGTTTCGGCGGACGAAATTGTCGCACGGCTAGAAAACGGAATTGATACGGATGTCGGCGAGGGCGGAGACCTGCTTTCAACGGGCGAAAAACAGCTCATTTCCTTTGCGCGCGCCGTACTTGCCGATCCGAGGATCCTCATTCTTGACGAGGCGACAGCTTCGGTTGACACGATGACCGAAGCAAAAATACAGCAGGCAATGAGTACGGTTACCGAGGGCAGAACCGCGATTATGATCGCTCACAGGCTTTCTACCGTGCGTAATGCCGACCTGATACTCGTTGTCCGCGACGGAGTTATCGTCGAAAGCGGCACCCACAGGGAGCTTATTCTCAACCGCGGCTACTACTACGAGCTTTATACACGTCAGTATGAAGATGAAGCGGCGGCAAAAATACTTGCATAGTTGATTTTTTCTCCAAATGAGTTTAAAATAACAATGAGGTGAGCAAATGGAATACACTTATGATTACTTTAAAAAGAGCGCTGATTATGTAAAATCAATAATAAAGGACGAACCCGAAATAGGTATCATACTCGGTTCGGGACTCGGAGCTTTCGGAAACGAAATTGAAAATCCCGTTGAAATCAGTTATTCCGAAATACCGAATTTTCTTGTATCGACCGTTGAGTCACACGCAGGCAAGCTGATTTACGGCACCGTCGGCGGCAAAAAGGTTATATGTATGTCGGGCCGTTTCCATTTTTACGAGGGATACGACTTTGAACAGCTCGTCATTCCGATAAGACTGTTCAAGCTCCTCGGAGTGCGTGCAACAATACTTACGAACGCGGCAGGCGCCGTAAACACAGACTATAAGGTCGGCGACATTATGATTGTCAGCGACCACATAAAGCTGAACGGTGCCAGTCCCCTTTGCGGAAATAATATCGAGGAATTTGGCCCGCGCTTCTTTGATGTGACCGATATGTATACAAAAAAGCTCAGGGAGCTTGCCCTGCGCTGTGCCGAGGGAAGCGGTCTCAGCTTTCACGAGGGAGTCTATATGTTCTTTACAGGCCCTCAGTTTGAAACTCCGGCAGAGATACGGGCGGCAAGGCTGCTCGGTGCGGACGCAGTCGGAATGTCCACCGTCACCGAAGCCCTTACCGCGGCGCATTGCTCAATGCCGCTTCTCGCCTTTTCGGTTATGACGAACATGGCGGCAGGCGTGCTCGACTGCAAGCTTTCCGACGAAGAGGTCGGCATTGCGGCGGCGAAAATTTCCGCAAGATTCGGAGCTTATATTAAAAAGGTTATTTCAGAGCTTGATATAAACAATATATAAAAAATTGAGACTGCCGCATTAAACGACAGCCTCTTTTTCATTTTTTCTTTTTTTCGGGCACCTTGTATATTTGTTTCAGGGTTCCGTCCTTGTCAAGCATCACGGAGTCCCCTTTTTCGATTTTTCTTTCGTAGCAAAGCTTATCCGCCATTCTTATGCGCTGTTCCTTGCCCTCGGCATCGGTAACAACCACCGTCACCATAGTCTCGGCATCTTCGGGAACACCCTCACAGCCGAAATCATCCTCGATTATTTCAACAACATGCAGCGCCTTTTTATCAAGTGACTCACCGTAAGAGTAGCCCAGCAATAATCCGAGACCGACTCCGAAGCACATACCGAGACTTATGTTGTCAAAAAATGCTTTTCCCAAGCACATACCCAGTCCGATACCGATGCACATACCGATCGACATATACATGCTCGCATATTTTCCTGATGATTTTTTCTTGTCATCGGGTTCTTTTTTCATTTCTGATCACCCTTACTTCAAAAGTGATATATTAAGTCTTACAAGATAAGACATTACAAGTTTAATATAGAATGTCAGCTTTTCGGAAACGCTGCCGAGATTTTCAAAAATATTTGTAACATTACTCTTGAAATTCACCGTACCGTAGCCCTCGATAATGCCGTTATTGTCGTCCACTCCGTCATTGTCGTATGCGAACTTATAGAGTATCGGCGAAGCAATGGCTACAAGGAAAATTTCCGACTTGGTATAAACACCGAACCTTTCCGCACAGTACTTAACAAAACTGTCGGCAACCGGTCCGTAACCGAGTGTCTCAAGAAAATTGTTTGCCGCTTGGAACAGAACGTCATCCGCCACTCCGGCAAGGTCATTCCTGAGTATAGCCGCGACAGCTCTGAGAAGCGTCGTCACCTCGACGCTGTTCAAGTCGAAGTGCTCACCGCCCGAATAATGCCATGCGACAAGTTCGGTTGCAAGATCCCAGCCTGTTTTGTAGTTTGAATCGGGAATTTCAATTCCGTATTCCTTTGCGATTGACTGCAAGCTGTTTTCTCCGCACAAGGGCATTCTGAGAAGAGCGATCAGCTTGTCAACCGCCTGAATTATCGGCTTTGAATAAGCCGCATTTTCGTCAAGACCCATCTTTTCCGGAGAAAGAGAAAGCTCAAGTCTGTACTGAACGCCTGCCTTGAGATATCCCTTTGAAAAAGCGCCGAGATCAGCTCTCATAGCGTTGATCTGCTCGTCGGTGTATCCCTTTACGGTCGATCTGAGGGTATCAAGGTCAATTTTATCAACGGATCTCGATTCGTATTTAATCTCGTTGTCGCTGTACTTCACAACTCTGTACTCAAGCGGATACATGGCAAGTGATGTTGTTGCGAAATCATAAAGCTTGTTTCCGAGCGCACTTGTATAAACCGTAGCGTCCGAGCAATGCTCATGTCCCGTAAATACGGTTTTGATACCCCAGTCGGCAAAGAGCTCCGCCGTCGTGAAATGGAACTTGACAATAAAGTTTCTGCTGAGCACACGCTGAACCGGCAAATGATCAAGAAGATTATGATGCATCATAACAATAGGATATCTGCCGTCCTCTTTGGCAAGCTCGGCTTGCTCCTTGACCCACTTGAGCTTTTCGGTCGTCATACCGTCCTCGGTTGATTTTGTTTTGTGATTTGTGTCAAGGGCAATAAGTCTGTACTTCTCGCCGAGATCTGCGGTGTAAGAGCAGTCGTCATCCCTTGTCGTAAGGGCATGGTCATAACCAAATTCCGCGTAAATCTCCTTGAAGCGTGCAAACGTAGTTGCCTGATCCTCGCTCGCATCGTGGTTGCCGTTTATAACATAAACCTGCTTGCCCGATTTTTTTTCAAAATCACGAAGCTTCTGAGCAACAACAAGATGATCCTCAGGACGTGTACGGCCTCTGTTGGCAATGTCACCCGATATCAGGACATAGTCCACGTCGTCGCTTTCAGCACACTGATTGAGAAATTCGTCGATAATCAGTCCGGTCTCGTTCTCCATTTCACAGCGCCTGATCGCATGCCAATAAAGAGGGTCATCATTGGTTTTTTCAAGCTTCTCTTCGGGTGCGCTGTAATGCAAGTCCGAAGCAACAGCAAAGCTCATATCGTACTTATCCTGTGCCGATGCCGCCACCGCCGTTGTTGTGAGAACAACACACAGCGAGAGAATAACAGAAATTATTTTTTTCATAATCAAACTCCGTTTTTTTTACAGAATAAGACGGCGGAAAGCTACTTCCCGCCGTCGGGCTTTTAATCATATATTAAAGGTACCAGATCCAGCCGAAGAGAAGAACAATAATTATCCATTGAAGCCATGAATAATCAACGGTTATCTTTCTTGACGCGCTGACGGTTCCGTCGGCAGTCTTGGCTGTTATTGTCGCCGTGCCCTTACGCAGAGCCTTTATGTTTCCGTCCTTGTCAACCGAAACAATCTTGGGGTTTGATGATTCCCATACGATTTCCGCAGAATAGGCAGCCTCTTCCGGAAGAACGGTAGCCTGAAGTCTGTCTGCTTTCTTTGCATAGATTGTGAAATCCTTTTCCGGAACAATGATGATCTGCTGAACGGGAACCTTGATCATCGGAAGCTCTCTTTCCTCATAAAGTCCGCAGGAACGGCAGGTCTTTCTCTCTGTTCCGACCGAACGGTATGTGGGCTCTTTGATAACCTTCCACTCCGACCACGAATGTCCCGGAGCCGTGAGAATGACCTTGCTCTTAACAAGCTTGCACTTTGAGCACATTATCTCGATATATCCGTCCGTTGTGCAGGTTTCTTTCTTGATGTTATTGACAAACTTATGTCCGGCAGCCGGAAGAATTGTCTCTTTTATAAGAGTATGACAGTCATCACATATTACTCTGATGTAGCCGTCCTCTTCACAAGTGGCTTCAAGAGTGTCTGTTCTCTGATTCAGATGTCCCGTTGCCTCATATTTTTCGTCCTTGAAAACTTCCTGACAAACCGAGCAGTATTCCTTGTGGTATCCGTCCTCGGTGCAGGTTGCGTCCTTGTGCTCGGTTACAACCTTGTGGCCCTCAGCCTTGATAACGGTCTCGCTGATGACCTTTTGACAGTCGTTACAGAAAACTCTGTCATATCCGTCCTCGGTGCAGGTTGCGTCCTGATGCTGATTGACCGTGTTCTTGTGACCTGTTGCAGGAATTATTGTCTCGCTGATGACCTGCTGACAGTCGTTACAGAAAACTCTGTCATAGCCGTTCTCTTCGCAGGTCGCATCCTGATGCTGATTGACCGTATTTTTATGACCTGTTGCAGGAATTACGGTTTCGCTGACAACCTGCTGACAGTCGTTACAGAAAACTCTGTCGTAGCCGTTCTCTTCGCAGGTTGCGTCCTGATGCTGTTCAACGGTATTCTTGTGACCCGTTGCATAGAGAATCGTCTCGCTGAGCACCTTTTTACAGGTATCACAAACATATCTGTCATAGCCGTTTTCCGTGCAGGTCGCGGCTTTTGTCTCGTGAATCGGATTGTGTCCCGTCGCGCCGAGCTCTGTGCGGCCGAACTCCTGATTACAAACGGAGCATTTCTTTATAATATATCCGTCCTCTTCACAGGTTGCGTCCTTTTTTTCTTCAACTATTGTATGTTCTTTCTTTTCAATTTTTCTGCTCTCGGCGACCATACCGCACTCGGAGCAGTAGCGCACCTCTTCGCCCTCGGCTATACAGGTAGAGTCATTGAGAACCACCCATTCGCCTGCTGCAATATGCTCATGTGTCTCCGGTATCGCGATAACCGTTTCGGGTGTTACGGCAACATCATCGTTCTCGCCCTTCTGATAGCAGGAATTGATTTCCACCGAGAAATCAGCCATTGTAACACCTGTTGCTTCACTCTTTATGAAAGTAAAGGTTGCAATGTCAAGCGGTCCGTTCAATTCCTCAGGGTTTGCAAAGGAAAGCATTGCGCTTTCCGGATTCTTTGCATACGCGCCGTTGTCATTGCCGATTATGTAGCTCATATAAACGGACGTATAGTCTATTGCACTGCATACAAGACCCTCGGCGGTTTTAACGGTTGCGTCGAAACAAAGAACTCTGCCCTCGGTTACGGAGAACATAACTTTAACTTCGTCCGTTGTTTCGCTGACCTTTGTGAGAGTAAAAACAACTGCGTCGGAACTGCCCTGATCCTCCCCTGCGGCAAGCGCAAACGCAGAGCCGACAGGCAGAAGCATACATAAAGCAAGTATGACCGCAATTATCCTTGAAGATAATTTTTTCAATTCTTTCTCCTCCAATCACGGAAAAATCATCATTCTTATTTTATATAATAGTATATTTTTCCCACAAGGTCAATAGGACATTTTGACGAAATGTATTTATTTTATGAATTTTTCGGGTCTGCAATCAAAAACTTTTATCAAAGTAATGATGAAATGATGTGTTAATTTATGGAAAAAAGAGTAATTGCCGTGTTCACCTCGTTCTGCCTGATAATCGGCTGTCTCTGCCTGCGGCTTTATGTGCTGAGCTCTTCGGGCACGGAAATGGTTTCCTCGGAGGCTCACTATTCATCGTTCAAGCTGTCGGAAACGCGCGGAGATATTGTTGACTGCAAGGGTCGCCGCCTGACACAGACCGAATACGACAATTACGTTATCGCTAAGCCGGACACAGCCTCCTTGTCCGCACTTTCGGAAATTCTTGATTCCGTCAGCTATTCCGATGTCCGCAAAAGAATGGAAAAAGGACTTCCCGTTATGATAAACATCGGCAAAAGAACGCTCTCCTCCTCCGACTCTGTTCTTTGTGTTCCCGTCTTCCGCAGATACTCCACCGCACAGTCCGCTCAGCATATACTCGGATATCTTGACGGTGAGGGTCACGGTATTTCGGGAATTGAAAAGGCTTTTGACGATATTCTTTTCAGCGGCGACTGCCTGACGGCACGCGTCCCGATTGACGCATACGGCAGGTCAATTATCGGCGGCAAAATTGAATTTTCCGGCGGAACTGCCGACACGGGAACGGTCAAGCTTACCATAGATTCCGACATTCAGTCTGCCGTTGAAGCCGCGCTGGACGAGGGCGGCATAACCGAGGGCTGTGCAATAGTCGTCGATGTGGCAAGCGGCGCAATCAGAGCGTGTGCGTCGCGTCCGTCATTTGACGCTTACCGTATCGTCGACAGCCTTGATTCTCAGTCGTCTCCACTGCTCGACAGGGCTATGCAGAGCTTCGCCGTCGGCTCGGTTTTCAAGGTTGCCGTCGCCGCTGCCGCCCTGCAAAGCGGAAACGAAAGCTTTGAATACACCTGCACCGGTTCGTGCAACATCGGCAGCGTAAAATTCGGATGCAGCAGTCACACAGCCCACGGAAAGGTCGGGCTGAAAGAGGCTCTTGAAAAATCCTGCAATACCTATTTTATTAACCTCGGTCAGAAAATCGGAGCCGAAAAGCTTTCGGAAACGGCAAATCTCCTCGGCTTCGGGCAAAAGACGGTATTTGCAAAAAATCTGACTGCCGACTCAGGTGTTCTTCCCTCCGCCGATGAGCTGACAAACCCTGCCGCCCTCGCGAATTTCTCTTTCGGTCAGGGAAGTTTTACCGCTTCGCCGTTTCAGATCGCGCAGATGTTCTGCGCTGTTGCCGACCGCGGCAGATATCACGAGCCGTACCTTGTTGAATCGGTTACGGACAAAAGCGGCAATACCGAACAGCACAAGAAAAAATATCCCGTCGTCGCCATGGACGAAGCAACAAGTCTGCGGCTCACACAGCTTCTGACCTCGGTAGTCGAAAACGGCAACGCCTCCCCCGCAAAGCCCGACAGATTTTCCGCCGCAGGCAAAACGGCTACCGCGCAGACAGGCATTTTTGACAAAAGTGGGAATGAAATCTGCAACACCTGGTTCGGCGGCTTTTTTCCTGCCGAAAGTCCCAGGTACGCAGTCGTCGTCATGAAGCAGGGCGGCGCGTCCGGTTCATACGACTGCGCGCCTGTTTTTAAGAAAATCGCCGATACTATAAAAATTTCCGAATAAAGCAAAAAATTTCAAAAAAACTCTTGAAATGGCATATTCTTTGTGATATACTTTTACGGCAAAACGCATGCAAGGTGTTTTATCCGTAGTGCATTTTAAGTAAAATGTTCGGATTTCAAGCCTTGCAGAGGCAAAAACTAAGGAGGAAATTTTTATGCCAGTAGTATCAATGAAACAGTTGCTTGAAGCAGGTGTTCACTTCGGACACCAGACCAGAAGATGGAATCCGAAAATGGCTCAGTACATTTTCACAGAGCGTAACGGAATTTACATCATCGACCTTCAGAAGACAGTAAAGAAGCTTGAGGAAGCTTACCTTTTCGTCCGTGACGCAGCTTCAGACGGAAGCGACATTCTCTTTGTCGGCACCAAGAAGCAGGCTCAGGATTCCGTTAAGGAAGAGGCTATTCGCTGCGGTATGCCCTATGTCAACGCTCGTTGGCTCGGCGGTATGCTCACAAACTTCAACACTATCAAGAGAAGAATCAAGAGACTTGAGCAGCTCAAGAAGATGGAAGCAGACGGAACATTCGATCTTCTTCCCAAGAAAGAGGTTATCAAGCTTAAGCTCGAAATCGAAAAGCTTGAGAAGTTCATGGGCGGTATCGTAAACATGAAGAAGCAGCCTTCTGCTATGTTCATCGTTGACCCGCGCAAGGAGAGAATCGCTGTTCAGGAAGCACATAAGCTCGGTATTCCTATCGTTGCTATCGTTGACACAAACTGCGATCCCGATGAGATCGACTATGTTATCCCCGGAAACGACGACGCTATCCGTGCCGTTCGCCTTATCGCAGGCGCTATGGCTGACGCTGTTATCGAGGGTCGTCAGGGCGAGCAGGAAGCTCCGGCAGAAGAAGCTGCCGAGGAAGCCGCTGCCGAATAATTAAATTAAAACAAAACGGCGGAATTTCATATTCCGCCGAACTTTGAATACAGGAGGATTTATTATGAATTTCACAGCTAAAGACGTTCAGGCTCTCCGTGAGAAGACCGGAGCAGGTATGATGGACTGTAAGAAGGCTCTTACAGAAACCGACGGCGATATGGAAAAGGCAGTAGACGTTCTTCGTGAGAAGGGTCTTGCTTCCGCAGCAAAGAAAGCCGGCCGTATTGCAGCCGAGGGCGTTGTTGTTGCATATTATGATGAGGCTGCCAAGGTTGCTTCGATGGTAGAAGTAAACTGCGAGACAGACTTCGTTGCAAAGAATGAAAAGTTCGTTGAGCTTGCAAATAAGATTGCTGTTACCGTTGCCGAGAAGAATCCGGCAGACGTTGACGCTCTTCTTGCTACTACCCTTTCCGGAAGCGACGAGGTTGTTTCCGACGCTGTTCAGGAGCTCTTCCTTACAATCCGCGAGAACATGAAGGTTCGCCGCTTTGTAAGAGTTGAGGGCGACGTTGCTTCCTACATTCACGGTGCTGGCGCAGTCGGCGTACTTGTAAGCTTCGACACAGACGTTGCAGACAAGGCTGAGTTCAAGGACATGGGCAAGAACGTTGCAATGCAGATTGCCGCTATGAACCCCGAATATCTCAGCAAGACCTGCATTTCGGACGATGAGCTTGCTAAGATGAAGTCAATCACGGTTGACAGCTCTCTCAACAAGCCTGAGTCTCTTCCGAAGCCGATCCTTAAGAACCTCTTTGACAAGGCAGTCAACGACAAGCTCTTCAGCGATGCAGACCTTGCCGCTTACGAGGAGCAGAAGAACAACAAGTTCCTCTTCAACTTCCTTTCAAAGGAAGCAGTTGCTACTCTCGTTGACCTTGCAATGGCAAGCAAAGATGAGATCGTCGCAAACAAGATCTTCGCAGGTGCTGTTGACGGACGTATGAAGAAGCAGCTCAAGGAAGTTTGCCTTCTTGAGCAGGCATTTGTTCGTACCGACCTCTTCGACGGCGACGTTGCAGGCTATATCGCAGACGTAGCTAAGAAGCTCGGCGGTTCAATCAAGGCAACAAGCTTTGTTCGCTTTGAAAAGGGCGAGGGCATTGAAAAGAGAAATGACGACTTCGCAGCAGAAGTTGCAAGCATGATGTAATCTCATAACATTATAACTAACCCCCCGAAAGATTAACTTTCGGGGGGTTGCTGTCTTATAAGAATCAGTCTTCCGATTCATAAATTTTCTTAGCCATTCTGAACGCCGCCCAGGCTTTCGGCCAGCCTGCATAAAAAGCAATATGAGTCAAGGCTTCCGCCATCTCCTCCTGAGTCACGCCGTTCTGCTTGGCACAGGAAATATGATACTCAAGCGAGCTGTCAAGCACGCCGCTTGCCATAAGCGCCGTAACCGTTATCAAGCTGCGGTCACGCGGTGAAAGCTTATCCTCTCTCGACCACACCTGACCGAAAAGCACATCGTCGTTCAGCTCGGCAAATTTCGGTGCAAAATCGCCCAATGCGTCTCTGCCTGCCGTAACCTTTTTCACAAATAAATTCCTCCCTGAATTATAATTTGTCGTATTCTTCGTCCGTAACGGGCTCACACCATTCGTTTGAACAGTCCGTACCGGGAATTTCAAATGCTATATGAGAAAACCAGCTATCCTTTTTTGCGCCGTGCCAATGCTTCACATTTGCGGGAATGGTAATAACCGAACCCGGCTTCAGGCTTACAGGCTCGCTTCCCTCTTCCTGATACCAGCCTTCGCCTGCCGTGCATACAAGCATCTGACCGCCGCCCTGAGACGCGTGATGAATGTGCCAGTTGTTGCGGCAGCCTGGCTCAAAAGTGACATTTGCAAGAAATATTCCGCACTTGGGATCGGTGAGAGGATTCAGAAACGAATCGCCGATAAAATATTTCGCGTAAGCCGTGTTCGCCTCGCCCTTGCCGAAAACGTTTGCGGATTCAAAATCCTTTTCATTCGTGTATTTCATACTAAATCAATCCTTTCGTTATTTTAAATCGGTGGACGATTTACTTACCGGAGAAGACAGGGAAAAAGCTGTACTCACCATAGTCCTTGATCTTCTCAACACTTTCAAGCATCTTCATATCCTCGTCCGAAATGGAGAAATCCACATCGGCATTAGCCCTTATATGCTCCGGATTGGCTGTCTTTGGCAGGCTGACCATACCGAGAGAAAGAGTATATCGAATACAAAGCTGAGCCGATGTAACACCGTATTTCTCCGCTGTTTTCAGCACGACATCGCTCTTCAATGCCTCGCCGTGCGCGATCGGTGAATATGCCTCGCAGAGAATTTGGTTCTGCTTGCAGAAAGAGATAAGCTCTGACGGCGTGTTGGAGATATGCGTCAGGATCTGATTTACCATGGGTTTGACCGAAACGGATTCAAGGACATTCCGAAGATCGTCTGTGAGGAAATTTGAAACGCCTACCGCCCTGAGCTTGCCGGCTTTGTATGCGTCCTCAAGGGCTCGCCAAACCTCCCTGTTCTCTTCAAAATATCTCTTCTCGCCGCGGAACTCCGCCCACGGCTGGGGCGAGTGAATTATCATCATATCAATGTAATCAAGTCCCATTTTTTCGAGACTTTCATCAATGGACTTTGCCGCGGATTCATAAGATTTGTTTTCGGCTGCGACCTTGCTTGTGACAAAAATCTCGTCTCTGGCAATTCCGCAGTTTCTGATTCCCCTGCCGACTCCGGCTTCATTGCCGTAAGCCTGTGCGGTATCAATGTGACGGTATCCGAGAGAGACAGCAGTCTTTACCGCTTCATCAACCTCACCGTCCGCTATCATCCAGGTGCCGAGTCCCAGCTTAGGTATTTCAACACCGTTTGAAAGTGTGTACTTTTCGTTCAGAATCATTTTGAAAACCTCCTGATTGACTTTATTGTGACAGGGTGATATAATCAACCTGTAAGTTTGATTATATTTTACAACTTAAACTCAGCTTTAAGTCAATAGGTTAAATGTTAAAAATTTGTGAACAATTACGGAGGTTTAATATGGTTTATACTGTCGGAGAAATGGCAAAAAGAATCGGAGTCGCGCCCTCTACCCTGCGATATTACGACAAAGAGGGACTGCTGCCGTTTGTGGAGCGTTCGGGCGGCGGAATCCGTATGTTTAAAGAAAACGACCTTGAATGGCTTTCGATTATCGAGTGTCTTAAAAAAACAGGAATGCCGATAAAGGAAATACGCAAATTCGTTGACTGGTGCATCGAGGGCGATTCAACCATAGAAAAGCGCCTTGACCTGATCCTGCACCAGAAAGAAGAGGTATACAAAGAGATTGAGCGGCTCAAAGCCACGCTCGACACGCTGGAATACAAGCAATGGTATTATGAAACGGCAAAAAAAGCAGGTACCTGCGCCGTTCATGATACTCTCGGCGAAGACGATATTCCCGAAAATATAAAAAGAATAAAAGCACGTCTCAAGTGCTCGGATTAAACAAAAAACTGCCGCAGTCGTAAAACACGAATTGCGGCAGTTTTTTTATAATTCAAAGTATTCTTTAACCCGGTCATAATTTTCGGCGTAAAAATCAGCAAGCTTCTTTATCTCTTCCCTGTCGTCCTCGTTGGAATAATCCTCAATGCCGATGACCTTATACCCTGCCGATTTGGCGGTTTCGATTGCGTAAAGAGCGTCCTCAAAAACATATCCCGCGCCCTCGGCATGAATGGCTTTTCTGACATATTCAAATGCCGCAGGGTCATTCTTATGAATACCTATCTCGTGCATCGAGATAACATCCTCAAAATAGCTGAGTATGCCGTTGCGTTCAAGCGCTTTCTTTGCCATTCTGCTTTCGGTCGCTGTTGCAACGACCATTTTGACGCCGTTATCCTTGAGCAGCTGTAAAAATTTCTTTACACCGTCCTTGATCGGGGCAACGTTTGAATAATAGAACCAGAGAATTTCCTGCAAGCCGTCGAGCACCTCGTCAAAGCTCATATTGAGGTTGTATTCTTCAATCATATAGCTTATTCCCGTTTTGTAGCCCTGCTTGCGAAAAAGGTCAAATTCCTTCGGAATAATCCCCCTCATCATCAAAAACGCGCCCGATGCCGTGTCCCATATATGCATTGAGTCCAACAGCGTGCCGTCCATATCGAAAATTGCGTAATCAATTTTTTTCATAATTTCATTCCTGTGTTTTAGATTTTATAATACTTTGCGGTATAGTACCTACCCTTTTTTTACTCAAAAATGCCTCCCCTTAAATAATCAAGGAGAGGCTTAAAATCGTTGATATTAAAGTGAGTCAAACCACTTCAGAAGATCAATAATCGGCTTGATGTATTTTGCATATTCCCAGCCGCTGAGCCATCTGATGAACTTCTGCATCGGAGTGGACGGTCTGTCAACATTGAGCTTTTCAAGGATAAGATTTCCGTTTGTCGTAAAGCTCAATTCATTGCTGAGCTTACCGTTCACATCCTTGAACGAGCCTGCGGCAACAGTAAACGTGTACTCGCTCTCGTGAGCCATATTCCTCTCGTAGCTGACGGTAACGCTTGCGTTGTTCTTGCCGTATTTCACGCTGACATCCGCGGCGGAATAAACCCTTTTAACTCCGTCCGTACCTGTAACGGTGAGCGAGAAATCATCGGTAATCTCGATCGTACTGCCGGCTTTTACCGTTATTTTGAGCTCCCTGACGTACTTGTCCTTGAAATTGCCCGAAGCGGCAACCGCTTCGCCAGACTTGAGCTTAAAGCTTTCATCGGCGGCAGATCCGGCCACCGCTAAGCTGAAAATCATAGCGATTGCAAGAAGTACGGAAAGAACCTTTTTGACCTGTGCTGTCATGATAATCACCTCATTTTATTTTCTTTAACAAGATTATATCATTAAATATCGGAACAATCAATACACTTTTTGAACAAAATTACAGCTTTTTAAGCTTTGCAAAGTTTGCCATCAGCTTCTTTGTGCCCGTTTTTTCAAATGCAATTTCAAGCAGGGTGTCGTTGCCCATCAGCTTCGCCGAGAGGATAACGCCCTGTCCGAACACCTTGTGAACAACAGTATCGCCGATTTTGTAGCTTTCGGTTGCCGCCGTTGAAGCGGGCTGAGGTCTCTTTGCCGACTGAGGTGTAAAGCCGCGCCTAATCGGTTTTCCGCTTGTGAAATCTTCGCCGAAATCTCTGAAAGGCTCCTCCTCTGCGCTTCTTCTGAAAGATGAATAAGCTGTAACGCCTGTTTTTTCCGTCAGGTCTTCCGGAATCTCTCCGAGGAATCTTGACGGGGCATTGTGGGTCGTTGAGCCGAACATCAGTCTCATTCTCGTATTGGTGAGATAGAGCTCCTGCTTGGCTCTTGTGATGCCGACATAAGCAAGGCGGCGTTCCTCCTCCATATCGTCGGGGTTATACACTGACTGATTGCCGGGGAACACTCCGTCCTCCATTCCGATAATGAAAACAACCGGAAATTCCAATCCCTTTGCCGAGTGAAGAGTCATCATAACAACCGTGTCAGAATCGGCATTGTAGTTGTCAATATCGGTCATGAGAGCAATTTCCTCAAGGAAGCCGTTGAGCGTCGGCTCGTCGCTCTCCTCCTCATAACGCATGAGGTTTGCCTTCAATTCGTTAAGGTTCTCTTTTCTGTCCTGAGCGCTGTCCTTGTCAAGGTCAAGGAACTGATAATAGCCTGTCATACTGAGTGTTTTTTCAAGCAGCTCATGCGGCTTCAGCTCCTGCGCCGCTTCAATAAGCTCCTTGATCATTGCGCTGAACTGCAAAAGCTTTGACGAAGCGCGGCTGAGCGACGGATAGGAATCGGCATTCGAGATGACCTCAAACATACTGACTCCCAGTCCTGCGGCGATCTCCGAGGCATTGTTGAGCGTCGTGTCACCTATTCCCCTCTTCGGTTCGTTTATAATGCGGCGAAGTCTGACATTGTCCGCCGTGTTGTTGATAAGAGTAAGGTACGCAAGCGCGTCCTTGATTTCCTTTCGCTCATAGAAGCGCAGACCGCCGATGATTCTGTACGGAATACCTGCACGGACAAACGCATTTTCAATCGTGCTTGACTGCGCGTTCATTCTGTAAAGGACGGCATGGTCGGACATTTTTCTGCCTGCCGCAACGTCTTTCATTATCGTGTCGGCAACGAAACGTGCCTCCTCCCTCTCATCATAGGAAGTGTTGACGGTTATCTTGTTGCCCTTGCCGTTTGCAGTCCAAAGATTCTTGCCCTTACGCTGGCTGTTGTTGGCAATAACCGCATTTGCCGCGTCGAGAATCGTCTGAGTTGAACGGTAATTCTGCTCAAGACGTATCGTTTTGGCGTCGGGATAGCGTTCTTCAAAGCTCAGAATATTCTGTATCGTCGCGCCGCGGAACTTGTAAATACTCTGGTCGTCATCACCGACAACACAGATATTTCTGTATTTTTCCGCAAGCAAGCTTGTCAGCACATACTGCGCGTGGTTCGTGTCCTGATACTCGTCGACAAGTATGTATTTAAACTTGTGCTGGTAATAGTTCCTTACCTCGTCGTTTTGCTGTAAAAGCTCGACGGTTCTGAATATCATATCGTCAAAATCCATCGCATCGGCATTTTTAAGCAGCTTCTGATAGCACTTGTATGCTTCGCCGATCGCTTTCAAGCGAACGTCTCCGCCTGCCTGACTCAGGAACTCATCGGGCGTTATAAGCTGATCCTTGGCGCGGCTGATTTCCTTGAGTATCGTCTTGTGCGAAAGCATTTTATCGTTGATGTCGAGAAGTCTCTGCGCCTCTTTCATCACGCGCTTGGAATCATCCGTGTCATAAATCGTAAAGCGGTTTGTGTAGCCTATCAGATCCGCATTGCGCCTGAGTATCCTTGCACAGCAGGAATGGAACGTGCTCGCCCAAATATCGTTTGCGGCATCGCCGAGCTTAGCGGCAAGTCTGCTTTTGAGCTCGGACGCCGCCTTGTTTGTAAAGGTTATGGCAAGTATCTCCCACGGAGCCGGCGCATTGACCGTCAAAAGGTCATACACGTCGAAAAGATCCGTCTGCGGATCGTCAAGATACTGCCGCATGAGCTGAACATCGCTCTCGCTCGGTTCAAACTCGGAATAGTCGGAGTTGTACGCATTGCCGTATTTGATAAGATTCGCTATTCTGTTGACAAGGACGGTCGTTTTTCCGCTTCCTGCACCTGCAAGAAGCAGCAAGGGGCCATTTACTGCATAGATAGCCTCTTGCTGCCTGTCATTCATTCTTTCAAAATCTTTTGCAATTATACGGCGGCGAAGTTCTAAAAATTCGTCTTTAAGCATAATTTGATTTCCTTTAGTTAGATTGAAATTATGTTTGCCATTTTGTAAAGATTCATGTCAATGTGCTTCTTCATATTGAGCGCCTCGAAGATATCATAATCAACGATCTGATCCTTCTGCATTGCAACAACGCGGTTGCCGATGCCGTCCATAAGAAGCTCAACCGCTCTGTAACCCATCTGGCTTGCAACAACGCGGTCTCTTACTGTCGGTGAACCGCCGCGCTGAACATGAGCAAGAACCATGGCTCTCGACTCAACGCCCGTTTCCTCCTCGATTGCCTTTGCAAGCTCGTCAACGGTCATATCACCGTCAGCCGTTACGCCCTCGGCAACGATTACGAGGAAGTGCTTTTTGCCTGTCTTCTGAGTACGGCGGATTCTGTCGAAAACGTCTCTCTTGAGGTCAAACTCGACCTCAGGAATAAGAATTGCCGTTGCGCCGACTGCAATACCTGCGTTAAGTGCAAGATAGCCTGCACGTCTGCCCATAACCTCGATAACGGAGCAACGGTCATGAGAAGCCGAAGTGTCACGGATTCTGTCAACCATTTCCATGATTGTGTTAAGGCAGGTGTCATAGCCTATTGTATAGTCACAGCAAGCGATGTCGTTGTCTATCGTTCCCGGAACGCCTATGCAGGGAATACCTCTCTCCGAAAGGTCTCTTGCACCTCTGAAGGAGCCGTCTCCGCCGATAACAACAATACCCTCAATGCCGTAAGCATGGCATATCTCGATTGCTTTCTGCATACCCTCTTCGGTAGCGAACTCCTTGCTTCTTGCCGAGTGGAGCATTGTGCCGCCTCTGTGGATAATATCGCAAACCGTGCGGATCTCCATCGGGATAAGAGAGCCCTCCATAAGGCCCTTGTATCCGCGGTCGATTCCGTAAACCTTGATGTGGTTTTCACACGCTGTACGAACAACCGCACGAACGGCTGCGTTCATTCCCGGCGCATCTCCGCCGCTTGTTAAAACTCCGATTGTCTTCATTATAACTTCCTCCTAAGGATTCTTCTGAAATACTTTAAAATCATACACCTAATTGAAAAAAATGTCAAATAAAACCGATAAAAATTATTGAAAAACTACGTTTTCTTCGCCGAGAACTTTTTTTAGCTCGTCAACAAGCGGTGCATTGACATCAACCGCCCTGTTCATCGGCTGCGGAACGTACTTTTTGGTGTCGGCAAAGTAATAAAACAGCGGAACATTTCCGTCGAAAATTGCCAGCAGTTTTTCCGCCTGAAGCTGCTCCGGTGTTCCCTGTGTCGGGAATTTCAGGAACAGTCCGCGCCTTTTCTTTTTGCCCGTCGTTTCCTGTGTCGATCTCACCTTTGTGCTGTGTTCCTTTGCCTGTTCGACGGTGTAAATCTGCTCACAAATGAGCTTTGACTGCTCCTCGTCGCGGACGTCAAGCCGTCCGTAAAATACAAGCATTCTGCCCTCTTCAAGCAGAGTCGAGTTTTCCATCAGCGTTTTCGGGAAAACGATTATTTCGATTGAGCCCGACGTGTCCTCGGCATTCACAAAAGCCATTGTCGTATCGCTCTTTGTGATTTTCCTCTTCACATCGGTTATTATGCCCATTATTTTGGTTCTTTCACCGTCTTTGTGCACAGAACCCGAATTTTCACCGCTGTTTGCAAGCTCGGAAATCCTTACACATGAAAGTTCTTTCGCAAGATTCATATATTCCGCCATCGGATGTCCCGAAAGGTACAGCCCCGTTGTCGACTTTTCCATTGCAAGAAGCTCGCTCCTCGGAAATTCGTCAAAAAACTTCAAAGCCGTTTCCGAATGTGAGCCGCCCGAATCAAACAGTCCGATCTGACCCTCAACGTTTCTGCGTTTCTTGGAATCAAGCTCGTCGATTATCTCATTCATCGCCATGAGCATCTGACGTCGGTTTGCACCGAGTCCGTCAAGCGCACCGCTCTTGATGAGACTTTCGACCGCCCTTTTGTTGAAGTCAGCGCCGTGCATACGCGAACAGAAATCATAAAACGAAACAAATTTTCCTGCACGTCTCTCGTCGGTTATATTCTTGATAAAATTCCTGCCGAGATTCTTGATTGCAAGCAGTCCGAAGCGGATATTTTCGCCGCTGACGGTAAAATTCTCGTTACTTTCGTTGACGTTCGGCGGAAGAATTTTAATTCCTATCCTGTTACATTCATCAGTATATTCGGCTACTTTGTCCGAATTGTCAAGAACGCTTGAAAGCAAAGCCGCCATAAACTCGCACGGATAGTGACATTTGAGGTATGCTGTCTGATACGAAACATAGGCATAAGCCGTTGCGTGCGACTTGTTAAAGGCATACGACGCAAAGGACGACATATCGTCGAAGATATCATTCGCAACCTCCGCCGGGATTCCCCTTTTCACGCAGCCGTCGCATTCAACCGTACCGTCCTCGCGCACCATTCCGTAAATGAAGTTCTTGCGCTCGCGCTCCATAACGTCGTGCTTTTTCTTCGACATTGCACGGCGGACTATATCAGCGCGTCCGTAGGAATAGCCTGCAAGCGAACGGAAAATCTGCATTACCTGCTCCTGGTAAATCATACAGCCGTAAGTGACCTCAAGGATATCCTTGAGCTTTTCCGTTTTGTATACCGTTTTTTCAGGATGATGTCTGTTTTCGATATATGTGTTTATTGAATCCATCGGACCGGGGCGGTAAAGCGAAATAACAGCTATAAGATCCTCAATGTCCACGGGCTTGAGTCCGATAAGAACATTTTTCATACCTGCCGATTCAAACTGGAAAACGCCCTCTGTCTGACCCGACGCCATCATATCATAAGTAGCCTTGTCCTTGATATCAATCTTGTTTATATCAAAGCTTCTGTCCTTTTCCCGTATCATCTTGACCGCGTCGTTTATGACGGTCAGGGTTCTCAGTCCGAGGAAGTCCATTTTGAGCAGTCCGAGCTCTTCAAGCGTCGTCATTGTGTACTGCGTGACCGGTGAATTATCATTAAGTGCAAGCGGCACATAGCTTGCAACGGGGTCGCGCGTGATTACAACACCTGCGGCATGGGTTGAGGTATGCCTCGGCATACCCTCAACCTTCATAGAGGTGTCGATAAGATTTTTTATTTCATCGCTGCTTTCGTAAAGAGCACGGAACTCAGGCGACTTTTTCAGCGCCTTTTGTATGGTTATGTTCAGTTCGCGCGGCACCTGCTTTGAGACGTTGTCAACGACGTTATAGGGTATGCCCATTGCCCTGCCGACATCACGAATAGCCGCTCTTGCCGCAAGGGTTCCGAACGTTACGATCTGTGCAACGTGATCCGCGCCGTATTTGTCGATTACATAATCTATGACCTCGCCCCTGCGCTCATAGCAGAAATCGACATCGAAATCGGGCATACTGACGCGTTCGGGATTGAGGAATCTTTCAAAAAGCAGGTTATATTTCATCGGGTCAATTCCCGTTATGCCGATGCAATAGGCGGCAATACTGCCGGCTCCCGATCCTCTGCCGGGACCGACGGGAATACCCTTTGACTTTGCATATCTGATAAAATCGTGGACTATCAGGAAATAATCGACATAGCCCATTTTATTTATAACGTCAAGCTCGTAATCAAGCCTGTCGAAATACTCCTTCGGCGGATTCTCACCGTAGTTGCGATAAATTCCGTCATAGCATTGTTCCCTGAACCATTCAAAGTGATCCCGTCCGCCGGGAACCTCAAAATGGGGAAGCTTCGTGTTGCCAAATTCAAAATCATAGCTGCACTTGTCTGCTATAACCTGTGTGTTTTCTATCGCCTGAGGCACATGAGAGAAGAGCTCATACATTTCCTCCTCGCTTTTGAGGTAAAACTCATCGCTCTGAAACTCAAGCCCGTTGCCCTGTCCTATTGTAGTGTTTGTCGCGATGCATATAAGTACCTGCTGAATTTTGCTGTCCTCCCTGCGGACATAGTGCGTATCGTTTGTCGCAACAAGAGGTATGCCCGTCTCCTTGGAAAGCCTTATTAGCATCGGCTCAATCATTTTCTGCTCGCGTATACCGTGGTTCTGAAGCTCAAGGTAAAAATTGCCCTGTCCGAACACCTCGTTGTACCACAGCGCCTTTTCCTTGGCGCGGTCGTAGTCGTCAGCGATAAGCGCGCGCGGTATCTCTCCTGCCAAACAGGCGGAAAGTGCGATAATACCCTCGTGGTACTGCTCCAAAAGCTCGCGGTCGATTCGCGGCTTTGTGTAAAAGCCCTCTGTCCACGATTTTGAAACCATCGCTATCAGGTTCTGGTAGCCCGTCGCATTTTTGCACAGCAGAACAAGGTGATACCTTTCGCTGTCAAGGGCGTGCACCTTATCCTTTCTGCCGCGCGAGGCAAGGTAGCACTCACAGCCGATTATCGGCTTTATTCCCCTTGCCTTTGCTTTTTTATAGAAATCCACAGCGCCGTACATAACGCCGTGGTCTGTTATCGCAACGGAATCCATACCCAGCTCAACCGCACGGTCAAGAAGGTCGTCAAGACGGCAGGCGCCGTCAAGCAAACTGTATTCCGTATGTAGATGAAGATGTGTGAAGCTCAACACGCCGCCTCCTTAATTATAAATATCATCAGTTAATTATTCCTATAAATAAGAATTTGTATCAAAACTTCCTCTTGGTGGCAATATTATTAACTTAAATGTTTTTCTTTTAAAGTTGAAGCCATTTTCGCAAAGCCCTGCCTCCATCTGATGAGGGAGGTAGCACGGTGAAGCCGTGACGGAGGGAGAGAAAATGCTTGTTAAAGCCTTTGGGAAAGATTACAAAGCCTTTCGACTACCCCTCAGTCGGCTGCGCCGACAGCTCCACTGACAAGGTGAGCCTTGTAAGCGACTGCAAGATACCTTATCTTAAGTTAATGGCATTTTCTTGGGGCAAAACCTGTTTTATTACAGCAAATATGTTTTTTACTTCCTACCTGTACTTATCCGCAAGTTCCATAATTTTCATAAGTCTGTGATTAACTCCCGACCTTGAAATCGGGACGCTGAGATTTTCCCCTAACTGCTTCAGCGACATATCTGGGTTCTCTTTTCTGAGTATCGCGACCTCTTTCAGCTCGTCCGAAAGAGAGTCAAGTCCCTGCTTCTTTTCTATTATTTCTATTGCCTCGACCTGAGCAAGACCCGCCTCAATGGATCTGCTCATATTCGCCGATTCAAAATTCATCTGCCTGTTTATCTTATTTCTTACATCCTTTTCGATTTTTATTCCCATCAGCTCAAGGCTTGAATTTACCGCGCCCATCAGCGTGAGCAAATCCTCGATGCTTTCGCTTTCCTTGAGATAGACAACATAGGAATACTTCCTGACGATCAGCTTTGCCTTGAGACCGTAATCGGTCAGTATCTTCAAAAGGTCCTGACTGAGGTTGCGGTAAGGAATAACGAACTCTAAATGATAGCTCTTGTCCGGGTTGGCAACCGAGCCGCAGGAGAGGAACACCCCTCTGAGGAATGCGCCGTAACATTCGTCGTCCTCGAACACTCCCCTGTTTATCCTCAGCGAGAGCGCGTTGACGGAATGGTCGAAATATTCGATCGCCTTTTTTCTGTCCTCGGCGGACAGTATTTTGAGCGTAAATTTGCCGCTTCTGAGCCGGCTCACCGTTGTTTCAACGCCTACGGTTTCGCGAATCGTTCTTTCAAAGGCTTCCATAACGTCGGCGTAATCGGTCGCACAGCTCATTGAACGCGCGGTGAAGCTCTTTCCGTAGAGCATAAAGCCGTAAACAAACGACCTTTTACAGCACTCCGACGGAAATTCAAGCTGAGATAATTCACTTTTCACACCTGCCGTGAACGACATTGACTTACACTCCCGTTACTTCTCTATATCCCTGTGTTTAACGCTGACGCTGTAGCCCTGACTGAGCAGATTTTCCCGTATCTTTTCCGCGAAACAAACGGAACGGTGTCTGCCGCCCGTACAGCCGATTGCGATTACAAGCTGGCTTTTGCCCTCTTCAATATAAAGAGGAATCATATAATTTATCAAATCATTGAGCTTTTTAAGCACTGTTTTTGAGTGCTCCGAGTTCATAACGTATGCGCTGACGTCCTCTTCCAGACCCGTTCTGTACTTCATCGACGGAACATAAAAGGGATTCGGCAGACACCTTACGTCAAAGACAAGATCCGCGTCGCTCGGTATTCCGTATTTGAAGCCGAACGACATACAGCGTATTCTCATGGCGCTGTCGGGGTTGTCCAAAAACAGCTCATTGACCCTCTGCTTACATTCCGAAACGCTCGATTTGGAGGTGTCGATTATATAATCCGACCTCATTCTGAGATTCAGAAGCATCTCGCGCTCTTTCTGGATCGCGGTATGAAGCGAACCGTCGCACTTGTCAAGAAGCGGATGCTTTCTTCTCGTTTCCTTGTATCTCCTGACAAGCACCTCGTCGGAAGCGTCAACAAAAAGAATTTTGAAATTATAATTCTGTTCCTCAAGCGTTTTCAGCACGTTTGTGAACTCATTAAACATTTTTTCACCGACACGGATGTCCGTAACCGTAGCAATTTTCTGCGTGCTGTCCGTCTTGCTTACAAACTGAGCAATCGTCGGAATAATTGCGGGCGGCAAATTGTCCGCGCAGAAAAATCCGAGATCCTCAAGTGCGTCAACAACCGCAGATTTTCCCGATCCGGACATACCTGTAACTATCAACAAATCCACTTTTATTCCTCCTTTATCTCTCAATAAGCCTTACTTCGGGCTCGAGCATTACGCCCTTTTCCCGATATACTGTTTCCTGAACATATTTTATCAGGCTGAGCACGTCCTTTGCCGTCGCAGAGCCTTTGTTTATTATAAATCCGGCGTGTTTTTCACTCACCTGAGCTCCGCCGACCGAGCAGCCCTTGAGTCCGCACTCCTCGATAAGTCCGCCCGCAAAATAGCCGACGGGTCTTTTGAATGTGCTTCCCGCGCTCGGATATTCAAGCGGCTGTTTATCTTTCCTGCGCTGTAAAAGCTCCTGCATTTTCGCCTTTATCGCGTCGTGATCACCCTTTGAAAGCTTCATAACAAGCTCGGTTATGATAAAGCCGTTGTGCTCATAAGCGCTGGTTCTGTACGAAAGCTCCAGCTCGTCGCCCTCCAGCGAACCGAAATCGCCGTTTCGGTCAATGTGTCTGCATTCGATAAGTACATCTTTCATCTCACCGCCGTAGGCTCCTGCGTTCATATATGCCGCTCCGCCTGCACTTCCCGGTATTCCGAAAGCAAATTCAAGTCCCGTCAAATCATTTTCAAGCGCAAAATTGCACACCTTGCTCATTGTCGCTCCGGCGTTGCAGACTATTGTATCGCCGTTCACAAGCCTGATATCAGCTTCGGGACGGCACATATTTATCACAACGGTATCCAGTCCGTCATCGGAAATGAGCATATTGCTGCCGTTGCCGAGAATGAACGGATCAATGCTTCCCTTTCTGCACTCTTTGACCGCAAGACTGAGCTGTTCATCGGTTTTCGGGGTGAGCATAACCGCGGCATTTCCGCCGATTCGGAACGTCGTGTATCTGCTCATCGGAACGTTTCGCTCAGCTTTGCATCCGATGCTTTCGGCGTATTCAAAAATCTTATCGAAATTCATAGTGTCTCCCTTGGTTGTTTTGTGAAGCCTCACCCCTGAAACAAGGGAAGGCTGAATAGCCTCTGCCGCTTACCGGGAAGCTTAGCCCAAAAGTGCCGCACCGATGATGCCTGCATCGTTACCCAGTACGGCTTTGCATATCTTTGTCTGCTTCTTAGCGTATTTGCTGTATCTTTCTTTTTCAACATATTCTCTGATCGGGTCAAGAAGATTGTCACCCTCATTGCTGATTCCGCCGCCGACGCAAAGAACCTCCGGCTGGAAAATGTTGATTATATTGATAATGCCGACTGCAACATAATATCGGTATCTGTCAACAACTTCCTTGCCCGCCTTGTCGCCTGCATACATTGCGTTGAATGCGGTTCTTCCGCTTACCTTGTCGATATCTCCGCCGCAAAGCTCCCACATCTTGCTGTCGGGGCACTCTTTCATCTTTGCTTTTGTTTGCGCGATAAGCGCCGTCGCCGAAGCGTAGCTCTCCCAGCAGCCGTTTCTGCCGCAGTTGCACGGTATTCCGTCAACGACGATAACTGTGTGACCCATTTCGCCGCCCGTAAAGTTCATTCCGCTGACAATCTTTCCGTCAACGATAATTCCGCTGCCGACACCCGTTCCGAGCGTTACGGCAACAAAGTTCTGCGCGCCGTTGCCTGCACCTGCGTAAGCTTCTCCGAGAGCCGCGGCATTTGCGTCATTCTCAAAGAAGCAGGGCTTGCCTGTCAAGTCCTCCAGCATCTTCTTTGCCGGAACATTGTTGAAAGCAAGGTTATTTGAAAACTCTATCATTCCCGTGTCCTGATTGACAGAACCCGGAGTTCCGACGCCTACGCTTTCTATATCAGCCATTGTAAGTCCCGCGTCGGCAACAGCCATGTCGATAGCCTTTTTGATGTCGGCAAAAATCTCCTCTGCCGGACGGGGCGCATTGGTCTTAACCTTGCCCTTACCTACAATATTGTATTTTTCATCAACTACTCCGACGGCGATATTTGTTCCGCCGAGGTCAACTCCGACTTTGTACATTATAAATTCCTCCGTTATTAAACAGTTTGTTGCCTTAAAAATTGTGCCAGATTTCAAGCTCGTTTTCCTCAACCTTGATATCGTCAGTCATACCGAGGTTGTGAAGAAGCTGTTTTGCGGCATTGTAGCCCATTTTCTTCTGCCTGTTGTTCATTGCGGCAGCCTCAATAATAATCGAGATGTTACGTCCCGGTGTTACCGGAACAACGCATATCGGAACATCAATGCCGAGAATATCTATCGTCTCGTTTTCAAGGCCAAGACGCTCATAGTTCTTCTTAGGATCCCACGGTTCGAGCTGTATGACCATATTTATTTTTTCGGAAACCTTGACGGAACCGATACCGAAAAGACGTCTTGCGTTGACCACGCCGACTCCCCTCAGCTCAATAAAGTGGCGTATGTTTTCCGGAGCCGAGCCGACAAGCGTTTTGTGCGACACCTTGCGTATTTCAACTGCGTCGTCCGCAACAAGGCGATGACCTCTTTTGATAAGTTCAAGAGCCGTTTCGCTCTTACCCATTCCGCTTTCACCCATAATGAGAACACCCTCGCCGTAAACCTCGACGAAAACGCCGTGGCGCGTTATTCTCGGTGCCAGCTCAACGCTGAGGTACGAAATCAGAGTTGACATACAGCTTGAGGTTCCGTCCGTCGTTTTAAGAAGCGTAACTCCGTATTTCTCAGCCAGCTCAAGTGTGTCGTCATGGTAATCCTGTCCTCTGGTCAGAATAATTGCAACCGGCTTCTTGGAAAGCAGTCTTTTGACCTTTCTCAGCCTTTCATCGGGCTTGAACGAATTGAGGTATTCAATCTCCGAAACACCCATTATCTGAATCCTGTCGGGATCAAAATACCTTGTGAAACCGGAAAGCATCAGACCGGGACGGTTTATCTCGGTTGACGACACCAAAATCTCCGAGGTATCGGAGGGCGCATACTCGATTTCAAATCCCATAACCTCTATAATCTTTTTAAGCGATATGGTATATTTAGCTGCCATAGAATCACTCCGTAAAAAATATTGCAACCATACATAATTTATTATACATTATTTACCCGAATCTTCCAATACTTTTTTTAAAATTTCAAGAAAAAAACGTCGGAAACCTTTTGTCTCCGACGTAAATACTGTCATTTTCACATTATTCCGTAGTAAATGAACTCTACTGCATGCGTAATTTCGTTATTGAGGGTCAGCCATACGTTGCCGAAATCGAACAGCAGCAGCAAAGCGATAATCAAGGTAAGCACCAAATAAGCGATATAAACCCCTCTGCGTCTGCGCAGGAACATAACCAAATGCCAGACCAACAGGAAAAATACGGAAAAGGCTACCGCCAAAGTTCCGATCTTTACGGGAACCGTGACGTCCTGGGCAATCACAACCGACGCAAAAACCACTCCGACAAGAAGCGCAACTACACTCAGAATAATTGAACATATAACTCCTATAAGGTACGGCAAACGCCGTGAGGTTTTATATTTTCCGGTTGATTTTTCAATTGCTTCATTGGTCTCGTCGCTCGTTTCGCTTCGGTGTGCCGTTTCCTGCTTAGGTTCAAAACGACTGCAAATCCTTTCCGGCATGGAAAGGTTATGACGGTAAAGCTTACAGTAACCGCCCTCGGTCAATCCGTGGGAAAAATATATGCAGTTTTTGCAAACGTTCTTTTCTCCGTCCGCCATAATTTCACTTCCGTTCTGTAATCAAGATAACCGCTGAGAATCGTGCTGCGACTTAATCAGCGGTTATCGAGCCTGTCTATGGTAACATAACATTTCCTTTTTGTCAAATAAACACGATAAATTCATCACAATATATATGTTGTTTCGACTGTTTTCGACGCATTTTGTGGTATTTAACAACAAAAAATATTGCAAATTCATTGTAATGCGGTTCAGCCGCAGATTTATTGCTGTTCTTCACAGCTTCCTTTTTCTTCCGTACCCGTTTGGGTATTATCGGCATCTCCGCCGAGCTTTTGATGACACTCCTTGTACATCTTCAGATAGTAATTTTTCTCGCAGTAGGTGTCAAAAAATGCACGGACTATGTAGGTGCAAAATATCGCCTTTGTCAGGTCGATAACCGCTCCGCCGAGTGTCTCGGCAATTTCGCTCCTGCCGAAAGCGGCAAGAATATAGCTCGCCGATATCCATATAAGGCAAAAGACAAGAATAACCGACGTCCACTTTTTCGTATAGTTGAACATACTGAATTTCTTTTTCAGCTTACCCATTAAACCACTCCCGTATAATAACAGCTTTGTTTTTTGCTAATTTTTTGCCGCCCCTTTAGGGGAGGTGGCTTCGGCGGTTTGCGCCGAAGCCGGAGGGGTTAAATTTAGTTTCGTCATAATTCCAAGGAAACCCCTCAGTCACGACACAAGGTCGTGACTGCTCCCCTAAAGGGGCGCCTAAATAGTTTCTGCAGACTTAATGCCGCCCTTGCAAGGGTGGCACGGCGAAGCCGTGACGGAGGGAGAGAAAAAGTTTATTACAGTCTTTATGAAATAACTTTTATAAACGGTGTCTTTCTGACTACCCCTCAGTCGGCTGCACCGTCCTCCAAATAAAAATTCTCGGTCAGTTTCTTATATCATTAAAAGCAATTACTGAATTATATGAAAGCGGATATAAAAAATGACGGAAACCGCCAAACGATTTCCGTCATTGAAAAGTTTTAGTCAAGCTTTACCTTGTATGTCCAGCCCATATCGTCCTCAACATGACCTGTCTGCATACCGTAAAGTGTGTCGTAAAGTCTCTGGGCAATCGGTCCGACATTGCCGTCGGCAACCTTGTAATCCTCGCCCATGTAGTAAAGCGTTCCGATCGGAGAGATAACTGCCGCTGTACCGCTTGCAAATACCTCCTTGAGAGTGCCTGCCTTTGAAGCGGCGCATACATCGTCGATTGAAAGACGTCTCTCCGAAACCTTTACTCCCCACTTTTTGAGAAGCTCAATAACGGATTTTCTTGTGATTCCGGGAAGAATCGTTCCCATGAGCGGCGCGGTAATAACCTCGTCGCCGATTACGAAAAATGCGTTTGAGGTACCGATCTCCTCAACATACTTATGCTCGGCGGCATCGAGCCACAGAACATCCTTGCAGTCATGCTCCATAGCCTTTGCCGAAGCCTTCATACCGCCGGCGTAGTTGCCGCCGCACTTTGCAAAGCCCGTACCGCCGACTGCCGCACGGATGAACTCGTCCTCAACATAAATTCTTGTTGTATGGAGTCCGCCGTCGTTTGCCGCGTAGTAAGAGCCGACAGGGCAAAGAATGATGATAAAGCGATAATGCTTTGCAGGGAGAACGCTGAAAGAAACCTCATCGCCGAAAATAAACGGTCTGATGTAAAGAGCTGTGCCCGGCTCCGAGGGAACCCAATCGCGGTCAACCGAGATGAGCTGGTTGATAGCGTCGAAGAAAATGTCCTTTTCCATGTGCGGAATACACATACGGTCATTGGTTCTGTTCATACGCGCAAAGTTCTCTTCGGGTCTGAAAAGCTGAATGTCTCCCGACGGAGTTGTGTATGCCTTCATACCCTCGAACATCATCTGTGCGTAGTGAAGCACGCATGACGCAGGCTCAATGGCAATCGGCTCGTGCGGTACGATTCTGCCGTCGTGCCAGCCCTGACCCTCATCATAGTCAATCATAAACATGTGGTCGGTGAAATGCTTACCGAAGCCGAGCTTCTTCTGATCCGGCTTCTCCTTGGGATGTGTAGTTCTTGTTACAGGAAATTTATACATAATTATAGCTCCTTTCAAAGTTCATATAATTCCGGTTTTCTGTCGTTGAAAACGTTGATTGAGTTTCTTATATCCTTAATTATACCAAAGTCACAGTCGGCGGAAATGACCTCCTGCTCCTCGCCTGCCACGCTGAGCACCGTTCCCCACGGGTCGATTATCTGCGAATGTCCGCCGAAAACGGCATCCGGAGTTTTTCCGCAGGAATTACAGCAGACAACGAACATCTGATTTTCAATCGCCCTCGCCTTTATCAGCGTAACGATATGCTCCGTTCTGACCTTGGGCCATTGAGAAACCATAAACAGCATATCAATACCCCTGAGCGCAAGGCTTCTGATAAGCTCACAGAAACGGATATCATAGCAGATAACAATTCCGCACTTATGTCCGTCAAGCTCAAAGGTCACAAGATTTTTGCCAAAGCTGAAATACTTGTGCTCGTTCATCGGGGTAAAAAGATGCGTCTTGTCATACTCCGCAGCGACCTCGCCCTTTCGGTCAAACACAAACGCGGTGTTATAGATTCCGCCGTTCTTTCGGTTGGCAATACTGCCGCAGACAATGTTGACATTGAGCTCCTTAGCAAGCGGTGAGAAAACAGCCTTTACCCTTTCACCGTCTTTATCACAGAGATCGGAAAGTCCGTCTTTCGGATAAAATCCCGTTGTCCACGTTTCCGGCAAGACAACAACATCGGATTTTTCCTTTGCCACCGTCTCCTTTATCAGCCTGACCGCTTCGGAATAGTTGCACTCAACGTCTCCGAGCCTCATATCAAGCTGAACACAGCTCACTTTCATAGGCTTATTCATAGTCATAACCGGCTTTCACGGCATTTTTGTTTACATCGAGGAGGTCAAGGTGACGCGCGGAAACGACCTTTTTCAGCGCCGCTTCAACGTTGTCGTCGGAAAAGCTTTCAACCTCTTTGAGGATTTTGCCTGTGATAATCATATTTGCAAGTGTCGGCGTTCCGTTGTCGTTCGCCATTTTGGTTGCAGGAATATAATAAACGTCAACGTCCTCCCTGTCAACCTTTTTGGAAATCATTGTCGAATCGACAAATATCTTGCCGCCGCTGACGACCTCGTTCTCGTATTTTTCAAGGGACGGAAGATTCATCGCAACGAGAACATCGGGCTTATCGACAATCGGAGAACCGATGGGATCATCGCTGATTATTACGGAACAGTTGGCTGTACCGCCGCGCATCTCAGGACCGTAGGACGGGAGCCAGCTTACCTGCTTGCCCTCGATCAATCCCTTGTAGGCGAGGAACTTTCCCGCGAAAAGGATACCCTGTCCGCCGAAGCCTGCGAATAACATTCTGCAAGTGCTGCTCATTTTTCTTCCTCCTTTGCGTAGATATCCTTATAAACACCGAGAGGATAGTAAGGAATCATATTTTTCTCAGCCCAGTCAAGAGCTTTCTGCGGAGTCATACCCCAGTTTGTCGGGCAGGTTGAAATAACCTCAACAAGAGAGAAGCCCTTGCCCTCGATCTGATTTTTGAAAGCCTTTTTGATTGCTTTCTTTGCATTTTTTACATTTTTAACGTTGTTGACCGCAACTCTCTCAAGATAAGCCGCGCCGTCAACATTTGAAAGCAGTTCGCATACCTTTACCGGATAGCCGACCGTGTTGACGTCTCTACCGTAGGGAGAGGTCTGAGTAACCTGACCCGGAAGAGTTGTGGGCGCCATCTGACCGCCTGTCATACCGTAGATTGCGTTGTTTACGAAAATTACCGTGATGTTCTCACGTCTTGCGGCGGCGTGAACCGTCTCGGCTGTACCGATGGCGGCAAGGTCACCGTCGCCCTGGTATGTAAAGACGATTTTTGACGGATCACTTCTCTTAACACCTGTTGCAACAGCCGGAGCACGTCCGTGAGCCGCCTGAACAAAGTCACAGGTGAAATAATTGTATGCCATAACAGAGCATCCGACAGAGGCAACACCGATTGTATCACCCTCTATGCCGAGCTCGTCGATTACCTCGGCTACAAGGCGGTGGATTATACCGTGGGTACAGCCGGGACAATAGTGAAGCGTTGCATCGGTCAACGATTTCGGTTTTTCAAATACTACTGACATTATTCAACACCTCCGTTGGACATTATTGTTGAAAGCACATCTTCGGGTGTGGGAATCATTCCGCCGACGCGGTTGCAAAGCTCTACCGGTCTCTTGCACTCGATAGCAAGTCTTACATCGTCGATCATCTGACCCATATTCATTTCAACAGTTATAAATCTCTTGCACTTTTCGGCGGCAGCCTTGATGGGCTTTGTCGGGAACGGCCAGAGTGTGATAGGTCTTATCATACCGACCTTGACGCCTCTCTTGCGAGCCTCGTTGACGGCGTTCTTTGCAACACGAGCCGTGATACCGAACGCAACAACGCAAACATCGGCGTCATCCATAAGATATTCTTCGTACATTGTCTCGTTTTCTTCAATGACCTTGTACTTCTGATATCTTTCAAAGTTCTTTATTTCAAGCTCCTCAGGTTTGAGGTAAAGCGAATTGACAATGTTGTGCTCTCTTTCGCACTTTGTACCCGTCAGCGCCCACGGCTTCTCGACGGGAGTTACCTCGGCAATGTCAAGGGAAACAGGCTCCATCATCTGTCCCATTGTGCCGTCGGCAAGGATCATTGCAACCATTCTGTACTTGTCGGCAAGCTCAAAGCCCTTGACGGTGAGGCTTGCCATTTCCTGGACGGAAGCCGGAGCAAGAACGATATTGTGGTAATCGCCGTGTCCGCCGCCCTTTGTTGACTGCCAGTAATCCGACTGTGAAGGCTGGATTCCGCCAAGTCCGGGACCGCCGCGCTGTACGTTTACAACGAGCGCCGGAAGATCACAGCCGGCAAGATATGAAATACCCTCGCTCTTGAGCGATACTCCGGGGCTGGAGGAAGAGGTCATAACCCTCTTGCCCGTTGATGAAACGCCGATAACCATATTGATTGCGGCAATTTCACTCTCCGCCTGGAGGAACGTTCCTCCGATTTTCGGCATACGCTTTGACATATATGCGGCAACCTCGGTCTGCGGAGTTATCGGGTAACCGAAATAATGACGGCAGCCCGCTCTGATTGCGGCCTCTGCTATGGCTTCGTTGCCTTTCATTAAAACTTTATCTGACATTTTCTTCACCTCTCTACCGTAATCACACAATCGGGACACATAGTTGCACAGAACGCGCAGCCTATACATTTTTCCTGATCCGTCACAACTGCGGGATGATGTCCCTTGTTGTTCAGCGTTGTTTCTGACAGATGTACGATTCCCTTGGGACAAGCGTTCACGCACAGTCCGCAGCCCTTGCAAAGGTCTGTTTTGAATGTTACTTTAGCCATCTGACATTCCTCCTAATTTATTTTCTCCTGTAAGGTGAGCGGCAGAAGATTGTCTACCTTTCCGTACAGTTTTTTAAAAAGTGATTTTTTAACGGTTGTCATCGCAACGGGAAGTCCCGTAAGCTTTGAAACCTCATCGGCATATTTGAGTGAATCAAGAACGTCCTGAGCGGTCGTTTCCTCGCCGAGATTTGAGTTGTTGATTATCGCCGTGAATTTCATTGAAGCGGCTTTTTCGATTTCGTTCATGACCTCAAGGGTGCTGTACGCATCCCTTGTAAGAGGTCTGTACATATTGATAACAAGGAACATTTCATAGTCGTCCTCACGGACTATACTCTCGGAATACCGTCCGAGTGCATAAGCTCCTCTGTCATCTCCTCCGATGTCCATAACGGCATACTCGGAGCGGTCGTCAATGACCGAATAAATATCCTGAGGCAAAGACGGAAGATCGACGTTTGAGCTCGCAAAATCGGAGCAGATCAGCCTTATTCCGGCTTCATTAAGCTCCTTTTCGCTGTCCTTTGTCCTGAAATACGGATTGACAATATCCAAATCGGCAACCGCGACCTCAAGACCCTGCCGCCTGAGCTTGAATGCATAGTTGACGGCAATATTTGTTTTTCCGCTGCCGTAATGTCCGGCAAAAAGCGTTATGCGCTTCATAATTTCACCTCGGAAAGTTTGATGATTAAATGATAAATTATTGTGGACTGAAGAATATTAAATTGATAAAACTTTATTCCCCGTAGGAGGAGCCCACGCTTTTTAAAATTTCTTATGTCAACGCAGAAATTGGCGTGCCAAACCTTAAATCAAAGTGTTCAGGGTGCGTCGAGTTCAAGGCAACAGGCTGACGCATAAGTTCAGGGGTAAAATTGTTATCGGTGCTTTGATTTCAAGGCGGTGAGCCGATGGAATACTATGTGTATTTCGAGGCTCACCAACGAAGAAAGCAATGTGCCAAACCTTAAATCAAATTGTTCAGGGTGCGTCGAGTTCAAGGCGACAGGCTGACGCATAAGTTCAGGGGTAAAATTGTTATCGGTGCTTTGATTTCAAGGCGGTGAGCCGATGGAATACTA
>CAKSHH010000013.1 GCA_934456435.1 uncultured Eubacteriales bacterium
TTTGTCCTTAGTCAATATTCCAAGCTCTTTATAAAGTTCCGATTCACTCAATCTGTCATCTCCTAAATTCCGATTTGTATTTCTGTTTGTTTTAAAAATGGGCAACTCCGATTGGAATTGCCCACTCATTGCACTAATTATGCGATTTTTTCTTGCTTGCACCGATTTCTGCATCAATTGATGTAAGTTTGATGTAAATCGCTGTTTTTTTAGTTTTTTATCAAATGAAGTACGTCCCGTCTATTCGGTAAAACGGTACATCTTTACATCATCTTAATAGAGCTTTGCACCTGCTGGAATGTGGTCATCAACCATCAGAAGATGGAGCTTTTCTTCGCCTTCTTCTTCGTGGATAGCACTGAGGAGCATACCGCAAGAGTCAATGCCCATCATAGCTCTCGGTGGAAGATTTGTGATAGCAATAAGAGTCTTTCCAACCAGTTCTTCCGGCTCATAAAAGCTATGAATACCGCTTAAAATGGTTCTGTCTGTGCCTGTTCCATCATCAAGAGTGAACTGAAGGAGTTTCTTTGACTTCGGTACTGCAACACACTCTTTAACCTTTACTGCACGGAAATCTGACTTGCTGAATGTATCAAAATCAACAAATTCCTCAAATAAAGGCTCTACCTTTACCTTAGAAAAATCAATCTTTTCAGACTCAGTTTTTACATTTTTTTCAGGTGCTTCAGAAGCTGTATTATTTACATCATTTTTCTTATTTACACCATCTAAGGACTTCATTGTCGGGAACAGAAGAACATCTCTGATTGACGGGCTGTTTGTAAGAAGCATTACAAGACGGTCGATACCGTAGCCGATGCCGCCTGTCGGGGGCATACCGTACTCCATAGCTGTGAGGAAATCCTCATCGGTGTGGTTGGCTTCCTCGTCGCCTGCCGCCGCAGCAGCGTCCTGAGCCTTGAAACGCTCACGCTGGTCGATCGGGTCGTTAAGCTCGGAATATGCATTACACATCTCCCAAGTGTTGATGTAAAGCTCGAAACGTTCAACCTGATCGGGTCTTGACGGCTTTCTCTTTGTAAGCGGAGAAATGTCAACGGGATGATCCATGATAAATGTCGGCTGAATGAGCTTGTCCTCGCAGAACTCCTCAAAGAAGAGGTTGAGAATATCGCCTTTTGTATGACGCTCTTCAAACTCAACATTATGTTCCTTTGCAAGCTTCTTTGCTTCTGCATCATCTTTAACCGCGTCAAAATCAATGCCTGCATACTTCTTAACGGCGTCGGTCATTGTGAGTCTCTCGAACGGCTTGCCGAGGTCAATTTCCTTGTCACCATAAGTAATTGTCGTTGAACCGCATACCTCGGTTGCAAGGTATCTGAACATATTTTCAGTCAGATCCATCATTCCGTGATAGTCCGTATATGCCTGATACAGTTCCATGAGAGTAAATTCGGGGTTATGTCTCGTGTCCATACCCTCGTTACGGAAAACTCTGCCGATTTCATATACTCTTTCCATACCGCCAATGATAAGGCGCTTGAGGTAAAGCTCAAGGGAAATTCTGAGCTTGAAATCCTCGTTGAGTGAGTTATGGTGAGTAACAAACGGTCTTGCCGCCGCTCCGCCTGCGTTGGAAACAAGAATCGGAGTTTCAACCTCGACAAAATTCAACTCGTCAAGGAAGTTTCTTATTTTCTTGATAATAAGCGAACGCTTGTAAAATGTTGTTTTAACATCTGGATTAACGATGAGGTCAAGATAACGCTGACGGTATCTTGTGTCCGTATCCTTAAGTCCGTGGAATTTCTCCGGAAGCGGAAGAAGTGACTTTGAAAGAAGTCTTACGTTCTGAGCATGAACGGAAATCTGACCTCTGCGTGTTCTGAAAACGAAACCTTTAACCTCGATAATATCGCCGATATCCCACTTCTTGAACTCGGCGAACTCGTCCTCGCCGATATCGTTCATTCTGACATAGACCTGCATACGTCCGGCCCTGTCGGTGATGTCGATAAAGTTTGCCTTACCCATATCTCTCCATGTCATAATTCTGCCGCAAAGAGAAACATTTTCAATTCTGACCTGCTCCGGGCGCTGATCCTCAGGAAGCTCATTTGTTTGAGCTTCAAGCTTTTCAAAAGCTTCGGTTATCTCCGCGCTTGTTGAAGACTGCTCGGCGGTCGTTATCTGAAACGGGTCTTTGCCTGCCGCCTGAAGCGCCTCAAGCTTATCGACCCTGATTTTTCTGAGTTCATTTGTGTCCTTCTCCGTCTCAACAACGGGAGTATTCTTTTCTTCTGCCATATTCAACTCTCCATTCATAGCAATTTGTGCGATATCGCCTTAACAGGCAAAGCGGGCGTAAGGCTAAGCCTGCGCCCGATATGTTTATATTGAAATTTCAAGAACCTCAAAGGCAATTACGCTGCCGTTCGGAAGATGAACGTTGACAACATCTCCGACCTTGTTGCCGATAAGAGCCTTACCGACTGCCGACTGATCCGAAATAATGCCCTCGTCTGGATTCGCCTGACTCTCACCGAGAATCTTGTACTCCTCGATTTCATCATACTCAACATCACGGATCTTAACCTTTGAACCAACGTGAATAACCTCGGTTGAAATTGTGCTCTCGTCAAGAATTTTGGCGTTTTTCATTTCGTTCTCAAGCTGAGCAATTTTAGCTTCCATCTTAGCCTGATCGTTCAACGCCTCGTCGTATTCGCTGTTTTCTGAAAGATCTCCGAATGATCTGGCCTCTTTAATTCTTTCGGCTATCTCGTCTCTTCCTGCTGTTTTAAGATATTCCAGCTCATCATTTTTCTTTTTGTAAGCCTCAGCTGTAAGCAAGATTTCCTGTGCCATAGATTTCATCCTTTCAATGCAATAATTCGGTATTTTGGTTGAGGTGCAAGACCTTAAACACCAAAGTACAGCAATATTGCTATTATAGTGTATCGTACCGAAAAAGTCAAGTTTTATTTGTTAAAACAGACATTTAATACAATACAAAATTTTATTGTTTGCCGAACTGTATAAATATAATATGCCGATAAAAATAAAACATTCCGTTTTATCCTTTTTCTATTCGCACAACTTCCTCGGCGGTCAGCAGCCGGCACTCACCCTCCGAAAGACTTGGATCAAGCGTAACTCCGCCCATTTTGGTTCGCTTAAGTTCGATTACTCCGTTTCCCGCTGCGGCAAACATCCGTTTAATCTGATGATACTTGCCTTCGCAAATCTTGATTTCGACCAGCGGATTTTCCGTATCCTCAATAACACAGAGCTTTGCGGGCAAGCATTCCGTTCCGTCTTTCAGCGTGATTCCGTCGGAAACCGCTTTGAGCTGACTCTCGGTAACCCTTTCTGCAAGTCGCGCCTCGTAGGTCTTTTCAATGTGATTTTTCGGTGAGAGAATATGGTGTGCATAGTCACCGTCATCGGTGATAAGCACAAAACCCGTCGTTGTTATATCCAGTCTTCCGGCAGGAAAAAGATTTCTTCCGCGGTGTTCCTGCGGCACGAGGTCAATAACCGTCTTTTCTCTGCCGTCGTTTGTTGCGCTGACAACACCCTTGGGCTTGTTAAGCATAATATAGACGTATTTTTCAATCTTCAGAACCTCGCCGTTGATTGAAATAACGTCCGACTCATCATCGGTTTTTGCGCCTCTGTCGCGCACCTGCACTCCGTTCACCGTGACAAGCCCGCTTTTTATAAGCTTCTGTACGTCCCTGCGGCTGTACTGCCCCTGGGACGCAATTATTTTATCCAGTCGCTGGAGCATAGCTTACTCCTTATCCGCGTAATCGAGACTGACCCAGCCGTCGTTTCCGTCGTAAACCGTGTGTCCCCAGCCGTCGGAAACCTTGTCAATATAAAGCCGTGTTCCGTAATCAAGCACAGCCAGTACATCATTCTCTGTTCCGATGTCGGATCTCAGCTTCAAGCCGTCCGTATTGACAACATAGTTTCCTGTCTGATCTGCCGTCGTCATTTCGGCGGTAGTCTCTTTCTCCGTTGTCTTCTCCGTTGTCTTTTCCGTTATTTTCTCGGTAGTTTTTGCTTCTGTTCTCGCCGACGCGTCAGAGGAATCGCCGAACGAAACAAGTCCCCATTTGCCGTCCTTGAGCACATAAGCCCTGCCGCCGACAACAGGAGTCGCACCGTCAAAGATAAGCTCGGTTATCATCTTTCCCTCGTTGGAAAAGATACCGAATTTGCCGTTCTTTGTAACGGTAACATATCCGTCGTAGCTCTCGTAAGGTGTGTCGTCACCGCCGAAAGCGCTGTATCCCTTTACTGCGTCATAGCCGAACGGGATAACGGTTTTTCCGTTTGAATCAATGTAACCCCAGATACCGTTTGACTTGAATGCAGCCATACCGTTAGAAAAGCTGCCTGCACCGGAGTAGATCATACCCATTATGTTCTTTCCGTCAACGTAAAGGCCATAGGTTCCGTCACTTGTATATTCTCCGTCAACGGTCTTGACGCCTCTTACCGATTCGGGAAGCGCAGGCTTAAGTTCGTCTTCGTAGATTTCGCCGTTATCGTTTTGAATATAAACGGCCTTACCCTCTTCTGTTGACCAAAGATACTCATATCTTAACGTGTTATAGCTTTTATATGCCGGTTCTGTCGAAAAATCCTTATAGTTTATATAGGTCTGCGAATTTTCGCCGTTTTTGTCCTTCTTAACGGCTATAAAATCCTCGCTGTTTCTGACTGCAAAAATGCTGTCATACTCAGCAGGAATAACCGTCTTGCCGTTATAGTCGATTATTCCGTATTTCCCGTTCTGTTTGATTTTGAAGCAATCGGCATAGCTGATATCATAATGCCTTGTGCTCTTGTTATAATCAGCTCTGACAATCGGTTCAATGCCTTCCGCATCAATGGAGGGCGCGATCAGCCACAGGGGTGACTTGAGATCTGCCTTTTCCGCATTGTTGACCTCTGCATCATCCTTTTTGCCTCCGCACGACGAAAGAACGCCGAGCACGGCAATCAGGCACATCAGAACAGACAAAAGCCTTATGCATTTGACATTTTTCATCTTTTACACCTCTCAGAGAAATTTATCAATACATACTTTCTCTTTTCTTTTTCCTTATCGTCCTGTAAATAAAGTATACAACGACTATCACGGCAAAAGTGATAAGTCCGATATACACGGAGCGGTCATTGTTTCCCTCAATCTTAAGGTTATCCCAAAGCGATGTCATAACCATGAGCATATCCTGGTCAAGATTATGGAAATACTCTGTGGGCGGAGTGTGCTCCTCGTCGGGATAAAGCATTTCATTGTCCCTGAGCGAATACTCTTCGTTGTCAAGAACCGCCTGGTTCGGAGTAGCATAGCACATATACTCGGCATTGGCAAGCGCAATGTCGCCCCTGAGCATAAAATCAATGTAGAGCTCTGCCGCTTCCTTGTTCTGACAGCCTTTCGGGATACAAATTGAATCAACAAAAATGTTTGTACCCTCTTTCGGATACACAAACGCAAGGTCGGGGTTGTTCTCTGCCATGCTTATGCAGTCACCTGCATAGTAAGCGGCAATGGCGGCCTCTCCGCCCTCCATCTTGTTGAAGACATCATCCATAACGTACGACTGAACAAGAGGCTTCTGCTCCTTGAGCTTTTCGTATGCCTTTTCCCAGTCGGCAGGATCATTTGTGTTCAAATCAATGCCCAAAAGGAACTGCGCGATTCCAAACGCATCACGGGAATTGTTAAACATAAGAATCTGACCCTTGTATTTTTCATCCCACATAATGCTCCAGCTTTCGGGAGTATCTTTAACCATTTTTGTGTTATAAACAAGTCCGACCATTCCCACATTATAGGGAACCGAATACTCGTTGTTCGGGTCAAAATACAGATTCTTGTATTTATCCATTATGTTTTTATAATTCGGAATATTGTCAAAGTTAATCTTTTCAAGAAGATCCTCGTTGATCATACGCTCAATCATATAGTCCGACGGAATAACTATATCATAGTTTGCTCCGCCACCCTTGATTTTGTTGTACATATTCTCATTGGAATCGTAGGTTGTGTAATTGACCTTGATTCCAGTTTCTTTTTCAAATTCCTTGTTTACATCGAGAGTGCCCTCGGCGCCGTCGGAAATGTATTCGCCCCAGTTATAGACATTTATCTCCGTGCCCTTGAGCTTGGAAACATCAATCTGCTTTGCCGCCGCGGAAAATGATACGGAACAGCTCAACGCAGCAACAAGCGCGCAGAAAAGAACGGATAAAACCTTTTTTATCATTTTGCCGCACCGCCTTTCTCGCTTCTCTTGTTGTCACCGCGTGACTGAAGAACATTCACAAGCACAAGCAGCACGAGAATGACAATAAACATAATCGTCGAAAGCGCGTACATATCGGGAGTAACACGCTTCTTTGTCATTGAGAAAATCCTGATTGGAAGCGTCTGGAACTTTGGTCCGCTGACAAAATAGCTGATAATGAAATCGTCAAAGGAAAGTGTGAACGCCATTATAAGACCGGCAACAACACCGGGAAGAATTGACGGCAGTACGACCTTAATGAACGCCTTTACGGGAGGACAGCCCAAATCCTGAGCCGCCTGTGACAGGTTCGCGTCCGTCTGACGAAGCTTCGGAAGAACATTGAGTATAACATACGGCAGGCTGAATGTTACATGAGCAATGAAAAGCGTCCAAAATCCGAGAACGCCGCTCATTCCGAGAGCCGTACCGATGAATACGAACAGAAGCATCATCGAAACACCGGTTACGATTTCCGGATTCATCATCGGAATATTCGTAACGGTCATAACGCTTGATTTGACAAAACCCTTTTTCATTTTGTCTATACCGACCGCGGCAAGTGTGCCGATCACCGTCGCCGTGATTGCCGAAGTAACGGCAAGAACAAGAGTGTTTGTCAGGGCATTGATTGTCGCGCTGTCACGGAAAAGCTCAACATACCATTTGAAAGAAAATCCGTTAATTACGCTGGTGCTGTTTGTTCCGTTAAAGGAAAGCACAATAAGCATAAATATCGGCAGATAGAGGAAGAGCATAACAAGCGCAAGATAGATTCCCGAAGCAGGGTGAAGTTTTTTGTTCACGCAACAACACCTCCCGCTTCTTCTGTGTCGCCAAACTTATTCATAACAGCCATACAGATAAGTATGAGTATCATAAGAATGAGCGACAACGCAGCTCCGAAATTAAAGTTATTCGATACCTGGAACTGCATTTCGATAATATCGCCTATCAGGGCGAAGCTTCCGCCGCCGAGCTTCTGAGAAATATAGAAGGTACTGACCGACGGAACGAAAACCATCGTAACTCCGGAAACAACACCCGAAAGTGTTGACGGAAAAATAACGTCGCGAATGACGTGAAACTTGTTTGCTCCGAGATCCTGCGCCGCTTCGACAAGACTGTTGTCAAGCTTTGTCATGACCGAATAAATCGGCAGAATCATATACGGCAGAAAGTTATAAACCATACCGAGAATAACCGCTCCCGAAGTGTTGATCATGTGGAACGGACCGATTCCGATACGGGAAAGTATATTGTTTATAACTCCCGAATCCTCAAGAAGTGTCATCCATGCGTAGGTTCTCAGCAGGAAATTCATCCACATCGGAATCATAACGAGCATAACCATTGTGCTCTGCGCTCTGAGCTTCATTTTTGAAAGAATGTATGCCAGAGGATACGCAATCAAAAGGCATATAATCGTTGCAACTATACCGAACCACAAAGAGCGCAGAAATGTGCTTGTGTAATCAGTCAGACGTGTGACGTTATCAAGCGTAAACGCTCCCGACTTGTCCGTAAAAGCATAGTAAAATACCATTACGAGCGGAACAACAATGAAAATCGCAGACCAAACAATGTGAGGTGCGGCGCAGAGCCGCTGTGTTAAAGAACGTTTTGCCACGGCTCATTCCTCCTCAACGATGTCGGAAAGATGCTCCAATTCATCGCTGAAAGAGCTGTAATCTCCGTACAGGCCCGAATATTTTGATTTTTTCATAATGTGAATGGCGTCGGGCTCAATATCAAGACCGATACGCTTGCCGACAGGCTCATAGTCGGTCGTCTGAATCATCCATTTAAAGCCGCCGATGTCAACGATAATTTCAAAATGAACACCCTTGAACGTGACGGAAGTAACCGTACCGTTGAGCATTCCTTTCTCGACGGGGACAATGTCAACGTCCTCAGGTCTGACAACAACATCAACGGATTCGCCGATTCCGAAGCCCTTGTCAAGGCACTGGAACTGCGCGCCGGAGAACGAGCACTTAAAGTCCTCAAGCATCTTGCCGTCAAGAATATTACTCTCGCCGATGAAATCGGCAACAAAAGCGTTTTTAGGCTCGTTGTAAACGTCCTGAGGAGTGCCGATCTGCTGAATAACGCCGCCGTCCATAACGACAACCGTGTCGGACATGGAGAGAGCCTCCTCCTGGTCGTGTGTGACGTAAATAAACGTGATTCCGAGTCTTTGCTGTATATTTTTAAGCTCAACCTGCATATCTTTTCTGAGCTTGAGATCAAGAGCGCCGAGCGGTTCATCAAGGAGAAGAACCCTCGGTTTAACGGCAAGCGCACGTGCAATGGCAACACGCTGCTGCTGTCCGCCGGAAAGCGAATTTATGTTGCGTCGCTCAAAGCCCTTGAGATTGACAAGGCTGAGCATCTCCGTAACCGTGTCTTTGATCTCCTGCTCTTTCATCTTTTTGACGCGCAGGCCGAACGCAATGTTTTCATAAACATTCAGGTGCGGAAACAGCGCATAACGCTGAAAAATGGTGTTCACCTGTCTCTTATGAGGCGGTACACCATTGATAACCTTATTCTCGAAAATAACCTCTCCGCTGTCGGGTTCAAGGAATCCCGCAATGATACGCAAAGTGGTTGTCTTGCCGCAGCCCGAAGGTCCAAGCAAGGTGATAAATTCTTTGTCTCGAATGTACATACTGAGATTCTCCAGTATCTGTGCATCACCCAGTTTGACCGAAATATTTTTCAGGTCAATAATAACGTTGTTTTCCAATTATGCAGCCCCTCTCTTTACCGAGTACGGTATTTATATCTTTAATAGAAAGATATTAACATATAATATAGTGCAGAAATCAGCAAATGTCAACATTTTTTTGCATTTTTTCTGCACAAAATCATTGCTTTATCACTATGATTTCAAGAAAGCTCTTTAATACTCTGAAATACTCATTTTTTCTCGTGATATCTCACTTTTTATGTTTCAAAAATATATTGCAACCGGGCAGCAAAAAATCGCTTCCCGGTTGCTTTTTGATATAGATTATAATGATTTGAGAGCACCAGTCGGGCAGGCTTCGACGCACTTGCGGCAATCCCTGCAGAACGAAACGGTTTCCTCGCTCTTAAACTCAGGCTTAATAACCGTTGTAAATCCGCGTCCGACAAGTCCGAGTATGCCCTTGCCGACCTCTTCGTCACACACGCGAACACAGAGATTGCAAAGAATACACTTATTCTGGTCTCTCTCTATGCAGACAAGCTTCTGCTCCTTCGGGCAGTTATGCTTCTCGCCGAAGAAACGCTCCGGCTCTACGTCGTACTGATTTGCAAAACGAATGAGCTTACACTCGTGATAGTCATGACAGCCGCATTGCAGGCAGCGTTTGGCTTCAGCCATTGCCTGCTGAGCCGTGAAGCCGAGATTGATTTCATCAAAATCGTGTTTTCTGTCTTCGGGACTTCTCTGCGGCATCTTGGCTCTCGCCGCCTTTTCCCTGTCGGCAAGATCGGCGGCGGTAACGGTCTTTTCAACTACATAAGGCTTCTTGTAGCCGACATTCTCGCCGTTCAGATATCTGTCAACGACCTCGGAGGCTTTCTGAGCCTCGCCTATCGCTTCAATAGCAATGGAAGCACCCCTGTTGGTTGCGTCACCGACAGCAAACACGCCGTCAGCCGATGTTCTGAACGAAAGCGTATCTGCGGCAATGTTACCGCGGTTTGTCAGCTCAAGCTCCTCAAAGCCCTTGATATTTATCTTCTGACCGATTGCCATAATAACCGTGTCAAGCTCAATCGTCTCAAACTCGCCCTCTATCGGAACGGGTCTGCGGCGTCCGCCCGCGTCCGGCTCGCCGAGCTCCATTTTCTGAAGCTTAACAGCCTTAACCTTTCCGTTCTCACCGATAATCTCTGACGGATTGCAAAGGAACTTGTAAATTACTCCCTCTTCCTCCGCCTCATCTATTTCGACCTTTTCGGCAGGCATTTCCGCTCTGGTTCTTCTGTAAATTACATAGACCTCTTCGGCACCGAGCCTAACTGCGGAACGGCAGGCATCCATCGCCGTGTTTCCGCCGCCGATAACAGCAACCTTTTTGCCGATGTCAACGGGGTTTTTCATTGCAACGGAACGGAGAAAATCTATTCCGCCGAGGACGCCGTCCAGCTCCTCACCGGCAACACCCATTGAACTGCTTGTCCATGCGCCGATTGCGACGATTACCGCGTCGTGAGCCGACTTAATCTCGTCAAGCTTTATATCCTCGCCTATTTTTACATTGTTTTTCATCGTGACGCCCAGCTCCGCAATCGAAGCGATTTCCGCATCAAGAACCTCTTTGGGCAAACGATACTGAGGAATACCGTATCTGAGCATACCACCCATTTTGGGCATTGCGTCATAAACCGTGACCTTGTGACCCTTGACGGCAAGGAAGTATGCAGCAGTCAGTCCGGCAGGACCTCCTCCGATTATTCCGACCGTCTTTCCGCTCGGAGCAGAAACCTCAGGCATAAACTTGTTGCCCGATTTCAGATCCTCATCTGCGGCAAAGCTCTTGAGGAAAGCGATTGAGATCGGCTCTTCGATAAGCTTTCTGCGGCAAGCGGTTTCACAGGGGTGAGGGCAAACTCGTCCGATTGAAGCCGGCAAAGGAACTCTGTCCTTGACAAGCTCGACAGCCTCCCTGAACTTGCCCTCTGCAATAAGCTTCACATAGCCCTGGCAGTCTGTTCCTGCCGGGCAATTGAGCGAACACGGACCCTTGCAGTCTCCCGTATGGTCAGAAAGGAGAAGCTCAAGTGCTATCTTTCTCGACTGACGGACACGCGGAGTGTCGGTTTTAACAACCATTCCGTCGAAAGCCGCTGTCGCGCACGCTCGCAGAAGCTTCGGTGTGTGCTCAGCCTCGACAACGCAAAGTCCGCACGCGCCGTAAGCCTTGACCTCGTCAATATAGCAAAGTGTCGGGATTTCAATTCCGTTGTTTTGGGCGATCTGAAGAACCGTCTGACCCTTATCGGCAAGAATTTCTCTGCCGTTTATTGTCACTTTAATTTTATCCATTCAAACCACCTCTCAGTTCACAGCTACCGCGCCGAATTTGCATACCGCAGCGCAGGAACCGCATTTAATACATTTGTCCGAATCAATCCTGTGCGGTGTCTTTACAGCGCCGATTATTGCATCAACGGGACACTTCTTTGAGCAAAGCGTACATCCGCGGCACTTGTCGGCGTCGATAGAATATGACAGCAGATCCGTACAGCTCTTTGCAGGACATTTTTTCTCTTTTATATGAGCTTCATATTCGTTTCTGAAGTATTTAATTGTTGTCAAAACAGGGTTCGGAGCAGTCTGTCCGAGTCCGCAGAGTGCACCATCCTTGATTGAATAGCAAAGCTCCTCCAAAAGCTCGATGTCGCCCTCTTTGCCCTCGCCCTTGACAATTCTGTTAAGAATTTCAAGCATTCTCTTGGTTCCGATGCGGCAATGAATACATTTTCCGCACGACTCCTTGGCAGTAAAGTCGAGGAAGAACTGAGCCATACTTACCATACAAGTGGTATCATCCATAACAACCATTCCGCCTGAGCCCATAATGGCACCGGTCGCGCCGAGCGCTTTATAGTCGATGACCGTATCAAGCAGTTCCGCAGGAATACATCCGCCGGACGGACCGCCCATCTGAACAGCCTTAAACTCTTTATCATTCTTTATTCCGCCGCCAATGTCAAAAATGACGTCTCTGAGCGTTTTTCCCATCGGGATTTCAACAAGACCGCCTTTTTTGATTTTACCTGTGAGAGCAAAGACCTTTGTACCCTTGCTTCCTTCGGTTCCCATCGCCGCAAAAGCCGCGCCGCCGTTGAGAATAATCCATGAAACATTCGCAAATGTCTCAACATTATTGATATTTGACGGCTTGTACCAGTAACCGGACTGCGCCGGGAACGGGGGCTTGAGTCTCGGCATACCTCTTTCGCCCTGGAGGGACTCTATCAGCGCCGTCTCCTCACCGCAGACAAATGCGCCTGCACCCGCCTTGATTCTCATTGTGCACGAGAAGTCCGTGCCCATTATATTCTTGCCGAGGAAGCCCTTTTCCTCAGCCTGTCTGATAGCCTCATTAAGTCTTTCAATTGCAAGAGGATACTCAGCGCGAACATATACAACGGCTTCTTTCGCTCCGATTGCATAAGCGCCTATGAGCATACCCTCAATAAGGTTGTGCGGATCGCTTTCTATAACCGCCCTGTCCATAAATGCGCCGGGATCGCCCTCGTCGGCGTTACAGATAAGATACTTCTCCTCGCCCTGAGACTGTCTTGCCGCATTCCATTTGAACCATGTCGGGAAGCCTGCACCGCCACGGCCTGCAAGACCCGAAATCTTAATCTCTTCAATGACCTCTTCGGGAGACATTGTTTTGAGCACCTTTTCAAGCGCCTTATAACCGTCGCCGTCCGTATATTCATCTATCTTTTCGGGATTGATAATACCGCAATGTCTGAGTGCAATCCTTGTCTGCTTTTCAAGGAAGGAACAGTCATCTGCCGATATTTCTATACTGTCGACTGCGTGTTCATCTCCGCCGACATAAGCAATTATTTTTTCCGCGTCCGACGGCTGAACCTTAACAAGACGCTTTTTCAGCTCTTTACCATCATAGATATCAACAATAGGCTCAAGGAAGCACATACCGATACAGCCTGTAACCGTAAGAATCGAATCCGTTGAACCGATAAGGGATTCAATGGCGGAATACACCTTTGCGGCTCCTGCGGCAATACCGCAGCTACCCTCTCCGACAACAATTTTCATATTCACGCCTCCCCTTCCTTTAATTTTCTTAATATTTCAACAGTTTTTGAGGGAGTAAGACTGCCGTAGGTTTCACCGTTTATCATCATAACCGGAGAAAGACTGCAACAGCCGAGACAGGCAACGTTTTTGAGCGTGAACAAACCGTCCTCGGTCGTTTCACCGTCGGATATACCGAGCTCCTGTGATATTGCCGCCTCAATGCGCTGAGAACCGTTGACATGACAAGCCGTACCCTGGCAAAGCATAATAAGATACTTGCCGACCGGCTTGAGTCTGAACTGTGAATAGAACGTCGCAACACCCATAACCTTTGCCGGAGAAACTCCGATACGCTCGGCAATACAGTAAAGCACATCCGTCGGAAGATATCCGTAAATATCCTGAGCGTGCTGGAGAATGGTAATAAGACTTCCTTCAATATCGCCGTATTTGTCAAGCACAGGTCTGATGAGCGTCAGATCACTGTTTTTACAGCAACAATCCATTGCATAACCCCCATTTTTTTTAACTTATTTTATTGATTTTAACATATATATCTTTTTTAATCAACAATATTGAGCTAAAAAATCCTGTATAAAGAAGAAAATCATTCCGGATTTTAATTTCCGGAATGACTGGTAAATTTATTGAATTGAATAAACAGCCGTTAAAGCTCCTCAATCACCTTTTTGGCAAACTTCGGGTCATCGGTTATAACGCCGTCAACGCCGCAGGCAACAAGCCTTTTGATGTCGCGAGCCTTGTTCACCGTCCACGGATTGACCGCAATGCCGTTCTCGTGCGCCTTTTCAACAAGGTGCTTGTCAACAAGGAGCTGATAAGGATGCAGAGCGTCCGCGCCGATACATTTGGCAAAATCGACCTCCCTGCCGAGGATTCTGTATGTGTTGGACTGATTGGGACTGTACAGGAAACCTGTTTTGCAGTTCTCGTCAACGTCCTTTGCCGATGTGAGCGCAATGGGATCAAAGCTTGAAATCAACAGCTTGTCAAAAAGTCCGTGTGCCTTTACGGCTTCAATCGTCTTGGAAACAACGGAATAGTCTTTGTTCTTTGGAGGCTTAATTTCAATGTTGAGAATCTTAAGATTTGCCGTTTCGCAGAGGTGCAGGAACTCCTCAAGAGTAGGGATTCTTATGCCCTTGTATGCGCGATGAAAATATGAACCGAAATCAAGAGTTTTGAGATATTCAAGGGTTTTGGTTGAAATCCTGCCCTTGCCGTTCGACGTTTCGTCGATTGTATAGTTGTGGCAGATTACAGGCACTCCGTCAAAGGTGAGATGAACGTCTGTCTCAAATCCGTCGGCATGGAAATCAATTGATTTTCGGAATGCCGGCAAGGTATTCTGCGGAGCAATCTTGTTGGAGCCTCGGTGAGAAATTACATTGCATACAGCCATTTCATTATCCCTGTCTTTCTTTGAAATTTAAAAAGCATTGCCTTTTTTCATTATTATACCATTTCGGTGAAAAAAATCAATTATTTATTTGACATAATACTTTTACGCTGATAAAATATATAAGTTGTCAAAAACGGAGCTTCCGTTTTCGACATTATTCCACCACGAAAGGTCAATGTGTTCAATGTCAAAGAAAATGCGTGTTTTGGGTCCGATACTTCTTGTTTCGGCGGCTATGATCTGGGGTCTTTCCTTTGTTGCACAAAAGCAAGGAATGGAATACGTCGAGGGCTTCACATTTAACGGTATCAGAAGTCTCATCGGCGCAATCGTTTTGATTCCGTTCATTTTGATACGGAAGAAAAAGAATCCCGTCAGACTCACAAAAGAAGAGAAAAAGCAAGGCTTTAAGGAAAATGCCAAAGGAATACTGATAGTCGGCACAATGCTTTGCATCGGCTCCAATCTTCAGCAGTTCGCTTTCGGCTATATCGAACCGGGCAAGGTCGGCTTTATAACCGCGCTTTATATGCTTCTTGTTCCTCTTATTTCATTTATTATTTACAAGAAAAAACAGCCCCTCACCACCTGGATAGGTGTTATCCTCGGTGTCGGCGGACTGTATATGATCTGTATGGGCGGCTCTTCATCGCTTTCACTCGGCAAGGGCGAGATTCTTGCGCTTCTTTGCTCGATCGCTTTTGCTTTACATATTATTGTAATTGACAAATTCGCCTCAAAAATCGACTGTATCGTTCTTTCCTGCGGTCAGTTCTTCGTCACAGGCGTAGTTTCCTGTATTCTTATGTTTATCTTTGAAAAGCCGAATATGGACAACATCATTCAGGCAGGTATTCCGATACTCTATGCCGGAATAATGAGCTGCGGCGGTGCATTCACATTCCAGGTTATCGGTCAGAAATACACCGAACCGACTCTTGCGAGTATGCTCCTTTGCCTTGAATCCGTGTTCTCGGTAATTTTCTCGTTCATCATTCTCAAGGAAAGAATGACTCTTATAGAATACATCGGCTGTGCGGTTATGTTCACCGCGATAATCATTGCCCAGCTTCCTGCGAAGAAGTCTCCCGATTCGGCGCAGTAACATCAGTGTTCGGGAACTCAAAGCCCTGAACAAAGCCGTTCTGTTCGGTCGAAGAAATATCTCCGCCGATAACACAACCGTCATATACCAACAAAGTTGCCCTGATATATCCGCAGTCTGCCGGATATCCGGGGTAATTTTTTATTTCAAACGTCCATTTCTTGGCTCGGAAGCCCTTATACGGTTCAAGATCAAGGTTCTGATTTTTCTGAATTACGTTGTAAGCCGTGTAGGTGTCGTTGAACTCCGACGGTATTATCACCTCGCGGACCTCAATCGGCTCTTCATTTACCGTCCAGCCGAACTGCGAAAGAAACGAAATACAGTCCCCGGCATTTTTCGCCTTGTAGCTGATGGTATTATCATTGACAACGGGCTTTCGGCGTCCGTTAAGTGCAAGCGTACCTGCCACGAGCACACCGATAACAACACACAATGCAATAATGATTTTGGGCTTGTTCGCCTTGAAAGAGAATACAAACACAACAATTCCTCCGTTTATCGTCATAAATTGAGCAGCAGTCTTTACAGCTATTTCAATTTATGCCGACAGGCGGAGGAATATTACTCAAACCGTTATGTATGATGCATCGTTTTAACCGAGAGACGCAAGAATCGGCATTATCCCCTTGTCGGTAATGTCGATCATCGCATATTTTCCGACAGCAATGCTTCCCGGATTGACGAACAGAATTCCGTCGTCATAAGTTGTGTCAGGGACGTGCGTGTGACCGTATAATGCAATAGAAGCGGCACAATTACGAGCCTTTTCCTTGAGTACGGCAAGGGAATACTTAACGCTTTCGTAGTGACCGTGGGCTGCATACACAGTCTTGCCGCCGAATTTTTCAAGCAGAAACGGCGGAAGCTCGGAATTGAAATCACAGTTTCCGCAGACGGCGTAAATCTTTTTATCAGGAAAGTAGTTTTCCACAAATTCAATATCCCTTTCACCGTCTCCGAGGAAAATAACTGCATCGGCTTCAGGGTGAAGCTCCATAGCATCAAGAAGCATATTTTTCCTGCCGTGGGAATCCGACATAACAAGCAAACGCATACATAAAACACCTTTCAGAATATAAATATATTATAAATCATTGGAGTGTGAGTGTAAATGGCAAACAACAATTTTTCTGATTTTCTTTCATCACCGTCAAGTAAGGAAGACGCCAAGAAAAAGGCTGATAAGCTTATAAGCGGGCTGAAAGCAGACGAAAAACAGGAACTTCAAAGTATTTTGAGCGACAGGGAGAAAATAAACGAGGTTTTAAACTCCCCTGCCGCAAGAAAAATTATGGAGAAGCTGAACGGCAAAAAAGATGGACATTAACGAAATTCTGTCCTCGCTCACACCCGACGACATTGAAAACCTAAAAGCAACCGCAGAATCCGTTTTCGGTCAGAGCGGCGGTCAAAACAGTCAAAATAATCAGAACACATCTCAGGGCAACGATATGTTTTCGTCCTTCGACCCAAAAATGATTGCTCAAATAACACGAATTATGGGAGCAATGAACGGTGAATCGGGCCGCAGGTGCAAGCTGATTGAAGCCCTGAAGCCGAACTTGAGTCCAGAAAGGCAAAAGCGAGCCGATCAGGCTATACAGATACTTAAACTGCTTGAAATTTTACCGTTGATAAACAACTTGACAGAACGGGATGATAAGTGATGCCACAGCAGGATTTTAACGCCGCACAGCAGCAGGCAATAATGCGGGCGAGAGAAATGTATCGGCGTGCGACACCACCCCCAAATTCGGGTGAACCTGTTTTCCATAAGCAGCCACCGCCGCCTCCCCCGCCGCAGTTCAACTACAATCCGCCACCGCCGCCGAAGCAAAACTTTCAAGCTCCGCCGAGACCCGAGCCAATGAAAATGCCGTTATTCAGCAATCCGCTTTCATCGCTCTTTGACGGCGATATGAAAATAATAATCGCAATGCTGCTCCTTCTTTCCGGAGACGGCGGAGATATGCCCCTGCTTATGGCTCTTATGTACATTATGCTTTGAAACTGCCTAACATCTCCGGCTTGACAAACTCAAAGAATTAAACTATTATATGAGCATACAGTCAGCAAATTTTCGGAGGTACAAAGCAATGACATACGAATACAAAACAAAGGGCACCTGCTCATCACGCATTACGTTCGATCTCGACGGCGACGTTGTTACAAACGTTAAATTCACAGGCGGCTGCAACGGAAATCTCAAGGGAATTTCCTCAATCGTTGACGGTATGACCGTTGAGGAAATCAGCAAAAAGCTTGACGGCATCACCTGCGGATTCAAGAACACGTCCTGTCCCGACCAGCTTGCCAAGGCTGTCACCGAGGCTTACAAGGAATCACAGAAATAATAAAAATTGCTGCAACCGATTCTCAGGTTGCAGCAGTTTTTTATTTCAGCGCTTCATATATCCTGTCTCTTGATTTTTTATCCGTGTCAAGGAAAAAGCTGTTTGTCCTCTCGGCATAAGGGCTGATTGCTTCGCCCGAATTTTCAACGATCCTTTGCAAAGCATTACAAAGCTCGGTTGTGTTTTGCGTCAGTTCACCGAAGCCCTTTTCAAAAGGAATGTCCAGCTCTCGGTAATCGTTCATACCTGACTTGAACTGTAAAAGATCAGGCATAAAATAAACGATCGCACGGTTGAGATAAACAAAATCAAACACAAACGACGAATAATCGGTTATGAAAATTTTGTAATCGCTTATCGGTCTGTCCGCGGCAAATGAAACCCGCGGATTATTTATTTTGAAGCAGTCCTTATACACCGAAAAAATCGGATGAAGTTTAAATTCCAGCGTCATATCGTTTTCCTCAAGGAGCTTCGCAAGCGCATCGCTGTTCAAAAAGTCTTGAGTCTTTTTGAAATAATCGGAATTGATAAACTTATCCCGATCTGCGCTCCATCCGCCCTCGCCTTTGTGGGTTATCAGATATTTACGCCACGACGGAGCGAACAGAATAAGACCTTCCTGAGCCTTTGCGTCACAGTCAACAAAATCATACCGCGGCATCTTGCTTTTTATGAGAGCGGAATCGGGGAAAAAGTAATTCTTTGTGAAGTTTTCCGCCTCATAGTTTGTCGAAATGACCTCGCCGCTGACATCAAGCCTGTCATACGAATACTTCCAAGGCAGATGAGCGTGCAGAACGCCATGCTGAAGATAGTAAACATATCCCCCGAAAAGGTCGATATAGTGAGGGTAGATGTCATTATAAAACGGCAGGTAGTTCTCCTTTTCTATAAAAGCCGTTATGATTCTCTCTGCTTTCAGATACATAAGCTTATGCTTTGACGAGCGGAAAGCAAGAATATGTTTCTGCTGTTCCGGAGTAAACTTATCCCTGATTTTTTCGGCGGAACCGTTTACAACATAGTATCTTTCGACACCGTCGTTTATCTCGAAGTCGTGTATGAACTGATAATAAGCATTGTCAACTCCGACGCCCTTACAGTCGTGGTAAAGCCATATACGTTTTTTCGGCATAAGCAGATTCAGAAGTCTGACGGCAAAAACCTTTTTATTGGTTTTCAGATACTTAATAAGCTCTGATCTTTTATATTTGTTTTCTTCGCCCTCGGCGGCTTTTTTCACAGCAATATATCTGTCACCAAGCCTGCATGAGACGCCGTTCAGAACGAACGAGGTTCTTCCTATCTCCAAGTTAAATGGAACCCACTCGCCGAAGCTCAGCTTGACAGGATACGTTCTTTCGCCGAAGCCGAGAGCAAACGAGAAAGAAACCTTTTTCCCTGCGTCAATAACGGTTCTGAAGCCCCATGCTGTGTTGTTCTTTATTTTTGCCCTGTCATAGCAGAACGAGCTTTCCTTTAATTCAAGCGTGGTGTAACCGTCACGTTCTCTTAAATACAGCGTCGGTTTTTCGCAGTAATCAAACATCGGCGACGATACATAGCCGCAGACCTCGACCTTTAAATTCCTTATCTTGAATCGTGTAATAACAAGGTCAAATTCGTCGGTTTCACAGACAGACTCGCCGTTATGCTCCAGGCAGACCTTGTCGGAAAATGAGACATCCAAATCTCCCTTATACTTCATGCCGATAAGATAGTATTGATTCATCAGTCCTGCGTCGGGATGAGCAAGAATTATTTTGTTTTCCGTTCTTTCAAGAAGCTTCTCCAGCCTTTGAACCTCCTTGGAAAAGTCATCGCCCGTGAGGTGATAAGGCAGAAGAAAATCCCCTCTTATCCGCCTGATAAGATCGTCTGTGAACAATGCTTGCAGGTATTCGGGCACTTCATTATATCTTGAATAAAGCGCTTCCCACTTTGAAACAACTGTGTCATAGTATATTGAAGCTTCCATGCCCTTTCTGATTCCCGACGGATTCGTGACCGCGTAATATTCACAGCCGCCGACAAAGCCGATATTCATCTTATCCCTTATGTTCGCGTAGCAGTACAGCGTTGTGTCAAGGTCGGATTCGTCACAATCAAACAACACATTATTTTTCCTGTTTTTGACCATCACATTTATCCTGTTTACACAGGCAAACAGATTTTCATCAAGTGTGAGGTCATAAACGGCGCTGTCTTTCAGTATATCAAAAACAAACGATGATTTTTTGTTTTTGCCCCTTATCTGCGGAACGAGCTTGTAAGTAAGGATATCCGTTCTTTCATAATTTTCTTCAAAGAAATCGGCAAGCGACTTCAGCGCGTTGGGAGAAATACTGTCGTCCGCGTCAACAAAGGTTATGTACTTGCCCTTTGCCGATGCAATTCCGCAGTTTCTCGCCGCACCTACGCCGAGATGCTCCTGCGAAATAATCGTAACGCAGCCGTCCTCGGCGGCAAAATCGCGGCAAAATTCCAAAGTATCGTCCGTACTGCCGTCGTTGACTATCAGTATTTCCGTTTCATCCTTTTCAAGAGTCTGCGCAGCCAAAGAGTCAAGACAGCCTTTTATACTGTCCCGACAGTTATAGACCGGCACAATAACGGTAACAAGCTTTTCGATTTCCGGCATTTAATCACCCTCTTAATTAAGGCAGTACCGCACAATTTGGTATGCGGTATCGCCTTAAAGTAATCACCGATTAAATTATAACCTCACTTTTACTCTTTTGCAACAGAGAATATGAATAAAAGTCTCACAGTTTGTCAAATCTTTTTTCGGGTGATACAAATGACGAACAGAGAAATAAAAAAAGAAAGCAAAATAATAATCAAGGGCAAACGTGGAAATGCACTATCAATAATCCTGTTCAATGTTGCTTTCTGCCTCGGTATAACGGCAATAAGCTACGGTGCTATACGGCTTTCCGACTCGCTTTTCAGCTTTGAAGCTTTGTCATCGGGCAGAGTGATAACATTTATAATCACAGGCTTTGCGCTGCTCGTTCTCTCCGTTTTCGCTCTGTGCGTTTACAGCTCAGCTTCCGTCGGCGAAAAGGCGTGGTACAGCGGCATTGCGTCGGGCAAAAGCAACTACCGAAAGCGGCTGTTCTTTTGGTTTAAGCCCGCGTTTTCCCTCAGGGCTTTCAGATTTAAGTTACTGCTTTTCGGCATTAAGGCGTTGCTCACTTTGCTTTTTCTTCTTCCTTCCGCAGCCGTTTTGTGGTCGATATACTACCTCGCGCGTACAGGCGGTCTTGAAGTGTATTTGTTTGTTTCTCTCGCAGGCGGAAGTGCTCTTCTCGCCCTTTGCGGACTGATATTCCGCTTCATCGCCGTGCAAAAATATTTCATTGCCGAATATCTTTTTTCGTCCGATCCGCGTCTGACGCCGATCCTTGCTCTCCGTCAAAGCCGCAATCTTCTTGACGGTCATATTCTTGAAATTGTAAAATTCAAGCTTAGCTTCATACCGTGGTATATTGCCTGCGTCACCGTCCTGCCGCTTCTGTATTTTTTACCATATTACAAGGCAAGCTGCTGCACAGTTGCAAAAAAAATAACTGTATGATATAATAATATAGTTATTTTTCGCACGGAGATGTTAATATGAAGGACAACCTTAAATGGACTAAATCAAAAATTTTTCTTATAGTGTTTAACTGTATCCTCTGCATTGCCATCGTGATAAGCGCAATGATGATTGTTATCGACAAATCAAGAATGAAAAACGGTATTGTTTACACGGACGGTGAACCTGTCACCACCAACGCTGACGCGCAGTCGGCAACCCAAAGCGCTCGCCTTATGTGTGCCGGTGAGAACCTTGTGTATTCGAGCATTTTCTCTCAAGCGTCCGACCGTGCGAACTCAAACGGATATGATTTTTCCGCGTCTTATGACGGAATAAAGGATATTATAGCGAAATCGGATTTGGCTATGGTGACGCAAAGCTCGGTTATGGACGATAAAAACGAGCCGTCCGGTTCACCCGAATTTAATTCTCCGAACGAAATTCTCGACAAGCTCATTGCTCTCGGATTTGATGTTTTCAACCAGGCAAACGACCATATTATGGATATGGGGCTTTCCGGCGCAATAAACGATATCGCCCTTTTCAAAACAAAAGAAAATGAAGCTCTGCTCACGGGACTTGACGAAAACCGCGAAGAAATGATAAAGCCGCACACACGAGAGGTAAACGGCATCACATTTTCATTCGTCGGAATTACGGAATCGCTCGGCGGCTACTCCCTGTCTGAGGATTCGGACATCGGTATTTTCGACCTTTCCGACGACCGCTCCAGCGAGGACGAAATCAACGGTTCGGTAAAGCAGTTGATTACCAACTCCAAAAACGCTTCTGACATCGTCTGTGTCTCGGTTCATTGGGACACTGACACAAGCGAAAGCACACAGTCCGCCATCATCGAAAAGCTGCTCGACTACGGCACGGATATCATAATCGGAACAGGCACGCACACTCTTCAGCCGATTGAGTATATGAAAAACAGCGACGGAGAACAGGCTCTTGTTATGCGCTCTCTCGGCGATCTCATTTCGGCGGCAGACACCGCTGACGAGCTCCTCGGCGGAATTGCCGACATCACCGTCACAAAGGATTCCGCAGGCAAAACCACCGTCACCTCGGCAAAGCTCATTCCGACTGTAACCCAGTATTCAACCGACTATGCCGATATAAAAATTATTCCGTTCGCAAAATACACTAAAGAGCTTGCCGCATCACACGGCATACTTCAGAACGACGAAAGCTTTACTTATGATTACATTGAAAAATATTATAAGGATATGTTCAAGGATACGCTTGAAATAAACTACTAAAAGCCGAAAGCCCTGTGGAATCACGGGGCTTTTTTGACATACTATGGCACAAAAAATCAAGAAAATCACCCGCCCGTCTGATATAATCTGTTCACACGGAAAGGAGAGCTGCAAATGAACTGGATCACAGCCATACAACGAGCCATTGATTACACGGAGGAGCATCTTACCGAAGAAACGGATTATGAAGCAATTGCGAGGGCGGCCGCCTCGTCGGTGTTTCATTTTCAGCGTATATTCAGTATGCTCTGCGGCTATACCCTCGGCGACTATATTCGTATGCGCCGACTTTCGCTCGCCGCCGATGAGCTTCGCCGCACCGACCTCAAGATAATTGATATCGCGCTCAAATACGGCTATGATTCACCCGAAAGCTTTTCCAGGGCATTTACGCGTTTCCACGGCGTTACTCCGTCACAGGCTCGCCGCGGCGAAAGCGTGAAGATTTTTTCCCGTCTTTCCGTCAAATTGATTTTGACAGGAGGAAATGTCATGAACTACAAAATTGTTAAACGAGACCCCTTTAAGGTGGTATGCAAGAAAAGATTTATTTCAAAGCCACAGGGTAACATCGCAACCGACGATATTTCTGCATTCTGGAAGGAGTGCGGTGCCGACGGAACGCTGACTAAGCTTCCCGAATTTGCAAGCTTTGACAACCTGCACGGCATTCTCGGAATCTGCTTTACTGAGGAAATGGCAAACAACGGATTCCCTTACGGAATCGGAGCAGAATATAACGGTAAGGCTCCGCTTGACGAAAGCCTTGACATTGTGGAAATTCCGGCACACACCTTCGCTGTATTTGAGTGCCGCGGACCTATGCCAAATGCGTTCAGAGAAACATATACAAAAATCTGCACTGAGTTTTTCCCGCAGAACGATTTGTATGAATACGGCAACGGAATTGAGCTTGAGGTTTACCCCTCTGCGGACGTAAATGATCCGAATTATTACTGCGAAATTTGGATTGCAGTAAATGAAAAGAAATAAAAAAATCACCGGGTACATTTCTGTATCCGGTGAAAATTTATGTATTCTTTTACATCTTGAAACCTGTCATATTGACAACAGACGATGCAACAGCCGTACCTGATGAACCCATTACGCTTGAAAGCTCAAACTTGAAATCGAACTTAGCGTTGAGAGAAACAAGGTTACCTGTTGAAGCATTTACAACCGCTGTAATGACCGCATTGCTGTAGCTTTCGGAAATGTTTGCCTTGCCGCAAAGAGGAACCTGTGAAATAGCCGACATAACGTTCTCGGCTGTCTTATGATCCCAGTAGTCCTTGTCATTATCGCCGCAGGCAAGACCGCTTCTGTCAAGCGGAGCATTGTTGGAAGAAACAACCTTGCCGCCTGTTACGGTGCTTGAACCGTTCTTGATTTTAAGCGTGATCGTGTAGTTGTTGCCGTTCTTTACGCATGTTGCGCTTGTAACATCGGCAGCAGTAAGCTTGGAAGCCTTGAAATACTTATGGTAGCTGTCCGCATCCGCAGATGTAACGGTCTTTGAGAACTTGTTGCCGTCGCCGACGCCCATGAACTTGTAAACAATGTCCTTTGAAGCCTTAAGTGACGCACCTGCATTATAAGATTTCTCGGTTGTTGTTCTTGTCTTGTTGAAAGCAGCTTTCTTAGAAACCACCTTTGCCGTAGCTGTGTTGTAATAGCTTACGATCTGAGCTTTACCGGTCGGAATTGAAGAGCCGCTGTTCGCGTTTGTCTTGCTGCCGGATGCTGTTGAGGAGCCGCCCGAAGTGCTTGTGCCGTTACCGTCAGCCGCTGTCGGAGTTTCACCGTTTGCATCTGTCGGAACCTCGCCGTTTGCGTCGGTCGGAGTTTCGCCGTTTGCGTCAGCAGGAACTTCGCCGTTGTCACCTGCATTGTCAATATTATCGCCCGAAGCATCGGATACCGATGAGCCGCCCTTCTGCTCTGCCGCTTTCTTGACAGCGTCGCACATCTTGCCTGTGTTCAGAACAGCGGTAACGCATATAGCAATAACACAGACAACCGCTGTGATTGACTTCACGAGGGTTCTCTTTGAATCAATATCCATAGGTGTCTTTTCTTTTTTTGCTTTCTTTTCTTTCTTCTTTTTCTTGGATTCAACAACCTCTGTCTCCAGAGCTTCTGTATCCTTCTTCTTTTTGCTCATATTTTTACCCCTTTCGTAGCGCAAATATTTACTATATTATACTTTTTTTATCATAAAAAGTAAATGCACGTTATTACAAAAATAGCGTGCATTTTTTGTGCAATATTTATACAAGAACCTTAGAAAGAAATTCCTTGCAGCGCTCTGTTTTGGGATTTGAGAAAAATTCCGCCGGCGTATTCTCCTCAACCATTCTTCCGTCATCCATGAAGATAACCCTTGTGGCCGCTTCCTTAGCAAAGCCCATTTCATGAGTTACGACAACCATCGTCATACCCTCTTTTGCAAGGTCTTTCATTAGCTCAAGAACCTCTCCTACCATTTCCGGGTCAAGCGCCGATGTAGGTTCATCAAAGAGAATGACCTCCGGGTGCATCGCAAGTGAACGGATGATTGCAATTCTTTGTTTCTGACCGCCGGAAAGCGTTGACGGATATGCGTTTGCCTTTTCCTCAAGTCCGATTCTCTTAAGAAGCGTCATAGCCTCTTCCTTTTTCTGAGCCTTAATTTCTTTTGCGCTCGGAATATTTGCTGTATAAGGATGCTTTTTCATTCCGAGCTTATGAAGAAAATTATCCCTTTTAGCCTTCTTAATCTTCTTTTTCTCAACAAGATACGGAGAAAGCATTATATTTTCAAGCACCGTTTTGTTATTAAAAAGATTAAAGTGCTGGAAAACCATTCCGATTCGCTCTCTGTAGGTGTTAATATTAACGCTGAGATCCGCAATATTAACTCCCTCAAAGATAACCTGACCGGAGGTCGGATCCTCCATACAGTTAAGGCAACGGAGAAAGGTTGATTTTCCCGAACCCGACGGTCCGATAATAACAACTCGTTCGCCTTTTTCAATCGTTACGGAAATGTCCTTAAGAACATGATGATCGCCGAAACTTTTATTCAGCTTAACTACGTCTATCACTCTTTCTCAGTCTCCTTTCCATAAACTTAATGCCAAGCGTGATGAGGCAAACAATTATAATATAAATGACTGCCATTACAAGGTACGGCACCATAAATTCATAGTTGTTTGTTCCGATATCGTTAAACACCTTATACAAATCCATTGCTCCGACGAAAGAAACGATTGACGTTTCCTTGACAAGCGTGATGAACTCGTTGCCGAGGGTCGGAAGAATATTCTTGATAGCCTGAGGAATAACGATTTTAAACATTGTTGTCGCATAGCTCATGCCGACGGAGCGTCCGCCCTCAAGCTGACCCGGGTCAACGGATAGGATACCGCCGCGCATTATTTCCGAAACGTATGCGCCGCTGTTCAGTCCGAAAACCGTAATTGCAACATTCAAGCCGTCAATCTTAATTCCCATCAAGGGCATAAGAACATAATAGAAAACAAGAAGCTGAACAACCATAGGCGTTCCTCTGAAAATCGCAACATAAAACGAGCATATCTTATCAAGAACTCTCGGAAGCATCCTGTATTTCGGAAGAACACGGATCGATGCAATCAGCGTACCGATTGCAATACCGATGAGCAAACCGATTATTGCAATTTCCATTGTATTCTTCAAGCCCGTGAGAACGTTGTGATAACCGCCGTTGTCTATAAAGGCTTTGAGAAACTTTTCGATTTTGATGTCAAAATTACCCATAAAAAATCCTCTTTAAAGAACAAATACCCCACTTATTCAGTGGGGCTTTGCTTTTATTCCACTTTAATTATGCAACTTCGTTAATCGACTTAACAATGCTGTCTGCCGGAGCAGAGTCGATAATAACGTAGTTGATGTTTCCGTTGATAAGGTCCTGAATTGCAAGAGAACCGTTCTTGTAGCCCTTGCCCGTAACCTTGAGGTTGTTTGAAGCGTAGTCGCTCTCATTGTTGATGTACATACCGCCGGTTGTACCGTTCTGATAACCGATCTTAACAGAAGCGTCAAAGCTCTGGAGCTTTTTGAGAACATCATCGGCTGTCTTGCAGTCATCAAATGTTGTATCGTCGCCCTTAACAACAACTCTCTGAGATGCCTTGTAATATGTCTTTGAGAATGTAACGGATGCTTCTCTGTCCGGATTAACCGTAAGTCCAGCCATTGCGATATCGCACTTGTGCTGACCTACAGAAAGGCAAACAGCGTCAAAGTCCATGTTATCAATAACAAGCTCTTTACCAAGCTCCTTAGCAAGAAGCTGAGCGATTTCCATATCAATACCTGCGTATGAATCGCCTACAGTATACTCAAACGGCTCAAAAGCGGCATTTGTAGCAACAACGAGCTGATCCTTTGAAGAATCCTTAGCGGCCGACTTAACAAGCACCGGCTCACCACCGCTAGAGTAACGAGAGCAAATCTCATCAAATGTGCCGTCTTTCAATATCTTGTCAATAAATGCATTTGTCTTTTCAAGAAGCTCAGGCTGTGCCTTATCAACACCGAATGCATAATTTTCATTAGTAAGGTCGATACCGATAACCTTTGCTGCCTTAACATCGTCTTTCTTTCCGCAGCCTGCAAGCATAGCAACACTTGCAAGAAGCACCAATGACATTACAATAGCTGTAATCTTTTTCATAGTTTTGTCCTCCTCTGTTTTTTTGACGTGAACAATATACCACTTCAGATTGAATATGTCAAGCAAAAAACGAATATTTATTCACAAATTTAATTATTTTTTGATTTTAAATACTATTTTGAGAACATTGTCGATGTTTTTGTGCATAATATTAGGTCTGTGACCGTCTTCCGGGAACAATACCGCACATTGACCGCCGCCGAGGATAACCGTCGAAAGCTCATCGCCCTCATAAAAAGCTATGTCGTCTCCCCTCTCAAAGCCGTTGTCTGTCATATTGAGGGAGTCAATCGGTGCCCAGTCCATTTCTTCACTTCCGTCAAGAACTATCTGAAGGTCGATGTATTTTCTGTGACTTTCAAATTTTCTCTGCTCTCTCGGCTCGGTATCATAACGGCTGACAGCTGCAAAGAGGTCGTCACCGTGTATGTCGTATCTGCCCGGTGCCATATCCGTCTTTTTAAAGTTCTCAATGAATGACATAATGTCCTTAGCGTATGGAACCTCGCTGTAAAGATCAAGCTTGTCGATTGTTGTTACTATCATGGTAATCTTCCTTTCAGTTTTTATGCCTCTGTTTTTATCTTATCCGAATTAACATTGCAAAGCTTTGCATAAATTCCGCCAAGCTTAAGAAGCTCGCCGTGTGTACCCTGCTCCGCGATTCTGCCGTCCTCAAGAACGATGATGTTATCGGCTTTCATAACCGTTGAAAGCCTGTGTGCAATGACAATCACCGTGCGACTTTTTGAAAGCTCGTCGATTGCCTGTTGAATAAGCGCCTCAGTCTCGTTATCGACCGCCGAAGTCGCTTCGTCAAGAATCAGTACAGGAGAATTTTTCAGGACAGCCCTCGCGATTGCGATTCTCTGCTTCTGTCCGCCCGAAAGGCGGACTCCCCTTTCGCCGATTATCGTATCGTAGCCGTCCGGCAGCTTTGAAACAAAATCGCTTACCCTTGCCGTTTCCGCCGCTCTGATCACCTCTTCACGGCCTGCCCTCGGATTTCCGTAGGCGATATTGTCATAAATCGAGCCGTTGAAAAGAAATACATCCTGCAAAACCATTGATATGTTTTCTCTGAGCGATTTTACCGTTATATTTCTTATGTCGTTGCCGTCAAGAAGCACCGAGCCGCTGACTGGGTCATAGAACCTTTCCATAAGCGAAACGATCGTAGACTTGCCGACACCTGTTGCTCCGACAAAAGCAACCATTTTTCCTGCTTCAACCTTAAACGAAATATTCTTGAGCACGGGTTCATTCTCATTATAATAAAACGAAACATGGTCAAATTCAATATTGCCCTTTGCCCTGCCGATATCCTCGGCATTTTCGCTGTCCTTAATCTCAGACTCCATATCAAGAATACTGAGAACCCTGTGGCCTCCTGCAAATGCATTCTGCATATCCTCAACGATTCGCGAAAGCGTTGCAATCGGCGAATAAAAAAGCGAAAGATACATAAAGAATCCAACAACGTCGGAGATTGAAAGCACGTCTTTCATCGCAAGTGTTCCGCCGATTCCCATTACAAGAACCGAACCGACCGACGTCAAAAATTCAATGGTCGGATGAAAAATTGCCGCGGCAAAATTGGCACGGATATTGACATAGCTGTAATACTTGCAATATTCCTTCATGCTCATATACTCTTCGGCTTCCCTGCCGAAGGACTGAATCTCACGGATTCCCGAAATGTTGTCCTGCACCTTGCCGTTGACATCGGCGAGAACCTCCTGGTTACGCTTGAAAAGAGCATGAACCTTGCCGGAGAACTTCATGCTGACAAAAAGAATCAGCGGAATCGGAATAAGTGAGATCGCCGCAAGAATCGGATTGATCGTAAAAATCATTATCGCAACCATTATAACGATGAGGATATTTGAAAGCAGATCAGGCAATGCGTGCGCGATAAGCGTTTCCATATTCCTTGAATCGTTGATAATTCGGCTCATTATTTCTCCTGTCTGTTTGTCGCCGAAATATCTCATTGAGAGCGATTGGAGCTTGTTGTAAACATTAAGCATCATATCACCGACAAAGTTCCATGCCGCAACGTGCGCTTTGTACTTTGAAACAAACGTCAAAAAAGCCTTTGCAACGTATGCCGCAAGCAATATGAGCGCATAGCCGATAACCATTTCTTTTGTCGCGCTGTTGTCGGTCAATGCCGCCGTAAGCTTACGCACCATTTCGGGAGTGACAAGACTGACTGCCGATGCGCCGACAAGAGAAAGTACGGTCAGCACCAACGGCCAGCGGTACGGCTTTGCCATCGCCATATATCTATTTAAATCCTTCAAGAAAGCACCCCATTAAATTTGTCTGTGTTTATAAAAAACTCTCCCTGCAGCGTCAAGGAGAGTTTGCAGTCAATTATTTACGATTCAGAACTTGAATCCCGAATACTTAACAGTCGTCGAAGCGTTGCCGCCTGCATTTTTAATTGTAACAACATATTTTGTGTTGGTAAGAGTAACGGCAAAGTCAAACGAAACAGTAAGACTTTCCAAATTGCCGTTCGTTGCGTTTACAACAGCAACACACTTAACATTCGACGTGCTTTCCTTGATCGACTGTACTGAAGCGCCGTCGGTATTGTTTATCGCCGTGTAAAGGTTATCCGCACACTTGTGGTCATAAGCCGATTTGTCGCCTGATCCGACAAGTATGCCGCTTCGGTCAACGGGTGAGCTGTTTGATTTGCTTCCCGAAGCTGCCGCGCTTGAACCGTTGTTGAGCACCAAAGTATATGTATACTTTCCGCCGCCGAGAGTGTAGGACGCACTTTTCACATCTGCCGCTTTAAGAGAAGCAGACGACATAAACTCCGCCTTGCCCTTAGCGTTTGTAAAGCTCTTGTCGCCGACACCGAGGAATCCCGAAACGGCGTCCTTAACAACGCCCATATTTCCGAGAGCACCTGCATCAAGCTTGTTGAGCTTGGTGTTTCTTGTCTTTGTGTAGCCTGCCTTGGAGCTGATAGCCTTATTCACCGCGGCATTGTAATTTGAAATAATCTGCGCCGTGTTAAGCTTCGCAGGCGCGGTAGTCTGCTTCTTTGTTGTGGTAACTTTCTTGGTTGTGGTTACTTTTTTGGTTGTAGTCACCTTTTTGGTTGTTGTCTGCTTCTGAGTGGGTTTTGCTGTTGTTTTCGGTGCCGCAGTCGAAGGAGTGGGAGCCGCCGTTGTCGCATCTGTTGCAGGTTCACTCGTTTCGGGTTCTGTGGTCTCCTCCGTAGTCGGTTCAATGACCGGCTCTGCGTCCTTTTTTCCGTTTTCCGACTTATTTGCCGATGCAATCGCGCTGACGATTTCAGGAACACATTTTGAAATATTGTCGTTAAATCCCTTGCCGACAAACACAAACGAGCCGCATATCATCGCAACGCAAAGCACCGCGGAAACGCATATTATTACAGTTTTTTTCATAAATTAACACTTCCTGACATTTTCTTTTCCCTGTGTAAACATTATAAAGTATTTATCCTTGTTTTACAATAGCTTTTCTTGAAAGAAAATACTTTTTATGATATAATCCCCTGCGAGGTGTTGTTCAATGATAACAAAGGAAGAATGGAAAACTTTTAGAGGTTCAAAGCCCGAACCCGACCACATAATGCTCACTCTCAACGGCGACGCCGAAACGGAAAGAGCTGTCACATGGCGCACCTGTACCGATATAACCGACGGATATGTTATGTACCGCCCGATCGACTCACAGGATTGGCTCACGCAGTCCGCACGGTTCGGTCGTTTTGACTCCGACATGGACAGCAGTCACATCTTTTGGGCTCATCTTCATAATCTCAAGCCCGGAACGGAATATGAATATTCCTGCGGAGACAGCGAGCACAGAAGCGAAGTTTTCCGTTTCAAAACAACTGCCGAAAATATTAAAAAATTTAAGTTTCTATGTCTTTCCGACATTCAGCACGGCGGAGCGGAGCCGCCTGCCGATTACAGCGCCCTGAACGGAATCATCAAGGAAATTCTCCGTCGCCACCCCAACATTGATTTCATTCTCACCGCAGGGGATAACACGAACTGCGGCCAGACGGATATACAATGGACTGGTCTGCTCGACGGTCTGAAAGGCATTATCGAGAGTGTTCCGTTTATGATGACTCTCGGAAATCATGATGACATGGGCTTTGCAAATTACTTTACCGGTGAAGGAAAATACTATTCCGAAAAGGCGGAATATTTCAGCAAGCAGTTCCGTGACTCTTACCCTGATAACGGTCCCGAAGACTGGAAAACCGCCAATTATTCGTTTGACTACGGCAATGCACATTTCTGCATTATCGGCACAAGCGGACCGGAGTATATCAACGAATGGCTCATTAAAGAAGCCGACGAAAGCGACAAGACTTGGAAATTCGGCTCTCACCACTTCCCGATTTGCTACCAGGGTTCCGACCTTGCATGCGAGGATTCATACCCGATGATGCGCGAGGGAATGGAAAAATTCGATGTGATTTTCAGCGGCCATGAGCATTGTTTTTCAAGAAGCTATCCGCGCCGCGGAGAAAACCTGTGGGACAAGCCGTCGCAGGGAACGATTTTTTACAACCTCGGAAGCGGTCACAGAAATCCGCCGAGAGGTCTTGTTACTCCGAAGCTTTGGAACTGCGCCTACTATCCTCACGAAGAACCGATCTCAATGTACTCGATCGCCGAAATAGACGGCGACACTCTGACCATGACAGCTTACCTTGAGGGTGACAGAGTAATCGACCGATGCATTATAAATAAGAAAAGTGATTCTATTGATCCGATTTGCGCCGCACCCGTTTTTTCGACCACAAGGCTGATGTTCAAAGGTGCAGATCTCGGAATCTGTATGCGTTCCATGGAGTGCAGAAATGTAGGCGGCGTATGGTACGTTCCTGTCGCTGTCCTTTTCAGATACATCGGGTTCGACGTTGAGATGGCCGCAGGACGCGTAACGATTGAAGCTTACCGACATAAGGCAGCATTCACCCAAGACAGTAAAACCGTTCAGACAGAAAGCGGATCATTCGATATGGAGACTGAGGTTCTTCGCCTTGACCGCGGTCAGCTTTATGTTCCTGCCGACGGACTTTGCAAGGCGTTCGGAATGAGATACGGCTATTTCAGCCGAAACAATATCCTTTCGTTTGAGCACGAGCGCGAGGACGATCCCGTCCCTGTTCAGCCCTGATTTTATTCCATTTTGCTATAAATGTCTATCTTTGCTATAAATGTCTATCTTTGAGAACTTGACAACTATTGATTATTATGGTAATATACGCATAGATAACAGCAATGTTTCTGTTACCTTATTCTTTAGAAAGGAGTAACGAACCATGAATTTTGATTTTAGCGCAATCTTTGATAAGATTGATGTAGACGCTATCATGACAAAGATTACAGACCTTCTTACACAGATCGACTTCGCAGCTATGCTCGACAAGCTTGTTGGTTTCATCATGGGTCTTATTACAAAATAATTTTCCGATAGCGGACTAAAAGACAAGAAGACAAGCAGTTACCGTTTGGTAGCTGCTTGTTTTTTTGCAGATTTATGTTGACTAATATGGTAAAAAGTGGTATGATGTAGATGAAAGAAGAAAGTTTCTTGTTTCTAAAGTTGAAACTTTCAGAAAGGAGTCGAAAATATGAAAAATATCGGAATTGTAAGAAGTGTTGATCTCGCCGGTAGAATTGTGCTCCCTATCGAAATCAGAAAAGAACTGGATCTTATGAGTGAAAACAGCAAGGTCGAAATCCTTGCAAAAGGAAATGAAATAATACTGAGAAAATATGCTCCCTCGTGTATCTTCTGCCACGGAACAAATGACCTTATCGAATTTAAGGGTCAGAAAATTTGTCGTCAATGTGCAAAGAAAATCGGAGAAGCTTAAATTACATATAATAATTTTCGGGTCGGTGTTTACCGACCCGATTTCAGTTTATTTAATGATTGATACGGTGTCAATCATCGAGTTTTCTTCTGTTTCAAATGTGCTGACGGTCAGCTTGTCTCCCGAAACGCTGAGCACGGAATAGCACGGAATCCTTGTCTGATACCAGAAATCACATTCTGGTCCGACATTTTCTTCATCAATTCCGTTGTAATTGCTGCCCGAAGACGAATTGGCGCTGATATAAAGCGTTCCCTTCGGATTCTTGTATGTGTCGCCGCTGATAACGTCATCCGTAACCTTATTGTTCTTGACAATATATGAACGGCTGTAATAATGGTCGTGTCCGCTCAGGCAAAGATCAATTCCAAACTCATCAAAAAACGGAGTAATAGTCGCTCTTGTAATCTTGCTGAGGAAATACTTTGCGGCATTCGCATCATAAGGACTGTGATGCATTGAAACAACCTTCCACTTAGCGTTCGGATAAGCTTCGCAGGCAGCCTTGATGATGGCTCTGTGCGTCTGCGGAATAACTACGTTGGAATCAAGAATAATGAACAGAATATCATTGTAAAGGAAATAGTATCCGTTACCGGCAGGATCCTTAAACGGAACCTCGGTCTTTCTGTTCGGATTATTGTAGTGACTGCTGTAATTTGTTGTGTAGAACTCGTGATTTCCGACAGCCGCCGCAATCGGAAGATTTCTGAGCTGAGGTACGGACTCCATAAGTGAATACTGCTTCTCCGAATATGAATCCTCAACCTGATCACCCGTTGAAATTACGAAATTCAAGCCCGGATTTGATTCGGTTGCAAGCTCCATCGTCTTGTACCAGCCATAAGTGTCATGCTGGAGAATTTCCTCGTCCGTTCCTGTGCGGTACCTGCCGATCTGACAGTCGGAAACGAAGAGAACCTTTGTGCTGCCCTCTGAGCCCGTCGTAAACGAATAAACGTCGCTCCATGTTCTGTCGGAATAATACTTATAATAGTATGTTGTGTTCGATTCAAGCTCGGAAGCCGTAGCCTCGTGGGTATACTCGAAGCAGAAAATATTAAAGAAGCTCTTTACATCGACTGAATCGGCATCGGTAAGGTTACTGCTTTCGCCGACCAAAAGCTTAGCCTTTGCGCTTCTGAATGACGACTGCCACGAGAAATTCATCTTCGTGTTATCCTCGCCGGGGGTCATCAGAAGAGAGCCCTTTGATTCAAGAAGCTCCGACCAGTTTTTGTCGATCCACTCCTGCTGGCTTTCCAAAGCACCGCTTGTAAAGGTAAAAAGACTGATAATAACAGCGACCGAAAGCAGTATCGCTATTATCCTTTTTGTATTTTTCAAAGTAAAGCACCTCCGTTTTTAGACAATTATATCACACTATAATAAATATTTAAAGGAAAAAATATTGACTTTTTTTTGTGCAAACTATATAATCAGTATAAAGACGATAAGGATGATTTAATGAAAGAGCTGTTGAATGAAACATACAGATATATTATTCCTGCCCTTTGCTTTATAATTCTCGCTTACTGCCTCAAGCATTTGCTGACAAGCAAGGCCCCAAAGGTCACACCTGCATACTTTTACGATGATCAAACAGGCAAGGAATACGTTATTACAAGCTGGGAAACCTCGATCGGACGAAGCAGCGCGTGCGACATCGTGCTGAACTACGCTTCCGTTTCGCGTTTTCACGCTGTTATTTCCAAGCACAAAAAGGGCTGGGTCGTTACCGACACTCATTCGAGTGCGGGAACTTACATAAAAAACAAACGAATTGAGTCCCCCACCGTCATTGAGGACGGCGACCTGGTTTCCTTCGGAGGTATTGTCCTCCAGTTCAGAATAAAATAATTTTAAGGAGAATCAGCATGAAATTAAAAAAAGTTTTGTCAGTTCTCACCTGCGCGACGATGCTTTTCACGGCATCGGTTCCCCTTGTCAGCTCTTATGCCGTTGACGAGACAGACTACACGATCGTCAATCCGTACGACTGTGTTGACTGGGACAAATGGGATTACTACAAGGCAAACCTCCACACTCATTCGGTAGCCTCCGACGGCGATCTCAGCATCACCGATATGGTTCAGCTCTACTATGAGCGCGGCTATGACATTCTCGCAATGACCGATCACGGCGTTATCAACCGCGGCTGGAATACTAACAGAAAGACAAACGGTGTATTCAACTATTTCCGCAAGGCTGAGCCCATGTCCGACGAGGACTATGAGAGAATCACAACCGGTTCCGACAGAGGCGGACGCGGCATGATTGATATCAAGAACGGTATTGAGATGAATATGGCTGTATTCACCAAAACTCATGTCAACGGTTATTTCACAAACTACGGTCAAGCTGTTTGGGGCAATGAAAATGACTACCGTTCGGCTGTTGAGGCTGTTGAGCGCCACGGCGGATTCACCGTTCTCAACCATGTCGGCGACTGGGTCAACTCAAACAACTTCCCCGAGCGTTCACATCAGGATTTCTACATCTCCTATTTTGCAAATATCTTTAAGGACAATCCGAGCTGTCTCGGTATGGAAATTATCAACAATACCGACAGCGTTACAAGAGCGGACCGTGCTCTTTGGGACGAGCTTCTTCAGGTTGTTATCCCGACAGGCAGAAACATTATCGTCTTTGCAGATGACGACAGCGAGTATGTTTCCGACGTAGGCAGAAGCTTTGAATACTTTCTCCTCCCCGAAAACACCGAAGAAAACGTCAAGGAAGCTATGCAGGTCGGCAACTTCTTTTCTTGCAGCAAGTTCCAGAAATACACCGATGGTACGCCCGATTTTGAGGGAACCGGCGAAGTTCCTCTTGTCACAAACATCAAGGTTGACCAGAAAGAAAACACCATTGAGCTTGACCTTGACAAAACCCGTGACTGTAAGTCCGTAAAGTGGATTGCCGACGGCAAGGTTATTTCAACAGACACAAAGATTGATCTCAACGACTATGAGGATCAGCTCGGCTGCTATGTAAGATTCGAGCTTCTCGGCGAAGGCGGAGTTACATATTCACAGGCTTTTGAGCTCAAATACGAGGGCAGAACAGAAAAGGAAATCCCCGAAATGCCGTGGATCTTCCGCTCACCGTTTGCCGACAAGTTTACATCTCTCATTCAGTCTCACGGTTTTGCGATCGTTCAGTTCCTTGTTGAAAAGATCGGAAACCTTCTCGGCATCATCTGATTGAATTAAATAGCTTTGGACTGTCTCATTTAATTTGGGACAGTCCTCTTTTTTCTTGCAATATTTGTGCATATAGAGTATACTTAATTGTATTATTTGACCGAGGAGGGTTTATATGGAATCGTTTTTCAGCAGCTTCAAGCAGCTTAGTCTTGAGCAGCTACCCGAAAAATTTATGGAATCCCTGCCAAAGCTGATAGTGTTTGTTTTGGTTCTTGTGATCGGCTTCTGGCTTGCGGGACTTGCAGGAAAGCTCATTGTCAAAATACTTGAAAGCAAAAACGTCGACAAATCAATGCACCGTTTTATCAAACGTTCAGTTGTAATTTTTCTGCGTATTATAGTGGCGGTTATCGCGCTTGAACAAATCGGTTTCAACGTTAATTCGTTCATTACCGCTCTCGGTGCCGCCGGTATAACGGCAGGTCTCGGACTGCAAAACAGCATCGCTCAGCTCGCCGGAGGAATACAGATTCTCTTTAACAAGCCCTTCAAAAGCGGCGATTACATTGAGCTCGGCAACGTTCAGGGCAAGGTCCGCGAGATTCGCTTCATGTACACAACCCTTGTCACGAACGACAACAAGGTCGTTGTCATACCCAACCAAAACATAACCACCTCGAATCTCATCAACTATACCGCAAGGGACAAGATTCGCCTTGATCTAACATACACAATAAGCTACGACGATGACATTGAAAAAGCCAAAAAGGTTCTCGGCAAGGTAGCACAGGACAATCCGCTTGTTTTGAAGAATCCGCCCTATTCCGTCGGCGTTTCAAAGCACGGAGCGAGCGGAGTCGATCTGGCATTATTTGTGTGGTGTAAAAGCGAAGATTACTGGCCTGCATATTTCAGTATGCAGGAAAACGTTAAGCTTGCATTCGACAAAAACTCCATATCAATCCCCTACGATCAGCTCGATGTTCATGTAAAATAACTGACAGAAAGTGGTTTAATGACTGATTTAATTGTTAAAACTTTTATAAAAGACTATCAAAAAACGAACGACCCCAAGGTAAGAATGAAATACGGTATTCTCAGCGGATGTGTCGGAATCGGAATGAACGTGATCCTCTGTCTTTTAAAGTTCTTTGTCGGAACACTGACGGGAAGTATTGCAATCTCCGCCGACGCGGTGAACAACCTCTCCGACGCAGGCTCTTCGGCAGTTACGGTTTTCGGCTTTAAAATGGCTGGAAAACCTGCCGACAAGGATCATCCGTTCGGACACGGCAGGATTGAATACATTACGGCAATGATTGTTTCCTTTATCATCCTTTTTATGGGCGTTGAGCTTGCCATACAGTCGGTCAAAAAGATTCGCTCGCCTGAGGATATCCAGTTCAGCCTTATCGGTGCAATAATAATTGCCGCGTCAATTCTCGGCAAGCTTTGGCTCGCGTTCTTCAACCGCGGTCTCGGAAAGCGTATCGACTCCCCTGCCATGACTGCCGTTGTTGCCGACAGCATGAGCGATATTGCCGCAACAAGTATTACGCTTATCGCACTCATTCTTTCGCGTTTTTTCCCGTCTCTCCACATTGACGGCTGGCTCGGAATCATCGTTGCAGGTTTCGTTTTCAAAGCCGGTCTTGACATTTTCAGGGACACGCTCAGCTCCCTTATCGGTCAGCCGCCGTCAAAGGAACTTGTTGAAGAGCTTAAAGCAAAGATTCTGTCATACGATCACGTCAGCGGAATACACGATTTAATAATGCACAATTACGGTCCCGATCAGTTCTTTGCAACGGTTCACGTTGAGATTCCCTCCGACATAGACGTTATGGTCGGCCACGACATCATCGACAATATTGAAAACGATATAAAAAAGCAGATGGGCATTGACCTGACGATCCACTATGATCCGCTTGTCGTCAATGATGAGCGTGTCAATGAGCTCAAAAAAATGGTACTTGAGATTGTCAATAGCATAAACAACGAAATATCCATTCACGATTTTCGCGTTGTTGACGGTCCCATGCACACAAATTTGATATTTGACGTTGTAATTCCTTACGGGTTCAAAGAGAAATCCAACGAGCTTATTTCCGAAATTCGACTTAAAATTTCCGAAATAAACAGCAGCTACTTTGCCATAATAAAAGTTGAACACAGTTTTGTATAAACTCAACAAATTATTGTGCTTAATTTGTCAGATATTTTTCGACAAAAAGCCGCTCTTTCCCTTTAAAAAAAATCTCTTTTATAGTAAAATATTCATATAACTCTGAAAGGCGGATTTGAACAAATGAGAAGTGAAGCTAATTATAACACCATACCTGTCGGACAGCTCGGAATTATCGCTCTCCCCGGCTGCGAGGAGCTTGCCAACAAGATTGACAACTATCTTATAAGATGGAGATTCCAGCGCAACAGTGAGCATAAGGATACCCTCGCATTTGCGGGCTACGAGAAATCGACCTATCTTATTGATATGAACTTCCCCCGTTTCGGTACAGGCGAAGGAAAGGCTGCTCTCAACCAGACAGTCAGAGGCTATGACATCTACATTCTTTGTGACGTTTTCAACTACGGCGTTACATACAAAATGTACGGTATGACCGTTCCGATGTCACCGGACGAGCATTTCGCAAACCTCAAAAGAGCAATCAGCGCCATTGAGGGTAAGGCAAAACGAGTTTCCGTTATTATGCCGATGCTCTACGAGGGCAGACAGCATAAGCGTTCCAGCCGTGAGTCACTTGACTGCGCCATGATGCTTCAGGAGCTTAACGCAATGGGTGTTGAAAACTTCATCACCTTTGACGCACACGATCCGAGAGTTATGAATGCAATTCCGCTCTGCGGTTTTGAAAGTATCTCCCCCGCCTATCAGATGATCAAAGCAGCGGTAAACAACGTTGATAATCTCAAAATAAACAAGGACAACATTATGATTATTTCTCCCGACGAGGGCGGAATGTCGCGTTGTATTTACTATTCAACGGTTCTCGGCGTCGAACTCGGTATGTTCTACAAGCGCCGCGACTTTTCCAGAATCGTTGACGGAAGAAACCCGATTATCGCTCACGAATTTCTCGGCGACAACGTTGAGGGCAAGGACGTTATAATTGTTGACGATATGATTTCCTCCGGCGAATCAATGATTGAGGTTGCCTCAAAGCTCAAAGAACTCAAAGCTAAGCGAATCTATATCTTCTCTGCTTTCGGTCTTTTCTGCAACGGCTTTGACGCATTTGACAAGGCTTACAAAAACGGCGTTATCGACCGTGTATTTACAACCAATCTCATTTACGGCACACCCGAACTTATCAGCAAGGAATGGTATGTTCGTGTTGATATGTCTAAGTACCTTTCATACATTATTGACACACTTAACCACGACACCTCCATAAGCGACCTGCTTGACCCGGCAGAAAAAATTGATACACTTCTCAAGAAAAAGGGTCTCAAATAAGAATCAGATATACAAAAAGCGTGCTTTCCGAAATCAAGAAAGCACGCTTTTTGTTTGATTTGTCAATAGCGATTGTCCAAAAACCGTTCGCCGCATAGGATATAATGTAGGAGGTTAAATATAAAGGACAAATATTTTTATTTTGAAAAAATTTAAAGTTTGTTAATCAATAAATGTAATAAAAATATTGAAAGTAGATGAATGATGATGTATAATATTAAAGTTAATAATGGCTTATTTTCGCCCGGAGGTATAGACTATGGAAGCATACTTGGATAACAGCGCAACGACGCAGCCCTGCCAGGAAGCGGTCGACAAAATAAACTATGCGCTCAAAACGTGCTGGGGCAACCCATCATCGCTTTATTCCAAAGGTATCGCGGCATCCGAAATGGTCGAGGAGGCAAGAAGAAACGTCGCAAAAAAGCTTTACTGCGACAGCGACGAAATCTTTTTTACCTCCGGCGGAACCGAGAGCAACAACATTGCCGTTTTCGGTGCTGCAAACGCACAGAAAAGACGCGGCAGCCGTATCATCACCACGTCGATTGAACACTCCAGCGTTGAAGAGTCGGTCAAAGCGCTCGAAAATCAGGGCTACGATGTTGTCAGACTCCGAGTAAACGAAAGAGGTGTCATCGACGAAAGACAGCTCTATGCCGCAACGAATCCGTCCGTTGTCCTCATCAGTATGATGTATGTAAACAACGAGGTCGGTTCGATTCAGCCTGTCGAATTTGCCAAACGCGCGGCAGTCCATGCAGGAGCCAACGCTCTTATCCATTGCGACGCGGTTCAGGCGTTCGGCAAGATACAGCTCAAGCCATACAATATGGGGGTTGACCTTATGTCAATAAGCTCCCATAAAATACACGGTCCCAAGGGTGCAGGCGCCCTGTTTGTCAAGAAAGGTACCCGTCTCGTTCAACACACGTTCGGCGGACTTCAGGAGGGCAAAATCCGTCCCGGAACCGAACCCGCCCCTGCGATAGCCGGCTTCGGCGCCGCAGCAGCTGCGATACCCGATTACCGCGAAAGTCTCCTCCATGCCACACAGCTTCGCGACTATCTTGTCTCCAGGCTCAAGACAATCGACGGTATCAGGATAAATTCGCCTGCCGACGCCCTGCCCTATATCACAAACATTTCCGTTGAGGGAATCCCATCCGAGGTTATGTTGAATTATCTTTCTAATATGGGCATTTACGTTTCCAGCGGATCCGCCTGTTCAAAGGGACACAAGAGCCGTGTTCTCAAGGCAATGAATCTCAGCGAGGATATTATAAATACTGCGCTGAGAATAAGCATATCGGTATTCACGACTAAGCAGGAGCTCGATTACCTTGTCGAAGGAATTGTCTCTGCACGTCAGACAATGAAAAGATTGAAGTAAAGGCAGTTTTGCCCGAAAGCAAGAGGTTTACAAAAATGAAAGAAATAATTTTGCTGAAGAACGGAGAGCTTGCTCTCAAGGGTCTTAACCGACATACGTTTGAAAATCAGCTTATTAAAAATATGAAATTCCGACTTCACGATCTGGGTAAGATCAGATACGTTTCGTCGCAGTCCACAATAACCGTTGAACCGATCGACGAAAACGTTGACCTTGACGAAGCGTTCCGCAGAATCAGGATGATATTCGGAATCGCAGGAATTTCCCGCTGTGCAGCGGTTGAAAAAGATATGGACGTTATAATTCCCGCCGCCTGCAAATACCTTAAAGAAGAGCTGTTGCTTGCCAAAACGTTCAAGGTTGAGGCAAAGCGTTCAGATAAGAAATTTCCGCTCAACTCCCCTGCGATATGTATGACCTTGGGCGAAAAAATACTTGATGAATATCCCAACCTCACGGTTGACGTGCACCACCCGGAGCTTATTGTCAACGTTGAGATAAGAGATAATTATGCCTATATACACGGCAATCAGGTAAAGGGCGCAGGCGGTATGCCCGTCGGCACCGCAGGACAAGCTGCCATTCTCATTTCCGGAGGAATTGACAGTCCCGTTGCCGCATGGATGATGTCAAAACGAGGTCTCAGCCTTTGCGGTATTCACTTCGCGTCGCCGCCCTACACCTCTCAGCGTGCGGAGATGAAGGTTCACTCCCTGCTCAGACAGGTTGCAAAATACAGCGGCGAAATACCACTTTATGTTGTTCCCTTCACCCACATTCAGGAGGAAATCAAGGACAACTGTCCGGAAGAGCTTTTCACAATCATTATGCGGCGCTTTATGATGCGCTGTGCAGAAATTCTCGCAAAGAAAAATGACTGCGGTGCACTCATAACCGGCGAAAGTGTCGGTCAGGTTGCGAGCCAGACCATGCAGGCGATCGGATGCACAGAAGCCGTTGTAAATGAGCTTCCCGTTTTCCGCCCGTTAATCGGAATGGACAAAGATGAGGTTATCGAAAGGGCCCGAATGATCGGAACGTTTGAGACCTCGATACTTCCTTATGAGGACTGCTGCACGGTTTTCACTCCGAAGCATCCGCGCACGCGTCCGCAGCTTAAATATGTCGAGGAAGCGGAGAGCGTTCTCGATGTCGAAGCCCTTATCAAAGAGGCTCTCGGCGAAACAAAGTTTTTAAGAATCACAGGTGAGTAATTTGGCAGTATGTGAACTTATCAGCGTCGGAACAGAATTTCTGCTGGGCGATATACTCAACACCGACGCACAGTATCTCAGCATCGAGCTTGCGAAGCTCGGCATCAGCGTTATGCATCAAAGTACGGTCGGCGACAACCGCGAACGTCTCCTTGCTCAGCTCGGTGAAGCGGCAAAGAGAAGCGATATAATAATTCTTTCAGGCGGTCTCGGTCCAACACCCGACGACCTGACAAAAGAGGTCTGCTGTGAATTTTTCGGCAAGAAAATGAAGCTTCACTCCCCGACGGTTGAAAAGATAAAAAATTATTTCAGCTCCAAGGGTATGGAAATGGCGCAGAACAACCTGAAGCAGGCAATGCTTCCCGAAGACTGCGTTATCTTCCCGAACAATAACGGAACCGCACCCGGAATGGCAATCGAAAAAGACGGCGTGCATATTTTGGTTCTTCCCGGACCTCCGCGCGAGCTGAAGCCGATGTTCAGGGACAGCGCAATTCCATATCTTATGCGCTTTTCCAACAGGATAATCGTATCACATAACATCCGCACCTTTGGAATCGGCGAATCATCAATGGCAGAAAGGGTCAACGACCTTTTTGATATGCAGAATCCGACAGTTGCCCCCTACGCAAAGGACGGAGAGGCTCTGCTGAGGGTCACCGCAATGGCAAACAGCAAAGAGGAAGCAGAAAAGCTTTGTGAGCCCGTGATTGAAGAAATCAAATCAAGACTTGCAGAGTTTGTTTACGGAATCGACTACACCTGCATTGAGGAAGCTGTCGTTGAAAAGCTTAAAGAAAAGAAGCTTACCGTCGCCGCAGCCGAGTCCTGCACAGGCGGACTTGTTGCCAAACGAATCACCGACATTGCGGGAGCATCGGAAATTTTTGAGTGTGGCATTGTGTCGTATTCCAACCGCATTAAACACGACGTTCTCGGCGTCAGCAGCGACGACCTCGAAAAATACGGTGCAGTCAGCGAAACCGTAGCAAAGCAAATGGCTGTCGGTGCGCTCAAGGTCAGCGGCGCGGACATCGCCGTTTCGGTAACGGGAATTGCGGGCCCCGACAGCGACCCGTCAGGCAAGCCCGTCGGACTTATATACATCGGTCTTGCCGATAAAAACAATGTTTGGGTTCGCGAGCTCAAAACCTCACGAAAAGACAGAAGCTATAACAGATACGTCAGCGCATCAAATGCTCTGGATATGATCAGACTTTACGCAGAAGATAAAATAAAGGGATGAAAAAATATGGCTGATAACAAAGAAAAAAAGAATTACGGCGGTAATGTGTTCAATTCATTTCCCGATTTTGATTCACTTGAATCCCTGCCGAAAAGGGAGGCTGCAACTCCGACAGTTAAGGCAGAAGTGCCGTCCAAGCCTTCAAAAGCCACGGCTGTTTCAGCAAAAAAAGAAAACAAGACCGCCAAGAAAAATATCTTTTCGGTTCTCTGCGCCGTCCTTATCATTGCGATCGTTTCTTCAACGGCTCTCGCCGCATTCAATATTGCGCGCAGCGGCTCCGAAAGCTCAAGGGACAACGGCGGCAACGCTCAGAATGTTTACTCAGCCATGGTTCCGAGCTACGAGGACGTCGTCTACCCTGCCGGTATTCCTCAGAAGCTGACAAGGCTTTACGCTCAGAACAAGGAGACGGTCGGCTGGCTCTACATTCCCGGAACAAGCATTAACACGCCCGTTGTTCAGCACAAGGATAATGATTTTTATCTTTCAAAGAACTACTACGGCTCATACACCAAATACGGCTGTGTCTACGCCGACTATAAATGTCAGAGAAACACGTTGAGCAAAAACACCGTAATTTACGGTCACGATATGAGCTGCGGAACCGCATTTTATGACCTCAACAGATATGAGGACATTGAATGGTACAAACAAAATCCCGTAATCACCTACTACACACTCAACGGAACATACACGTTTCTTATCTACACAGCGTTCATCACAAACGTCATACCCAAGGACGACGGTGGATATATGTTTAACTTTATTGAGCCGAATATGACCGATTCAAGCTTCCAGGGCTTTATTGAGCAGGTAAACCAGCGTGCGCTTTATACCACGGGAGTCGGACTCAATGCAAGTGACAGGGTAATCAATCTTTCAACCTGCAATTACACCTACACGAATGCCGTCGGCACCAAGATTGATTCACGTCTTGTCGTCATCGGAAGACTGCTTCGCTCAGGTGAAAGCGCAAATGTTGACACCTCAAAAGCTAAAGAAAATCCCGATTACAGACGTCCGCAGGCGTGGTATGATTACAAGGGCAAGAAAAATCCGTACGCTTCCTCACGAACATGGAAGCCGTCGACAAGATAACAGGAAAGAGTGAGCAGATGTCAGAGGAAAAAACAAATGAAAACGAGCTTCTTCGGGAGCTTGAACAGAACACCGCGGATAACGACGACATAATTGATTTTATCCAGGACGACTCCCTCTCCGCGCTCAAAAGCCGATTCGGCTCTGTTGAAGAGGACAAGGAAATCAGAAACGGAGATTTCAATCCGTTGGTCAGCGGTAAAAATACTAAAAAGAAAAACCGAAACGATGACAGAAAAAATCCGAGCTTTAAAAAGGATATTCTTTCCGAGGAAAGCCGCAGTCAGCTTCAAAGCGAGTTCGGCTCTGCCGAAAGCGATTTTGATAACGATGCAATAGGCTTTGACGAAATCGACCTTGAAGCACTCGGCGATATGACCTTGGAGGAAAAGCCTGCTGAATTTGACGGCAAGGATTTTGACACCAATACACGCGTCATATACAGCGACAATACGCTTGACGACGGAATCAAGCGTAACACGGATATTGAAGTGTCCGACGTATTTTTAAACAGCGATAACTAAAAGAGGAAAAGACAATGAGCAAAAAGGAAATCAAAACTTCATTTGTTTCACTTCTCAGGAAACTGCTCCTGGGTCTTTCCGTTATATGCTTCATTACCTGTGCCGCCTATCTCATCAAATACTATGTTGTCGAGCCTTACAAAAATCGTCAGGTTGCTGTTACTCCTACGGTTGACGAAAGCGATACACAGACAACAATTATTGCCAACAAATCAAAGCACGTCCTCGCAAAGTACAAGGATCTGCTCAAGACAAATTCCGATTTTGTCGGACTTCTGAGGATCAGCCTGCTTGACAAGGACGATATGAAGGTCGTGCAATGCGATGACAACGAAAAATATCTGACCACCAATTTCAACGGCGAGTATTCCGTTTACGGCACGCTGTTTGTCGATTACAGAAACTCTGTCGAGAATCTTGACACTAACACCATTATTTACGGACATAAGATGCGCGACGGTCAGATTTTCGGCCATCTGAATTACTACAAGGACATCGAAAATTACAAGGACTACCCTACTGTGCGTTTCAACACGATTTATGAGGACGGAACATGGAAGATCTTTGCCGCCTTTATAATCAATATTTACGACTCACAGGATAACGGCTACACCTTCCCTTACAGAACGGTTAATTTCCCCTCAGACGAAAAATTCCTTGAGTTTATAGAGGACGTTAAATCACGCTCCTACTACACCAACGACAGCGTTGATATCAATCCCGGCGACAAAATACTGACCCTTTCAACCTGCTGTTATGAGTTTGAGGATTCACGCTTCGTCGTTATGGCACGCCGCGTTCGCGACGGTGAAAGCGATGAGGTTGATGTTTCAAAGGCCGTTATAAATAACAATCAGAAATTCCCACAGGCGTGGTACGACGCAAACGGAGGCGAAAATCCGTTTGTTGACTCCAAAAGATTCACGCTTGAATAAATATTACAGAGGTGCAAAACTATGGACATAAAACTTTTTTCTCTTTGCAACCAGGAGGCTCCGGAGGCGGAAGAGGGCAAGAAAGCCATTCTTGACTGTGTCAAGTGTTTCTTCCCCGAATGCGGCGGCTTCAGCCACTTTACCTCACAGAAAAGGATGTTGGTTGCAATCTCTCAAAGCCTGCTTGCCGCCGATATTGTGCTTGTTGCGGTTCAGTCGACAATGTACAACGCGACAAAACGTCTGCTCTGCTCCGCCCTCGATATGAAAACGACGGAGAACGGCGAGGTTGCTTCCGCGTTGAAGAACAGACTGGACAGCAATAAAATCAAACCGAACATTTACAAGGCAAACGTTACATATCCCGACACGGCTCTTGTTCTCCCCACAGGCGATTATATCAACTGCGGCTTTGCACTCACCTCAGGCGGACAGCATATCATTTATATGCCCGTCGAAACCGACAAAGCGGAGGAGGTCGTATTCGGCTCACTCTACGACTATTTCGCGGAGCTGAGTGAACCGTACATTGTAACCAACGCAATGAAAAATCGTCACGTTGCTCTCATCAAGCGTGCAGTCCGCAAGCTCAGCGACAATTCCGTTAAGGTTGCCGTCGCGGGCAATGACGCTTCGGACTACCTCACCTCTTATCTTTCCAAAAAGGATTCTTCGGCATTTGCGGTTGACATCAGCTATGAGCTTCCCGAAAGCGACGACGCCAAGGAAATTGCAATTTCTGCCGCAAGAGCGGTACGCGAAAACAGCCACACGGATTTCGGCGCATACATATCCGCTCCATTGAACAACGGCGATAAGCTTAGCATCTATCTTGCAATAGCCAACGCCGAGGGAACCAAGACTTACAGAATCGACTCCGAAGGCGAAGAAGGTGCCAAGGAGCTTTCAAAGGCGGCAACCGACAAGCTTTTGATGCTTCTTTGCGACTATGAACGAATCGGCAATATCGAAGAGGAATCCGCCGCCGAAAAAAAAGCGGACAATTCTCTCAGAGGTATACTCGGAATTGTTGCATCCGCCGCAGTTCTTGCCGCTTCAATAGCAGGATTCATAACAGCCCTTATAATGCGATGAAAGGACGGTAATCTCTATGAAAAAAATCTTATGTATCTTTTTGTCGGCGGTAATGCTGATTTGCAGTTTTTGCATTTTTGCGGACGCCAAAACCACCTACAAAGCCACATGGGTTATGACCGCTAACGTCAACGGAAAGTCATATAACTCAGGCACGGAAATTCCGGTCAAGCCCGGTGATTCGGTAAAAGTAACCGTTCATCTGACAAACAACTATTACACAGGTCCGACCTGCTTCCAGCTTTTCTACACACCGACAGTTATTGCACGTGCTTCAAGCGGACAGTTTAACACCGCCGGTAAGCTTTACAGCGTGTGCGGAAACACGTGGTGCACGATGGTTGACTGGGAAAGAGTTGCTCCGGGCAACAGAAATCAGGGCTGGCCGAAATACAGCAGCGCTGAACAGCTCGCACAGTTTAAAGAAACTCATCAATTTCTCCGTGTTACAATGACGCCGAACGTAATGCTCACCACCACGGCAGTCAGAAACATCAACGAAGATCTTATCACCATAACGTTTGATGTTTCCAAGACCGCCGCTGCCGGTTCAACGGGTGAAATTGTCCTCCCGATAGAGACCATGCGTACAAAGAACAACACAAGTGGTTATTTTTATTCGGGAATCTATACGACCTCAGATATGCTCGGCGAATATCTTATGTACTCGGACGATCAGGTTTTTGACTGCTCAAAGACCTCTCTTAAATTTAAGGTTACAGGCTCTGCTTCTCTCGGCGACGTAAACAAGGACGGAAAAATCAATTCAACCGATTCGCTTATGGTTCTTCAGTCCTCGGTCGGGAACTTAAAGCTCACAGCAGAACAACAGACCCTCGCCGATGTAAACAAGGACAAGAAGATAAACTCCCTCGACGCACTGAAGATTCTTCAGTATGCAGTCGGAATAATCAACAAGTTCTGATATTAAACGTGCAAACCCCCCTCTGTCACAGCTTTGTGACAAAGGGGGGTTTCTTTATTGATTATGTTCCGTGTGACAAGTGACAACGGATAATTCAGTCTATGGCATAATACGTACATATTGAATACTTTTCGTGCCGAACTGACTGCTTTTAAGTTGTTTTATTCAGTATAAGCAACTGCGTCATCAAAGAGCTTCTCAACGTTTTTAGCAGGCTTCTTTGTGCAAAGCGTAACAATTACGGATACAGCCATACTTGCAATGAATCCGGGAATAATCTCATAAATTCCGAGATCCGAAAGGAATACAAGCCAGCAGATATCAACAACAGCGCCTATAACAATACCGGCAACAGCACCCTGGAAATTAAAGCGTTTCCAGAACAGGCTGAGCATAATTGCAGGACCGAATGCCGCACCGAACACGCCCCATGCGTTGGAAACGAGCGACATAATTGAACCCGAACCCGGATAAGACGCGATAAGGAGAGCGCAAACAGCGATTACAAGAACAACAATTCTGCCCGACCAAAGCATTTCCTTGTCGCTCGCCTTGTTCTTTCTGATAACAGGCTGATAAACGTCTGATGAGAAGGACGATGCAGCTGCAAGAAGCTGGCTGTCCGCCGTGCTCATCGAAGCGGCAAGAACCGCCGAAAGAAGAATACCCGAAATAACGCCCGGAAAGATATCACGAACCATTGTGATAAATACGAGCGAACCCTCGTTGATTTCGTCCTTTAAACCATAGGCAAGACGTCCGATAATTCCGATAAGAGATGCAAAAATAACGATGAGAACCGTCCATGAAATACCGATCTTGGCCGACTTCTTAAGATCTTTCTGAGACTTGAGCGACATGAATCTGATTATGATATGCGGCATACCGAAGTAACCGAGTCCCCAGCCGAGACCCGAAGCTATGTCCTTCCAGTTTGCAAAGGCATTCCAGAAGCCCGGTGTCTGCTGAGCAACAACTGCTGTGTCGGTAAGAGTAAGAGCCGATGCTGCAGCAATCGGAGCAATAAGCATAGCCGCAAGAATGAGCATACCCTGGAAGAAGTCCGTCCAGCAAACAGCATTGAATCCGCCGAGGAATGTATAGCCGACGATAATAATCGTTGCTATGTACATTGCCGTGCTCTCCTTAATGCCGATAACCGTGTGGAAAAGAGTTCCGCAAGCCTTGACGCTCGATGCGGCATAAACCGTGTAAGCAACAAGGAAAACAATGGCACAGATAACCTGCAACGCCTTTGACTTTGAAAGGAATCTGTTTGTAAGATACTGCGGAATCGTGATTGAATCGTTTGCGACGATAGAGAAACGGCGGAGCCGCGGTGCTTCAACGATCCAGCTTATCGTGTAACCGATTGCAAGACCGACTGGAATCCAAACCTGTCCGAGACCGAGAGCGTAAATGGAGGTCGGCAGGCCCATAAGAACCCATGCGCTCATATCCGATGCGCCCGCCGAAAGAGCCGTTACCCAAGCTCCCATCTGACGTCCGCCGAGGAAATACGTCTTTTCGGAGCCATCCTTACTCTTGAAGAAGAAATAGAAGCCTATTCCTAGCATAAACAAGAGATAGATGACAAAAACTACAATTTCTGAAATCTTCATATAAATACCCCTTCTATGTGCATTATTTTGATATTATATCACACGGGTGTTGAAATGTAAACAAAATTTTACTTTTTCTGCAAAATTTCTTCATTTTAACACATACAATTTTACTTTTCCGCAAAATTTCACTGCTTTAATAAACAAACATTAGTTATGAATTGATTTATAAAACCCAATATGATATGATTATTATATTAACGATTTAAAGGGTGAACAATATGTCAAAAATAATCGGCAAAGAGATAAAGAATATTCCGTGGCAGGACAAGCCGTCAGGCTATCAATATCCTGTGTGGAGATATACGAAAAATCCGATAATCACAAGGAACAATCTGTTCTTTGCAAACAGCATTTTCAATTCCGCCGTTGTCCCCTTCGGCGATGGCTTTGCAGGTGTTTTCAGGGTCGACACAAGGACCCGCGATCAGGTTCTTGTAACAGGCTTCAGCGACGATGCAATCAACTGGAAGCTGAATGACAGGCATATCTTTGAGGGATATGATCCCCGTCTTTGTGAAATTGACGGCAAATACTATTTGACATGGGTTAAGCTCACTCCTCACGGAACGGTTATCGGAATTGCATACACAACAGATTTTGAAGAATGGACTGAGCTTGAAGAGGCGTGCTACCCTGTTTCAAGGAACGGTGTTCTCTTTCCGCGTAAAATCAACGGCGAATATATGCTGCTTATAAGACCCTGCGACAGAGGTCACACTCCTTACGGCGATATTTTCCTCATGAGAAGCTGCGATCTCGAATACTGGGGCAAAAATCGCTTTGTTATGGGACCGGTTAAAAACTGGGAAATGACTAAAGTCGGCGCAGGTCCCACTCCGATTGAAACCGACGAGGGCTGGCTGATGTTTTACCACGGTGTGCTCACAAGCTGCAACGGATTCACTTACAGCATGGGCGCAGCAATACTCGATAAAGACGAGCCGTGGAAGGTGCTTTACAGAGCCGACAGCTTTTTGCTTTCGCCGCACGAAAGCTACGAATGTGTCGGCGACGTGCCGAACGTTGTTTTTCCGTGTGCGGCGCTTGCCGACTCCGAAAGCGGAAAAATCGCGATTTATTACGGAGCAGCAGATACGGCGGTTGCGCTCGCATTCACAACCGTAGATGAAGTTATCAATTATATCAAGGCTCATAATTTGAAGAAATAAACCGCAAAAGAACAGGAGATACAGAAAGGCACTGAGATTTTTCGCGGTGCCTTTCCATGTACGTTTTTTATATTGACTTTTACGGCAAACGTGCTATAATAGCACCGATATTTGCGGATATGGCGGAATTGGCAGACGCGTTGGATTTAGGATCCAATATCTTCTGATGTGCAGGTTCAAGTCCTGTTATCCGCACCAGATATCAGGTGCAGTTTTCTGTACCTGATTTTTTATGGATTTATTTTTGGCATTATTAGATAAATTAGCCCTGCTGTATTTGTAAAAAAATTCTATTGACAATATCATTACGCAAAGTATAAAATTACATTGAATTCAGCTTTTTAGCTGAAAGGAGGTTGTGAAACAGTCAATGTCTTGTTTCACTCTAACTTAAAATGTTTCATAATATTCGTTTCAAAAAGCATCTAACAACATTTCAAAGTATTTTTTTAGGATTCTTTTTTATAATTATTATCGGTTCTTTGTTGCTGATGCTCCCGATATCCTCGGTTTCCGGAAAAGTGACTCCTTTTAACGAATCTCTTTTTACTGCGACTTCCGCAGTATGCGTCACGGGACTTGTTGTTCATGATACGGGAAGCTATTGGTCAACATTCGGTCAGGCAGTTATACTGATTCTTATTCAAATAGGCGGTCTCGGCGTTATTACCGTCGCCGCATCTTTTGCCCTTCTTTCAGGGCGCAAGATTTCCCTTATGCAACGCAGCACGATGCAGGAAGCTATTGCGGCGCCCAAGATCGGCGGTATCGTTCGCCTTACAGGCTTCGTTTTAAAAGCAACGCTTATTTTCGAATTAAGCGGCGCTGTAATAATGATGCCTGTTCTTTGCAAGGATTATGGGGTCAAAGGAGTTTGGCTTGCTGTTTTTCATTCGATTTCGGCTTTTTGCAATGCCGGATTTGATATTTTGGGAACAGATGTTTCGAAATATGTTTCTCTGACTCAGTACGTAAACTGCACTTCTATTAACCTTGCCATTATATTTCTTATTGTAATCGGCGGTATCGGATTCCTGACATGGGAGGATATTTATACAAATAAGCTTCACTTCCGGCGATACCGTATGCAAAGCAAGGTTATCCTTATTACTTCGGCGATACTTATAATTGTTCCGGCTTTATATTTTTTCTTTTTTGATTTGAATAACCTTCCGATAAAACAAAGAATTCTTTCTTCTCTTTTTCAGTCGGTTACAACAAGAACAGCCGGATTCAATACTGTAGATTTAACCGTGCTGCAAGAACCTTCCATTGCAATAATGATAGTTCTTATGATTATCGGAGGTTCTCCGGGCTCAACAGCCGGCGGTATTAAAACGACAACAGTCGCAGTTCTCATTGCCAATTCTTTGGCAACGTTCGGACGCAAAGATTCCGCCCATTTTTTTAAACGAAGAATTGATAATCAGGTTGTAAAAAACGCATCAACAATACTGATCTTGTATTTGGTTCTTTCATTTACAGGTGCCGTAGCCATAAGCACGGCAGAGAAAATACCTTTTTTAAAATGTCTGTTTGAAACATCATCTGCAATAGGAACCGTCGGATTAACACTTGGCATAACGCCGGAATTAGGTTTATTCTCTCAACTGATTTTAATACTCTTAATGTTCTGCGGAAGAGTCGGAGGCTTGACTCTGATATATGCCGCAATATCCAATACTAAGAAAAATATGTCAAAATACCCCTTAGAGCATATCACCGTAGGATAAAGGAGGGTCATACATGAAGAACGTTTTACTTATCGGTCTCGGCCGTTTCGGAAGGCATATGGCTATGGATCTCAACCGTCTCGGTCATCAGGTTATGGCTGTTGACTTAAACGAGGAAAGAATCAACGATATTCTTCCGTACGTCACAAATGCCCAGATCGGCGACAGCACAAACGAACAATTTATCAGATCGCTCGGTGTGAATAATTATGACCTCTGCATCGTGGCTATAGGCAACAATTTTCAAAGCTCACTTGAAACTACATCGTTGCTCAAAGAGCTCGGTGCTCAAAAAGTCATATCCCGTGCCGAACGGGATGTTCAGGCGAAATTTCTTCTCAGAAACGGAGCCGATAACGTAGTTTATCCCGAAAAACAGGTTGCGGAATGGGCTGCTATACGATTTACGGCAGATCACATTTTGGACTTCATTGAAGTTGACGATTTACACGCAATTTGTGAGGTTGAAGTGCCAAAATCGTGGTACGGAAAAACCGTTGGTCAAGTTGATGTTCGACGCAAATACAATCTTAATATTATCGGCATCAAAAAGAATAATAATATCGACATGGCTATCTCATCTGAGACTTTACTCAGTAATGATGTAACTCTTCTTGTTCTCGGCGACTATAAATCTTTACAAAAATGCTTCCAAATCTAAGGTCATACAATTTGCCTTACGGCTCTCCTCTTTTCCGAATCTATTTAAGTCATATTTATCAAAAGGATCTGTACTTAATTTGCATATCTCAATTGTGAGATACAACCAATAAATAACTATACAATTCTATGAAAGGCAGAAATTGAGTGAAAATTATTGTTGTCGGAATCGGCAAGGTCGGTTATACTGTTGCGGATCAGCTTTCAAACGAGCATCACGATGTAACCATTGTCGACACCAATGAAAAAGTTCTTAATGCGGTTCTAAATAATCTTGACGTAATCGCCGTGCACGGTAACGGAGCTTCTCGCAAGGTTCTCTCCGAGGCAGGCGTTGAGGAAAGCGATCTTGTTATCGCCCTCACCGGAAGCGATGAAATCAACCTGCTTTGCTGTCTGCTCGCAACAAAACTCGGAGCAAACGGCACAATTGCACGTGTCAGAAATCACGAATATTATGAGGACGTTCGTCTTATAAAAGACAGTCTCGGTCTTTCAATGGTAATCAATCCCGAAAAAGAAGCGGCGGAGGAAATTCTCCGTATTCTCAAATACCCGTCGGCAAAGAATATTGATACCTTTGCAAAGGGCAAAATCAATATTGTAAGCTTTACAGCTACTAAAAACTGTACTCTCTGCGGTCAGGCGGTCAAGGATTCATTCTCGGGACTTAAAGCGAGAGCTCTTGCCTGTGCCGTTGAACGTGAAAACAAGATTTTTATCCCGTTCGGCGATTCCGTAATTGAAGAAAATGACGTTGTTGCCGTGCTCGTTTCACCCAACGAAACCCCGATTTTTTTTAAGGAGATCGGCTTGCCCGTTAACTCTGTGAAAAAGACAATGATTATCGGCGGCGGCAAAATCGGTCATTATCTTGCAACGGAAATGTGCCGCCTTAATATGGATACGACGATTGTTGAAAGCAATCCAAAAACCGCAGAAGAGCTCAGCTACCTTCTTCCGAAAGCAAACATCATATGCGGAGACGGAACAAACCGCGCTCTGTTGATGGAGGAAGGCTTGCGTGATGCAAGCGCAATATGCTGCCTGACAGGTTTTGATGAGGAAAATCTTATTCTTTCTCTTTTTGCCAAAAAGGTTGTTCCCAATATAAAAACAATTGCAAAAATCAACAGAACGGCTTTCAATGAGGTTGTGCGCTCACTTGACATCGGCAGTGTTATATATCCCAAATTCATAACAGCCAGTCAGATTCTTCAGCACGTCCGTGCAAAGAAGAACAACATCGGCAGTAATGTTGAGACGCTCTACAAAATAATCGACAATAAGGTTGAGGCATTGGAATTTCATGTCAGCGAGGAAAGTGACATTGTTAACACTTCTCTTGAGGATCTGCTTCTTCATAAAAATGTTATTATCGGTTCAATTAACCGTAAAGGCAATGTTTTCATTCCCCGAGGTAAGGATATGCTTCAGGTCGGCGATTCCGTTGTTGTCGTAACTACAATCCAAGGTCTTTCCGATCTTGACGATATCATTAAGGATTGACGCTATGAACAAAAAAATGATAACCTATGTTTTAGGTATTCTTCTTATCACGGAGGGAGCACTCCTCCTTTTGCCGACATTGATTGCTCTTTATTATAAGGAAAATGTTGTTCCTTTTCTCATAACGATAGTGGCGACCGTTGCTTCGGGCTTTGTTATGACCCGATTTAAACCGCATGACAAAACGATCGTTTCAATGGACGGCTTTGCAATCGTTTCGCTCGGCTGGATCCTTATCAGTCTTTTTGGAGCTCTGCCCTTTTTCATCAGCAAGGAGATTCCGAATTACCTTGATGCCGTTTTCGAGGTCGTTTCAGGCTTCACCACAACGGGCTCAAGCATACTGACGGACGTTGAAGCACTGAGCAAGGGAATGCTTTTCTGGCGCAGCTTCACTCACTGGATAGGCGGTATGGGCGCACTTGCGTTCATCATGGCGATTCTTCCGCTTGCAAAAGGCGGAGGTAATCTTCAGCTTATGAAAGCGGAAAGCCCCGGTCCGGACGTTGAAAAACTTGTGCCGAAATCAAAAAGCACGGCGAGAATTCTTTACGGAATCTACGTTATAATGACGATCGTGCAGATTCTTCTGCTTCGATGCGGCGGGCTTTCGTTCTTTGAAAGCACAACGCTGAGCTTCGGCACGGCAGGTACCGGCGGATTTGGTATCGTCAATTCAAGCATTGCCGATTACAGCCTATACACGCAGATAATAATCGGCGTTTTTATGATGCTTTTCGGTATCAATTTTAACTTCTATTTTCTTCTGTTCTGCGGAAAACTGAAAGCAGCGTTCAGAAACGTTGAGGTCAAGTCCTACATAGGAATTATGGCAATGTCAATAATTCTGATTGCATTGAATATCCGCCATATGTTCGGCTCGTTCTTTGAGGCGCTTCATCAGTCGGCATTCCAGGTCAGTTCGGTAATGACTACTACGGGTTATGCAACAACCGATTTTGATAAATGGCCTGTTTTCAGCAGGACGGTAATGCTCATCGTTATGTGCGTGGGTGCATGCGCAGGCAGTACCGGCGGCGGATTCAAGGTTTCGAGAATTGTCATTCTTGCCAAATCGGCAAAGCGAGAGCTAAAGCGCCTTGCTCACCCAAGAAGCGTGAGCGTTATTACAATGGACGGCAAGCGTATCAGTGATGAGGTAGTAACGGGAACAAATGTATTCTTTTTCATTTATGTTGTAATTTTTGTTGTTTCCCTGCTGATTGTCTCAACCGACGGTAAGGACATGGTTACAAATATTTCCGGAGTTATCGCAACGCTCAACAACATCGGTCCCGGACTCGGAGAAGTCGGACCGACAGGCAATTTCTCCGTCTATTCATGGTATTCAAAAATTGTCTTTATCTTGAATATGCTGCTCGGACGTCTTGAAATTTTCCCCTTCCTCATGCTTTTCGTCCCATCATTCAAGAAGAGAAAAAAGGCTAAAATTAAGTAAAAAATTACCCACACTCATCGTGTGGGTTTTCTCTTTTTAAACTGTATTGTCAGCTTACGTTTTTCTTTTTTTATATCCGCAATCGCAGTACGGACCTCCGGAAGCAATGGTATATTCACGCACAAAGTCCGTTACGCCGCCTGCTTCGCTCATGGTGTAATCAAGATGGCATAATGCCGGGGTCAGGTCGTAAAGACCGAGCTTTTTCATCAAAGCGCAAATACCGCATTTTGTAAACCGTCCCTCATATCCGCTGCCGTCCGGGTATTCGTAAAAATCCATATTCCACGAATAGGGATTACGGTCGGCGGCTTTCAGCTCTGCCGTTGCTTTCATACCGGCAATGTCCTTTTCCGTGTACTTCGACTTTCCGCTCTTGCGGCAAAACCATTTCATCAGCCTTGTCATCATGGACTTCGCATAGTATTCCGTCAGCCGCTCCACATCGGGACGCTGTGGCATGGACAGAATAAAAGCTCCGATCATAGCACAGTTGACAATATTCATTTTGAAACGGTCAGCTTTTTCAAATTCGGGTAGGTCGGCTATAATTTCTCTGTATTTTTTCTTCGCATTTTTGGTAATCGCCTTTGCCGTGTCCGCGTCATATCCGAACACAGCGTTCAGTTGTTCTCTGAACGATTTTGCAAACAGTACCCACATCCCCATGGGCATTCCGATGTATTTCATTTTGCACCTCTCCGTTCTTTTATAATTTCAGCAAATCAATGAATAAAAATCATCATGATTGCCGACAGTATTGCCGATATGATAGCCATTCCGACTGTACCGAAAATCCACTTTTTGCTCTTGTCCTTTGCGGTGATGTATGGCTTAAGATCTTCTGTACCCGGAATTGTCCAAGCCTTTGTATGTCCGACCCAAAAATTATCGACGAGGAAACGGTCAATTAAATTCATAATCGACAGTATAACGAGCATCTGCCAAAAGCCTGCCACGAAGCCCTTTGCCCCGTTGACCGCATAAACAAAAATCAACACGTACGCAACATATCACGGAATACAAACCGCCTTGAAAATCAGACTGTTTCGCTTTATTTTTTCGTATGTAGTCAATCCGAGCTTTACACACCGATCCTGTACTTCCGAACTGTACAGGTGTACCATTCCTACAGCACCCTTTTGGATGCCGAACGCACAGACAAGAATGAGCAATACTCCGAGACCCAAGCCCTCCAGAATAACTTTTAAAATCATTTCAAATACCTCCCGCATTCCTTTTCAAGCTCTTGCCAAATCGGATACTCTGCCGAATTTTCATCAAAAAACTTCTTCAAATCACGGTTCAGCGCGCTCATTTCGTCAACCGCGTTCATCGCATGATCGGAAACGCATATTTTGCCTAAACTCGTTGCACACATAAGCTTAAAGAAACGGAAACAGGTCTTTCGGTAAGCCGAGCCCTCAAACTCATTGTCCTCTTTCGGCAGAATTTTATGCCCCGCATTCTTTATGGCACGGTATCCCTCAATATTGGCATCAATCAGTCGGTTAAGATAAGCATTGTCCTTTTTAACCTTTTTCAGGTTACCGTCGGTTTTATAGCAGGCAAAAACAGCCGGAATCACAAACGCCGCGTGGCACAGGAGATAATCACCCATGTTCGGCTCGTAAGTAATCTTATATTTTGTGCCGTCAAAAATCTGTCCAATCAGTTTTTCATTTGACTGCGCACCGACGAGCTGTCCGATCGTCATCTTGCGAAGATCAGCCGAAGCTACATGATCGCTTTCCCTGTGACCTGCCGAGCTTGCAAAAGCAAACATCACATTCTTTTCAGGCAAACGAGCAGCCATTTCCGCAGCGCGAACATTATTGCCGACAAAAACTATGTTTTTCGTTTTGTTTTCCTGCAAAGCTTCAATAATGCTTTCAATCTACGTATACCTGACTACAACAAAAATCACATCATACAAATCATCAGGCTCAAGCTCGGTCACCACAGGAACACGGCTGACCGACATACGCGGAGAAAACTTGTTTTTTATCCGAAGTCCGTTCTCTCTGATTTCCTTCGCCCAGTTTCCCCGTGCGAGCAATGTTACATTTTTTCCTGAGCTGTACAGATTTCTTGAAGATTGCAGCCAAGCACACCTGCACCGAACACTAAAATTCTCATAACCAAACCTACTGTTATAAACAATTATTTTTTACCGTTTCTGTCGCGTTTACAAATATTTCAGCGCGAGTTAGCAAGCGCTAACCATTTGTATTGTAACACATCGTTACGAATATTACAATAAGAAATTATTATTTTAAGAACAATGATTCAGTCTTTTCGATATTGACTAAATCTCTGCCGTGTAATATACTTTAATCATCATTTATTTGAAATTCGGCAGAAAAAATAAAATTGTTTTCGCCGAATCAGGGAGGAAAAAGAAGTGTATTCGCTCGGTATAGATATCGGAGGAACAAAATGTGCGATAACGCTCGGCCATGACTATGTTCCCGAAAATCCGCAGGATTTGATTATTGCAAAGAAAAAATTTCCCACAGACGTAAAAAGAGGATACAAAGAAATCATTGCGGAACTTCTTAAAACAGCCGACGAACTCCTTGCCGAAAACGGCGTAAAGCACGACGATCTTGTCGGCGTGGGTATAAGCTGCGGCGGCCCTCTTGACAGTAAAAAAGGCATTATTATGTGTCCGCCGAATCTTCCCGACTGGGATAACGTTCCGATTACCGATATTTTTTCAAATCATTTCGGAGTTAAAGCCATATTGCAGAACGACGCTAACGCCTGCGCCGTTGCCGAGTGGAAATTCGGTTCAGGCAAAGGGCTTGATAATGTAATTTTTCTCACCTTCGGCACGGGAATGGGCGCAGGACTTATCCTCAACGGAAAGCTTTACAGCGGTACAAACGACCTTGCCGGCGAGGTCGGCCATATTCGTCTCTCCGAGGACGGTCCCGTCGGTTACGGCAAGCGCGGTTCATTTGAGGGATATTGCTCCGGCGGTGGGATTGTTGAGCTTGCCAAAATCATAATTGACATTAGCAAAAAGAACGGTATTGACACCGTACTTAGCGAACAAAGCGATGACATATCTGCGAAAAGCATTTCGATAGCCGCAAAGAACGTCGATGCGGTCGCACAGGAAATTTACCGAATCAGCGCCCAAAGACTCGGTCAGGCTTTGAGCCTGCTTATTGATTTATTGAACCCCGAAGCAATTATTATCGGCAGCATCTATACAAGAGATCAGGCACTTTTTGATGACATTATCAAAGACGTTATCTCGAAAGAAGCCTTGCCTGCCGCGGCGAATGCTTGCAGGATTCTTCCCGGTGCGCTATGTGAATTTGTCGGCGACGTCGCGGCGCTTTCTCTGCTGTTTTAACCTATCTGAAAGGACTTTAAACATGAAGAACCCAACTGAAATTTTCGATACACTTTTTAAAACATATCCGTTACTTCTCCCCTGCCGTGACTCAATCGAGCAGGCGTTTAAAGCACTTACAGAATGTGCAAAAGCAAACGCTACCGTCTTGGTTTGCGGCAACGGCGGATCTGCGGCAGACAGCGAGCATATCGTCGGCGAACTTATGAAAGGCTTTAATCTCAAAAGACCGCTTTCGTCAGAACAGAAAAAGCTGTTTAAAGATCTTCCCGACGGCGAAACCTTTGCCGATAAGCTTCAATGCGGTATTCGAGCGATTTCACTCGTCAGCCAAACGGGACTTATCACCGCATTTTCCAATGATGTTGCGGCAGATATGATCTTCGCCCAGCAGGTTTTCGCTTATGCACAAAGGAGTGAGGACGTTCTCATCGCATTAAGCACATCAGGCAATTCAAAAAACATCGTCAATGCCGTCTATGCGGCAAAGGCCGCAGGTACCCGTTCTGTTTCAATTACGGGAGAAAACGACAGCAAGCTTTCCGAGTATTCGGATATCACAATAAAGCTTCCCGCCCACACTCCGTTTGAGGTACAAGAGCTCACCCTCCCTGTTTACCACGCACTTTGCGCTGCCGTCGAAGCGGAAATGTTTGATGAATAAAAATTAAAATAACCTGAAATTGTTACCGACAGTTTCAGGTTTATTTTTTATAAACAGCCAATCCCCGAACTATTAAATAAGTCTTAGCATAAATATACCGGATTAAATATATTTTTTACCACTTTTCTGCCTATAATCAGAAAAGCCCATGTCTATATAGCTTTGATTTTCTTGAAATTATTATTGAAAAGCATCTTTGGGTATGGTAGGATAAATATACCAATCCGAACGGAGGACTGATTATGTTTTTTAAAGAATTTCACAAGGATTTGTCGACACTTCACTACGGAACGTCAGAGCCGAGAGCTTACTACATTCCCTATTCCGACAAGGAAAGTGCATTGACAGGCACGAGAGAAAATTCAAAATATTTTAATTTGTTGTCCGGTGAATGGAAATTCAGATTTTATAACAGCTTTGAAGATCTTGATAAGGAAATCGTCTCCCCTGCCCTTTCGCTTGACGGTTTTGACGACATCACCGTACCGCGTTGCTGGCAAACATACATCAACCGCGATTACGATAAGCCGCTCTATTCTAATCTTGAGTACCCGTTTCCGACCGATCCTCCGTTTGTTCCCAATGAAAATCCGTGCGGAGTTTATTTCAAAGATTTAAAAATCGCAAAAGAATGCAAAAAGTATTACATAAATTTTGAGGGCGTTTCTTCCTGTTTCTACCTTTTTGTCAATGGTAATTTTGTCGGTTACAGCCAGGTCAGTCACTCCACAAGCGAGTTTGACATAACCGATGCGCTCATTGACGGCACAAACCGAATTTGCGTTATTGTCGTCAAGTGGTGCGACGGATCATACCTTGAGGATCAGGACTTTTTCCGACTTTCGGGAATTTTCAGAGATGTCTATTTGCTCACTCGGAATCCCGGTCACCTCAACGACATATCAATTAAAGCCTTGCTAAGCGATGATTTTGAAAGCTGTGATATTGAAATTACTGCTGACAATGCCAGTAGTGCATCATACGAATTACTTGACATAAATGAAAGCATCATAGCCTCTGGAACGCTCAGCAAGGAATGTACGATCAATATTACGAATCCTATTTTGTGGAATGCCGAGCAGCCTTATCTCTACACCCTGCTAATTGCCCAGGCAAATGAGATTATTCCATTCAAGCTGGGCGTCAAGCGTATTGAAATAAAGGATAAAATGCTCCTCATAAACGGTAAGCAGGAAATTTTGCGCGGCGTCAACCGTCACGACAATGACCCATTCACGGGATATTTTGTTTCCTACGAAAATATGAAGCGTGACATTTTCCTTATCAAAAAGGCAAACTGCAACACGATCAGAACTTCGCATTACCCCAACGATCCGCGTTTTTACGAGCTTTGTGATCAATACGGACTTTACGTCGTTGACGAAGCCGATCTTGAAACCCACGGAATGGGCTATGAGGTCGAGGGCGAATGGGACTGGACGAGATGGTCGCTTTTGTCAAACCTGCCCGAATGGAAATCGGCATACATCGACAGAGCAAAGCTCCTATATGAGAGAGACAAAAATTTCCCTTGCGTGATTATGTGGTCGCTCGGAAACGAGAGCGGAGTCGGAGTAAATCACCGCGCAATGGCTCAGTATATAAGAGAACGTGACAAGAACGCTCTGATTCATTACGAAAACAGCCACAAAGGGTTTAAGGCAATTCCCGACGGCGAAGATTTCAGCGATATTTCGGACGTTGAAAGCCGTATGTACGCAGGCGTCGGATATATTGAGGAATATCTCAATGACACTAAAAATGTGAAGCCGTTTTTTATGTGTGAATATGTTTGCTCTATGTCAACCGGCGACGTCTACGACTATTTTAAATTTGCCGACGAATACAATAATTTTAGCGGCGGATGTATTTGGGAGTTCAGCGACCATGCCATCGGTGTCAAAGACGAAAACGGTAAAGTTCGGTATTACTACGGCGGCGATTTCAAGGATCAGCCCAACAATGGCATTTGCTGTATTGACGGTCTTGTTTACCCCGACCGCAAACCACGTCCGGGGTACTTCGATATGAAAAAGGTCTATGAGCCCTTTAAGGGAAACTTCAAAGACGGCATTCTTACATTGAAAAATCGCCGAAGATTTACCTCTCTTGATGATTTGTACGCTGTTTGGAAGGTTTCTTCAAACGGAGATGTAATTGATACAGGCAATATAAATACTCTTGACATTGCTCCCGAAAACGAAGCAAGGCTCAAGCTTTTTGACCCGAATAAATATCAGGATTGTAAAAACTGCTTCCTGACGCTTTCGTTTAAGCAAAAGGAAGCAACTTCGTGGGCTTCAAAGGATTACGAGGTCGGATTTTTGCAGTTTGAGCTTGGCAAATTTTCAAATGAATTGCCCTCAAAAAGTTCGGCGCGGATTATAACCGAAGAGAATGATCGTTTCATAACAATGCGTGCCGACAAAACTAAAATAGTTTTTGACAAAAAATACGGCAGAATTTGTGAGCTTTCGGTCGACGGAGAATCGTTAATTAAAGACGATATAAGCTTTGATATCTGGCGCGCACCGACCTATAACGGTGGTTCAAAGGATCGCTGGTCCCTTGAGAGATTTGAGAGGATAAAACAGCACACTTATAGCTGTGACATAATCCAAAATGATGAAAACAAGGTCGTTATTAACGTTTCACTTTCCCTCGGAGCACATTCATCGCCGCCTGTTATTAAAATGACCGCTTTATGGAGCTTTTTCTGCGACGGTACATTGACTGTTTCGTGCAGCGGAAAAGTACGCGAGAACGCACCGCTTTTACCGCACCTCGGATTAAAACTCACGATGCCGAAAGAGTTTGAAAACGTTGAATACTTTGGAATCGGCAACAAGGAATCCTATCCCGACCGAAACAAGGCTTTCAGATACAGCCTTTATAAAACAACCGCAACGGAAATGTATGAACATTATATCAGACCGCAGGAATGTTCAAACCGATTCGGTGTTCGTTATGCTTCAGTCGAAAATGATGCAGGCATCGGAATTGAATTTTCAGCTATCAAAGAGATTCCGTTCTGCTTCAAAGCAATACATTACGATGCAAACGATTTAATTGAATCAAAACATGATTTTGAGTTGCCTGAGACCGACAAAACCGTTTTGAATATTGATTGGAAAGTCAATGCGGTAAGTGAAAATTCAGAGCTTGATGTACCGAAAAATTCAAGAAATCTTGGCGATAAAAGCTTTGACTTCGGATTTAAAATTGTTCCTTATCAAAAATAACACCCGCAAAAGCTTCACCCCCACAGACATCAATCTGTGGGGGTGTTGGTTTATTATGTTGTGAGCCTTACTTGTTTATCACAAGATCTTTGGTCGCGGTGTCGGTTCTGTTCCAGCCTGCTTCAAACTTACCGACTACTGTGTAGTTTGTGCCGGTGAGCTTGACGTTCAGCGTCCAGACCTCGGTGTCGAGCTCTCTTGACGTGTCGCTG
>CAKSHH010000014.1 GCA_934456435.1 uncultured Eubacteriales bacterium
CTGTGCAGGGTAACGGTCGAAGGCAGAGCCGGCAAGGTGCAGATAGTATCAGCCGACGGCTCGACGAGAACCTACACGAGGTATCACAAGAGCGTGACGAACATCACGAGCTATGATGCAAACGGAGCAGAAGTCAGCGACACGTCAAGAGAGCTCGACAGCGAGGTCTGGACGCTGAATGTCAAGCTCACCGGCACAAACTACACAGTAGTCGGTAAGTTTGAAGCAGGCTGGAACAGAACCGACACCGCAACCAAAGAGCTTGTGATAAACAAGTAAAGCTCACAACATAATAAACCAACACCCCCACAGATTGATGTCTGTGGGGGTGAAGCTTTTGTTAGTGGAATTATTTTAAATATTTTTCGATAAAGAATCTCGGACGGTGTTTGCTTTCAAGATAAATCTTTCCGATATATTCGCCGACAATTCCGATTGCGATTATCTGGAGTGAACCGAAAAACCAAATTGAAAGAACGGTTGACGTCCAACCGGGTGCCGCATGGTGAACCGCAAAGCTTATCAATGCATACAGCGCGAAGATTATGCTGAGAATGAATGTGATAACGCCGAGCGCGGTAATCAGTCTTATCGGCTTTACCGAAAATGAGGTTATGCCGTCAAAGGCAAATGAGAGCATTTTTTTGAGCGGATATTTTGATTCTCCTGCAAGACGGGGAGCACGATCATAAGTAACTGTGGTTGACTTGAAACCAACGAGAGGAACCATACCTCGAAGGAAGAGGTTGACCTCCTTGAACTCCAAAAGAGCCTTGACCGCTCTTGAACTCATGAGACGAAAATCCGCGTGGTTGTATACGGTTTCAACACCCATTGACGACATAAATTTGTAGAACCCCTGGGCGGTTGTACGCTTGAAAAATGTGTCGGTGTCCCTTGAAGCACGCACACCGTAAACGATGTCGCTTCCGTTGTTGAAATCGTCGACCATTTTGTCAATGGCATTGACGTCGTCCTGCACATCGGCATCAATCGTAACTATCATATCGCAGTCATCAACGATTGTTGATAAGCCGCCGAGCAAAGCGTTTTGATGTCCTCGGTTACGCGATAATTTGATGCCGACAAACTTCGGATCCATTTCGTGCAGACTCTCGATTATCTCCCAGGTGTTGTCTTTTGAGCCGTCGTCAACAAATGCAACGCGGCTGTCTTCGCTGATTTTTCCCTCGCCGATGAGCCCGTTAAGTTTGTCAAGGAAAATTTTTGACGACATCGGCAGAACCTCTGACTCATTGTAGCAGGGGGCAAGGATGTAAAGTGTTTTTGCTTCCATTTTTTCTCAGTTCCTTTCAAAAAGATAAAATGTTTTTGTATATTCTTTTGCCCAATTATTCGGGTGATTTATTGTGTAGTCTTCCGAATAAACTATTCTGTAATTGTTTTTCAGGTTTATGTTTTCCCCATATATATCGTCAACGGACTGTGTCGATTTAATTGAGGTGACGACGTAATCCGCTTCGCCGTCATTTATATAGCGGTTCTGTTCATCGGTATTGTCGCGGTATTTTTTATATATCAGATTTTGCTTTTCAAAATGCTTGAATGTCGGAATTTGTCCGGCAGCAAGATAGATGCCTGTATCAAGAGCTTGATAGTTAAGAACACGACCGTTCACATTATGAGATTTAATGTACTGCGCCGCCTTATATTGTACAGTTTCTTCTCCGTTTTTTAAGGCTGTTTGTGATGTCTCATTAAAAAAGAATGATCCGCTCAAAACAGCGCCTGCAACAAACACGCAGAAGATTCCCGAAACAATTTGGTTTTCTTTACCCTTAAAAATCTTTTCCGCAATATAGGCTACCGTAATGAAAGTGAAGACGGAAAAGACGGAGACGGGAAGGAAATAATAAGTGTATTTTCGTAATCCGAAATAGATGATATATGTTCCGAGCGCACAGACGAACGGTATTGAAAGACGTGAAAAGACTTTTTTCTCCGCGAATATTCCGGTGAAAAGATACAGTGCCGCGCCCAAGAATCCGCAAATGAAAACTGCAGTAGAGGGGATAATGTTTTCGGCAATATTTTTTATGGGAACTATTAAACGGCTTACAATACTTAAGCTTTCGTTATTGGGATACGCCGTCGCATTGAGAACAAAATATGTGTAGATGAAATCGTGAAGCGCACCCTTTGCGGCAAAATATATTATCCAAGGTACAATTGCCGCTGCCATACCGCCGAGGAAAATTAAGGCGTTGAGTACAGCGCTTTTGAAGTCTTTTTTCGCAAAGAGAGTGTAGAGAGAGATGTATGCCGCCCATGCGAACCAAAAGCCGATAAGTGTGAATTTAATCATTGCGGCGCAGCCGGCAAAAAATCCGACAATAAAGAAAACAGGCTTGCTTATTTTGTTGTGTGCGGTATCCTTGAAGTAGGCACAGAAAACATAGAGACTTATAACCAGAAGCGGCAGACAAAATTCCTCCGCGCTGTCGCCGTAATAATAGCAGGTTGAGTTGACCGTAATATAGCAGGTGAACACCGCAGAGGTAACCGACCATCCTGTGCCGACATAAAGAGAAGCGATCTTGTATGCGGCGAAAGCGTTTATTCCGAGAGCAATTGACTGGAAAATGTATACTCCCGTGAAAGAGCTGTCGGAAATAAAGCTTGCAAGGGCGTGGATCAAATAGAGAAGCGGACCCTTTTGCTCAAAAATATCCTTGTAAACCGTCAAACCGTCAGCCATTGCTCTGCCGACTGTGAAAAAGGCGTTGGCATCATTCCACGGATTGGTCGCATAGCGCGGACTTGATGCTGTGCATATATACAGAATACCGAAAGAGAACGCCAACAGAATTAGAAAAATCGGTATGTTTTTCCGATTTGAGTTTTTTGTGAAGTTCATTTTATTTTTCCTCCGTTTTTAACTTATTTAAGTATACCATTGTATGCACCGCAAAGTCAATATAATTTCGATATCATCGGAATCGGATGAAAGAAAATAAATTTATCTCAAAATGCTTGAAAAGAAAGCACATTTATTATATAATTATACAGTTAATAAGTTAAAAAGAGAGGTATGCCCTTTGAGCGACGGCAGAATGAAAAAGAATGTAAAGGTTTCGCCCGAAGAAATGGAGAAACAGCACGAATATGCGGAGCTTGTCAGGACGGTTATTACTTCGCGCTTTGAACCGTCAAAACCGCTTGCATTTGTTCATACATACGGCTGTCAGGGCAATGTTTCCGACGGTGAAAGAATAAAGGGTATACTCGAATCGCTCGGATATGATTTTACGGACGATGTTGAAAATGCGGATTTGATACTTTATAACACCTGTGCTGTCCGTGAACACGCGGAGGACAGAATTTACGGAAATGTCGGCGCGATCAAAAGGCTGAAGAAAGCCAATCCGAATCTTATAATTGCTCTTTGCGGCTGTATGATGCAGCAGCCGAGGGTGGTTGAGAAAATCAGAAAAAGCTATCCGTTTGTCAATCTTGTTTTCGGCACACACGTTATTCATAAAATTCCTGAGCTTATATACCGTGTGCTTTGCACGGGCAAAAAGGTTTATGAGTGCCCCGACGGGGACGGCGTTATTGCCGAGGATCTTCCCGTAAGACGCGACGGCAGTATCAAGGGCTGGCTTCCGATTATGTACGGCTGCAACAATTTTTGCAGCTACTGCATAGTTCCGTATGTCAGAGGCAGAGAGCGCAGCCGCGATCCAGAAGATGTTGTTAAAGAAGCCGAGGAGCTGATTGCTTCGGGCTGTAAAGACATTACTCTTCTCGGACAGAACGTCAATTCCTATGGCAAGAATCTTGACGGAGACATCAATTTTTCAAAGCTTCTCAAGCGCATAAACGATTTGCCGGGCGATTTTATAATCAGGTTTATGACCTCTCACCCGAAGGACTGCACAAAGGAGCTTCTTGACACAATGGCTTCCTGCGCTAAGGTCGCAAAACACCTGCATCTTCCGTTCCAGAGCGGAAACGACAGAGTGCTTAAAGAGATGAACCGCGGCTACACGCGCGAAAAGTATCTTGAGCTTGCCGAGTATGCTCGGAAAGTGATGCCGGGTCTTTCGATGACGAGCGACGTTATAGTCGGTTTCCCCGGTGAAACCTACGAGGAGTTTAAGGACACGCTTTCGCTTATTGAAAAGGTTAAGTTTACCTCATTGTTCACATTCATTTTTTCACCGCGTCCGGGAACGAGGGCGGCGGAAATGCCCGATCCCGTTTCGCGCGAAGAAAAGGGAAGATGGTTCAAGGAGCTGACGGATACTCAGGAGAGGATCGCATCGGAGCGCACGGCGGCGATGAAAGACAAAACCTACACCGTTCTGTGCGAGGGATATGCGCGCGAGGGTATTCTCAACGGCAGAACTCAGAGCAATGTTATGATTGAGTTCCCGAAGGTAGGGGGAAAGGATCTTATCGGCAGGTTCTGCAAGGTTAAGGTAACCGAACCCTTGACATGGATAGTCAGAGGAGTATTGGATGAACGCTGAAAAGTGTTTTTCAGATAAATAATTATTATAGGAGTTTTACAATGGACATTATTGAAATCACAAGACAGCTCGGCGAGGCAATTCAGCAGGACGAGCGTTATCTCGCATTCCACGAGGCAAGAAAGACAAATGAGGCTGACACGGATCTTAACGATCTTATCAACAAGATTCAGCTTATCCACATGTCATATCAGCACGAGGCCGCAAAGGACGACGCAAACGAAGAGAAGCTTGCTGCGTATGACAAGGAGTTCAGCGAGGTTTATCAGGCAGTTATGGCTAACGAGAATATGCAGAAGTACGAGGCTGCACGTCAGGCAGTTGACGAGATGATGAATCACATCACAGGTATTCTTGCACTCTGCGTACAGGGCGAGGATCCCAAGACCTGCGAGCCTCAGGAAGAGCATCATTGCTCAGGTGAGTGCGGCTCCTGCGGCGGCTGCCACTAAGAGAGATTTTAGATTTTAGATATTAGACGTTAGACAATATTTATAATATTTTCAGTCTAATATCTAAAGTCTGTTGCTTGCAGGCGGAACAAAAAACACAAAGAAGTTCAATTTATGAGGTGAAAAAACAGATGGCAGAAATGACGCCGATGATGAAACAGTACCTTGAAATTAAAAAGGATTATCAGGACACGATCCTTATGTTCAGGCTCGGTGACTTTTACGAGATGTTCTTTGAGGACGCAAAGACGGCTTCAAGAGAGCTTGAACTGGTGCTGACGGGAAGAGACTGCGGCCAGGCGGAGCGTGCTCCGATGTGCGGCGTGCCGTTTCACAGCGTCGATTCCTATATCGCAAGGCTTGTTTCAAGGGGCTATAAGGTTGCTATCTGTGAGCAGACCGAGGATCCGGCAACGGCAAAGGGCATAGTCAAGCGCGACGTTATCAGAGTGCTGACTCCCGGAACCGTCATTGAGAGCAGTATGCTCGACGAATCCAAAAACAACTTCCTTTGCTCAATCTGGCTTAACGGAAATGCGGCAGGCGTTTGCTTTGCCGATGTTTCAACGGGTGAGGTGAGCCTTACACAGCTTGAATCAAAGTCGGTGGGCAACGACATAGTCAACGAACTCGGCAGATATATGCCGACCGAGATACGCTATAATTCCGCAGTCGTGAAAAACGACAAGATAAGAGAGTTTATAAAAAATCGCATTGAGTGCACGGCGGACAGCATTGATGAAGAAAAGCTGACCGTTGATTACAGCCGTCAGGTGATAACCGACCACTTCAAAAAGAGCCTGACCGAGCTGGGCATCGAGGAAAGTGACGAAGCTGTCTGCGCGCTGGGCGCGACGATCGACTATCTGACCGAGGTGCAGAAATCGGGACTTGATAATATTCGGGAGATTGACTTCTATTCGGAAAATCAGTTTATGAAAATTGATTTTTCTTCGCGAAGAAATCTTGAATTGACCGAGACGATGCGAAACAGAGAGCGCAGGGGAACTCTCCTGTGGGTGCTTGACAAGACAAAAACCGCTATGGGAAAGCGTCTTGTCCGCAACTGGATTGAGCAGCCGCTGGTCAATCTTGCGAAGATTACCAAGAGACACAACGCCGTAAACGAGCTCTTTAACGATTCAATGCTGCTCGAAAACGAGACGGCGGCGGTAGCTGACGTCAGCGATATGGAACGTCTGATGGCTCGAATCGTTTACGAAACCGCCAATGCCAAGGAACTTCGCTCACTTCTTGCGGCGATACAGCTTTTACCGGATATAAAGAGCGGTATCTCCGAGTGCAGGTCGGCGCTTTTGAGCGAGACCTGCCGCAATATTGACCTGCTGGAGGATGTTGCCGAGCTTATCGACAAGGCAATCCGTGAGGATCCGCCTTTCACCGTGCGTGAGGGCGATATGATAAAAGACGGCTTCAATACCGAGCTTGACGAGCTTCGCGACATTGTGCACAACGGCAAGGGCTACATAGCCGCGATTCAGCAGACGGAGCAGGAAAAGACGGGCATCAAAAAGCTGAAGATCGGATACAACCGAGTTTTCGGTTACTATATTGAGGTGCCGAATGCCTTTAAAGAGCTTGTTCCCGAAGAGTACATAAGAAAACAGACGCTTGCAAACTGCGAGCGATTCATAACAAGCGAGCTGAAGGACCTTGAAGCAAAGGTGCTCGGCGCGCAGGAGAGAATTGTAAAGCTGGAGTATGAAATATTCACACAGGTCAGAAGCAGAGTTGCCGACGAGCTTTACAGAATACAGAAGACCGCCCACGCGGTGGCAACAGTTGATGCGCTTTGCTCCTTTGCAAGGGTGGCTTTGCACAACAACTACACCTGCCCGGTTATGACGGACACAAGTGAAATAATAATCAAGGACGGACGTCATCCCGTTGTCGAAAAAATGATGAAGGACGCGCCGTTTGTTCCGAACGATACGACGCTTGACTGTGCCGACAACCGCTGTGCGATAATTACGGGACCGAACATGGCAGGTAAATCGACTTATATGCGTCAGGTTGCGCTTATAGTGCTTATGGCGCAATGCGGAAGCTTTGTCCCGGCGTCAAGTGCTCAGATCGGTTTGGTTGACAGCATATTTACCCGTGTAGGAGCGAGCGACGACCTTGCTTCTGGTCAGTCTACATTTATGGTTGAGATGAGCGAGGTTGCCAATATTCTCAAGAATGCGACCAAAAAGAGTCTGCTGATTTTCGACGAGATAGGCCGCGGAACATCGACCTTTGACGGCATGAGCATTGCAAGAGCCGTGCTCGAATACACGGCGGATTTCAAAAAGCTCGGTGCAAAGACTCTGTTCGCGACACACTACCACGAGCTGACCGAGCTTGAAAATGAGATTGACGGAGCGAAAAACTACAATATTTCAGTCAAAAAGCGCGGCGATGACATAACATTCCTCAGACGAATTGTCCGCGGCGGAGCCGACGGAAGCTACGGTATTGAGGTAGCGAAGCTGGCAGGAGTTCCGAACACCGTCGTGAACCGTGCAAAGGATATTCTCAAGGAGCTTGAGGAAAAGGGCGCGGTTACGGTAATCAGAACCGTGGAAAAGGCTGACGACGATGATATGCAGATTTCCTTTGCATCAAATGAGGGCGGAGAAATTGTTGACGAGCTCAAGTCGATAGATATCAACACACTCACGCCGATTGAGGCGCTTCAGAAGCTCTATGAGCTGAAAAACAGAGCCGACAGGCTGTAACAATTATATTACCGAGAACAAAAGAGGTGATCTTATGCCGCAGATAAATATTTTACCGAAGCACATAGCCGAGCTTATTGCCGCCGGAGAGGTGGTTGAACGTCCGGCTTCGATAGTCAAGGAGATAATGGAAAACGCGATTGACGCAGGAGCGGACAAGATCACTCTTGAAATAAAGCGCGGCGGTATAACCTACATACGCATAACCGACAACGGCTGCGGAATCGACCGTGATAATATCCGCAGGGCGTTTATCAGCCACGCGACCAGCAAGATTTCGACCGCCGACGATCTCAACGCAATATGTACTCTCGGATTCCGCGGCGAGGCATTGGCCTCGATTGCCGCCGTGTCCCGTGTTGAGGTTATGACGCGCGCGCAGGGCGAAGAGATCGGAACACGCTACTGTATTGAGGGCGGAGAGGAGTCTGTGCTTGACGACGCAGGTTGTCCGCAGGGAACGACACTCATCGTGCGTGACCTTTTCTACAACACTCCTGCGAGAATGAAATTCCTGAAAAAGGACGTCAGCGAGGGCAACGCGGTTGCCGCCGTGGTTGACAGAATCGCACTTTCCCACCCCGAAGTCAGCGTCCGTTTTGTTCGCGATTCAAAGGATGTGCTGTTCACAACGGGTGACGGAAAGCTTGAAAGTGCGGTATACAAGGTGCTGGGCAAGGACTTTGCCTCAACTCTCATACCGTGCGAGTATGAGCTGGAGGGCGTCAAAGTCAGCGGATTCATTTCAAAGCCGTTTAATTCACGTCCGAACAGGACGATGCAGTATTTTTTCCTTAATGACAGATTTATCAAAACACGCACAGGTATGGTTGCCCTCGAAGAGGCTTACAAAAACTCCGTTATGGTCGGCAAATTTCCTGCCTGTGTTCTCAAAATACAGATTGCACCCGGTGCGGTTGACGTAAACGTTCACCCGTCCAAAACCGAAGTACGCTTTGCCAACGAAAAAATGATTTTCAATGCGGTTTATTACTGCGCCAAGTCAGCCCTGCAGCAGGGCGATACGCGTGTTCAGGCAAGCTTTCAGCAAAAGGTCAACCGTCAGTTTATGCCCAAGCCCGTTGACGGAAAGCAAATCCGGATTTACGAACAGCAGCTTGAACAGGTAAAAAAAGAATCTCAGCCCAATCAGGACTTTTGGACAAATACGACAGCCTCCGAATTAAAAAAAGAGGTTGAAACTCCGAAGCCCAAGCCGATAGTTTTCAACGATAACTCAAAATTTGAAATAGAAAAAAACGACGAGCCCGATTTGATTCCGTGCTTTAAACCGACAGCGCCCGAACCTGCCCCGATTTTTGAAGAAAAAACGGAGCCGCTTCCGCCGCCGACGGACGAGCCGAAACAGACTTTGCCGCCCGTCGAAGATGCTCAGCCTGAAGTTGAGCCCTACCGTGTGATCGGTGAAGCGTTCAAGACCTACATACTTGTCGAGCAGGGAAAAAAGCTTCTTATAATCGACAAGCACGCGGCGCACGAAAGAATGTTGTTTGAAAAGTTCAGATCAAACCGCGATTCGATAGAAACTCAAATGCTTCTTGCGCCTGTGACCGTTACCCTCAGCAAAGAGGAATACTCCGCAGTCCTTGAAAACCTTGACCTTTTGGACAAGGCAGGCTATCACGTCGAGGATTTCGGCACCGGTATGGTCATCGTCAGCGAATGTCCCACGGCAGTCGCCGACGCCGATCTCTCCCAGGTTATTATGGAGCTTGCCGGTTATCTCCTGAACAATCGCAAGGAGTTAATTCCCGAAAAGCTCGACTGGATCTACCATTCCACCGCCTGCCGCGCCGCTATCAAAGCCGGCGACAAGACAGGGGAATACGAGCTCAACAAGTTTGTCGAGAAGCTCTTGAACAACCCCGACATCAGATACTGTCCTCACGGCAGACCCGTTCTGATTGAAATGTCGAGGTATGAGATTGAAAAAAACTTCGGACGCGTGTAAATTGGGTAAAATCGCCCAGAACGCATTTTTCGTTCGGGGCAGTACCTCGTACAGCACCCTCCCTGCAAAAAGCGTTCTGAACAATTTTCCCTCAATTTACAAATTGACGGATTATCGCCCAGAACACCATTAGGCGCCCCTGTAGGTAGCGAAGCGGCGCGACGGTAGTGAATGACAGTCCGGTGGACTGTCAGAGCCGGAGCGTGACCGAGCCGCAGCGAGACGCTGTCGGCGCAGCCGACTGAGGGTTTTTCTTAAAATTCTGACGAAACTAAATTTAACCCCTCCGGCTTCGGCGCAAACCGCCGAACCCACCTCCCCTGCAAGGGAGGCAAGGAAAGTTAGCAGAAAAATTAAAAGTGGGAGCTGATCGGATGAACAGAATACCGGTTGTTGCGGTTGTCGGACCTACGGCGTCGGGCAAATCCGATTTGGCTGTTGAAATATGCCGTCGGTTCGGCGGCGAGGTCGTCTCCGCGGATTCTATGCAGATTTACAGGGGAATGGACATTGCCACGGCGAAGCCGACAGAGAAAGAAAAAAAGGGTATTCCTCATCACATGATGGATTTTCTTGAAAATACCGAGCCGTACAGCGTTGCGCTTTATCAGGAAGCGGCGCAGAAATGCATTGCCGAAATTAGGGCGGCAGGCAAGCTTCCGGTCGTTGTCGGCGGAACGGGACTTTACATTGATACTCTTCTGAACAATGTTAAGCTCAGCGAGGAATCGTATGACAAAGAGCTGCGACGTTCGCTTCTGCAAAGGGCGGAACAAGAGGGTGCGGAGAAGCTCATTGAAGAGGTCAGAGAGTTTGACCCGGACTACGCCGAAAAGCTCCACCCGAACAACGTCAAAAGGATTGTCCGTGCGCTGGAGGTTTGGAAAACCTGCGGCGTTACCATGACGGAACAGATTGCTCTTTCAAAAAGGAAATCGCCATACGACGTGTGCTACATCGGACTGGACGCGGAGGACAGGCAGGTCCTGTATGAAAGAATCGACAGACGCGTTGACATTATGCTGGAGCGCGGACTGGAAGAGGAAGCGCGCGGCTATCTTTCACACAGCAACGAAACAACGTCGGCGCAGGCGATAGGCTATAAGGAATTGAAGCCCTATTTTGACGGCGAAATTACGCGCGGCGAGGCGGTCGAAAACCTCAAGCGCGCAACACGAAGATATGCCAAGCGTCAGCTTACATGGTTTAGGCGCAATGAATGTATAAATTGGCTTTGCATTGACAAATATCAAAGCAAAGAGGAGCTTTATAAAGAGGCGTTCGCAATCGTTGAGCGCTTTGGAAAAGGAGAATGTTCGGAATGAAAAACCGTACATGGATAAACATAATATGCACCGTTTTGGTAATCGCCGTGTTTGTGTATCTGTTCCATGACGCGGTCAGGGTGAACAGGGACAGTTATGAGACGCAGACTGCCGACGAAGCGGTTGAGCAGGAGAAGCTTGAGCTGAAGGCTTTTCTTGTCCGAGATGAAAAATATATCAATCAGGAATCGTCGGGTACCGTTGTTCCGCTGATAAAGGACGGCATGAGAGTTGCAAGCGGCGACGCGGTAGCACGTGTATGCAATTCCGCCGAGGACGCGGCAAACTATTCCGCGCTGACATCGGCAAAGGAAAGCCTTGAAAGATATCAGAAGCTTTCAGAGCAGACGGAACTGAATGCGCTGGATATGGAGAAGCTTAACAAGACGATTGACGACTGCTACACGGCTTTGCTCAAAACCGCCGACAGCGGCGATTTCAGCGAGCTTTCAAAGAACATTGAGGCGCTGGAGGACAAGCTTGCAAGCAAGCAGATTCTCAAGGACGGAACTATTGATTTTACCGCAAAGTTCACCGAACTCAGCGAGACAATAAAGAATCTTGAATCAAAGAACATAAAAACGAGCGATGTAATTGCTCCGCTTTCGGGTTACTATATCAGCAACCTTGACGGCTACGAAAACGCAATCGGTTACGACAGCATTTCCGATCTGACCGTCGGCGAAGCACAGAAGCTCTTTGAAACACAGCCCTCCGACGTATCGGGCAAGATGGGCAAGATTGTCGGCAGCTACAAGTGGTATCTTGTGACGGTTATGGACAGCAAGTATTCCCTGATTATGAACGAGGGAGACACAATGAAGATAAATATGCCCTACTACGGCTTTAAAAATGTTGCCGTTAAGGTCGAGAAAATATCGGCTGTTCAGGGCGATAAGGTTGCCGTTGCGCTCTCGTGCAATATGATGAACGAGACCTACGCCAATATGCGAATTGAGGACATTGAGCTTGTTTTTAAGGACTACACGGGCTATAAGATCGACAGCTCGTCCATCAGACGCGAAAAGGACAGCAAGGGCAACGAAATTGATGTGGTATACATTCTTCGCGGCGACATTATGAACGCCAGAAAGATTGAAATAATCTATGACGCAGGCGATTATGTTATCGTCAGCGAGGACACCGAGGCGTCGAACGGCTACCGTCCGATCAAACGCTACGATGAGGTTATAGTGAAAGGAAGGAATCTCAGTGACGGAAAAAGCATTAGTTGAGGAACGCTTTAAAGACATTGAAGAAAACTACAAGCGTATCCGCGAGAACATACAGGAGGCGACGCTCAAAAGCGGCAGAGCCGACGGCGCGGTCAGACTGATGGGTGTAACAAAAACCGTTGACAGCCTGTTTATAAATCATGCTCTTTCGCTCGGAATTGATATGATCGGCGAAAACCGCGTTCAGGAGTTCCTCGGCAAGAGGGACGAGCTGAAGCTTGACGGTGTTGAAAAGCACCTGATAGGCCACCTGCAAACCAATAAGGTCAAGCAGATTGTCGGCGAGGTTGATATGATCGACAGTGTTGACAGCGTTAAGGTTGCGCGTGAAATCGGCAAGGTTTCCGCGAAGAAGGGCATCGTTACGGATGTTCTGGTTGAAATAAACATCGGTGCGGAGGAGAGCAAGTTCGGTCTTGATCCCTCGGAGCTCACGGAAACTCTCTGCGAAATATCGGAAATCGACTCGATTCGTGTCAGGGGATTGATGGCAATACCGCCGATTTGCGACAGCAGTGCGGAAATTCGTAAATTTTTTATGAATATGAACCGAATGTTCCTTGACATACAGGCGAAAAAATTAGATAATATTAGCATGGATATATTGTCGATGGGCATGTCCGGCGATTATGTCGAAGCCATACTTGAGGGCTCGACGATGGTTCGCGTCGGCTCATCACTTTTCGGCAAACGAGTATATTGATTCAGGAGGATTTTTTATAATGGGTATGATGGACAAATTCAAGAATATGTTTAATATGTCGGAAGAGGAATTTCTCGACGACGTCGATCTTGACGAGGATGAGAATGACAAGGAGGACTACTCGCGCGACGTGAGAAGCAACTTCTCTTTCAGCCACAAGAATGACCATGAAAACAAGGTCGTTGATATCCGTTCGTCGGTTCCTGCGGCAGCCGCAGCTTCGTCAAAGGCACATGTTGTTTTCAAAAAGCTGGACAGATACGAAGATGTCGGTGCTGTTGCAGATGTTCTCAATGAGAAGAGAATCGTTATTCTCAACCTTGAGACCTGCCCGAACGATGCGACGGTAAGAATCATCGACTTCCTCAGTGGCGTTGCCTATGCGAACAACGGAGACATCAAGCGTGTTGCAGGCAGAGCCTATATAATCACCCCGTACAATGTTCCCCTCACCGGAGAGCTTCTTGACGAGGTTGAGCACTCAAATTACTGATATATCTAAGGCAATCCGCACACCTCAGTTCTGCGGTATAGCCCTAAAAAATACATTTGTTTAAAACACAGGAGGAAAAAACCATGTTAACACCGGCAAAAATCACAAATCACCATTTTGAAGCCTCCGGAAGAAATGCTTATAAAGCAGACAGCGTCGACAGCTTTATCAAAGAAGTTGCCGAGTCTTATGAGCAGGTGTTCCGTGAAAACGGAGAGATGTACAAGAAGATCAACCTGCTTGCACAGAGACTTGAAGAATACAGAAACGACGAGGACAACATTCGCAATGCTCTCCTGACAGCTCAGAGAGCGGCTGAGAAGATCACCCGCGAGGCACAGGAAAAGGCGGATCAGCTCGTTGCAGAGGTAACCGAGAGAACGAATACCGAAAACGAGAAGCTTGACGCCGCGGCAAAGGAAATGCTCACCAAGGCAAAGTATCAGGCGGACTACATCGTTGAGGAAGCCAAGAAGCAGGCTGACGAAATCGTAGACAAGGCGGTTGCCGACTCCAAGGAAGCCGCAGTCAATGCAAGAAGCGAAATGGTCAAAGAGGTTGCCGCGCTTGACACTCTCAAGCAGGAAGTTACCAAATTCAAACAGCAGATACTCGGCGAATATGCTGCTCAGGTTAAACTGATAGAGAAGCTACCGGAGGTTGTTGTCGAAAAGATGACCGAGGCAGAAGAAGTTAAGGAAGAGCCGGCGGAGGAGCCTGTTCAGCAGGAACCCGCTGAGGAGCCGAAGACAGAGCCTGTTGTTGAAGAAAAGGAAATCGTCATTGAGGAAGTGCCTGCCAAAAAGGAAGAAGTCCCTTTTGAGGAAAGCGCCGAGGAGGCACCGGCTTCCGAGGCGAGAGAGGCTGAATCAATGGACGTTGAGCATCTCCAGCAGATGATCGAGGAAACCGAGGACACCGACGCGGAGTCCGACACCTCCTTTGACGAGGAGGACGAGCCTGCAGAGCCGGAAACAGAGGCAACGGAGTTTGTTGTGCCGGATATAGATGAAGCAAGCAACGAAGAGCTTGATAAAATCGTTGACGATTACGGCACGGAGTCAGAGTCAAAGGCTCAGGACATTATGTTCACAAAACCGAAGAAGAACGATGAATCCGACAAGGACGGCTTCAGACTGAAGTTTGAAAACATTGATTCGTATGCGGCGTCAGATTCCGACGGAAACTATCTTGACGATCTTGATGACGACGATCTTGACGACGATGACAACGACAGCGGATTCGCTACCAAGCTCAAGGGCTTTTTCAGAAAATAATGAGTGTATTGATCAGTTTTATTTCGATAGTGGTTCTGACCGCGGCAGACCAGGTCATCAAATTCATAGTTGAACGTTACCTTCAGCCTGTCGGTACGGCGGAGTTTATCAATGGCTTCATCGGCTGGAATTATGTGCGTAACACGGGCGCGGCTTTCGGTTCTTTCTCCGAGAACACAACCCTGCTTTCGGTCGTGACGGGCGTTGTCCTCCTGATCGGTATAATACTGATTGCGACGAAGAGGATAAAATCGAAGTTCTATCTCACCTGTGCGGTTATGATAATATCGGGCGGACTGGGAAATCTTATTGACAGGATCGTAAAGGGCTATGTAGTTGATTTTATCGATGTTCAGTTTACTGATTTTGCGGTATTCAACTTTGCCGATATACTGGTAACTGTCGGTTCGATCGCGTTGATGATTTATGTGATAGTCGATATTTTCAGAGACCGCAAGGGTTCGGGTGAAAAGGTATGAGCGATTTCTTCTTCCGCATTGATTCGGATTTTTCGGGCGAGAGAATAGATAAAACCCTGTCTGATTTGTGCGCCGATTTCACACGCTCACACATTCAGCACATCATAGATGACGGCGAGGTCAGAGTGAACGGCAAGTCCGTGACAAAGTCGTTCAGGCTTTCGGTCGGCGATGAGATAAGCTTTTCGATGCCGGAGCTGAAAACGATTGAGGCGAAACCGGAAAATATACCGCTTGACATCATATATGAAGACGACGATCTTCTTGTCGTCAACAAGCCGAGGGGAATGGTAGTTCACCCTGCGGCAGGCAATTACGACGGAACGCTTGTCAATGCGCTGCTGTACCATTGCGGAAGCAGCCTTTCGGGGATAAACGGGGTTATCCGCCCCGGAATTGTCCACCGAATCGACAAGAACACAAGCGGACTTTTGATAGTTGCCAAAAATGACTTTGCACATGAGAAGCTTGCCGCTCAGATAAAGGAGCACAGCTTCACACGGCAGTACAGAGCAGTCGTTCACGGACATTTCAAGGAGCTGAGCGGTACGGTGAACGCGCCGATTGGCAGAAATCCGAACGACAGAAAGAAAATGTGCGTTATTCAGCAAAATTCCAAGGATGCCGTTTCTCATTATGAAGTGATCGATCAGAATGAGAAATTTGCATATATCAAGGTTACTCTTGAAACGGGACGAACCCATCAGATAAGAGTACACATGGCGTATATCGGTCATCCGGTAGCCGGGGATAATATTTACGGACCGAAAAACGGAGTAACCTCGCTCAACGGACAATGCCTGCACGCCGGGCTCATCGGATTCAAGCATCCGAGGGACGGCAGATACCTTGAGTTCAGTGCAGATGTTCCGGAGTATTTTAAAGAGTTCTTAAAAAAGCAATCACTCAGCGAATAATTGGAGGTGTTATTTTGGACGCAGTAACTAAAAAACAATTACAGATCAAGGCCTGCACGGTTCGTATGGGCGTGATCGAAGGTGTGTTCAATGCAAAATCCGGTCATCCGGGCGGTTCGCTCTCAATAGCCGATATTCTCACATATCTCTATTTTGAGCACATGAACGTTGACCCGAAAAATCCCAAGGACGAGAACAGAGACAGATTTGTCCTTTCGAAGGGTCACACGGCTCCCGCTCTCTATGCGGTCCTTGCAAACAAGGGCTTCTTCCCCGTTTCGGAGCTTAAAAATCTCCGTAAACCCGGCGCAATGCTTCAGGGTCATCCGAGCATGAAGCTCACTCCGGGCGTGGATATGAGCACAGGCTCACTCGGTCAGGGTATTTCTACGGCAGTCGGAATGGCTCTCGGCGGAAAAATCGACAAGAAGGATTACAGAGTTTACACGGTGCTCGGCGACGGTGAAATTGAAGAGGGTCAGGTTTGGGAGGCAGCTATGTTTGCTTCCGCAAAGGGCCTTGACAATCTTTGTGCCGTTATCGACAACAATAATCTTCAGATCGACGGCTCGGTTGCAGAGGTAAATTCTCCGTACCCGATTCCGGAAAAGTTCCGCGCTTTCGGCTGGAATGTTATTGAAATCTGCGGTCATGCATTTGACGAGATCGACGCGGCTTTCAAGGCGGCTGCCGAGTTCAAGGGCAAGCCGACAGCTATCATTGCAAAGACTATCAAGGGCAAGGATGTTTCCTTCATGGAGGATCAGTGCTCATGGCACGGAACAGCTCCCAACGCCGAGCAGTATGAGCAGGCGATGAACGAGCTTAAAGCAAAATTGGCAGAATTGGAGGCGTAAGAGATGGCAGACGTAATCAAAACAGCAACCAGAGAAGCCTACGGTAAGGCTTTGGTGGAGCTCGGCGAAAAGGATGAAAGCCTCATCGTTATGGACGCCGATCTTGCCGCCGCAACAAAGACGGGTATGTTCAAAAAGGCATTCCCGGACAGATTCTTTGACGCAGGTATTGCAGAGTGCAACCTTGTCGGCGTTGCCGCAGGTCTTGCAACAACAGGTCATACGGTTTTCGCCAGCTCGTTCGCAATGTTCCTTGCAGGACGTGCTTTTGAGCAGGTCAGAAATACAATAGGTTATCCGCACCTCAACGTTAAGCTCGGTGCAACTCATGCCGGTATCTCGGTCGGTGAGGACGGCGCAAGCCATCAGTGCTGCGAGGATATCGCTCTCATGAGAACGATTCCGGGTATGGTTATAATCAACCCCGCCGACGATGTTGAAGCCCGTGCGGCTGTATTTGCCGCTGCCGAGTATGAGGGACCGGTTTATCTCCGTTTCGGCAGACTTGCAGTTCCTCGTTTCAACGATCCCGACACCTACAAGTTTGAGATGGGCAAGGGTATTGAAATGGCTGAGGGCAGCGACGTAACTATCGTTGCAACAGGTCTCATGGTAAACGAGGCTATGATTGCCAAGGATATGCTCAAGGAAGAGGGCATTTCCGCAAGAGTTATAAATATCCACACGATCAAGCCGATCGACAAGGATATCATCCTCAAGGCGGCTGAAGAAACAGGCGCTATCGTTACTGCCGAAGAGCACAGCATCATCGGCGGACTCGGTTCGGCGGTTGCAGAGGTTGTCTGCGAGGGCAAGCCTGTTCCGGTTGTAAGAGTCGGCGTCGAGGATAAGTTCGGCGGCTCAGGTCCGGCTGTTGAGATGCTCAAGATCTACGGTCTTTGTGCTTCCAACATTGTTGAAAAGGCTAAGAAAGCAATTTTGATGAAATAATCAATTTTTAATCCCGTTTCCGCTCGTTTTCGGGCGGAACGGGACTCGGAGAGAAAGATGAAAGAAAGCGACGAAATCAGACTTTCAAAAAATGAATATAACGATGACGCTCAGGCAGTTCAGCAGTCTGAGCTTTTGCCAATTTATGAAGGAATGAGTTTTTCGGGCGATATTCAGCCGTTGGAGGATATCAGCGAGCCCGAAGAAATAGTTGCCGATTTTGACGGCAAACGAGCCGACGGAAGAGGAACAGAGAAAAAATCATCATTAAAAAAGAAAAGAATTACCGGTAAAACGGTTTCAAATATAAAGCCCTTGATTGCTTCAATCGCGCTGATCGTCATCGTGATCGGCGGTCTGACCGGAGCATATTTCGGAATCAAGAGGGCTGATGTGAATAATTCACCAGTCAGCACCGTGTTCAGAACGTCGGGCAAGGCTACGACGGTGCGTCTCAAGGACGGAACGGACTACGAGATAGGAGAGGCTCAGGAGGTCTCGGTCTCGCTTGACGGAATGTATATCTGGTTCAGCCGCAACACCTCATCCGCAACAGGAAAATATGACCTGAGAGTGATTGACGTTTCGAGCAAGAAATCGCTTCAGAAACAGGGCAAGTTCATTGAAAAGGGTATTGACGAGGGCTGGAAAACGACAAAGGACGGCAGGTTCGTCTGCTACGGCGTGACCAGGTCGAACTTCACAAGCTGCTATATGTACAGCACCCAGACCGAAAGGGCGGAGAATGTCGCCGATTCCGTGGAGGAGTTTTTTGCTCCGTCGATAGGAAATGTTATGTACTTCACGCGCAGAAGCGGAAGCGTTTATTCCCTGCACAGAGCCAAGTACGGCGAAAAAAGCGAGAATGTTGCCAGCGGTATACAGTACGTCAGATTTGTCAGCGACCGCGATAATTTTGAGGTCGTCTACACCCAGGCGACAGGCAAGGGCAAGGAAGTAAATGTTTACTGCGTAACGGGACTGGAAACCCCGGTTACCGTGTGCAAGGACGTGAGCGAGGTTTACCTTGACGATTATGTTTACGGCGGCAATCTGTATTATTTCACAAAGAATCAGTCGAACGTGAACTGGCAGGATTTCATCGAGGACGAGGACAGCGAAAGCGATAAGAAGCTCACACGCCCCGTTGAGGGTGACTATATGGTCGAAAAGGGTTTCATCTTCAAAAGATATGTGCTGGACACAACGAAATACAATGCGGCTGTACGCCGATATGAACAAAAGGAGCTCAGGGACCGTATCAGGGAGGAACTCAACAAAATTGATCTCGGACTTGCGGTCAAGGAGGAGTATACCTGCTTTGCTTACAGCGATTCGGTATCGCGCAAGCTTGCTTCGGGTGTGACCCTCGAAAATATAATTTCATTCGCAAAAACGGGTGATCCGAGAATTATTTTCCAAAAATCCGTTATCGGTGTCGGCAGCAATATCACCATGGACAGCCTTACAGAGGTTGCGGAAAAGTCAAGCGTTGAAAAAGCAATGGACTATGTACGCAATGCGGTTCGCAGCTCCTATGAGGTCAGCGACACCTGCTTCTATTCTCGCTTTGACGGCAGCAACATCACCGAATATGAGATCAAGGACTTTGACCTTGACAAGACGGAGTTCCTGTTTGCCGACAACGGCACGGTTTACGGTGTTTCGGACGGCGAGCTCTATTACAGCAACGCCGCGGAATCGGAAATGAGCAAGAGAAAGCTGATTGATTCCGATATCTCGGATTATGCCGTGAACGGCGAGACCGTGTATTTTGAAAAGACGGAGTCGGGTGACGAACGCAGACTGTTCAGCTTCACTCCCGACAAGAGCAAAAAAGAAATTTGCGGCAATATATATTCTTATTTTGCGGTCAACAACAGGTTTGTCATCGTTCTGACGCGTCAGAGCGGTACGGACGATTTGATGAGTGTCGGCGTGTATGACGGCGAACGCTATGCGTCGGTTGACAGCAACCTCAATCTGAACAATTTTGTTTACAACGGAACCTCTTTCGCGTATGTCAAGAATTTTAAGAGCGGAAGCGGCGAGTTATATATTTATTCACCAAACGGCGGCGCGGTAAAGTGCGGCGACGCGATAACAGAAGTATTGTATGTGAGCTGAGGAGGGAAAATATGAAAGAGGAAGTGCTTTTCAGGAAAACTCCGTTCGGAGGCTTTGACAGGGAAGCGGTTATTGATTATATCCGACAGCTCAAGGAAACACAGCAGAGCTATAAGACAATGATTGCCGACAGGGACAATTCCATCAAGGCTCTCACCGAGGAGAACGCTGAGCTTAAAAAGCGCGCGGACAACGCGGAAAAATCGCTTGCGGCTCTGAATCAGAAGTGTAAGGATGCCGAGGACGGCGTCAAAAAGCTCCGAGCAAGGAACGAGATGCTTATCAAGCAAAAGGAAAAATCGGTGTCCGACAAGGATGTAAGCCGTGAGACGATCGAACGCTGTGACAAACTGGTCGAATCGGCTGAGGCGGCTGCCGAAAAAATAAAAAAGAATACGCAGACACAGATGAAAAAGACTGTGAAAAAGCTCGAAAAGGCAAAAAAAGATCCGCAGAAAGCGGAAAAACTCCTTGAAGAGCTTATTCGGGAGTTGAGCTGATGGCAGAATATATTTTGGACGCGTCCGAGCTTAAAGAAAAGGCTAAGGATTTGCGTGCAGGCGACAGGGTCATACTTTCGGGGGTCGTATTCACTTCCCGCGACGCCGCGCACAAACGAATCGTTAAACTTATAGAAGAGGGCGGAGAGCTGCCGTTCGATTTGAACGGTGCGTGCATCTACTATGCCGGTCCTACTCCTGCACCGGAGGGCTTGCCGATCGGCTCGTGCGGCCCGACCACGTCGGGACGAATGGATCCGTTTGCACCGCTGCTTTTAGACAAGGGTCTTGCCGCAATGATAGGCAAGGGCGGCCGTGACAGGGCGGTTTGCGACGCGATTGAAAGAAACGGCGCAGTATATCTCTGTGCAGTCGGCGGAGCCGGTGCTCTGGCGGCGAAGTGCGTGAAAGAGTGTAAGGAAATTGCATTTTTTGATTTGGGCTGTGAGTCGGTCAAAAGGATCGTGCTCAAGGATTTCCCGCTGATAGTCGGAATCGACTGCCGCGGAGGAAGCCTGTTCGGCTCAAAAAACTAAGCGTTTACATAATTACGGAGGTCAAAAAGAATGAAAGGAATCATACTTGCAGGAGGTTCGGGCACTCGCCTGTATCCTTTGACAATGGTTACCAGTAAGCAGCTTTTGCCGGTATATGACAAACCGATGATCTACTATCCGCTTTCGACCCTGATGCTTGCGGGAATCAGAGAGATACTCATTATCTCCACACCCGACGACACGCCGAAGTTTGAAAAGCTCCTCGGCGACGGTCATCAGTTCGGACTGAAGCTTTCGTATGCGGTTCAGGAGAGCCCGGACGGTCTCGCTCAGGCTTTCATTATCGGTGAAAAATTCATCGGCAAGGACAGCGTTGCAATGGTGCTCGGCGACAATATTTTCTACGGAAGCGGCTTCGGTCACATGCTTCGTCAGGCGGCGCAGAACACAAACAGAGCAACGGTTTTCGGTTACTATGTTGACAATCCCGAAGCGTTCGGCGTTGTCGAGTTTGACAAAAAGGGCAAGCCGAAAAAAATTGTCGAAAAGCCCAAGGAGCCGAAGTCAAATTACGCTATCACCGGACTTTATTTCTACGATAACAGGGTTGTTGAGTATGCTAAGAGTCTGAAGCCCTCGGCACGAGGCGAGTTGGAGATTACGGACATCAACCAGATATACCTCGATAACGGTGACCTTGATATCAAGCTGATGGGCAGAGGCTTTGCATGGCTTGACACGGGAACAGTTGACAACCTTATGGAGGCGGCTAACTTTATCAGAACGATAGAGAAGCTTCAGGGTATACAGATATCCGCACCCGAAGAGATTGCCTACAATATGCGCTGGATATCCAAGAAGACTCTTCTTGAGTCCGCGACACACTACGGAAAATCACCCTACGGTCAGCACCTTATGCGTGTTGCAGAGGGCAAGATAATGTATTCGGACAAGCAGGGCGAGCGCCCGCGCTGGGGCACGGAATCGGAAAGTCCCTACACATCCGAATTACCTAAGGCAATACCGCACAAATGATGCGCACGCATTGCTTGAATCTGTTTCCGTCATACCGCACAAAAATTCCTTGACTTGCGTCAAGCAAGCCTGCAGAATTTTTGTACAACCTGACGAAAAATCTTACTGCGCAATTCGCACACTTTATTTGTGCGGTATTGCCCTAAAAAATAAATAAAAGGAATGACATAATTGAAATCTTACGAAACTGAGGTCAAGGGAGCCATTGTTGTTGAGCCTGATGTTTTCGGCGACAACAGGGGCTGGTTTATGGAATCCTATTCAAAGAAAAAGCTTGCCGAAGCAGGCATTGACGTCGATTTTGTTCAGGACAACCGCTCGTTTTCGGCGGAAAAGGGTACGCTCCGCGGACTTCATTGTCAGGTCAATCCGACCTCGCAGAGCAAGCTGCTGACCTGTATCAGGGGCGAAATAATGGACGTCGCGGTCGATATCCGCAAGGGCTCGCCGACCTATATGAAATGGACGTCGGTGATACTTTCGGGGGAAAACAAAAAATCATTTTTCATTCCCAAGGGCTGCTTGCACGGCTTTGTCACGCTCACGGACGACGTTGAGGTAATGTACAAGGTCGATGAGTTTTATTGTCCCGAAGATGACAGAAGCATTAAATTCGACGATCCCGAAATCGGCGTTGACTGGGGTATAGACAATCCAATCCTTTCAAAAAAGGATATGTCTGCGCCCTTGCTCAAGGACAGCGACGTTGAATTTGAGTTTTGAGGACAGACTATGAGGGTACTTGTTACAGGATATAACGGTCAGCTCGGCTATGATGTCGTGAAGGAGCTGAGGTCCCGCTCGATTGAGTGCAGGGGAGTTGACCGCTCCGATTTTGATATTACGAACCGTGAACAGACCGTCGATTATATATGCGGCTATTCGCCGGATGCTGTTGTGCATTGCGCGGCATACACGGCGGTTGACAAGGCAGAGGACGATGAGGAAAACTGCCGCAGGGTGAACACGGACGGCACGGAGAATATAGCGGTTGCCTGCGAAAGGCTGAATGCGAAAATGCTTTACGTCAGCACGGACTATGTTTACGGCGGAGCAGGGGACAAGCCGTTTGAACCTGGCGACGCGACCGACCCGAAGAATGTTTACGGCAGAACAAAGCTTGACGGAGAGACGGCAATGCGGAAGCACGTCAGCAAGTATTTTGTTGTGCGAACCTCATGGGTTTTCGGAATAAACGGCAATAATTTTGTTAAGACAATGCTGAGACTCGGTGCCGAAAGGGACGAGCTGAACGTTGTTGACGACCAGATAGGCTCACCGACTTATACCCCCGACCTCGCAAGGCTGATATGTGACCTTATTGAAACCGATCGCTACGGCATATATCACGGAACGAACGAGGGCTTCTGTTCGTGGGCGGAATTTGCGGCGGAAATAATGCGGCTCGGCGGAAGAAAAGCCCATGTGAATCCCGTTGAGTCATCACAATACCCGGTCAGGGCGGAGAGACCGCATAACTCGCGGCTGAGCAAGAAATGCCTTGACAATGCAGGAATAAAAAGGCTTCCCGAATGGCAGGACGCCTTGAAAAGATTTTTAAAAGAATTAGGTGAATGAAATGAAAAAGCTGTCACTTGTTGTACCGTGCTTTAACGAAGAGGAAAGCGTAATCAACTTTTACACAGAGGTAACAAAGGTCTTTGACGGTAAGGTTGAGGACTATGAATTTGTCTTTGTCAATGACGGAAGCCGCGATAAGACTCCCGAAATTCTCAAGGCTATTTTTGAGCGTGCGGATAACGTTAAGGTTGTCAATTTCTCGCGCAACTTCGGCAAGGAAGCGGCAATCTATGCCGGACTTCAGAACTCCGAGGGAGAATACACCTGTGTCATCGACGCCGATCTCCAGCAGCGCCCTGAGGTAGTTCTTGAGATGAAGGATATTCTCGACAACAACGCCGGCATTGACTGCGTTGCCGCCTACCAGGGCGAGCGCAAGGAGAGCAAAACTCTTATCTTCTTCAAGGACAAGTTCTATGAAATAATCAACAAGCTTTCCGATGTTGAGCTCTATCCCGGTGCGAGCGACTTCAGACTTATGCGCCGTCCTATGATTGACGCTGTTCTGAGCATGTCGGAGTACAGCAGATTCTCAAAGGGTCTGTTCTCGTTTGTCGGATACAACACAAAGTATATACCCTACGAGGTTCAGGAGCGTGCGGCAGGAACGTCAAAGTGGTCGTTCATGAAGCTGTTTAGATACGCTATCGAGGGAATCGTCGGCTATTCAACACTTCCGCTCAAGGCGGCGTCTTATGCAGGCGTGGGCTTGATGGGAGCTTCGGTGCTTTACCTGATAATTGCGCTGATTGTCGGTGCGGCTGTCGGTGAAATAACGGGCACCATAGCGATAATAACCCTGATCCTTTTCATCGGCGGACTCAATTCGCTCTTCCTCGGAATAATCGGTGAATACCTTGCCCGTGCTTATATGCAGGTCAAGCACCGCCCGATTTATATTGCAAAAGATGTTCTCAGCTATGAGGATAAGAAATAAAGGAGTTATTTTATGAAACATTACGAGTCACTCATTATCGGCCATATCACAATGGATCACGACACCGACTATCTCGGCAACGAGACTCTCGCTATCGGCGGAGCGGTAATCTATTCATCGGCTTCGGCTTACGCGCTCGGCCATAAGGTTGCCGCGCTGACAAAGATCAACCCGGCGGACAGCGAAAGACTTACATATTTCACAATTCCGAAAGAGGACATTTACTGCATTATGTCCGAGTCCTCATGCACAATGGATAACCAGTATTTCACCGCTGACAAGGAGCGCAGAAAGTGTATGTGCATCAGCGTAGGAACACCGTTCACGATTGACGATATTCCTGAGGACGTTGAGGCCGATATCTATCATTTTGCAGGACTCCTTTACGGTGATTTCACAAACGAAATGATTATCGAAGCTTCAAAGCGCGGCAAGGTTGCCGTTGATGTACAGGCTCTTCTCCGCCATGTAAATCTTGAGGATCACACGATGTTCTTTGAGGACTGGAAGGAGAAGAAAGAGGTTCTTCCGTATATTGAATACCTCAAGACCGACGCGGCAGAGGCAGAGATTCTCACGGGACTTACCGACAGATACGAGGCGGCAAAGCTTCTCCACTCATGGGGAGCCAAAGAGGTCGTTATAACACACAACACCGAGGTTATTGCTTATGACGGCAAGGAGTTTTGCTCGGTTCCGATTCGCGCAAGAAATCTCAGCGGACGTACAGGACGCGGCGACACAACCTTTGCGGCGTATATGACCGAAAGACTCCACCACTCGATGAAAGACGCTTTACTCTATGCAACCGCAACCGTATCGAACAAGATGGAGATTCCCGGACCCTACAAGGGAACAAGAGCGGATGTTGACAAATATATCGAAGAGTTTTATTCGGACGTAAAATAAAAGAACAATAAAAGGGAATAAAAAATGGAAAAATTAAATTTAATAGACAGAAAAGAACGAATTTGGTTCTGGGACACCATTAAGTTTCTTATGATGCTTTTGGTTGTGGAGGGACATTGCCTTGAAAGAATGATGTACTTCGGCAGGACGGATCTTATGCCGATGAATTTGTTTATCTATTCATTTCACATGCCGATGTTCATCTTCATATTCGGAATCTTTTATAAGGAAAAGAACTCATTACGAAAATTCATTTCATTCCTTGTTTCGGGATATGTTTTGAAAGCTTTTTCGTATTTTTCGGCTTTGCTTATAAACGGAAAAGCAACATTCACGCTTTTCTATGATCCGGGATTGACATGGTTTCTGTTTTCACTTGCCTGGTTTATTTTACTTGCCTGGCTGCTGAGAAAAATTGATAAACGCATCGTTTTGGCGGTTGCTTTTGCTGTGTCACTTTTTACAGGATATTTTAAAGAAATCAATGATTTCCTGTGCCTTTCAAGGACGCTGGTATTCTTCCCGTATTTTTGGCTCGGAACAATGATTGATAAGGACGTGCTCCTGACAAAGCTCAGAAAATATCGAAAATACCTCTGGGTGCCGGCAATGGCTGTGCTCTTGGGATGGTTTGCGGTATGCGTATTCCGATTCAACGATGTCAAAATTTTTGCTCATCTGTTTTCGGGCAAAAATCCTTTTTCGGAGGCGACTCACGGAATGGGATGCCTTTACAGATTGGCAACAAGCGGAATAACGCTGTTGGTCTGCGCGGCAATACTGGTTGTTGTTCCCGAAAAAAAGATTCCGATCGTATCATATCTTGGAAGAAACACGCTCAATGTTTATTTTTGGCAGTATACATTCATATATATCATATTCCGATTTGTCGATATGAAACAGCTCATTAAGACAAAGGAGGGTATATTGCTGGTCTTGATAATCGGACTTGCGCTGACATTCTTCCTGTCGCTTGATATATTTAATTTCCCATTGAAATATATCAACAAATTTATAATGAATTTCAAACCTAAAAAAAGTGACCGGTCACAATGATCGGTCACTTGCTTTATAATCTTTTATCAATATGTAAACGTTGCGTCGAGAGTGTACTTACCTGAGCCTGAGCCCTCGACATTCACAATACCGTACTTTACCTTTGCGGCAAGCTGAAGGGGCATTGTATGATTAAGTGAAAGAATATTTCCGTCCTTGTCGATTTCTGCGGTGAGAACCGTTCCGACATAGTTGAACGAAGAAGATTTAACGGTTACATTGTTCTGAGCCGCAATTTCGGCAATGCCGGTGAGCGGAAGAGAAGCCTGTGTATTGTACTTAGGCGCGGTCTTGTAATCAACGGTTTCGCTGACAAGAGTTATTGTCACCTTGTAGCCGTTTTCGGTTGCTTCAACCTTGGCATCCTTTGCTCCGTCAGCTTCAAGAGCTGTGGGAACAAGGAATTTTTCAGCCTTAGCCGGTTCGGATTTGAAAGTCTCCGTTGCCTCCGTAGGAACCGCATACTTTTCAACGAGGGTGTTCGCAAGATCTCTGAACGCGGTCAACTTGTCAATCTTAACCTTAACATCGGTTTCCTTGTTGATCGTTACGTTTTCGCTCGCATAAGCCTTCTTGAGAGCATCGTTGTAGTACTTTATTGTTTCCTCTTTGTCATAGTCAACGGGAGTTTTCTCTTCGGGCTTGATTTCTGTCGGGTCAATGAGACCGACGCTGATTCTGAGAATCTGAAGAGCATCGGCGGAGTTTATACTTCCGTCGCCGTTGACATCGGCTTTGTCAAGGTTGATTTTTTTCACCTCATTGCCGACGGTATAGTTGAGAAGAAGAAGCGCGTCGGATGAGTTTACGGCACCGTCGTCGTTGACATCGCCGTAGTACTCCGCAGCCAGAGAAAATGCGGAAGCCGAAGCGGCAATAGCTGCTGCCGCCGCAACGGAAATACCTGCCTTAATAAACCTGTTCATTATCAATTCCTCCTGTTTTTTAGTTGGGAAGCTCGACTTCTTTCATGCCGCTGAGGCTGAAATATGAGTTGTCGACGCCTGCTTTGAAGTCTGTGATTTCCTGGGTTGTTGTCTCACCGTCGGAGATGTCAACCATCTTTACCCACTTGCCGTTGAGGAAGTAGTAATCGCTCTGTGAGCCGTCCTTCGCCTTGTAGGAATCGCAGATATAGGTTTTTCCGTTCTCTTGGACAAACTTTGAACCTGCGAATGTCATACCGTCTGAGGTGGAGAAGTCGCCGAAATTGATGTTGCCGATTTCCGACGAATCAATCTTTGCGTAGACATGAAGAGCGGGGAATACCATGTAAGCCTGACCGTTGAGGATAAGCAGTCTTGTGGTTATTCCCTGAACGACCATGGATGTGCAGAAGTTGTTTCCGCTTACCATTATTGTAGCCGGGGTGACTGTACCGTCCATATCAACCTTTGTCGCAAGTGTGAACTTGCCTGTCTTGAGGATCGGGTCGATAATGTCGGCTTTGTTGTCGATTGACGTGGGTCCGTTGTAGAAGCCTACCGAAGCTCTGAGAACGGCAAGGGCATCTGCCGAGTTGACGGTTCCGTTGCAGTCAATGTCTGCAAGACGCCGGTCGATCTCGGAGGTCAGACCTACCGAATATTTGAGGATCTGCAATGCGTCCATGGAGTTTGACTTGCCGTTGCCGTCAACGTCTCCGTAAACTCTTGCCGAAGCGGAAACCGCAGCAACGGAAGCTACCAAAACAAGAGCAAGTATAAGTGAAATTATCTTTTTCATACAATCTTTCCTTTCTGTTTATGTACTTTTGATTTTATCAGCATTTTATTAAATAATCAATAGTTTTTTATTAACAAATTACCGATTTCAACATTTTATTCATCAGTCGTTTTTATCTTTCGCGTTACAATCAGCGAAATCAGCATAATTGCATACAGTACAGCGGCATAAATCGGGAATATGCCGATTGAAAAACGCTGAGCGAGAAATCCGAGCATGGCAGGCATTGCAAGGATACCGATGCACGCTGCCGCCATCTGCGAGCCCATTACCGCCTGAGAAAGCTTTGTTCCGAAACGCTTTGGAGTGAGGTGAACCATATTCGGATAGAGCGGACCGTTGCCGAGTCCGATCATGAACAGTCCGAGCGCACACAAGATCGGCAGATACGGCTGTGCTACAAGAATGAGGGCAGGGAGTATAAGCAAAGCTCCGAGTGCAATTATTTTTTCGGGTTTCATCTTTGTTGAAAGCACACCCGAAAGAAATCTGCCCGTTGCCATACCTGCATAGTACAGGGTGACGAACAGAGCGGCTCGGTCGGCGGTGAATCCTCTTGAATTGACAAGGAATGAGCTTGACCATGTTCCGCTGACGTATTCGAGCGAGCATGAACCGAAGAAAACCAGCCATGTCGATTTAATTCCCGGTAATTTAATAAGCCGCGAAAATTTTACACTTTGATTTTTTTCATCCTCAGCCGTCTCTGCGGACGGAACCTTTGCCCAAAGCGGAAGAGAAAGAAAAGTAATAACTGCAATTACAAGCTGGATAATAAATGCCCAGCGGTAGCCGTCGCGCCACGAATGATTTTTCAGAGCAAATGACATCAGGTATGGGCTCAGGGTAACGCCTATCCCGTAAAAGCAATGAAGAAAATTCATGTGGGACGCCTTGTAGTTTACCGCAACATAATTGTTCAGCCCTGAGTCGATCGCTCCCGCGCCGAAGCCGAGCGGAAGAGCGCACAGACACATAGTGTATAAGTTCGGTGAAACCGAGAACCCGAAAAGACCGACAGCGGTAAGCGCTGTGCTCACCGCTGTGACTTTTGGCGTTGAAAATTTATTTATAAGCTTTGCACTTAACATACTCGATATGACCGTGCAGACCGTCATTGTGACCGTGACTGCGTTTGCCGCGGAGATGGGAAGCATAAAGTCCCTGTTGATTGATGGCCATGCCGCACCGAACAGCGAATCGGGAATGCCGAGCCCGATAAAGTCAATAAAGATTATTACCAAAAGTAAGGTTGCCATTTTATTTTATTACGAAGCTTGTTGTAATTGCCTCGGACTGCACGCCCCATGCGGTTTCGGCAACTACCGACACATTGTATTCTCCCTTTTCAAACTTGCCGAGTCTGAGCTTTTCTCTTTTCTCAACGGTTGCCGAATAATATTTCGGAAGCACCCAATCGGATTTAACGACCTCTCCGTCGGAATCCGTTACGGTTACCTTGTAGAGGAAGATCGGTGCCGAATCGGTTGAATTTGCCGCGTCAAATCTGACGGTGGCGTTTCTTGCCGCCTTTGTTACCTTTATTGAAGCGCTCTCGGCGAAAACGGGAGCCGTGGATCTTGCCGCCTGTTTCTCCGGAGTGTATTCACGGTTTGCCGTGTCTGCGGGATTGGCGAGGATATATTCGCAGAGAACCTTCTCCTCAATGAGGTCAATACCTCTCAGACGCATATTGCTGTCCTTGTCAAGCTCTACGATCCAGAACTGCGCTTCAAGTCCGTTGCCGGTCGGGTGAACCTTGCGCTGATCCTCAACCGTGAGCTCCATATAAGCGAGAGCACCTGTGCCGACTGCCGTGAAGCTGCCCTGCCAAACCGAACGCGGGTCGTTGAGCGGATAGTGGGAGTGACCCGAAAAGTCAACTACCTGTGGATACTGTTCGAGAATGTCGGTGAAATCGTCAATTCCCCAGCCGTCGAAATCAGAACTGCCGTAAACCGTGTTAAGAATGTGCTCGTGCTGTGAAACGAAGATTGGCTTGTTCGGGTCATCCTTAACAGCTTCGTCAAGCTGAGCCTTGAGCCAGATTCGCTGATCCTCGGTGTAGTTTACGCCCTCAACGTCGGAGGTGGAGATTCCGATGAAGTGGTAACCGTTCACTACCTTGTGGTAGTCCGTGTCCTTGTCCATAAGCTTTGAGAAATAAGCAACTGTCTGCTTCTTCATATTTCTGAAGTCATGGTTGTTGGCGATGATCGGCAAAAGCTCTGTGTCGCTATTTATGTATTTGTCCGCAACTGCTTTGAAGCCGCTGAACTGGTCGATGTTTCCGTCGTTTGTGATGTCGCCGTTGATAAGAAAAGCATCAAGGCTTTTGTATTCATCGTCGGCTTTTGCAATGGCATAAGCGAGCTTGGCAGTCTTTTCGATTCTGTAGCTGCCCTTTCCTGCGGCAGATTTCAGATGAGAATCGCTGCAAGCCACAAAACGGATCACGGGTGTAAATTCCGTTTCATCCTTTGGTGCCTTGACGAACACAAAGCAGCTTGTGATGCTCATAAGTACAGTTGCGATAACAACTATAATGGCTGTAAGTTTTTCAATCATGAATATTTCCTCCTCAAAATTTATCTGAAGTCATAAATGTTGTCATTTTTGAATCTTCTGTTTTTGTATTTACCCCTCGTGAAGTCGGGAATTTCAACAGTCGCTCCGCCGTTTTTAAGTGAAAGATCGCTCAGCGGAGTGATACTCATCCATGCGGCGGCGTCGTAAACGTCGATCGGCGGAAGCGTTCCGTTCTTGACGGAAACTATCCATGCTCTGATAACGTGCCAGTCCATTCCGCCGTGGCCTGCTTCAAGCATTTCCTTGGTGGTGTCCTGCCAAAGAGGGTGGTTATATTTCCTTGCGAATTTTTTTGCTTTGCCCCAAAACTTGTTTTGTGTCCACTCATTTTTACGGTACTGCTTCTTGTCGAGGTAAACGATGTCGCCGTCCTCCTGATAGAGTCCTTTCGTGCCTCTGACCGTGAAGCCGCGGCTGTAAAAACGGGGGAGACAGGTGTCAAGCGTCAGTTCGATAAGCTCGCCGCGCTCGGTTTTAATAAATGTTTTGACGATGTCCGCCTGTGCAAACTCCGTTGAGCCGAGCGAGGGCTTGAGATCTTTCTTCTGCTTCACATAGTCCTTGAGTCCCATTGCTTTACTGCACACGGAGGTCATTGAAACAAATCTGTTGCCGCGATTGATTTCAAGAATATTTGCAATCGGTCCGAGCTCATGAGTCGGATAGTTTTCGCAGTTTCTTGAGATGTAGTTGCGGAGTCTGTAATGGCGGTTCTTCTCGCCGTATGTGACCTCATCGCGCAGGTCGTGAGCATACTGACCCGAACAGAAAACAAGATCGCCGAGAACACCGTCGCGAACCATATTGTGAACCATCATTTCACGCTCGCCGTAACAGCAGTTTTCCATCATCATTGTCCAAACGCCGGTCTCCTCGTATGTGTCAACAAGCTCCCAGCACTCGTCAAGAGTGTAAGCGCCGCCGACTTCCATTGCCGCAGGGATTCCTTTTTTCATCGCTTCAATCGCAATTTTGACGTGACATTCCCAGTCGGTTGCGATATAAACCGTGTCAATTCCCGGCATATTGAGAATGTCGTTGTAGTCGGTTGTACCCATCGGCGCCGGTCTGCCTTTTGAGACAATTTTTTTAATTGTATTCTCAACTCGGTCGGGGTATTTGTCACAGACGGCAAGCACATTGATGTCGTCCATTTTTATCATGACCTCAGCCATACTGCTTCCGCGGCAGCCGAGACCGATGATTCCTATGTTTACTGAATTTTTCATAATGCGCTCCTGTTGCTTAAATTCCTGTTTGAGTAACCGTCGGCTACTTGAGGCTATTATATCATATTGACTGTGTTTTTCAACCGTTATTTTTGATAAAATGTAACACATTTGGAGCATATATAAATGTATAGAGGATATACAAGCGGATTTTGCTTAAAATGCATTAAAAACGGCATAAACAGATGAAATAATTTGTATCCATTATTGTTTTTTAATAAAAAAATTATGAAATTTTGTTCAATTTGCAAAGTTTAAATTTAGAAAAACCTATTTACAAATTGCAACTTATCTGATAATATTATTATAAGCCAAACTGGAATGGTGGATTTTGGCGACCCTATTTACAGTTTATCCGATTGTAAATCGGCAATTTAACGGAGGTGTTTTAGGTGAAACAATCTAAACGACTGCTTTGTGTGCTCATTGCTCTTGTCATGATGCTCTCGTGTCTGACAGTCGGCGTAAGCGCATACAAAAGTGATTACTCTACCTGTGATTACAGTAGTGTATTGAAGCCTGTGTTCACAAAGGAGCAGGCGGCTTCAGCCGTTCTTGACTACATTGACGACAAGGCTCTTTCAGGAGTGGATGTTGAATTTGACAACAGCTTTTTGGGCATTCACGTTCATCTCTACTCAATAGACAGCCTGTTTGACACGGTAAAGAACATCAGGGAAAGTACGGTATATGACCTTGCAAGTCTCGGCGATATCAAAAGGCTCAGCTACGGTATTCCGAGAAACTCGTCAATCAGACGTTCTTCAAGCTCCATTACCGATCTTCAGATGCTTGGATATCTTCTTCAGTGGCTCCAGGAAAATGCCGACCCGCTTTACAAATTTGCGGATAACTCTTTCAATGTAGGTATTATTTCTGTTGCATGGAGTCCGCAGAAGGATCTTCCGATGCTTAATGACCTTCACGGCTATATTAACGAAATGGTATACAAGGCATTGATCAATTCAGAGGGTACAGGCTTCTCGACAGACAGCCCGTACAACAACCTTGACTACATAGTCAACGATTTCCTCAACAACCGTCTTATCAAGTTCGTCTGCGACAAGCTTGCCAAGGCAGACGGTTCAAACGTTGTCGCTGACTTCCTCGGACTTGCCAAAAACGCAGACGGAACGCTGAAGAACAATGTTACACTTGTTGAGCTTCTTCCGTCACTGAAGACGTCGATAGGCTCATCGATAGACCTCACGAAAGTAAAGACCTATGACCTTATCGAGGCTATATTCAGCGCACTCATTGATGATATCGTTGTTAAGTATGCAGGTAATCTCATACTTGACGCGTTGAAGATTGCTCCGGAGGATACTTCGGCAAATACATCTTATATCAACATCGCTATCGGTCTCTTCGTAACCAACGAATCGCTCGGTCTTCCCGAAGATACCGCACAGGATGTTATGATCGCCAAATTCCTTGAGCTTCAGGGTGTTGAAAATCCGACCGCTCCGAAGCCGATAGATAAAGTAAACGTCACACTTAAATATATCCTTAAAGAGGGTCTTACAAAGTACATCTACTTCCAGGATGACGGCAACGGTGGCAAGTATCTTACTCTTGAGCCCGGCTTTGTTTCCAAGCTTTCGGAGTATGTCAAAATGCTTCTCCCGATTCTCGGCACCGTTTGGAAGGATGCTCCGACTATTTCGGATGCTCAGAGTGCAGCGCTCGCCGATATGAATGATGAGCAGACATTTGCATTCCTCGTTAAGTTCCTCCTTGAAGCACTTGTTGACGGTGTTGAGTTCTCCGACAACTGTGACTCTATCAGAGAGCTTGCAACGTACACTCTTATTGATGTGCTCAAGGATCTCTATCCGACTGCTGAGTTCGAGGACCTTATGGCTCCGAAGGATGCGGACGGAAACTACATCGGTTCTCAGTACAATCCTGACGGTGACTGGTGTCTTGACCTTGCCGCAGCATTGGTTGACTACTATCTTGTCGGTGAGTTCGGTATGCAGACCGTAAACTCCGACCCGACTAAGATTACATTCAGCGCAGAGCTTAACGCTGCATACGACTTCTTCCTTACAAAGTATTCAAAGCTCTTCAATCTCGGTTCTGCCGCAAGCGGCTCCGATGTATGGTCAAAGGTTTACCTTTCTGTCAACCAGTGGATTCCGCTGACCAACATCTGTTACGGTGTTGAGGACAGCAGAGACGGTATGAGAGAGATCGTTATGGATAAGCTTCTGAACGCTATCCTTGATTTCGATATCAATACGGTTCTTTCCCTTATCGGACGCCGTGCATCAACATCGACTAAGACGGCTTCACTCGATAAGCCGCTCACACAGATAGTTACAAACCTCCTTGCGAGAGTTATCAACGGTTTGTTCCAGCTCCCGAATTATGAGACAGCGGGAACAACAGATAATGCAGCACAGAAAGCGCTTATTATCCCGTACAGCTACACAAAGCTTGACCAGATTATCACGGTCAACATAGGTGACAGCGGCGCAAACAACGGATGCGGTCTTAAGAATACATTGAAGCTCTTGCTCGGCAGCCTTTCAAACATTACGGGAACAGGCTCACTTTGCGACACTTCGCTTGATCTTGTTGCCGAGTTGATCGGTGCGATCGACAAGGATAAGTATGATTATGTTACGGTTGATTACAACAACAATCTTCCGGTAGGCAAAACATACAGCGTCAGCGAACTCAGAGAGATCTATGATGAGCTTGCTCTTACAAGCAACGAGAATCTCAGCTACTATGACGACGCATACGGATATTTCCACATGGTAGACTTTGCACCGTGGGCATATCTTGCATTCAAGGTTCGTCTCAGAGGAGCAGGTGCCGTTCTTAATCAGTATGACGCAGCAAAAGAAGGAAAAGAAGTTTTCCCAAGCAGAGCTGACATTACGTTTAACTGTTATACGCTTCGCAAGTATAAGGAGATACTCACAGAGCATCAGACCTATACCTATGACTATCAGCTCAATAAGGTTCTTGCACCTCTCGGCACAGTCAGATACGAAGATAACCTCAATGCTGACGGAACGAAGAAGTACACAGACAGAACATGGAACGCATACTGGCAGGCATATCAGTTTGCAGTAAAGGTACAGAACGAGTACAACACCTACAAGGCAAACGGTACGCTTATGGATTACAGACAGTCCAAGGTTAATACCGCAAGACGTCAGCTTTCAAAGGCTCTTCACAGCCTTAAGGATTACATCGGTCTTGCCGATTATTCCGAGCTTGACGCACAGATCGCTCGTGTTCCCGAACTTTATTCACCGAAGCTTTACACAAACGAATCGGTACAGAATGTTGTTAAGGCATATAAGGACGGCGTAGGTCTTGACCGTGACTATGATCAGGACAGTCAGAAGCTCGTTGATAACTTCGCACAGAAGCTCGCTGATTCAATTGAGAACCTTGTTCCTGTTGCATCAATCGACTTCTATAATGACGGTTCACATACATTCAATCAGAATCTTGACCTGCGTTATGACTACGCAATCGGATTTGATGAAACTTTCTGGACCGCTCAGGATAAGGAAGAGAACGGCGAAGACGGTTTCACGGATTATTTTGGCAGCTATTACGGATACTCCAACGACGGTGACATACAGCTCACAAGCACAGCTCTCGGTAACGGTACCGGTTCAAAGCTCAAGATCGTCAGCGACGATGTTGTTATGAACGAATACACCCTCGTTGTATTCGGCGACGTAAACGGTGACGGATACGCAGACGGACGTGACGCTGTTCTTCTCAAGGCTTATGCTTCACTTATGCTCGATCCTGAGCTCACCGCTAAGTATATAGTCTATGCAGGTGACCTCAACTTCGACGGCAACATCGGTAACTCCGACGTTAAGACTGTTGAGAACGCAGGTCTCGGCAAAGAGACTATCAATCAGGCTCCCGAAGAGTGTATCGGTAAGAATGTCACATTCATGGATATCATAAACGGAACAAACAGCTAACATAAACCAATAATTACAGGGTTGTCGGAAACGGCAACCCTGTTTTTCTATTGTGTGGGCTGATGTGTGAAGCAAAATATAAAATATATACAAAATTTATCTTTGTTTATTTTACAAAAGTTAAAAATAGCTGTAATTTTATTGACGAAGTTTGAAAACTGTGTTAAACTTACTTTAGGTATATTCGAGTATTATTGTTTTGACATCGAATATATTTTGTCAAACAAACAGAAGCATCCTGCCTTGGTGCAGGAAATATCTCTTATTTAGTTAAGGTGGTGTCTGTGATGAAACTCAAAAGAAAAATCATCAGCATACTGATGGTGATTGCTTTGGTTCTCTCATCAATTCCGCTGACTCTTATGCCGGGAGGAATTACCGCAGCAGCGGCTCCTGCCGATCCGACGTTGGTTCTTAACAGACCGACTGCAAGCATTTATGTCAACGAGGTGACGAGGGTAGCTTATGCGACAAATTCGTTGAAGCCTCCGGTAGGCAACAACTCAGTAATTGTCAAGGCAACAAAGTCCGGAGTTCCGTACTTGTCGGGAAGATTTGCAACGATTGCCTATTCGGGCGAAACTCCTTATGCCACCCAGATTTCGTTTACTCCGGGCGTGACGCTTGAGAACGCACCGACTATCTCGTGCAACAATACTACCGTTACATACACATCGTCCACTCCTGCCTATGCCAACGGTACATACACATGGACGGTCAGCGGCGGTACTGCGGCGGTCGGTACGACTTTGATTTTCACAGTCAGCTATTCTTACAGCGAGACTAATCAGCTCAGCGGAAAAACATACACTAACAACTACGAAACACAGTGCGTTTCTTATGTTGAGTCGATTGCAGTTCCTGCCGGTATCAACACGACAAAGAGAACTTATGCCGAATACGGTTTCGGTCAGGCCACGAAGAACAGATCTTACATTGCAACTCAGATACTCGGTGAAAATGTGTACGGCTCTGTTTACAACAACGGAACCGGAAACGGCTCGATAGACTATACAAAAACTCAGGCCTTCACCGCTTCGGCTTCTGCATGGACAACGGATTTCGGTGTCATGAAGAGCTTTTCGGACGGCACGCCGAGCAAGAATTATAATGTTGCTTACAACGCTGACAGCAATCGTCCGCTTTCTGTTGTATATATAGATAAGAGCGTAACCTCAACGCTTGCGTCGCTCAATTTGCGTTTTCATACGGTAATTCCGCAGTATGCAACGGATTCCGATGAAAGGGTTAATGTTTCTATCGGTAAGGTATTTTGTGCGGACGGAATCGTCAAAACATTCAGCTCTGACAACACGGAGAATGATCCGTCAACAGACACGACAGTAGAAAATGCATTGAGCATTACTCCGTCGAAAAACACAATTCAAATGACGAATACGGCAATCGGTTCAACACTCCAGTCCTATTTTGAGGGCGTGGGTCCCTGCAAGGAAACAGGCACTAAGGAATACACCGTTTCGCTTAAATATCATACTCCTGCGGGCTGGACAGCAGTATATGTCGGACAGTCTTTCAGTTTCCGATTCATTACATACGATAAAGGCTCGCTGAGAACTCTTATTGAAGAGATACACGGAACAGACCCGACAACGATGTCCACAGAGATTTCCGAGGGCGAGTTCAAGGGATACAATCCGCAGTCCTGGTACTATTCATCGGGCTGGGAGGATTTCAAGAACGCATATATGAACGCAAAGGGCTGCCTTGCAAAGCCCGATGTTTCTCAGAGCGATATTGATTATGCTTATTCTACATTGAAAACGGCATATTCAAACCTTAAAATGAGAAGGGCCGACTATTCTCTTGCCGACGCATACTACAAGCAGGCGACAGGCAAAAATTCAGCCAACTACACACTTGCTTCATGGGCAAAGCTCCAGAATCTCATCGACAATTATGCCGCAGATTGCAGCGTACTTTATCAGCCTGCGGTTGATAAGGCGGCGATTGATATCAAGGCTGCGATTGATGCGCTTGAATATGCAACGGCGGATTACTCGGAGTTCCTTGCCAACCTCAATACCGTTAATAAGATTATGACGGAGACACCGACGATCTACGGCAAGAGCGCTGCCGAGGTATACGACGGCTGGTCAAAGCTTGAGACAGTTCTGAAAAACTCAGGTTGTGTATACAATGAATTGGAGGGATATACTCTCACAGAATTTCTTGATGTTACGGAACAGTCAAAGGTTGAAGGATATACGCTTCTTTTGAAGAATGCGATTGATGCTCTCAAGGTGAACGGGGCGGATTATTCAGCCGCAAAGAAAGCAGAGAGCGCATACAAGGTACTCAAGCTTTCGTACATCACCGATGAGGTCGCAGAAAATCTTACCTCATCATATAACGAGCTCGTTGCGCTTCACGGTCTTGACCTTTCGCATCAGTCGGAAATTGATGCGGCTGTTGCAAAGCTCAATTACTGGCTTGATAACATCGAATACAAGCCTGCCGATATTTCGGAGGCTGAGTCACTCATAGCCTATGCAAATTCAATAGACAGGTCAAAGTACAGCGACTTTACGGCGGTCGACAAAGCAATTGCTTCACTTGAGTCCAAGCTTGATCTCGACATCAGATATCAGAGCGAAATTGACCGCGGCGTCGCGGCACTCCGTTCGGCGATTGATAAGCTTATGACCAACACAGCCGACTATACGGCGGTTGATGAAGCTATCATGCAGGCTGATGCGTTTGCGGATAATATTTTGAAGACTTACGCTACAACATACGGCTTTACTGCCGAAACCTTCTATTCAAACTGGTCGAATGTTACGACAGCGATAAACAATGTTGTCAGAAATCTTGACAGCGACAAGCAGGCACAGGTTGACGCTTACGCAACGGCAATCATTAACGCACTTTCATCCTTGAAAGAAAACAAAGCGGACTATTCCGATGTTACAAAGGCGCAGAGCGAGGCTGCCGTATATATGGAAAGCGGAAGCAAGCTCTATACGTCGGAAAGTCTTACGAGACTTACAAATGCTTATACGGGAGTTGTTCAGAACCTTGACATAAGCAAGCAGGCACAGGTTGACGGCTATGCGGCGGCTATTCGTGATGCCGTAGCCAAGCTTGAATATCTCCCTGCAAACTATACAAATGTAAATGCAAACAAGACTCTCGCGCAGGAAAAGCTTGACGAGAACGATGCGTTTGAGAAGGTACATCCGGGCTATTCACTTTACACGGAAGAGACAGTTTCTGCCCTCAACCTTGCAATAGCGAGCGTTGATACAAGCCTTGACATCAGATATCAGTCAACGGTTGACGGCTATGCAAAGGCAATCAGCGACGCAATAGACGCATTGAAATATGCTCCTGCCGACTACACACAGGTTGAGCTTGCGAAAGCAAACATTCCGGAGGATACGTCGCTTTACACGGCTCTTTCGGTTGCAACGCTTAATTCGGTTCTCAAGAAGATTGATACAACTCTTACTGCGGATAAGCAGTCAACGGTTGACGGCTATGTTACAAGCATAAACAACGCTATCAACGGTCTTAAATACAAAAAGGCTGATTATTCGGCTGTAACGGCGGCGAAGAACAAGGTGCCGTCAGACTCAAGTCTTTACACGGAGGAGAGCTGGACGCACCTTCAGAATAAGATTGCCGAAGTCATAGAGGGACTGGACATCAGATATCAGTCTCAGGTCGATACTTACGCCGAGGCGATTGAAACGGCGATAGAGGTTTTGAGATACAAGCCTGCCGATTACACAAATGTTAATCTTGCTTTGGCTGATATCCCGGCTGACCTTACGATTTATACCGATGCATCTGTTGAAAACCTTAACAATGTAGTAAACGGAATCGACAAATATCTCGACATCAGATATCAGACCACGGTTGACGGTTATGCGGACGCTGTGAAAGACGCAATAAAAGCGCTCAAGGAGAAAGGCGCCGATTATACTTCCGTTACGGAAGCCATCACGGCGGCAAACGCCAAAAAGGCAGAGGGCATTTATACCGACGAATCAATCAAGGTTCTTGATGACGCCATTGCCGCTGTTGTTTACAACCTCGGCATCACGGAGCAGGAGAGAGTCAACGGCTTTGCCGATGCGATAAATGACGCTATCTCGAAGCTTGTTGAGAAGTTTGTTCCTGCGGATTACACTCAGGTCGATTCGGAAATCTCAAAGATTCCGTCAGACCTCACTCTTTACACGGACGAAACGGTAAAGGCGCTCAACGACGCTGTAAACGCGGTTGACAGATCGCTCGGCAAGAATGAGCAGGCAAAGGTTGACAAATTTGCGGACAATATAAAGGCGGCGCGAGAGGGTCTCAGATATAAGGATGCCGATTATTCGGCAGTTACTGTCACAAAGGGTAAAGTTCCGGCAGATTCAAGCATATATACTAAGGAAAGCTGGCAGAATCTTCAGAATAAGCTGAACGCTGTTGTTGAGGGACTGGATATAACTCATCAGACAGAGGTAAACGGCTTTGCAAAGAATATAGAGGACGCAATAAACGCGCTTGAGTATCTTCCTGCGGATTACACCGAGGTTGAAAAGGCAAAGGGCGAGATACCGACTGACCTTTCAATCTATACCGATGAATCGGTAGCAGCTCTCAATAAGGTGCTCGACAGCATGGATTTAACTCTTGATATCAGATATCAGTCAACGGTAGATACCTATCCGCCCGCAATTCGCGAAGCAATAAAGGGTCTTTCGGTTAAACCTGCCGATTACAGCCGTGTTGATGCCGCACTCGAAAAGGTTCCGGAAAGCTCGGCACCTTACACAGATGAAAGCTGGCAGAATCTTCAGGATAAGATAAATGCCGTTGTCAAGGGTCTTGACATCACTCACCAGGCTGAGGTCAATAAGTTTGCGGACGACATTGAAGAGGCGATAGAAGAACTTGATCCTCTCGGCGCAAATTATGACGATGTCAGAAAGGCGATTCAGGAAGCCGAAGCCGCAATGGACGAAAAGCTCCACACGGCGGCATCGAGAGCGGCAGTCAGATTGGCTATAAATTCTGTTGACTACACTCTCAACATTTTTGAACAGGCAAAGGTTGACGGCTATGCCGCGGCAATCAGAGCGGCAGTCGAAAAGCTGGAGTACAACCCGGCGGACTATTCAGCGGTAACAACGGCAAAGAATAAGGTTCCGACGAATTCTGAGCTTTACACAGATGAAAGCTGGCAGAATCTTCAGGACGCTCTCGCGGCAGTCGAAGAGGGACTGGATATAAGATATCAGAAGCGCGTAACCGCTTTTGCTCAGGCAATAGAGACTGCGCTCACGGATCTTAAATACAAGAATGCCTCATACGACGAGCTCAGAAAAGCGGTCACCGAGGCACAAGCCAAGATCGACACAGGTCTGTATACAGACGAGACGGTTAATCCGCTTCGTGAGATAATCCGCTCGATCAACTGGGAGTATGATATCCGCGATCAGAAAAAGGTTGATATGTATACTGCGGCTGTTATCGCCGGAAGCAATGCCCTTGACTATAAGCCGGCAGATTACACAAGTGTTGAAAATGCTATAAGTAAAGCGAATGCCAAAATCGAAAAGGGAATATATACAGATGAAAGTGTTGCTGCACTTAAAGAAATAATTGCGTCCGTCGGTTACGGATACAAGATTGACAAACAGCAGGAAGTAAACGCTTTCGCCGAAAATATAGTAAAAGGTACCAATGATTTGATTGAAAAATTGGCAAACTATACAGAACTTCAAAAAATCTTGGATTTGCTTGACAATTCGAGCTCGGAAATTTATAATAATACATATAAGAACTTTGATGAGGTAATGGCTCTTATCAACGATTATCGCGAGAATACCGTATCTAAAAATATGGATCGCAAAATAAGCGACCAGGCTTTTGTCAATGAAATGACAGCCACACTTCAGGGCTATATTGATTCGCTTGAGCCGGAGGATACGAAGGTAGCGAAGTTTGAACTCAAGAACGGCGCGTCTTACAAGAAGTCCGGCGGAGTAACCTACATCAAGGGACTTGACACGGGACTTCGTGAAAACACATTGAAGAGCACCTATTTCGAGATGGAGAACGTAAACATAACGATTACGAAGGCAGTAACGGGAAGATATATCGGAACGGGCTCGACCGTAACGGTAACAGACCTTGACGGCAACGTAATAGGCGAGTATGTGATTCTTATCTACGGTGATGTAAACGGCGACGGAACGATCACCGCAAGAGACATAAACGACATAGAGAATCAGATAATGAGCGTAAGCTCGCTCACAGCGGCAGGAATACTTGCAGCGAACATAAACGGCGACAGAATGGTAACGGCAGCTGACGGAAAGCTCATCGAAAACGTAATTTCCGGTTCAGGCGTACTCAACCAGTCAACTGGCAGAGTTTCGTAACAATGGCTTTGATCCCCCACGAGAGAGGGGGACTAAAGATAAATTATTAGGAGGAAATTTTTATGGCAAAGAAAGTTTTAAGTATTGTTTTGGCTGTACTTTTTGTCTTCTCAAGCTTTGCTATTGTCGGATCGGCAGCGGATGATGTTGTTTATCCCGATGAAGAGATGGCAATAACAAACCCGAAAGACAGAATCGACATTGTTTTTCTTAGCGGAAAAATAAAGTCAACCAATCTTCGCGAAACTCCGGCGGACGAAGAGATCCTTGAGTACAACCTCAGCTTCTGGTCTCAGGAGATCATTGATGAGTATCACGCTCTTAAGGCTAAGGGCGCTTCTGACGCAGAGTGGGAAGCTCTTTACGAGAAGATGAAGACTCCGTGGAATGACGACTACGAGTACTGGGGAGACTACAGGTACAAGTACTATGCAACGGATCCGGAGAATGACATCGACGATAAGAACGCTGTTGCAAAAGTATGGTATGTTCCGAGCAAGACAGAGGTTGAGCCCGGCGAGACCTTCACAGTCGATATGGTTTGCACAACAAACTTCTATTTCAGCATTCTCTATGCAACCATTTTCTATGATAAGACAAACATCGATATCATAGAGAACATGGATGCAGACAAGGGCGACGTTGGTTTCACCTTCGGTCCTGAGTTTGAAACCTGGAGACTTATCGGCGATAAGCCGTACTTCGATTGGGGTATGTCTCCGCGTGACGGCGACGTTCGTCCGCTTAACTGGCCGAAGGCTCTTCAGAACGAAGCTGCTTACAACCAGTATGCAGGCTGCCGTGTAATTTCATTTGCCGATAATTCAAAAAAGGATCAGGCCAACTTTGTTAAGGCTATCAAGGCTGACAACACAGTTATCGGTACATTTAAATTTAAGGTTAAGGAAGACGCTCAGCCGGGTTATTCGATTAAGTTCTTCACCCCGACCGACATTCAGCTTTCTTTCGAGAAGGAAGACCTTTGGACACAGAACAAGAAGATCGACTACGGCTGGCAGTTCGAGCGTGCTAACGGTCCTCAGGACGACAGTCTTCCCGATTACCACGCAGCAAGATCAAAGACGATGATCGTTTCTGACTCTTATGTAAACGTTAAGTCAGATACTCCGGTTGTTGAGTATGCTGATTACACAGCTCTTGACGCAGCAGTCAATGAGTTCGACAGCGCACTTTCACCGTTCTACACCAAGTCAAGCTGGGTAGCTTATGCTTCAGCAGTTACAGCAGGTTCAACTCTCTCAAGAACCCTTCTCAAGTCAGAGCAGGCAACAGTTGACGCTGCAACAAAGGCTATCACAGACGCTAAGGCAGCTCTTGTAGCTACAAGCGTTATCAGCGCTGAAACAGTTGGCACACCGACAATCGGTTCCGAAGCAAACGTTAAGGTTGTTGTTTCAGGTTCTCCTGAGGCTATCCGTCTTGTTGATGCTAACGATCCTGAAGTAAGCACAACATTTGAGCGCGGCAACGTTATGATTACAGAAGACGGCGACAACGAGATCTGGACATTCAAAGTTCTTGCTTCCGAGGCAAGCTCAACATACAATGTATTTGCCAGATACAGCAAAGAGTGGCTCGGCGATTACAAGGTTCTTACCGTAAACGCAGTTGACGGTCTTGACCTCAGCATCCATTCAATTTCTATCCCCGATATGTATCCTGCAGGAACATATATGGACGGTAAGATCAAGAAGGGTGTTCATCAGGTAATCATCAAAACAAGCACAGACGTATGCAAGATTCAGTTTGTTGCTCCTGACGGTTCAACTCGTACATACGACAACAAGAATTATCCTCCTGTTGTTCTTGACAGCGGCGAGTGCGTATGGACAATCAACTACAACTTCGACTACCTCGGAGCTCTTAACCTTGATTTGAGAACTCGTGCAGTTACAACTACATTTGCTCTCACAGGCGACAGCATCACAGGTAGAGTAATGTACTAATTTCCGAGTACAATTAAACAATGCTTAATTTCAGCCTCCGTGTTTCGGCACGGAGGCTATGCTTTTGCCCGAATATTTTAAATTTGAAAATATTGACATGAAACATAGAAGATGATAAAATTAACTGTATATGAGTGCATATATTATATTCAAAAAAGGAGCTGATTCGATTGAACAATAATGAAAGCCATAATGACGCGGCTCCGCTTATATATGAAACGCTTGAAAAGCACGGCGAAATATCCTTTGTTTCCGCAGGGCGCAGTATGCTTCCCGTTATTCGGGACGGTAAGGATACAGTCACCGTGGCAAAGCCGCGCCGCGATATTAAGGCGGGGGACGTCGCGTTCTATCAGCGTGACAACGGACAATTTATTCTTCAGCGCGTTATGTTCGTCAACGGCGGCACTTTGGTTTTGCGCGGCGATAATCAATGGGGCAATGAATACAATGTAGGCAAGGATCGCATAATCGGTGTGCTGAAATCCTTTGAAAGGAACGGAAAAAAGCACAGCGTTCGGGACAGGGATTATTTGCTTTACGTCAGAGTTTTGCCGTTGATAAGATTCTTTCGCAAATACTTTTATTTGTTCAAGAGTCAAGTATATAAATTTGTTAAATATCTTGTGAAAAGATAAATAATAATCAGGGAGATAAGGTTTTGATCAGTACAGTTAATGTAAGCTTACAGTATGGCGGCAGAGAGCTTTTCAAAGGGGCGGATCTCAAATTCACCGACGGAAACTGCTATGGACTCATAGGAGCAAACGGAGCGGGCAAGTCCACCTTTTTGAAAATACTTTCCGGCGAAATTGAACCGAACAAGGGCGAGGTAATTATCACTCCGGGCGAGAGAATGTCGGTTCTTCGTCAGGATCACTTTGCTTTTGATGAATATACCGTTATCCGCACGGTGCTTATGGGAAATCCGCATCTGTGTGAGGTTATGGACGAGAAAGAAGCCCTCTATATGAAAGAGGACTTCACGGAAGAGGATGGAATCAAGGTAAGTGAGCTGGAAGAGGAGTTCGCCGAGATGGGCGGCTGGAGCGCGGAAAGTGACGCTGAAATTCTGCTCAACGGTCTCGGTGTTACGAACGAGTACCATTACGCTCAGATGAGTGAGCTTGACAATGATATAAAGGTCAAGGTTCTTTTGGCTCAGGCACTTTTCGGAAATCCCAATATTCTCTTGATGGACGAGCCTACCAACCACCTCGACATCGCGGCGGTCAGATGGCTTGAGGATTTCCTGATTGACCTTGAAAGCACGGTTATCGTTGTTTCGCATGACCGTCATTTTCTCAACAAGGTCTGTACACACATTGTTGATATTGATTTCGGCAAGATTGAGATGTATGTCGGTAACTACGATTTTTGGTATGATTACACACAGATCGCACAGCGCCAGTTGAGGGAGCAGAACAAAAAAGCCGAACAGAAAAAGAAAGAATTGCAGGAGTTTATATCACGATTCAGCGCGAACGCGTCAAAGTCAAAGCAGGCAACGAGCCGTAAGAAGCTTCTTGATGAGCTCAACCTTGAGGATATGCCTGTTTCTTCGCGCCGTTTCCCGTTCGTTTCCTTCAAACCCGACCGTGAGGTCGGCAACGAGCTTCTGACCGTTTCCGGTATAAGCAAAACCATCGGCGACAGAAAGGTGCTCGACAACGTTTCGTTCACGATAAAGCCGCGCGAGAAGGTCGCTTTTGTCGGCACGGACGGACTGGCAAAGACCACGCTTTTCAAAATTCTTGTCGGTGAAATCGAACCCGACGAGGGTACGTTCAAGTGGGGCGTTACCACATCGCAGTCCTATTTCCCGTCGGATAACTCCGAATTTTTTGACGGCTGTGAGGATTCGCTTATTGACTGGATCCGCAGATATTCGGATCTCGTTTTTGAAACTGATGTTAGAGGCTGGCTCGGCAGAATGATGTTCTCCGGCGAAGAAGCAACCAAAAAGGCAAAGGTTCTTTCTGGAGGAGAGCGAGTTCGCTGTATGCTTTGCAAAATGATGCTTTCTGGAGCGAATGTTCTCATTTTTGACGAGCCGACGAACCATCTTGACCTTGAGTCGATCGAGTCGCTTAACAAGGGTATAATCAATTTTCCTGAGACGGTTCTCTTCACCTCCCACGACCATCAGTTTGTTCAGACGATTGCCGACAGGATAATTGATGTGACTCCGGGCAGTTTCTATGATAAGAACATCACCTATGACGAATATCTTGATGAGCTTGCCGAAAAGGAAGCCGCAAAATAAAAGATATAATAAAGCCATATAAAAAGGAGAGATATCTATGAAAAAGTTTTTAGCAGTATTTATGAGTCTGGTAATCTTTGTAATGATCGTCGCTCCTATGAGTGCGGTCGCCGAGGATTCGTGTAATTGCGACACCGTGCCGATAATCTATGTCCGCGGCCGTGCGCCGGTTTACATTGACAAGGATGATCCGGACAGCTATGAGATTCCGGTTTTTTCGGAAGAGTTTATCAAGAAGGCAGCCAAGGAGCTTGTTCCAATCTATACCAAGGGATATTTGACGGACGATTTTTCGGAATTTAAGACGGTCTTCACTCAGTATATGTCGGAGCTTTGCAAGGATTATATGCTTGATAATAACGGTGAAGTTACGAACAATTCGGGACGAAAGAATTGTGAATACTGGAGAAATGTCCCTCTGAACGATATTCATAAGCCGTCAAACGATGTGACTACGGCGGACGGTGCACAAAGCGAGCTTTATAAGTATTTCTACCAGTACGACAGCCGCATTGATCCCTGCGACATTGCGGACGATCTCCATGAGTATATTCAGGCTGTAAAGGAAGTGACCGGACATTCCCGCGTCAAGCTACTTGCAAGATGTCTCGGAACGGTAATACTTTCCGCATATCTTGCCGAATACGGTTGGGAGGACGTTGACGATGTTGTTCTCTATAACCCGATTTGTTTTGGCATGGAAGTGACCGATTCGCTCTTCAATGGCGAGCTTTATTTTGACGCGGACGGAGTTGACTATTTTGCGACTCAGAATCTCGGAAATACGCTGCCGTTTACCCTTCTAAAAGAGATTATCACACTTAGCAATAAGCTGAATGGGCTTGATATGACGATGGACTACTTCAACAAAACTGGTACGAAAGTCGCCAAATACGTTACCCCCGATGTTATGAGAGTCAGCTACGGTACATTTCCGGCTTATTGGGCAATGATTTCTTCCGATAGATTTAAAGAGGCGAGAGATTATATTTTTGCAGGTGTTGAGGATGAATATGCAGGCCTCATCAAAAAGATTAACTATTATCATGAAAACGTCGGTTCAAAGCTTACTTCGATGTATAAGCAGATGGAAAAAGACGGCGTGAATGTTTCAATAGTTGCGAAGTATGGCTATCAGCTTTTACCGATAGTTTACAATGCAAATCAACAGAGCGATATGCTTGTCACCTGTGAGCAGCAGGCTCCGGGCACGACAACGGCACCTATCGGCGAAAAGCTGAGTGATGAATATATCGCACAGGCAAAGGCGAACGGAACGGATAAATATATTTCGCCCGACCTTTCCCTCGATTCGTCAACTGCACTTTTCCCGAACACAACGTGGTATGTTCAAAACCTCAACCATGACTGTTATCCGTGGGCGCTGTATCCTGTTATTTACAGAATCCTCAGACACGGCGAACAACCGCTTACGGTGTTCAGCGAAAAGGATCTTCCTCAGTATCTTATTTATGAAAAAGACGAGAACGGCACCGAGACAATCAGACCCATGTCCGAAGAGGATAAGGGCAATCCGATTGAAAGTCCGAGCCTGTTTATGCTGATAAAAAATCTTGTTGTAAATGCTGTGAAGATTTTGATCGAGCAGATAAAGAAAATATTTATGTAAAAAAGCGCAGACCGTTTTATGCGGTCTGCGTTCTTAGTTTTGTGTTATATATATAAACCGCGGTATTGCTCTTTCGGTTATCTGATAAATTCCGGCGTAGTCGCCGCGGAAAAGAACGGTTACGGTGTTTTCGCCGCTTTTTAAAGAAAAGGTCTCCTTGCCGCTGTCCTTGTCGACCGCCGTTAAATTCGGATTTTTAAGAAGTCCGATATCGACATCCTCGTTATCTATGGCATAAACTGATACCTCTGTCGGTGTGTTGTTGGGGTTGTATATGTTCAGCACACACTCGATATAGACGTAATCCTCGTCGGTGTAGAAATCGACAAAATAGCTTTTGTCGCTGTTGTCAAGTATCGGCGTTTTCTCAACGGAACACGAGCTGAGAGTGAAAACCGAAACAAAACAAATGAGAAATGAGATTGCTTTTTTCATATATTTCTCCTGTCGGATACAATAAAGTCATAATGATAACGGAGTGAATCGCTCCGTTCAATATATTCTATCACACAACGAGACCAAAGACAAGCGCGGTATTGACAAAAAGACTAAAGGGGAGTAAAATATGAAATTGAGTTTCAGTTTCATATTGGAAGTGATAATAATGGAAACATCGTACAACACAAAACAGGGTGAAGTGATACTCTCGTTTCTGAAAAAGGAACCGGGTAAGCATTTCACGGCGGATGAATTGATAGCCAAGCTTGCGGAAGAGGGAAAGCCCGTCGGCAAGGCGACGGTATACAGACACCTGGACAAGCTGGTAAAGCGCGGAGAGGTGCGGAGATACATTGTCGAGGAGGGACAGAGCGCCTGCTACGAGTATATCGGCGACGCGCACAACTGTGCGGAGCATTATCATCTTAAATGCTCGCGCTGCGGAGATTTGCTCCATGTTGAGTGCGGATTCCTTGATGAGGTCGCAGCGCACATTCTTGAACACCACGGATTCGTGATTAACCCCGAAAGAACGGTGCTTTACGGCGTGTGCGAAAAATGCAGGGAGGCAGAAAATGAAAAATAAGGTTACGGCACTTTTAATGATTGTGCTGATGATTTTTCTGTGCGGCTGTTCATACAATGCACCGCGGAAAAGCGATAAGCTCAGTATAGTGTGCTCGATTTTTGCCCCTTACGATTTTGCGCGACAGGTGGCAGGCGACAGGGCGGAGGTCAAAATGCTTTTACCGACCGGTGTTGAGAGCCACTCCTACGAGCCGACTCCGAAGGATATAATCGAGCTTGAGGACTGTGATATCTTTTTCTACGTCAGCGAGCATACGGAGACGTGGGTGACGCAGATGACTCACGCGGTGAACGATATCCTTGCCGTTGAAATTGCCGATGAGCTCGGAATTGAGATAAACGGTCACGAGCATCACCACGGCGAGGAGCCGCACGAGGAGCACGAAGACGGCGAAACTGACGAGCATATATGGACAAATCTTGAAATTGCGGCGAAGATGGTTGAGTGCATTGCCGAAAAAATGGGCGAAGCTGATCCTGAAAACGCCGACTTTTATAATGAAAACGCAAAGGAATATGTCGAGAAAATTCTTGAGCTCAGGGACGATTTCAGCGAGCTTGTCAAAACCTCAAAGCGCAAAGAGATTATTTCGGGTTCACGTTTTGCAATGAAAAACTTTACTCATGAATTTGGGCTTGAATATACTGCCGCATTCGATTCCTGCGTTGATAATACCGAGCCGAGCGCGTCGGTTATGGCGCAGATAATCGACAAAATCAAGGCGGACAGGCTGCCCGTGATTTTCTATGAGGAGCTGACAGAGCCCAAAATAGCAAGGGCGGTATCGACCGAAACGGGAGTCAAGATGCTGCTTCTTCATTCGTGTCACAACATTTCCTCCGACGAGATGAAGCGCGGAGAAACCTACCTGTCCTTGATGAGACAGAATTATTATAACCTAAAGGAGGCGTTGAACTGATGCAGATATTGAAATGCGAAAATGTGAATATGAGCTATGATTCGACCAAGGCGGTCAACAATGTCAGCTTCAGCGTCGAAGAGGGCGATTTCCTGTGCATAGTCGGAGAGAACGGCGCCGGAAAAAGCACCCTGCTCAAAGGCATACTCGGCTTGCAGAAAATTTCATCGGGCAAGGTTACCTTTGACGGAATTGATAAGAGCGAAATAGGATATCTTCCGCAGAAAACACAGGTTCAGAAGGACTTTCCCGCAGGCGTAAAAGAGGTTGTTCTCAGCGGCAGGCTCGGCGGCAAAAGCAAGCTGTTCTATACCGCCGAGGACAGAAGAATTGCCCGTGAAAATATGGATATGATGAAAATCAATTCGATAAAGAATAAGTCGTTTAACGAGCTTTCGGGCGGTCAGCAGCAGAGGGTTCTGCTCGCAAGGGCGCTGTGCGCGACGGACAGACTTTTGCTTTTGGACGAGCCGACAACGGGACTGGATCCGTTCGTTACCGAGGATATGTATCGGCTGATAAATCATTTGAATAAGGAACACGGAGTAACTGTTATAATGGTAACGCACGACATAAAAAGCTCGGTTCGGTATGCGAACAAAATTCTTTGTATGGAGCACGACGGCGACTTCTTCGGCACAACCGAGGAATACCTGAAAACACCGGCCGCAAGGAGAATACTCGGAGGTGAGCCGAATGATTGATATGTTTGTTCAAATGTTTTCGTATGCGTTTATGCGCCGCGCAATAATCGTCGGCGTTCTGGTGGCGCTCTGTGCCGCTCTCCTCGGAGTTACGCTTGTACTCAAACGCTATTCAATGATTGGCGACGGACTCTCCCACGTCGGCTTCGGCGCTCTGTGTGTTGCGCTGGCGATGAATGTCGCTCCGCTGGCAATTTCTGTGCCTGTGGTAATTATTTCGGCGTTTCTTCTGCTGCGGATAAGCGACAACAGCAAGATCAAGGGCGACGCTGCAATAGCGCTGATATCAAGCACCGCGCTTGCGGTGGGAATCCTTGTCACGTCAATGACAACGGGTCTTAACTCGGATGTCAACGGCTATATGTTCGGCAGTATACTTGCAATGAGCAGCACGGATGTTGTCATAAGCATTATTCTTTCGGCTGCCGTGCTTGTGCTGTATTGTGTGTTCTACAACAAGATCTTTTCGGTCACATTTGACGAAAGCTTTGCCGCGGCGACCGGCACAAAAACGGGAATGTATAACACGCTGATCGCTTTGCTCACCGCAATAACGGTTGTTATCGGAATGAGGATAATGGGCGCAATGCTGATTTCAAGCCTTGTGATTTTCCCTGCGCTGACGGCAATGCGCGTGTGCAAAACCTTCCGCAAGGTAGTAATTGTGTCGGCAATTGTATCCGTGATATGCTTTTTCATCGGACTGTTTGTTTCGTTTGCTTTTTCTATGCCGGCAGGCGCGAGCGTTGTTGCGGTCAATGCGATTATGTTTGCTGTTTTTTCGGCGGCGGGAATCATAAAAAGCAAGAAAGCATAAGATAATTTATGAGGTGATTTTATGACAATAAAGGAATTAAAGGAGAATCCCGTCAAGCTCATTGCGGACGACTGGGCGCTCGTGAGCGCGGGAACGCCCGAAAAGTGGAATACCTTGACCGTGAGTTGGGGCGGAATCGGCGAGCTCTGGGGCAGGGACGTGGCGTTCATTTTCATCCGTCCGCAGAGATATACGAAAAAATTTATTGACGAACAGGATTATTTCACAATAAGCTTTTTTGACCCCGAATACAAGGATATGCTCAGGCTGTGCGGCAGAATTTCCGGCAGGGACTGCGACAAGATAAAGGAAGCCGGACTCAGCCTTGCAACCGACGGGGAGGCGGTTTATCCTGCCGAGGCAAGGCTGATAATCAAGTGCAGGAAAATTGCGGTTCAGAATATGGACAATACGGGATTTCTTGACAAGTCCATTGAGAAGAATTATCCTGCGTCGGATTACCATGTCATCTATGTCGGCGAAATCGAAAAAGTTATCGAAAAAAAGTAAAAAACTTTTAAAAAATGCTTGACAAATCGGCAGGTACGGTATATAATAAGCAAGTCGCTTGGGAACAATAGTTCCCAACACAGTCGGTGTTTATGGCGAAGAGGGTCCACCCGTTCCCATCCCGAACACGGTAGTTAAGCTCTTCCGCGCTGACAATACTCGGCGGGCAGCCGCCCGGGAAGATAAGGCGACGCCGACATCATCAAACAGTCGTTTTCGTAACGGCTGTTTTGCTTTCACGGATCCTGTCAACAGACGGGGTCTGTTTTTTTCAATAATATTGATTTTTATTAAAAAAACTGTTGCAATTTAGTGAAAGCTGTGATACAATAGCTTTTGCGTGAATATATCGAAAGAGGTGAAACACATGAAGGAAGGAATCCATCCTAAGTACGAAGAGACAGTCGTTCGTTGTGCTTGCGGTAATGAGATAAAGACATGTTCAACTAAAAAAGATCTGCGTGTTGATATTTGCTCAAAATGCCACCCGTTCTTTACAGGTAAGCAGAAGCTTGTTGACACAGGCGGACGTGTTGACCGCTTCAATAAGCGTTTCAATTTGTCTAAATAATGATGAGAGAAAAGGCGGTGTGTTGAACACCGTCTTTTTTTGAGGTAATGCCGCGGTTACGGTGTGCGGCAGATTTGATTTGAAAGGGGTGATCGCCACGGAGTACAGAACAATAGCGAAAGCGTCGAGCGACGAATTTGTTGAGAAGAAGTCGCGGTTCATCGGCTATATCAAGCCTGTTACAACCCAGGAAGAGGCGGTTGCCTTTATCAACGAGATAAAATCGAAGCATTGGGACGCAACGCACAACGTCTATGCCTATGTCCTCCGAGATGGACAGACCAGGCGCTATTCCGACGACGGCGAGCCTCAGGGCACGGCAGGAATCCCTGTTCTTGATGTCCTCCTCAAAGAGGAACTGACTGACTGTGTTGTTGTTGCAACGCGGTATTTCGGAGGCACGCTCCTCGGCACGGGCGGACTGGTGAGAGCATACTCCCACACGGCGAAAATTGCCGTTGACGCAGGCGGAATCATCACTATGAAGCTCTGCAAGGTTTTGAAGGTCTGCTGTGATTACAATTTTTACGGAAGACTCAACTCTCTTATTCCCGAATGTGGAGGAATAGTCTGCGATTTCGATTTTGCCGACACGGTCACAGTCACTTTGAAAATGCCGGTTGACAATGCCGACGATTTTGAACGAAAGCTTGTCGATTTAAGTCTCGGAAAGTTCTCCGCCGAAGAAATCGGGGAGGAATTTGAGAATTTTTAAAAATATTTAAAGGAAAAAGACGAAAAACGGAGTATATATTTATTGAGTAAGTCGGGAGGTGCATTGTATGGAAAAGACCGTCAGAGAAAAGCTGTGCGAAAACGAGCATCTTATTCTCAGCAAGAATGCCTGCTTCTCCGACGAAAGCAAGGGACGGCTTGTCTACGAGCCCGAAACCGAGCTGAGAACCTGTTTTCAGCACGACCGCGACAGGGTCATACATTGCAACTCGTTCCGTCGGCTGAAGCACAAAACGCAGGTTTTTCTTTCGCCGCAGGGCGATTATTACCGAACCCGACTGACGCATACTCTTGAGGTTGCTCAGATCGCAAGAACCATTGCGGTATGCCTTGGTCTTAACGAAACGCTGACCGAAGCGATAGCCCTCGGACACGACCTCGGTCATACACCGTTCGGTCATGCAGGTGAGCGAGCGCTCAACAGCGTTTGCTACGGTGGCTTCCGCCACTATGAGCAGAGCGTCAGAGTCGTTGACGTGATTGAAAAAGAGGGCAAGGGCCTCAACCTCACACTTGAAGTGAGAAACGGAATCGAACGCCACACCAACGGCAAGGAGGCGGACACCCTTGAGGGCAGAATCGTACGGCTTGCCGACAGGATAGCGTATATAAACCACGACATTGACGACGCGATTCACGCAGGGGTTATGAAGGAGGAGGACATTCCGTCCGACATTCGCGACGCGCTCGGCTATTCAAAGGGTCAGCGCATTGACAGGCTCGTGAAATCCGTTGTCAGCAACAGTAAAAACGATATTATTCTCGGCGAGGACTGTGCGGACGCTTTCGCAACACTCCACACATTTATGTTCGACCGAGTTTACACCAATCCGGCTTGCAAGAGCGAGGAAACAAAAGCCGTCGAGATGATAAAGTGGCTGTATGAATACTACCTGAATCACCCCGATGAGATGCCGGAATTATACATAAAAATCAGCGAGCGCGAGGGAGTGGAGCGTGCGGTCTGCGACTATGTTGCAGGAATGACGGACAGGTTTGCCGTCAGCACATTTGAAGAGCTCTTTGTCCCCAATTCGTGGATGCTGGTGTGATACTAAAAAGGAGGTTGATTATATGGCAATAAGCGATGAGTTTCTTAATGAACTGCGTTCAAGAACCGATATCGAAAGCCTTATTTCTCAGTATGTCAACCTTTCCAAAAGGGGCAGAAATCCCAAGGGACTTTGCCCGTTCCACAACGAAAAAACACCGTCATTTACCGTCTATCCGGAGAGCCAGTCGTTTTACTGCTTCGGTTGCGGTGCAGGCGGCGATGCAATAACCTTTATGCGGCGAATCGAGAATCTTGACTATGTCGAGGCGGTCAAACAGCTTGCCGACAGGGCAGGAATGAGAATGCCTGACGAGGGGTACGACGATACCCTTGCAAAGCACCGTCAGCGCATATTGGCGGCAAACCGTGAGGCGGCAAGATTTTTCCACCAGACAATGATGTCGCCGCAGGGCAAGGTCGGACTTGACTATTTCGCAGGAAAGCGTCGGCTTTCAATGCAGACGATAAAGCACTTCGGACTCGGCTATGCGCCCGATTCGTGGGACGCGCTGCTGAGATATATGCACACAAAGGGCTTCACAAATCAGGAGCTTTACGACGCGAATCTCGTCAGGAGAAGCGACAAGGACGGCAAGGTCAGGTATTACGACAATTTCAGACACCGCGCAATGGTGCCGATAATCGACCTCAGGGGAAATGTTATCGCTTTTGGCGGACGAGTTCTTGACGATTCAAAGCCGAAGTATATCAACACCTCGGACACACTTGTCTACAAAAAGAGCAACGGCGTTTTTGCGCTGAACTTTGCGAAGAACGGCAACCCCGACAGCCTTATAATCTGCGAGGGATATATGGACGTTATCGCTCTGCATCAGGCGGGCTTCACTAATTCAATTGCCTGTCTCGGAACGGCTCTCACACAGGAGCAGGCGCGGCTGGTTGCACGTTACACCAATGAGGTTATATTATCCTACGATTCCGATGAAGCCGGACAAAAGGCGACAAAGCGCGCGATAGGCATCTTCGGTCAGACGGGACTGAAAATAAGGGTTCTGAAGCTTATGGGCGGCAAGGATCCCGACGAAATTATAAAAAATTACGGCAGGGAGAAGTTTCAGAATCTTCTCGACGGAGCCGCAAACGATATTGAATACGGAATTTTGCGTGAACGCGACAAATATGATATGGACTCTATTGACGGCAAGTCGAAATTCCTGACCGCCGTTGCCGAGATCCTTTCAACGGGAAATTCGATTGAACAGGATATGTACGCGGCGAAGCTGGCAGGTGAAATGTCGGTCAGCAAGGACGCGATAATGCAGGAAATCAGGAGGGCATACAAGCGCCGAATGAGGTCGCAGAGCAAGGAACAGTTTAACGAAATTGTGCGCGACACGGTTATGCCGAAGGACGCGGTGAACCCTGAACGCTCAAAGCATCTTCAGGCGGCAAAGGCGGAGGAAACCCTCATTGCGACGATAATGCAAAACCCCGATTTTTATAATAAAATAAAAGAAAAGGTCAGCGATGATCTTTTTGTTACGGATTTTAACCGCCGCGTTTGGTCTGCTGTTTCACAGCGGCTTGACAGCGGCAGAGGTACCGACCTTTCGCTTCTTTCTTCGGAATTCAACCCTGAGGAGATGGGCAGAATAGCGCGGTTCGCCTCGATGAGAGACCGGCTCAGCAACACCGTCGCTGAATGTGACGATTGTATAAAAGTTCTTGAAAAAGAAAAAAATAAGATGTCTGTTTCCGATGCGTCGCAGTTGAGCGACGATGAGTTCAGAAATCTTTTCAAAAACCGAAACGGAAGTTAAACAAGGAGTAAAGCTATGGAAAACAACGCAATTACAGCACCTTTGGACAAGAAAACCGTCCTCAAAAACCTTATCGAAAAGGGTAAGGCGAACGGTAAGCTCACAACTCAGGATATCGACCAGGCAATTATTGAAATTGACCTTGATATCGAGGAGCTGGACAAGCTCTATGAAACGCTTGAAAACCAGAACATCGAGCTTGTTGACGACCTTTCCAACGTTGATCTTGAAAATGTTGATTTTGATATGGATATGCCGAAGTCGGCAGAGCTTTCAACGGAGGATGTTGACGACAAGAACCAGGGCGCAGACGATCCTGTCAAGGTCTACCTCAAGGAGATCGGACGTATTCCTCTTCTGACTGCCGAGGAGGAAATCGACCTTGCAATGAGAATAAACGACAACGATGCCGCGGCAAAGAAGCGTCTTGCGGAGGCAAACCTCCGTCTTGTTGTTTCAATCGCCAAGAGATATGTCGGCAGAGGTATGCACTTCCTTGACCTCATTCAGGAGGGTAATCTCGGACTTATCAAGGCGGTTGACAAGTTCGACTACACCAAGGGCTTCAAGTTCTCGACTTATGCTACATGGTGGATTAGACAGGCTATCACAAGAGCCATTGCGGATCAGGCGAGAACCATCCGTATTCCCGTCCACATGGTCGAGACGATCAACAAGGTAAAGAAAACAAACAGCCAGCTTCTCCACAAGAACGGCAGAGATCCGAGCGCGGAGGAAATTGCACAGGAGCTTTCGATGCCTGTCTCAAAGGTTCGCGAGATTCTTCGTGTTGCTCAGGAGCCCGTATCGCTTGAAACTCCCATCGGTGAGGAGGAGGACAGCCACCTCGGCGACTTCATTCCCGATGATGACGCTCCGGCACCGGCAGACGCGGCGTCAATACTTCTTCTCAAGGAACAGCTTGACGATGTGCTTGAAACACTTACTCCTCGTGAAGCAAAGGTTTTGGCTCTCCGCTTCGGTCTTGAGGGCGGACACCCGCACACCCTTGAAGAGGTCGGCAAGGAATTTGACGTTACCCGTGAACGTATCCGTCAGATAGAGGCTAAGGCTCTCAGAAAGCTTCGTCATCCCAGCAGAAGCAAGAAGCTCAAGGATTTCCTTGATTGATTATTGAAATACAACGCATTTAATTATGTCTCTCGCAAACGCCTTTTTGCATAGTATAAAATAGGCGGTGAGAAAATTGAAGCGCAAAAGAAAAACGGCTCCGATCGTGACGGTGTTTCTTATCGTTGCGGTCGGAGTATTGCTTATATTGGCAGAAATGAGAGTGTCGAACGTCAGGAACGAACTGATGAGCTATGCGGCAAGAAATGCGGCTTCCGCGGCAGCGACGGTCGGCATAGAGAAATCCCTCGAAACGGACAGGGTGAGGTATGCGGATCTGATAAAGTTCGGACGTGACGGCAACGGAAATATTGTGTCGGTCACAACCGACGCATACTACCTTAATAAAATCGGCAACAATATCGGCGACGAGGTTGACAGGCAGATAAACGAAATGAAGTCCTATATACTCAGGATTCCTGTCGGCGTGCTTTTCAGCGAACAGTTTATCAACGGACGCGGGCCTAAGGTGCCGCTGATTTTTGTTATGACGGGCATAACCACAACGGATTTTGAGAATGAATTTACGGCGGCAGGCGTGAACCAGACGCACCACAGAATTATGATGAACATAAAAATCAACACATACGTTATCCATTCGGGAAACGTAACCGTTGTTCCGTACGAAACCAACGTGTGCATTGCCGAAAGCATTGTCGTCGGAATCACACCGCAAACTTTTGCGGAAATTATAAGATAAAAGTTGTAAACGGTGCCCGAATTTGGTATAATAATAAAAGTCTAAAATCTATTGTCTAAAATCTAAAGTCTATATGCGGAGTGCTGTTATGGGTGAATTTGAAAGATCGAGTGAACGGGCAAAGGAATTAAGAGACCTTCTTAATTATCACAGCCATAAGTATTATGTTGAAGACAATCCCGAAATCGAGGATTTTGAATATGACAGACTGATGAGGGAGCTTTCCGATATCGAGGATAAGTTTCCTGAGCTTGTCACGCCCGATTCGCCGACGAGACGTGTCGGCGGAAGTGCGGACGGTCAGTTCACTCCCGTCGAGCACGCCGTGCGAATGGAGAGCTTGCAGGACGCTTTCAGTCTTGACGAGCTGAGAGCCTTTGACAAGAGAGTTAAAGAGGTTGAGCCGAACGCGACTTATGTCGTTGAACCGAAAATCGACGGACTTTCGGTTTCGCTGGAGTATGAAAACGGTGTTTTCAAAAGAGGTTCGACTCGCGGCGACGGTGTAACGGGAGAGGACGTCAGCGCTAACCTTTGCACGGTTGGTTCAATCCCCCTGCGCCTTAAAAGGGAGCTTGACGAAATAGAGGTCAGGGGCGAGGTATATATGCCCCGTGAGGTCTTCCTTAAGCTTGTTGAACAGCAGGAGAATAACGAGGAAAAGCCGTTCAAAAATCCTCGAAATGCCGCCGCAGGCTCACTCAGACAAAAGGATCCGAAAATAACGGCAAAACGCCATCTTGATATATTCGTTTTTAACATTCAGCGCATCAGCGGCAAGGTGCTGACGGGTCACAAGCAGTCGCTTGACTATATCAAGGAGCTGGGCTTCAAGACTATCCCGTTCTACACGCCCTGCACGAACATTGAGGACGCGATCAAGGAGGTTGAACGTATCGGCGAGATAAGAGGAACGCTGCCGTTTGACATTGACGGTGCGGTAATCAAGGTGGACAGCTTTGAACACCGCGAGGCTCTCGGAAGCACATCAAAGTTCCCAAAGTGGGCAATAGCGTTCAAATATCCGCCCGAAGAGAAGCAGACAAAGGTGCTTGACATTGAAATAAACGTCGGCAGGACAGGCGTTCTGACGCCGACGGCGGTGTTTGAGCCGGTTATGGTTGCCGGTTCGCTGATAAGCCGCGCAACGCTCCACAACCAGGACTTTATAACCGAAAAAGACATTCGTATCGGCGACACGGTTACGATTCGTAAGGCAGGCGACATTATACCTGAGGTGTTGAATGTCGTTGAACATTCGGGCGCATCACTTCCGTATGTGATGCCGACAGTCTGCCCGTCCTGCGGCGCTAAGGTGGTTCGCGAGGAGGGTGAAGCGGCGGTTCGCTGTCTGAACACGGATTGTCCCGCTCAGCTTTTGAGAAACCTGATTCACTTCTGCTCGCGCGACGCGATGGACATTGAGGGACTGGGCGAGAGCAATATTGAGCTGTTTGTCAATGCCGGGCTGATAAAGACGCCGGCGGATATATATTCACTTAAACAGGAGCAGATAATTCCTCTTGAAAGAATGGCTGAGCAGTCGGCGAACAACCTTGTTGCCGCGATAAACGAATCAAAGAAAAACGATCTTTCAAAGCTTATTTTTGCACTCGGCATACGTCACGTCGGTCAGAAAGCGGCAAAGCTTCTTTCCGAGCGGTTCGGCACAATGACTGCGCTGATGAATGCAAGCTTTGACGAGATAATGACGATTGACGGCTTCGGCGCAATTATGGCAAAGAGCGTCGTTGAGTATTTCAATATGCCCGAAAGCATTGAGCTGATAGACAAGCTCATGGCGGCAGGGCTCAATATGAAGTCGCTCAAGGAGGTCAAGGATATGCGCTTCGCAGGCAAGACCTTTGTCCTGACGGGTACACTTCCGACCTATAAAAGAAGCGAGGCGGCGGAAATTATCGAAAGCTTCGGCGGCAAAACGGCGTCGTCCGTTTCAAAGAAGACGGATTTTGTTTTGGCAGGTGAGGAAGCCGGCAGCAAGCTCCAAAAGGCGAATGACCTCGGCATAAGAGTTATCAGCGAGGACGAATTCCGAGAGATGATAAAATAATTGAAAAGGGTTGGTAATATGACAAAAGTTATTTCTGTACTGACGGCAATTGCGGCATTTTTCTGTTCGATTTTCAGTATCCCGTTTTATGCGAACGGAGAAAAGGTTGACATGAGCAAATTTGAGCTTGTCTTTGAGGAACAGTTCAACGGCGAGCTTGACAAAACGCTTTGGTCGGGAATTGACCGTTTGCCCGACGGTAAAACAACGGTACGCCGCGGCGGCTATTGGAACAATGACCTTGCCTATACCGAAAACGGCAACCTGATTATCAAACTGAAATACCTTGAAGAAGGGCTTGACGGCGGCGGTGCAGGCTGGTATTCCGCAGGAATTGATACCAGCACCGACAACACAAATGGCTTTGAACAGAAGTACGGCTATTTTGAGTGCAGATGTATTCTGCCTAAATGTGAAAAGAGTTGGGCGGCATTCTGGCTTATGAATTACGAAACGTTCAACTGCGACGGAAGCGGTGAGGACGGAACGGAAATTGACGTTTTTGAGAGCTTCTATTACGGCGATTTCATCAATAACAAGGTTTCGAGCAACCTATACTATGACGGCTACGGCGAGGGTAAGCAGAGCAAGGGCTCGGTGAAAAATCTTGTCAGAGGCAACCCTTATGAGGAGTTCAACACTTACGGTCTTGAGTGGAACGAGAACGAGTATATTTTCTACATTAACGGTGTCGAAACATATCGCACAAATTTCGGCGGAGTTTCAAAAAATCCCGAGTTTATGCTTCTGTCGGTCGAGTTTGAAATGGGAAACGAAAATAGAAAAATCTCTAAAGATCTTGAAGCTGAGTTTATTGTTGATTATGTTCGAGCATATCAGTATAAATGACAAAAAGGAACAATTAAAATTCAATAACCGTTGAAAAATGCGATTCGTTTTTTCGACGGTTACTTTTTGAAAAAAATGCGATTTTTTTCAAAAAACACTTGCAATTCTCAAATTCTGTGGTATAATAATACACGTTCTCAGCCAATAGAGGCTGCGTACAATAAGAAAATATGGCGAATGGGAGCATAGCTCAGCTGGGAGAGCATCTGCCTTACAAGCAGAGGGTCACAGGTTCGAGCCCTGTTGTTCCCACC
>CAKSHH010000015.1 GCA_934456435.1 uncultured Eubacteriales bacterium
GACGCCTGCGTTGTGATGTGGCTCCTCTCATCATACTTCTGCGCCATCGTGCGGACATTGTTGTTGATCGTTGTCTGAACAGAGCTTGTGATAGCCGCATTAGCGTCTGCCGACTTTGCGCCGTTATACGCTGTCGCTATTGTCGAAAGCGTTGCGTCAAGATAATGATTCAGGTTGATGTCCTTAACGCTGTATGTCTTTGACGTATCCGACTTAACGTAGAAAGCCTCTATGTGTGACTTATCTACCTTGCGAACCTCAAGCGTTATTTTCTTCAGGTTTGCCATTGCTGTTTCAAGCGCATTCTTATTGGTCGTGTTCGTTACATCATTTTTGTATGTACCGAGCGCATCCTTGTAAGCTTTAATTGCGTTCTGGTAATTGCTCCAGCCCGTCGCATCATACTTCGTTGTTGTTGTCTTCTTGTCGCTTCCGTCCTTGTTGACTCCGAGAACAATATCTATTGAATTATTCTCCGTGCCGTATTCGGTAGTCTTGTTGTCTGCCGTAGCTGTCTCAATCCATTGCGCCTGCAAGGTGGCGTTGCCGAACATACCCTTGACTGTGAGTGCACCGTTCTTGTACAGCGTGTTCTGCTTCCAGCTGTTTTCTCCGGCAGTTACGAGCCTGCCTGCAAACGTGTAGCCGCTTCTTGTCGGCAGCGGCAGAGTTATGCTCTGCGTCTCTATCGAATAGTTTATGCTGCTCGGATTTACACTTCCTGAGTTCGCATTAAGCGTGATCGTGTAGAGCACCGTTGACCATTGTGCATAAAGGTCAATGTTTCCGTTCAAAGTTGCCGTAAGTTTGCTTACCTTTTGTCCGTCTGAATAAGTTGTTCCCGAACCGTTTGCCGCAGTATTCCAGTTGACAAACTTGTATCCGTTCTTCGTAAATCCGTTGGCATTAAGCGCCTGCTCCCTGCCCCAATAGAATTGCTGGGGAGAAGCTGTTGAACCGCCGGTGTTTCCGTTGCCGTGGAATGTGACCGTATACTTTGACCAAAGAACGGGAACACAGCTATACGTTTCTGACGGCATAGAAAATTCAATATAATTGCCCGATGTCGGATTGGAGAAGTACCAACCATCCTGAACAATATTGACCGTCACTCTAACGGTTGAACCCGGCTCAATGCCGTCATAGTAATCATTGACATTGGAAGCGACAGTTGTTCCGTTTACGGTTATCGTCGCCGTAGCCTTTGTTGCGTCGCCGTAAGGATCCGACGTATCGTTGAACATCCAGTTGAGGTCAAGACACGGAATCCAGTTTGCGGTCAATGTGACAGAGCCATTGTTTACGGCAGTAAGATTTTTAAAGTAAACATCTGAATTTGTCATATTGGACGTATTTCCGCACTTCAAAGAGCTTGAAGAAATTGCCGTGGTCGGATTTGACGAATCACCGTATTTCGCAGTCGATGTATTCAGACCGCTTGTAACCGTCCAGCCGACGAATTTATATCCGCTTCGAGTAGGAGGACTCACGGCGAAAGGCACATCGTAGGTCGCCGATGTAGGCGCATTTGTGCCGGCAGTTCCTCCGTTGAGATTGTAGGTTATATTGTATTGGTTAGCGAGGTAGTAGTAATTATAAACTACCGGTGTTTTGCTTGTAATATGTGTATATGTAATTGTACTTCCCGATAATACCGCGCCAAACTGCGTACTTGAGGAATTTTTTGTATCAAGTGATGTCAAATAAGTCGGCAAACTTGATAATGTGCCTGTCGGCATTGTTGTCGAAGTCGGTGCTGTAATTCCTTGATAAGTGTAGCCGGTATATGTGTTTGCGGTAAATACAACCTTATCAAATGCATTGTAAGCCTGCCTTGTTTGTTCGCTCTTTGTTTCAGTTGAGGCCGTTGTGGAATTTATTGAGTATGAACCTGACAGTCTTCTGATTAAAACGTTATTCTGATATGCCGTAAATCCTGTTGAACGCATTGAAGCGCTTGTATTGTTAAGATAGTTATAAGCAAAAGCGCTATCTCCGCTCATTATTTGCTGTTTGATTCCGGCATAAGAAATTGCAAGTGATTTGTATGAAAGCTTTACATTGCTTCCGTCAGCATCAGGCTTGCAAAGAAGCTGAGCCGCATTTGTATATGCTTCCATAAGATTATTCCACATAGTTGAACTGCAAAAATAGGACTGCATTGAAGCCGCATTTTCAGTATAATACTTTATAGCATCACGAAGATATGATTTGTTGACTACATAATAGTTAAGATATACAAAAGAATTTGAATAAGCCTTACCACTTGTGTCCGGATCAGAATAAACATAACCATGAAAAATCAATGTTTTTGAGGTCGAAACCGGAACATTAAACTTACTTGAAAATCGTTGCCCGTTTAATTCTTCTGATGAATATGTTGTGGAACGCTCAGCAAGCATATTATCCTTTTTGTCCGTTTCACCATCGTAATACCATCCAAAACTTCTATTGCAGTAATCAGTTGACGATTGTTTCCAGCACTCATGAATATCTATACCGGCAGTTAAATTCGGAATCATATTCAAATTATTGAATCTGGATGTATCAATATAAAGACAGCCCTCGTAATAGCCTCTATGGTCTACACTTCCTTGGTCATTTTTATAAAATCCACTATAACCAATTTCACCCGATTTCCATAAAAGGACTTCATCATGATTTAAATCTCCCTTAGAGGAACAGGTTTTTACTGTCGCTGTACTGTCTGTAAGCGGTGGATCGACCATACCGCCTATCTCGTCATAACCAGTATTACCATGTTGTGTTGTTACAATTTTGTGTATACCAGTTATCCAACCTGTGTGATTGGCATTACAACGTCTCCATGAGTTATTGCTTTTATATCGCGCCATTACCTGAGCTGCAACTGTCGAATTAGCTCCTGCCAAAGGTGAATAGACACCGGTATAAGCAGTAACTGTTTTCATAAGGTTATCGGAAGAATCAAAGAAGGTTGCCGTCCATGTAATATACGACGTACTTCCGGAACTGTATTTTGCTGAAATTGCACTAACAGCCGCACTATACAGAGATGTCATTTTTGTCGTATTGGAGGTGCTTCCGTATACAGTTTTTTCTACAGTTGTATTTCCGCCGTAAGTAAGGCTGGTTACATTGGCGCAAGACCATTTTATTGTAACATAAGTTGCATTTGCATAATGAAAATAAACATTTCTTGTTCCGGTTCCGGTAGCCGTTGTTCTATTAAAACTACTGTCCACCATATCGCCGGTTGCACAATCAAACGTTGATGTTGAACCCGTCGTCGGCTTTAAATAAATTGTTTCAGGAACAACAAATGTAACCTTATTTGCATTTGCCGTTTCACTTAAATTAACACTTGTCCTTGTTATCAATGCCTGCGATATCACCGAGCCGATATCAAAGAAGCAGAACGTTGTGAGGAGCATTGTCAAGCACAGTAATACGCTTAACGTGCTCCTGCCGAATTTTGAGAGCTTTTTCATAAGTATACATTCCTCCCGTTTCTGTGGCTGTTTAAGAATAATTGTTAAGAATCAACAATATTCAAACGTTTACTTTGTTGAAAATAAATATAAATTGCCACTTTTGGATAAATTTTAGCACATTACATTATATAATACAATTAACAGCACATTTAAAGAAATATTTTTTCACTTTTTGATATAAATTCAAAATAATTAAATTATTTTATATGCTCTTTTGCTGCTTATGCAACAAAAAACAAACATTTTAATTCCGCAATGGCATATTGAACAAAAAAAGTACAAACAGATGTTTTTCCTTATATCTTGATATAAAATAATACCGCCTTGTTCGCTCTGATCAATTTAAAGGGATTTCGGTTATTGATAAAAAAATACTGATTAAGGCTTGACAACCTGGAAATGATTTGATATAATATGCAACGTTCCTTGAGGGAACGACAAGTGAATGCGAGAGTGGCGGAATCGGCAGACGCGCACGTTTGAGGGGCGTGTGGTAATCCCGTACGGGTTCAAGTCCCGTCTCTCGCACCAAAACAAGAAGAGTCGCAAAAGCGGCTCTTTTTGTTTTTATATGGGGACTTGAACCCGCGAGGGTCAGAGCGTTAAGAAAACAGTCCTGTGGACTGTTTTCAGCGAAGAGCGGTGAGCCGGGTACTGTTGCAAAGCAACGGTCGGCGAGCCATCAGTATGCAAGGCGAAGCCGCAGCAGACGGCAAGTCCCGTCTCTCGCACCAAAGATTTAGCCTTGAAACGACGCAGCTACGTTGTTTCAAGGCTTTTCTTCTGCCCTCTTGGGGTTTATTTGGGGTTTATTCCCTAAATATAGGTCTGACACTTTATAAAAGCCGTGCTATGCAATTAAGCAAAACACGGCTTTTGGCGGATTTTTTAAATAATTATTTGTTTACGGCTTTGATTATCAAGCTGACAAGCTTTGCGAAGAGGACATACACTCTTGCACTGGAGAGAACAAAGCCAACCTTCTGCATCGTCGCTTTAAAGCCTTTTTCCGGCTGATATTCAAGCGGCTCGGTGCCGTGGTCAAGGGTTATCGCCTGCGAATAGGTCATACCGTTTTCGTTGTATATCTCACAGCGAACATAGAGCATTTCGTCCGTTTCAAATTCGTCAAGATCAAGCGTTACGGTTCCGTCACCGTTTATGTCGTTTCGGGCAAGCGGTTTACCGTTGGCTATCCATTGAACATAGCTTGCGTTGCTTACCTTAAGACGGATTTTGTGACCGTCGGTCTTGAGATATCCAACCTGCGGAAGCGGAAGATCACTTCCCGTCGATGCATTTATATCCTTTTCGGGTCCGATAATATCGTTGGCAACGACCTTGTGCGTCGCTCCGAAAAATGTTCCTGTTTCAAGACATTCGCGCATTGCGTCCATTGACTTTTCGGGCATAACGTAATAATTAAAGCAGTCGTCCAAACGGCCCACATTGTGCGCGTCGGAGCTTGTGAAGCCGTAGACATTTCTGCCGTAAGGCAGGCAATACATCAAGACATTGTCCCAGAGCACTCTGTCATAAGGAGTAACACTTGTAAAACCGTTGACCGCCTCCAGTCCGAGACACGACGGATATTTCAAAAGCAGCTCTGAAAAATACTTGATATTTTTCGGGTCCATAACCTTGTCGATTTTTCCGTCACATACAAGCCAGTCGCCGGGATGGTTTATGTGGGAAAGTCCGCCGAGCTTTTCGACCGCAGCTATCGCCGCCTCCTGTCCGTTTTCAAAGCCCCAGTTCAGATTGCCGAACCACGACGGCAGGAAATATCCGTTGACATGGCTCATTGTCAGGGCAACCGCGTTCAGTTCATTTGAACCTGTCACGCAAAACATACCCTTTCCCCTCGCCTGTCCGTTTGAGAGCACCGCGGAACCGTCGGAAATTGCGGCAAACTCCTCACTCGTCAGCGGTTTGCGGCTGTTTCCCGTGAACACCTGGTAACAGTAAAGCGGACGAATGAACGGCTGCTGATCCCAGGCTCTTCCCGTTATTCCGTGCTCAGAAAAGCCCAAAATATCAAAGCCCTGCTCATAAGCCCCGTATATCATATCACGAAAGCTCGCATTACCGTCGCTTACAGAGGAATGAGTGTGCAAGTTACCTTTGTAAAGCTTCCACGTGTCCCAATCAACGTTTTCATAAGGTGATACAAGGACAAAATCGTTTGCTCCTGTCGCATAGGAGCATACTCCGAGCGGCAGAATTGTCATGACAATCACCAGAATAACGGATATAATCTTCTTTTTCATCCCTTAACCTCCGCTTTTTTATTTGATTATACACTATTTCTTATATTTTGAAAATAGTTTATTTGAAAAGTTTATATTTCAGCATAGAAAAATACAGTCTGCATCGCTCGGATGAGACTGTATTTAAGATTTATTTTGCAATACCGTCAAACAGCTTTACATTATCGAAGCAGCACTTGTATTTGCCCTGTTCAACGCCGTGGATGATTTCACAAACCTTGTCGTTATATGGTGTGGGAACACCGTAACGTCTGCCGTATTCGCACACAACGCCGTTGATTGCGTCAACCTCGCAAAGTCTGCCCTTTTCAAGATCCTGAAGCATACTTGCCTTGAGAAGCCTGTGCTTTTTGATGCAGATAGGAATAAGTGCAAAAGAAATCTTCTTTTTGAAGCCGTTGCTGTAATCAAGAAGCTTCACTACGTCCTTGCCCTGAATCGGCTCGATTACGATACCTGCCGCCTTGGCAACGTCGATACATTCCTTGATAATGCCCTGACAGCAAACTCTTGAAGCTTTATTCTCCGCGGCATCGCCGAATGTTCCGCCGATAACGGCAGACATACCTGAAAAGGCGCTGTTGATAAGAAGCTTTGACCAGCGCACACCCATGAAATTGTCTTCAATGTCAACGGGACACATTTTCTCAAGCAAAGCCTTGACCTGCATAAGCTTGTCGTCCTTTTGACCGTTCATTCTGCCGAGGCCGAAAGACATACTGTCCGGCTCGCTTGTCAGTTCGGAGACTCCCTTACCGTGAAGCGTTGCACCCCAGGCAACCGTACAGCCCATCGTTCTGTCCTCTCCGACAACCTTGGAAACCGAAAGTTCGGGAAGTCCGTTTTGAAGCGTACACACTATACAGTCGTCGGTCATATTCTTCTCAAGTCCTCTGAGGACGTTTTCGTTGTCAAGCTGTTTTGTGAGAAGAAGTATGAGTTCATATTTTTCCGTCATCAGATCCGGAGTAAGCGCGTGTACCGGAACCGTCATATTTACCGTTCCGATAATCTTTGCGCCGTCTCTGTTCATTGCCTCAACGTGTTCCTTGTTACGCGTTATAAGGTCAACGTCAACACCTGCCTTTGAAAGGTAAGCGCCCAGCACCGTACCCAGCGAACCTGCGCCGTAAATTGCTGTTTTCATTATAAAGCCCTCATTTCTTTAAGGCAATATCGCACGATTTAGATGTGCGAATTGCACTATGGTTTAAGCGGTAGCTACCGAACAAGGCGTACACCGCAATTTGTGCGGTATTGCCTTAAATATCGGACAGACCGAAGCCTGTCCGATAATGTCTTGATATTTAGATCCTTGCAACGCCCGAATCGCGTGCCGCCTGTGCAACTGCCGCCGCAACAGTCTTGCCGACACGGGGATCAAACGGCTTGGGAATGATGTAATCGGCTGAGAGTTCCTCGTCGGAAACAAGGCTTGCAAGAGCTTTTGCCGCCGCAATCTTCATTTCCTCATTGATATCGCTTGCGCGAACGTCAAGAGCACCGCGGAAAATTCCGGGGAAAGCAAGAACGTTGTTGATCTGGTTCGGGAAATCGCTTCTGCCTGTTCCGACAACAGCCGCACCGGCAGCCTTTGCAAGGTCGGGCATAATCTCCGGAACGGGGTTAGCCATTGCGAGAACGATCGGATCCTTAGCCATTGACTTGATCATATCCTCAGTAACAACACCGGGAGCCGAAACACCGATAAAGATGTCTGCGCCTTTCATTGCGTCTGCAAGAGAACCTCTGAGGTGATTCTTATTTGTGAAATCTGCGATATCCTGCTTTGCCGGCTTGAGATCGTCACCGTCGCAGATAATACCCTTACGGTCACACATAATGATATTGCCCATACCCATGCTTGTAAAGAGCCTTGCAATTGCAACGCCTGCGGCACCTGCACCGTTGAATACTGCCGTGCAGTCCTCAATCTTCTTTCCGACAAGCTTGAGCGCATTGATGATACCTGCCGAACAGATAACAGCCGTGCCGTGCTGGTCGTCGTGGAAGATAGGAATATCAGCCTTTTCCTTAAGCTTTCTTTCAATCTCGAAGCATCTCGGAGCTGCGATATCCTCAAGGTTGATTCCGCCGAAGCTGCCGCAAAGAAGCGCAACCGTATTTACGAACTCATCAACGTCCTGAGTTCTGATGCAAAGAGGAAATGCATCAACGCCGCCGAACTCCTTAAAGAGAACGCACTTGCCCTCCATAACAGGCATACCTGCTTCGGGACCGATATTGCCGAGACCGAGAACGGCTGAACCGTCCGTTATAACGGCAACAAGGTTTGAACGGCGTGTAAGCTCATAGCTCTTGTTGATATCCTTCTGGATTTCAAGGCAGGGCTGTGCAACACCGGGTGTGTAAGCAAGAGAAAGAGCGTCCTTATTGTCAACCTTTGCTCTTGCAACTACTTCAATCTTACCCTTCCACTCATAGTGAAGTCTCAGGGATTCCTTTGCATAATCCATTTGTTTATCCTCCAAAATAAATTGCGTTTAAATTATTTCTCCCACGGGAATACATAGTCAAGCTTGAGGTCGTCACGAACCTTGTTCATTTCAGCCTGAACCGACTCGTTGATAGGCACGCCTGAGTCCTTTCTCTGAAGCCAAACGTTGTACTCCTTCTCGCCTGCGGAGAAGATGTGGTCGTGACCCGGAGCCTTCTTGGAAGCGCGTACAGAGCGAATGATCTCGCCTGCCTTCTTTCTTGTTACATCCTCACCGAGGAAGTGATCCGTGTCAATAGCGATGAAGAAATGACCGAGATGATAAGGAACAAGATTTCCGTTCTCATCCTTGCCGTCAAGAGCCTTGCCGTAGTTTCCGTCCTGAAGAGCGGCAGAAAGAAGCTCGATAACCATAGCATAGCCGTAGCCCTTGTATCCGCCGAGAGCCTCGCCGATTCCACCGAGAGTTGTCAGCGCCGCTGTGCCGTTACGGATCTTCTTGAGAGCCTCGCCTGCGTCGCCCTCAACAGGGTTTCCGTCGATATCAATAACCGTACCGGGATGTACGGGCTCGTCAATTCTTGCATAATACTCAATCTTACCGTTCTGTGTAATTGATGTCGCACAGTCGATAACGAAGTTGAAATCCTCGTCGGTCGGGATACCGATTGTGAGCGGGTTTGTACCGAACATACCCTCAACGCCGAATGTCGGAGCAACCGACGGACGTGCGTTTGTGCCTGTGATACCGATGCAGCCGGCCTTTGCAGCCATTGATGCATAGTAACCGGCAATACCGTAGTGGCAGGAGTTACGAACGGCTACCATACCCATACCGTATTCCTTAGCCTTTTTAATTGCCATTTCCATCGACTTGTAGCCGATGACCTGACCCATACCGTCATGACCGTCAACAACTGCAGTTGTCGGGGTCTCCTTGACGATTTCAAAATTTGTTACGGGATTCTGGATTCCGGCATTGATTCTGTCAATATAGATCGGCTTAAAGCGGTTGCAGCCGTGGGATTCAATTCCGCGTCTGTCCGACTCAAGGATAACGTCAACCACGATCTCGCAATCCTCTGCGGGAACGCCGACACCCTTGAAAGCGTCAACCATAAAATCGTGCAGGGTTTTCCAGTCACATACTACTTTTGCCATTTGAATGACCTCCTATATAAAATAAATAATTAACTTTATCAATCAAAATCGTCTTCCTGCGCCCAGTTGCGTGAACGCTCAACCGCTCTCTTCCAATCGTCGCAAAGCTTATCTCTGACCTTTTTGTCCATCTTGGGTATGAATACCTTTTCAACCTCGCGGTTCTTTTCAATCTCTTCGGGATTTTTCCACATTCCGACAGCAAGACCCGCAAGATAAGCGGCACCCAAAGCGGTCGTTTCAACGGTCTTGGGTCTGTTGACTACCGTTCTGATAAGATCAGCCTGTATCTGCATCATAATGTTGCTTACACTCGCTCCGCCGTCAACTCTGAGCTCCGAAAGGATAATGTTGGAATCCTTCGTCATTGCCCTGAGCAAATCTGTCATCTGGAAACAGATGGACTCAAGCACGGCGCGGCAGAAATGCGCGCGGTTGACGCCTCGCGTCAGTCCGACTATCGTTCCTCTTGCGTACATATCCCAGTATGGCGCACCCAAACCGGTAAACGCAGGAACAAGGAACATTCCGTTCGCGTCCTCAACGCTCTCGGCAAGCTCGTCAACACGCGGTGCGGTGTCAACCATGTGAAGCTCGTCTCTGAGCCACTTTATAACCGAACCCGCATTGAAAGCGCTTCCCTCGATTGAATATGTAGTCTTTCCGTCGATTGACCATGCAACACCGGTCAGCAAATTATTTTCGGAATGAACGCGCTTGTGTCCCGTGTTCATCAGCAGGAAACAGCCGGTTCCGTAAGTATTCTTCGCCTGTCCGGGATTGAAGCACGCCTGACCGAACAGCGCGGCAGGCTGGTCGCCGATTGCGCCGCAGATAGGCACTCCCTCAAGCTCTTCAATACCGATAATTCCGGGAGCGACCGTACCGTAAATCTTGCTTGATTCAACGGGTTCGGGAAGCATGCACATCGGTACGCCGAGCTTCTCGCAAAGGAACTCGTCCCATTGAAGCTTGTCAACATCAAAGAGCATCGTCCTTGATGCGTTTGAATAGTCCGTAACGTGAACCTTTCCGCCCGTGAGATTCCATATAAGCCATGTTTCAACGGTTCCGAAAAGGAGCTCTCCGTTTTCAGCCCTCTCTCTCGCACCCTCAACGTTGTCAAGAATCCACTTTATCTTCGTTCCTGAGAAGTAAGCGTCGATAAGCAGTCCCGTGTGCTCACGGATATAGTCGCCGAGACCCTCCTCCTTGAGCTTTTCGCAAAGCTCGGCGGTACGGCGGCATTGCCACACGATTGCGTTGTATATGGGTTTGCCGGTCTCCTTATCCCAAATGATTGTTGTCTCTCTTTGGTTTGTGATACCGATTCCGGCAATCTTTTTAACATCAAAATCTCCAGAATTTATGACAGAAGAAATCGAATGCATCTGACTGTAAAGTATGTCCATCGGATCGTGCTCTACCCAGCCCGACTTAGGATAAATCTGTTCAAACTCGTTTTGCGCCTTGGAAACAATGTGACCCCGCTTGTCAAAGACTATGGCTCTGGAGCTTGTTGTTCCCTGGTCAAGTGCTAAAACATACAAGTTGTCTGCCTCCTTACGTTACCCGTACAGCGGATAAAAAAAGAACAGAAAGCCCAACCGTTTTAGAAAAACAGCCGAATTTCCGTTCTAAAAATACAGTTCATAATAACTACCGCCGTCCGAGTTTTTATGTATAAGCAACCGCTGTAATTATGTTCAAAGCAAATCGGTTACTACATAAAGTATTCTACCGCATTTAATTTTAAAAGTCAACACAGTTTGTACCAATATTTATCAAATAAATGTTGATTTTCAACAAAGTATTTATAATTCAAAAGTTAAAAATCACATTCTTTGTTTGTCACCAACCCGGCGCTTTCCCATAGTATGTTAGTGTAAGACGAAAGGAGGTCAAGACAATGGGTTGCTGTAATAACTGGATCCTTATTCTCATCATCATCCTCTTATTCTCAGAGTGCGGTTGTGGCTGCGGTTGCGGTAATAACAACGGTAATTTCCTCAACAACAACGGCTGTGGTTGCTGACATTGACTGAGAAACGCGCCTGCGGACAATAGTTTGCAGGCGTTTTCCCGTTAAAATGACATTATATTGTTAATTTTTTAATTAGTTGCGTTTCTATTGAATTTGCTGTTTTTTCATAGTATAATAAATTGATTCAAAGCATATCGCACAGTTGAACTGTGCGGCATTGAAAAACATATTCAAACAGGTGTGTGCCGTAATTGTGCGGCGCCTCCCTGACAGAACGGGTGAATTGCGGTGAAAAATGCTGCAGAACGTAAACTGAATAAGAAATCTCTTACCGCAATAATTCTCTGCGCCGTAATTCTTTTCGGTATTGTTTCATACGATATGATAAACAGCAAAAGCTCCTGTGAAAAAACAGACGTTGCAATGGGAACAGTCATCACGCTCAAGCTTTTCGGATTCGGCGCCAAGGATGACCTTGAGCGTATTGATAATGAAATCGACGGTCTTGAAACATCGGTATTAAGCTGGAGAAAAGAAGGCTCGGATATTTACAGAATAAACAGCGGTACCGGAGAATTTGTTTCCGTCTCCCCCGACACGGTCAGCATCATAAAAGAATGCACGGAGCTTTCCGAAAAGTGCGGCGGAAAATTTGATATCAGCGTGGGACCTGTCACAAAGCTTTGGGATTTCGGCGGTGACAATCAGCGTCTTCCCGAAAAGAGCGAAATCGAATCCGCGCTTGCAAATGTCGATTACACTAAAATCGAGGTTTCCGGCAATGCCGTTAAAATTGCAAAGGGTCAGTCTGTTGACCTCGGCGCTGTGGGCAAGGGCTTTGCTTGCGACCGTGTAAAAAAGCTGCTGAATAACGGCAAAACCAAGTCGGCGGTTATCTCGGTCGGCGGCAGTCTGCTTCTTTACGGCAAAGAGACTTTCAGCGTCAGTATTGTTGACCCTGAGAACGACAAGGCGTCAATGGGCACTCTCAAGCTCCGTGACACCTGTGTTTCCACTTCGGGCGACTATGAAAAGTTCTTTGAGCAGGACGGAAAAACATATCATCACATTCTCAACGCCCAGACGGGCTATCCGGCAGCAAGCGAGTTCAAAAGTGTTACCGTTGTGTGCGAATCCGGGCTTCTCAGCGATGCGCTTTCGACTGTTTGCTTTCTTGTGGGATATCAAAAAAGCATTGAGATTCTGAAAGAATATGATGCCGAAGCAGTCTTTATTTTCAAGGATAAAACCGTCAAGACAACAGACGGTCTTTTGGGAAAATTCAAGCTTACAAACGACAGCTATACGGTGGAAAAATGAAACTACTAAAAAAAGGCGACATTATCATAGCGGCAGCGGTTCTGCTTGCGGCGGCACTTTTTGCTATACCGAAGCTGACTTCCTCGGATAAACTCACGGCCGAAATATACGTTGACGGTGTACTCGAAAGAACGGTTGATCTTTCCGACAGCGAGAATTACAGCTTTTCTCCGAAGTCAAAGCCCAACGTAACGATTAACGTCGGCGACGGAGCAATTTGGTTTTCGCAAGCCGATTGCAAGGACAAGCTTTGCATCAAAAGCGGCAAACTTACCTCAGGCGGACAGACTGCGGCGTGTCTCCCTGAAAGAGTTGTCGTCTCGGTTGTATCAGACAAAAACAAAACAGACGTAATGACATATTAAAATGAGTAAGAAAAATAATCTGACAAGAAAAATAGCGTTGACGGGAATAATGGGCGCACTTGCGCTGGCATTATCGTACCTTGAATCGCTCATTCCCGCCTACCCGGGCTTTCCTCCGGGAGCAAAGCCCGGACTTTCAAACATTGTCACAATGTTTATGGCTGACTGCGTCGGCCCCGGCTATACTTTTTTTATAACAATTATAAAGGGACTTTTTTCGGGCGTCACAAGAGGAACGACGGCTATGATAATGAGTCTTGCGGGAGGTATCCTCAGCACGGCGGTCGCCTGTCTTGTTTTCAGATTTTTTAAGAATAAACTTGGATATATCGGTATAGGTATACTCTGTGCCGTTTGTCATAATATCGGTCAGCTCGCGGCGGCGTGTATCATTTCGGGTACGCCGTCTCTCGTCTTCGGCTACGGACCGATGCTGTTAATATTTGCGGTCGTCACCGGTTTGCTTACCGGCACGATTCTCAAAGCGGTTATGCCGGTTCTGGCAAAAACCGTTAAAATTAAAAACTAATTGGGACAAGTTCCCATAAAGCAAAGGGGTTGAACAAATGGGTAAAATCCACGTGGACGGAGTCATTTCCGCAGTCAGGAAGGTTCGCGGCGGCGTAAAAGTCGACCATCACAAGAACACCGCAGGCTGTGAGGTAGTGCGTATTCCCGTCCCGAAGCAGGTAGTTTTGCCTATGCAGCAGCACATCGGCGCTCCGTGTACTCCGACAGTCAAGGTCGGCGACACAGTCAGCGTCGGACAGGTTATCGGTGACAGCGACAAATTTGTCAGCGCGCCGATCCACGCCTCGGTCTCCGGCACCGTTACCGCCGTCGGAAACGTCAAGCTTCCCAACGGAACCATGGTGCAGGGTGTCACGATCGAATCAGACGGAGAAATGAGACTTTACGAGGGTCTCAAGGCTCCCGAAGTAAACACCAAGGAAGAGCTTTGCAAGGCAGTCAGAGAATCAGGACTTGTCGGTCTCGGCGGCGCAGGCTTCCCGACCCACGTCAAGCTCAATGTTCCTGCCGACAAAAACATTGATACCCTTATCATCAATGCGGCAGAGTGTGAGCCGTACATAACGGTTGACTACCGCGAGTGTATCGACAATTCGTGGGACATCTGCTCCGGAATCAAGACAGTCAAGGAGCTTCTCAACATTCCCAACGTCGTTATCGCCGTTGAGGACAATAAGCCCGACGCGTTTGAGATTCTTCACCAGATTGTTGACAAGGAAAACGGAGCCGACAGCTCAATAAAAATCATGCAGCTTAAATCAATCTATCCGCAGGGTGCTGAAAAGATGATGGTTCAGTCGGCAACGGGACGTCAGGTTCCTCCCGGCAAGCTTCCTGCCGACGTCGGCTGTATCGTTATGAACGTCACATCAATCGCTTTCATTTCGCGTTATCTCAAGACGGGCAAACCGCTTGTCAGCCGTTCAATGACTGTTGACGGAAAGGCTATCGCCGAGCCGAAGAACGTTCGTGTTCCGATCGGTACAAGCTTTGCCGATGTTATCGACTTCTGCGGCGGATTCAAAGCTGACCCCGTCAAGATTATTGCCGGCGGCCCCATGATGGGTATTGCGATAACGGATGTAAACTATCCGATTTCAAAGAGCAACAACGCACTTCTTGCTTTCTCCGAGGAGGACGCAAAAATATTCAGGGAGACTGACTGTATCCGTTGCGGACGCTGTGCCGCCGCCTGTCCGCTCAGCCTCGCTCCGACAAAGGTAATCCGCGATTCCAAGGCAAAGGACGTTGATTCGCTCATCAAAGACGGAGTTATGGTTTGTATGGAATGCGGAAGCTGTGCATACTCCTGTCCGGCAAAGAAGCCTCTTGTCCAGCACATGAGACTTGCCAAGTCAATAATCAGAGAGGCAGGTGCAAAGAAATGACATTGAAAAACAAGCTTGTGGTCAGCGCATCACCGCACGACCGCAGTCCGCGCACAGTCAGGAGCCTTATGCTCGACGTTATAATCGCTATGGTTCCGGCACTCATCGCTTCGGTCATCTTTTTCGGACCGAGAGCGCTGCTGATTGAATGTGTCAGCGTTGCAACGTGCGTCATCTTTGAATACATCAGCAGAATCGTTATGAAAAGGCACCAGACTATCGGCGACCTGAGTGCGGTTATAACCGGACTTCTTCTCGCTTTCAATATGCCGGTTTCCATTCCTCTTTGGATGGTAGTCATCGGCGCAGTAGTGTCAATCGTCGTTGTAAAGCAGTTCTTCGGCGGAATCGGTCAGAACTTTGTCAACCCTGCTCTTGCGGGACGTATCGTTCTTTTGACCTCCTTCCCCGTTGCGATGTCAACATGGACTCAGCCGCTTACATGGACAATGAAGAACCTCGACGGAGTCACCTCCGCTTCCCCTCTTTCATCTATCCACACAATGATTTCAGGCGGACAGACACCCGACGTTTCACTTGTCGAAATGCTTATCGGCTGGCGCGCAGGCTGTCTCGGCGAGACCTGTGCTATCGCTCTTATTCTCGGCGGTATTTATCTTGTTGTCCGTAAGGTCATCTCCCCGACAATTCCCCTTGCCTACATCGGCACGGTCGCGGCAATTATGCTTATCGCCGGCAAGGGAAGCTTCACATTTATGGCTTACGAGCTTCTCGGCGGCGGACTTATGCTCGGCGCAATATTTATGGCAACGGACTACACGACCTCCCCGATCACATTCAAGGGCAAGATCATCTTCGGCATCGGCTGCGGTCTTATTACTTCGGTTATAAGAATCTTCGGCAATCTCCCCGAAGGTGTTTCGTACTCAATCATCATCATGAACATTCTTGTTCCCCTTATTGAAAAGGCAACATTACCCAAGCCTTTCGGAACTCCTAAAAAAGAAAAGAAGGAGGCGGAGGCAAAATGAAAAAACAGATTTTGATACCGACTGTCGCCCTTTTCGTTATCTGCCTTGTTGCAACGACTCTTCTCGCACTCGCAAATAACGTTACGGCTCCGATAATCGAAAAGAACTCCGCACAGGCTGAAGCAGAATCCCGAATGGAGGTTCTCAGCGACGCAAAAAGCTTTGAGGACAAAACATTTGAAAACATCAGCTACGCTGTCGGTCTTGACGGCGACAACAATCAGGTCGGCATGGTGTTCAGCACATCGGCAAAGAGCTACGGCGGCGACCTCATTGTTATGACAGGCGTTGACAACGACGGCAAGGTTACCGGTATTCAGATACTCCAGATCAGCGACACGGCAGGTCTCGGAATGAAAGCGCAGACCGATTCGTTCAAGGATCAGTTTAAGGGACTCGTCGACGGAATCAAGGTTGCCAAAAACACGGCAGACCATGATAACAACGAAATCCTCGCTCTTACCGGTGCGACAATCACCTCGAACGCTGTCACAACCGCAGTAAACGAAGCGCTTGACAGCTTCAAGACAATTACAGAAAACGGAGGTGCAAACTGATGGCAGAAAAGAAATCAATCGGCAAGGAGCTTACCAAGGGCTTTATAATCGAGAACCCTGTTCTTCGTCTTGTTCTCGGCACCTGCCCCACCCTTGCAACCACGACCTCTGTTTCCAGCGCAATCGGTATGGGCGTTTCGGCTTCTATCGTTCTCATCTGCTCTAACATTGTTATTTCGGCATTGAGAAAGGTTATTCCGCAGAAGGTTCGTATTCCTGCGTACATAGTTATCATCGCCTCTTTCGTTACAATCGTTCAGATGCTTGTTAAGGCATTTGTTCCCGTACTTAACGAACAGCTCGGCGTTTATCTTCCGCTCATCGTTGTAAACTGCATCATTCTCGGCAGAGCCGAGGCTTTTGCAAGCAAGAACGGCGTGCTCGCATCGGCAGTCGACGGCCTCGGTATGGGCATCGGCTTCACAGGCGCTCTCTTCGTAATGGGCACGATTCGTGAAATCCTCGGTGCAGGCACATTCCTAAACGGAATCAGCGACCTCATCGGCGGCAGCTTCAACGGCTTCTCAATACCGTTCCTCAACGAAAACCCGATGCTCATATTCATTCTGGCACCCGGCGGATTCTTCGTTTTCGGTATGGTAATGGCTCTTGCCAACAAGATTGCAGAGTCCAAGGGCAAGCCCAAGGCTGTTCTCCACGGCTGTGAAAACTGCCCGATGGCTAAATCCTGCTCAATCAGAGACACCCATGAGGGCTGTGAAAGTAAGGAGGCTGAAGCATAATGGAAATGACTAAAGGCTTGCTGAGTATCCTTTTGACAATGATACTCACTCAGAACTTCGTTCTTTCAAGATTCCTCGGAATCTGTCCGTTCCTCGGCGTTTCAAAGAAGCTCAACACAGCGGTCGGTATGTCGCTTGCCGTTATCTTTGTTATGGCTCTTTCAACGGCGGTTACCTACCCCATCAACAAGTATCTCCTTGTTGCAAACGGTCTCGAATATCTCCAGACTATCGTGTTCATTCTTGTTATCGCCGCTCTCGTTCAGATGGTCGAGATCATTCTCAAAAAGTATATGCCGGCGCTCTACAACTCGCTCGGAATATATCTTCCCCTTATCACAACAAACTGTGCGGTCCTCGGCGTTGTAACCCTCAATGTTGACAACGGATACAACTTCCTCCAGTCGCTTATTTGCGCTATCGGCGGCGGCGTAGGCTTCATGATTGCAATGATTATGTTTGCCGGCGTTCGCTCAAGGCTTGAATCCTGCGACATTCCGAAGTTCCTCAGAGGACTGCCAATCACACTTATTGCGGCTTCGCTCGTTTCCCTCTCTTTCCTGGGATTCGCAGGCGTTGTTGACAAAATTTTTGCATAAGGAGGCGTCAGAATGAATCCTGTATTATTGGCGATTATAATCGTTTCGGTCATCGGACTCATTGCAGGTCTCGGACTTGCCGTCGCCTCAATCGTTATGGCTGTACCGGTCGATAAAAAGGCTGAAGCTATCCGCGAATGTCTCCCCGGCGCTAACTGCGGCGCCTGCGGATTTTCGGGCTGTGACGGCTACGCATCGGCTCTTTCCAAGGGTATAACAACGAACACCGCACTTTGCGCTCCCGGCGGAAATGACGTATCGGCTCAGATTGCCGAGGTCACGGGTCTTTCGGCAGGAACGGTCGCTCCGTCTGCGGCTGTTGTAATGTGCCAGGGCTTCTGCGGCAAAGCGGAAACAAAGATGCAGTACAACGGTGTTGATTCCTGTGAAATGGCAAAACAGCTCTTCGGCGGTCCGAAGGAGTGTATTTACGGCTGTATCGGACTCGGCGACTGCGTAAAGGCTTGCCCCTATGAGGCAATTCACCTTTGCGACGGCGTTGCAAGAGTCAATCCGGCAATGTGCAAGGCTTGCAAGAAGTGTCTCAAGACCTGCCCGAATCACGTTATCAAGATGATGCCCCTCCACGAGGCAAAGGCAGCCAATCTCTGCGTGAACCACGACAAGGGTGCAGTTACACGCAAGGAATGTTCAAACGGCTGTATCGGCTGTATGAAGTGCGTCAAGGCGTGTGAATTTGGTGCGGTCGAGGTTAAGGACTTCTGTGCAAAGGTTGATTACAGCAAGTGCACAGGCTGCGGCAAATGCACCGAGGCGTGTCCGGTAAAGTGTATTAACCTTATCACGCTCAGCTAAATGCAACAAATAAATAAAGAAAGCTATAATTCACATATCGGTTAATCCAAACGTGAATTATAGCTTTTGATTTGTATTAAAATGTTTTGCCAAATCAGTCACAAAAAAATAAGGCTATAATCACATTCGGTCGTTAGTTACCGTTTATGAATTATAGCCTTTTCTTTCTACTTTGTGGTCTGCGCTAAATGCGGCAGTCCCTTATAATGCCCTTTATCAGTCTGATGTGTAGGGCATGAGAGCAACGTGACGAGCACGCTTAATAGCTGTTGTGAGCTCTCTCTGATGCTTAGCGCAAGTACCTGTTACACGGCGAGGAAGAATCTTCGCTCTGTCGGATGTGTACTTGTTGAGCTTGTTTACATCCTTGTAATCGATGCACTCTACTTTATCAACACAGAAGGAACAAACCTTCTTACGGCCTTTTCTGTTAGGACGGCCGTTGCTCTTATCATAAGCCATTACAAAATACCTCCTTATTTAATTCGGGTGACTTCCGCCTCAGAACGGCAGGTCGTCATCTCCGGCTATCTCCTCAAAGTCACCGTCTGAACCGGTTGAGAATGAAGGAGCGGCAGGCTGCGCGGGAGCGTAGTTCTGGTTGTAGTTGCCTGTGCCTGTTTCTGCCTTTGAACCGCAGAAGCTTGCCTGGTCAACAAGAACCTCGACTGCTGTGCGCTTGTTACCGTTTTTGTCCTCGTAATTACGGGTCTGAATTGAGCCTGTAATTGCGATCATGGAGCCCTTCTGAAAATATCTTGAGATAAACTCAGCGGTGTTTCTCCATGCAACGCAGTTGATGAAATCAGTCTGACGCTGTTCGCCCTGACGAGCATACGAACGCTCAACAGCAAGCGAAAAGGACGTTACGGCAAGACCTGTCTGGGTATTGCGCAACTCAGGAGTTGCAACAAGTCTACCCATTAAAACTACATTGTTAATCATTGTTGCTTCCCCCTTATTTCTTGATTATAAGTGAACGAAGCACGCCGTCCGTGATATTAAGGACACGGTCAAGCTCTGCAGGAAATTCCGGCTCTGCTGCAAAAGTGTAAAGAGCATAGTAGCCTTCTGTCTCGTAGTCGATTGCATAAGCAAGCTTGCGCTTACCCCACTCATCTACGCTTTCAACAGTACCATGCTTCTCCATAAGAGCCTTGAATTTCTCAACCAAAGCCTTAGCTGCATCCTCGCTCTCCTTTACGGAGAAAACGATCATTGCCTCATAGTTCTCTACTGCCATTATAAAAGCACCTCCTTCTGGTCATTCCGGCCGCCTACTCAGCGGCAAGGATAGCTGTAATCAATATTTTACAGCTTTAATATTTTATCAGCATTACCTAATAATGTCAAGTGTTTTTCGCAATTTTTATAATATTCCGTCGGTTTTCGCCTTGACTATTGAAAACGTCAAAACTGCCGCAAAAAAGACAAGTATTACAGTCATAAGGATTATTATCGGACGTGAGTTTTTCTTCGGCATATAAAAGTATTTTTTGGCAATCAAAGTTGTAATCAAACCCGATAAAGATACGGGAACAGCAACGCTCGCCGGCTCGAAAATATCTATCACACGGGCGGCGTTTGCGACATCGGAAATGAGCTTTAACAGCTCCCATGCTCCTATTACCAGCGCTGCTAAAGCACAAAAGATTATTATTGAAATCGTCGGATAATATGTTTCCGCCGTTCTCAGTTCGCGGCCCTGTGCCGCTATTCCTGTTTTCTCTTCAATTTCATTGAACAATCTGCGAACCTGACCGTCGTTAAACAGGCGGCTGTCAATCATTACGTAAGCGGTTCTGCCGTTTATCAGAATTACCTTTCCGTAATTCTTCGTCATTTCGGGAACAATATAGTTCGTTTCCGAGTCCTTGTCCTCGTAAATTACAATTCGGCGGTTAAGCTCATCTCTTCCGCCGTTTCTAAGGCTGTACGAATAAAAATCGCCGTACTGCGTTATGTCGGAAAACCAAATATGTTCCTTAACCGCCTTGGGTTTGGCGAACATCTTACCGTTCGGAAAGCGTATAATCGTAATTCCGCTGTCCTCAATTTCAATTCTGTCCGCAAAAGCCTTGAAATGAACATACCTTCCCACAAACGCACTCAACACAAGACAGGCCGCTATACCGCCGACTGCCGCGGCTTTATCAATCGAATCAACTAACATTAGAACCGCAAGCGTCACCGCCGCCGACGGAAATATAATCGCCGCGAACACATAAATAAGGCTCCATGCGCTGAACGGTCTGTAAATTATTTTCTCTTTCATTTTTTCAAATTCCTTTCTCTTTTATCGCAGAAAACCATTCCTCAACAAGGCGCTCCGTTCTCCACGCCGCATTTGCGGGACTGGTGGACGGCAGCTTCACGGGCTCAATTCCCGTCTGAGGAAAAATATACTTTCTGTAAAGCCTGTCCGCGGTCGCTCCGTTGGTGAAGATCCTGCTTATTTTGCTTTTTTCAATGAGCGGACAAATATCATTCACGGCAACATTTTTTATCGAGCTGTCGGACGACGCCGAGATTTCGCACGAAGCCACCACGTCCCAAAGCGCAATGTGATTTCCAAGCAAAAATGCTTTTTTCTCCTCTGTCGTCACGGGTGTGCAAGCACCGTAAACCAATGCCAGCACCTGCCAGAATCTGTTTTTCGGGTGTCCGTAATAGAACTGCACTTCCCTGCTCTTTACCGACGGGAGACTTCCGAGAATAAGTATCTCGCAGTCTTTATCCCACACGGGTCCAAACGGGTGTACAACCTTTTGCGGTTCGTTTTTCATCGTCCTCACCTCTTCCTGCGGTTAGAAAAAGGACTGCGTAAATTCGCAGTCCCGCGTCACATTTTATCAGGTGTTTTCTTCAAGGTAGCACACAACGTCCTTGACCGTTACGAGAGTCGGCAGAACTCTGTCGGGAATCGTAATTTCATACTTCTCTTCGATCATGCAGATAAGATCGAAAAGCTCAAAGGAATTAAGTCCGAGATCCGATGTAAGAACATCGTCCGGCTCGACGGAGGTGATACGTCCGTCCGTGTACTCGTTAAGCATCTGTAAAAGATCGTTTCTGATATCCATTTTGTTACTCCTCAGCTTTTGCCGCCATGCGCTCTTCGTTGCGCTTGCGCCATATTTCATTAAATATTTCTTCGGTCGCAAGAGAAACCTTTGTAACCGAAAATTCACAATTTTCAGGGAACACATACCATGTGTCCTCAAGCGTGTTAAGGTCTATACAGTCACGGTGATTTCCGAAACGGTAGCTGTATTCAACGTGAACGGCATACTGACCTGCGGCGTCGATGTCCATCTTGAACGGCTCGCCGTCATAATCCCTTGTTCCCTCAAGGTGGAAGCCCGTCATATCGTGGACAAGCTTGCCGCGTCCCATGTGAACAAAGCCCTTGGAATTGGGCAGGTCATTGACGTCCGCCTGACACTCAAAGTGATACGTTCCGTCGAGAACCTCCTTTTTGACCTGCTCACGCTCCCACTTGTACCAGTCGGTTGGGAACTTGAACTCGGTCTCTCCGTCATCGGCTTCCAGCTCGCCGTAATAATTGAGAGTCCACGATTTTCCGCAATGCTCGCAGAAGACCTTGTCATTTTTGGAGTTCATCTTGTATTCCGTCATACAATGAGGGCATTGATAGAGAACCTTGTGCAGTCCCTCGGCGCGCTTCTTGTAGCTCACCTTGACGTGATTCTCACTTTGCCATCTGAAGTCATCATTATAAAGAAGCTCCTTGAGCTTTTTGCCGATTTCGTCCGGAGTAGCCGTTTTGAGCTCCTCAGGCGTGTAGGCAAGCACCATATCCGCCTCAATCGGCTTTACCCAGCGCTTTCTGTGGTTTCCCCAGAACGGGTCATAGATATGATGTCCGCGGCATGTCAGCGTGACAACAGGCACGCCCTGGTGCTTAACAAGCTGTCCTACCGCGTCGGGAATTACCTCCGTCACACCGCAGAGAGAGTATCTTGCTTCGGCATAAATTCCGAATATTTGACCCTCTTTGAGCGCCTTTCTGCATTGTCTGAGCAGCGAAATGTCGGCGGTATATTTTCTTTTCGGGATAGCACCGAGCTTTCTCAGTTCACGCTCTCTGCCTATATAGTCGTCAACAGCCGCAGGAAAAATTCCCCTGTGCGGACTTATGGCGGCGCTCATTACATAAAAATCAAAAAATGCATTGTGATTGCAAAGAAGAATGTACGGCGGTTTAACACCTTTCATTCTGACCTTATTGATCTTTCCGAGATGAAGATCCTTTCTGATATACGAAAAAGCCCACACGATCGGCATAGCGTACATTTTTTGCTTGATCATCGGCTTGTTCATATCGAACTTTTCGGTTGCCGGAGGGCCTCCCCTGACATACTTTCCGAATTCCTTGCTCAAAACATCACTTCCCTTTCACACCGTAAGATACCGTCATTTATATCGACAGCCACTTGACGATTATATCACGTCCGAATAAATAAAGCAATATTAAAAATTGCCATTTTGTAATCATATCAATTACGGTTCTTTAAACAAATTCCACGGATATTTTGAAAAATCGGGACTGCTTTTGAATGAATAGCTCTTGCCGTCCAGCTTAAAGCCGACCGATTCCGACCAAAGAGCAACAGTACAGCCGTTATCACGGCTGCCGTACTTTCCGTCACCGCAAAGCGGCATTTTCCGTGAAGAAAACTGAACCCTGATCTGGTGGCTCCTGCCTGTACCGAGCCTTATTCGCACCAGCGAATGTCCGCCGTCCTCAGCGACAACGCTGTAATCGAGAGCCGCCTTTCTGACGCCCTTTCTTTCGCGCTTCACAACAAAGCTCTTATTCTTCCTTGAATCCTTGAATAGCAGATCGTCAAAATGTCCCGTTACGGCTTCCGGTACCCCTTCAACAACGGCAAGATATTCTTTGACAAATCCTCCGCCGGCAATAATCCCGGAGAGCTTTGCCGCAGCCGCGGAGCTTTTGGCAAAAGCCATTGTTCCGCCCACGGCTGTATCAAGTCTGTGAATCGGGTACACTTTGACTCCGCAAAGCTGTGTCAAAAGGCTCACCATATCCTCCGCGCCGTCTTTCTGCGACGGTACGCCGACAGGCTTCACACAGACGACAAATTCGCCGTTTTCAAATAAAATATCTATCATAGATCAATGTTCTTTTCTTTGAATTTTTCCGCGGTATTTTTAATTTTCAGCACCTGTTTCATAAAGCCCATAAGCTCCAGAGGATTGGACGCTTTTTGCATCTCAGGCGTAACGAGTGCAATCAGCTCCTTGAGACTAGAAAGATCGTCCACAAGCTGCCTCTTTTCGTCATCCGTAAGCTTACTCATGTCCGAGCCGAGCATCTTTTCCATACGCGAAAGCTCGTGAGTGATGTCACTCACGCTTTGTGCCGAAACAGGTCTGCCGTTTTCATCGCGTGTTATCATAAATCTACCTCATGCTTCTTAACAAACGAATTGCACAGTCCGATTGAACTGTGCAATTTATTATTCAAAGCGAAAAATTATTTGCTGTCCTTAGCTACTTCCTGGAGATACTTAAAGTTAAGAGCACCTTGATTTTTCATAATGTCCTCAACAGCCTTATCAAGAGCGGCTTTGTTATAAACAATATCGTTTACCTCTTTGCCGTCGGCATCTGTGTAATAGTATGAAATATAAGCACCCTCAAAGCTCTTGAGGTTCTTACGCATCATCAGCATAACCTCATCGGTAACACCGATATACTCTGCTGCTTCGCTCTCTGTCATATAGGTGTTATCCTCTGCGATTGCGGATTTCTTCTCTGCCGGAGCCTTGACGGCATAAGTGATGCAGATGGCAGCCGTGCAAAGAACCGCAACTATTGAAGCAATGATTGTATTTTTCATCGGTAAAACTCCTTTGAATTTAATTTCTTTGTTTATAATACCATATATGTATTTTTATTTCAATATTTTTCGCAAATTTTATTCCCAATCTTTCCACACTTCGGGGCAATATCCCACCGTGGCTTTTTTGCCGTTCCTGACTATCGGAGTTCTGAAAAGCGACTGGTTCTCCAAGAGCTTTTCCTCCACCGCTTCCTTTGAAGCAAGATACTTAATGAAGCATTTTTCATAAGCCTTTGATTTCTCATCGATCAGCGCCTCCATGGAACCGACTGCGCTTTTAATGTTTCTGTACTCCCCTGCGCTCATTCCGAGCTTTTCAAGGTCAATGTACTGATATTTGATTCTGCGCTCCTTAAAATAGCGCTCCGCCTTTTTCGTGTCGAAGCATTTTGATTTACCGTAAATTTGAATATTCATTTAATCACCTTGAAAATTATAACTTAAAATGGTAAAATTGTAAAGAGGTGAAAAAAATGCAGATTCAATGTCCCGATTATATCTTAAAAGCAATTGATATACTGAAGTATAACGGTCATTCGGCTTATGCAGTCGGCGGCTGTGTGCGTGATTCGGTCATGGGCAGAACACCGAACGACTGGGATATGACAACATCTGCAACACCCGATGAAATGAAGCGCGCATTTGACGGCTACCGAATTATTCCGACAGGGATAAAGCACGGAACCTTAACCGTAATGATTGACTCCCACCCCGTTGAAATAACCACAATGAGAATTGACGGCAGTTATTCGGATTCAAGGCATCCCGAATCCGTCAGCTTCACAAAGAAAATTGAGGAGGACCTGAGCCGACGTGATTTTACCGTAAACGCAATGGCATACAGCCCCGAAACGGGACTTGTCGACCCATTTGGCGGCAGGCTCGATGCAGAAAGAAAAATTATTCGCTGCGTCGGCAATCCCGATAAAAGATTTCACGAGGACGCCTTGAGAATACTCAGAGCGATTCGATTTGCGTCCGTACTCGGCCTCGGAATTGAAGAGGAAACAGCCGCAAGTATTATAAAAAATCGCTGTCTGCTCAACGATATTTCAAAGGAACGCATACGCGCCGAGCTTATAAAACTGCTCTGCGGACAGAATGTTGAAAAAGTCCTGCTTGAATTTAAGCAGGTTATATTTGAAATTATCCCTGAGCTTCAAGCCACCGACGGATTTCTTCAGCACACGCCGTACCACATTTACGACGTATGGACGCACATTGCCAAGGTGACCTCAAGCATTGAGAGCACATCGGATTTGAGAGTTGCCGCCCTGCTTCATGACATTGAAAAGCCCTCAATGTTCAGACTTGACGAAAAAGGTGTCGGGCATTTCAAAGGTCATACGCAAAAAGGAGCGCAAACAGCCGAAGAAATACTCCGCAGGCTCAGATTTTCTAACGCCGAGATAAAACATATTGCAACGATAATATATCTTCACGACGAGCGCCCCGACGGCAATCGGCATCACCTGACAAAGCTATGCGCTAAGTTCGGAATCGACAATGTTGACGACACAATGAAGCTCATAATAGCCGACGCTCACGGCAAAAATCCGAGCGTCATAGAAAAAGAAATACAAGCCGTCGAAAACGCACAAAAACAAATCAGCGAAATGCGTGCCGAAAATGCCTGCCTGAGCATACACGCGCTCGACATAAACGGCAACGACATTATGGCACTCGGCATCGACCGAACTCAAATTAAAGATACGCTTGATTATCTGCTCGATTCGGTCATCGACGAAAAAACGGAAAACAAAAAAGCCGCGCTGGAAAAGGCGGCTGTAAATTATATCAACAAAAAATGAGGCTGTCGCTTAATGCGGCAACCTCATAAATTTTATTCTGCTTCTTCGTCCGCAGGTGTCTGCGGCTGTGCGCTGAAATACTTACATCCGGGCTCAACCTCAACTCCGCGAAGCTCCATCAGCTCGGAGAACGTAACAAATTTGTATCCCTGCTTGGCAAGCTCCGGTACTATCCTTGCTACTGCATCGGCTGTTTCGGGATAAAGGTCATGCATCAGGACTATGCTTCCGTCAAAAACATTGTCCATAACGGATTTATAATCCTTATCGGCGTTTCTGTAATCCCAGTCCCTTGAATCAACGCTCCACATTACCATCGGCATACCGATATTCGCTTTAACGGACTCATTTGTCGCACCCTCAGGCGGTCTGATAATCCTGACCTCCTTGCCCGTGACCTCAGATATAGCATTGCAGGACTTTTCAATTTCCCTCTGCATTTTTGGAACGGAAAGATTTGCAAGATTGACATGAGAGTATGTATGAGAGCCTATTTCACAGCCCATATCGCTGGCTCTTTTCAATACCTTGCAATAGTTTTCCGCTCTGTCACCGACAACAAAAAAAGTTGCTTTTCCGTTGTATTTCTCAAGAGTGTCAAGGATTTTACTCGTAACGGGCGTATACGGACCGTCATCAAACGTCAGCGCTACAAGTTTATCCGTCGATTTCGGCTTTTCTTTGCTTGCTTCAAACACCTCTGTCTCCGTCGGAGCTTCGGTCTTTTCCTGCTGTTCGTTGTCAGTTGTCACAGACTCTCTCGTTGTTGTTTGCTTCTTCTCTTCAAGCATTTTTCCGCTGAATCCATACGCACCAATAATAAGTATCACAACAAAAACAACAAGAAAAATCGCTTTCCCCACAAAATCCCTTTTCATAAATTACAATTACATCTCCATAATATAAGCTGAGGCTTATGTTCTGTCGTAAATTATATCACACTGTATTTAAAATTCAATATCAATTTATGCTTTCTGACAATTTTCTGACAAAAGATGTCGAGAAATATTATTCTGCGGCATCAATAAAAATATATTGAAAAAATTTCAAAAAATGCTTGACTTTTTCCATTCTATGCTATATAATTAGCAAGTCGCCTGAGGACATCAGGCGGTTAAAATGTGGCGGCATAGCTCAGTTGGCTAGAGTACTCGGTTCATACCCGATTGGTCGTAGGTTCGAATCCCACTGCCGCTACCATTTGGCCCGGTGGTCAAGAGGTTAAGACACCGCCCTTTCACGGCGGTAACACGAGTTCAATTCTCGTCCGGGTCACCAAAGTCGGGATTTTATCTCGACTTTTTTTATTTATATTGATATGTTTAAAGGACAAAGCAGTTTCCTGCCTCGTCCTTATTATTTTACCAAAGACCGTCCGCTCTGACGATTTCTCTGTCATCTCTGCCGCCGTTGAGCTGCGGAAAATATGACGCAAATCTGTACCTCGGAAGCTTATCAAATTCAAGCCTGATAAGCGAATAATTTATAATCGGATCGGGATTTTTCTCCGGCAAATCATAAATAAAAATTCTGTCGCCCTTTTTCTCAAACTTTATCGGAGTACCGTCCATAAATGAAATCTTTTTCGGTGCGTCCATAAGTCCGGCAAGAGCCATTTTGCCGTTGCAAGGTGCCCAAATCTTGTTCCACATATAAAGCGTTGTGCCCTTCGACGTGCTTCGTCCGACGCCGTTAAGCTGAAATCTGTTGCCCTCACCTTTGTTGAGAATACCGTAAACCGCCTCGCCGTTGACCTTTAGCCACTCGCCTACTTTGTGAAGCGGGTCAATAACCTCGTAAGGAATTGAGCCGTCGGGCTTCGGACCGACATTGAGCAGGAGGTTTCCGCCGTATTCACAGCAGGTTTGAAGCATATTGACAATTCTCTGCGGCGTGTAACTGTAAGGAAGCGCCTGATCGGAATCAACATAACCCCAGCTTATGCCGTTGAACGTCATACACGCCTCCCAGTCGCGCTCTGACGGGGTGATGTGTTCCTCAGGAGTACCGAAATCCTCGGCAAGACCGCTTCTGTCGTTGATAATGATGTCCGGCTGGAGACTTCTGAGATACTGGTTACGCTCAAGCGAATCCCATCCCTCCCATGACTCCATCGGCAGCGGAACATCGTACCAAAGGATATCAATTTTACCGTACTGAGTAAGCAACTCGGTGTTTATATCTTTAAGAAACTGCGTGTAACGCCTTCTCGCCTCTGTGTCATAAGCACAGATTCCGCTGTCGGAGTGGTGCCACTCCATACAGGTTGAATAAAAACCGATTTTGAGGTCAAATTCACGGCAGGCCTCGACAAACTCCTTAACGATATCGCGATGCGGACCGTAGTTGACGGAATTGTACGGATTTGCCTTTGAATCCCAAAGGCTGAAGCCCTCATGATGACGGGTCGTCATAACCATATACTTACAGCCTGCTTCCTTCGCGAGCTTCGCCCATTCGCGGCAGCAGCCCTCTTTCGGAGCGAATGTATCCGCAAGCTTCTCATACTCCTCAGGCGGAATATTCTCGCACGCCATAGCCCATTCGTTTCTGCCGAGCTGCGAAAAAAGGCCGTAGTGAATGAACATTCCGAATCGTGCTTCACGCCACCACTTCATACGTTTGTCGCGTGTCGCGGCGATCTGCTCTTCATATTGAGGCTTTGAAAGCATAATAAAACTCCTTTATTTTTACGTTTGGATTCATTTTAAAGTATTTCCCCTGCTTTGTCAACAATAAAGTTGTCTCCCCCAAAATCACCCCAAAAAACAATTCAACGATTTCGGTAAAGAAATAAAGGTTGACACATACAATTTAATATGATATAATCGGCAGAGTTTGAGGGAGTAGATAGCTCAAAGCGAGTGGCAAGTCAACACACTGACGCAAAGCGTCTGGCTTGTCTTAAATAACGAGACTCAGATGTGGCTTTGCCGTGTCTGGGATTTTTTCAGGCACGACGGTGTCTGATTTTTTTATTCTCGGAGGTAAAATATGGGGTTACTTGAATTATTAATCTTGGCAGTCGGACTGTCAATGGACGCTTTCGCAGTCTCGGTCTGCAAGGGTCTTTCAACTCAGAAGCTCAAAGCAAAGCACTACCTGATAATCGGTGCATGGTTCGGCGGATTTCAGGCGCTTATGCCGACAATCGGCTACTTCCTCGGTTCAACATTTGAAAAATACATTACGTCCGTTGACCATTGGGTCGCCTTTGCCCTGCTTGTCATAATCGGCGGAAATATGATTCGCGAAGGCTGTTCAAAGGATGAAGAAAAAGCCAACGACTCTTTCTCGTTCAAGACGATGATCGTTCTTGCAGTCGCAACAAGCATCGACGCTCTCGCGGTAGGTATCACCTTTGCCCTGCTGCCCGATGTCAACATCGTTGCCGCTGTCTCTTTCATCGGCGCAACAACATTTATTATTTCCGCAGTCGGACTCAAGGTCGGCAACATATTCGGTTTGAAATACAAGAGCAAGGCGGAAATCGCCGGCGGTGTCATTCTCATCCTCATCGGAACAAAAATTCTCCTCGAACATCTCGGCGTGATCAACTTCTGATTTAAATAAAATATTGCAAATAATTGTTGACAAGATAAAACTTCTTTGGTATAATTCATCAAGTAAACAATATATTGCACGGGGGCGTAGCTCAGCTGGGAGAGCGCTTGAATGGCATTCAAGAGGTCAACGGTTCGATCCCGTCCGTCTCCACCAAGACCGCAAACCGCTACAAATAAGGGTTTGCGGTCTTTTTTATGCTTAAAATCAGTCTTTTTATAATTCTCTATTGATATTATATTCGTTGTTTTTTAGCCGTTTTCTTATAAAATGCAAGTCAAAAAAATTAGAATTAAGAAATATTGTATATTGCTTTTTGTTTCTGTTTCAAGTATAATGAATTTACAATACAGGTCGAAGGGAGATACAATATTATGAAAAAGAGATTAACTGCTTTTTTGCTTGCGGCTTTGGTGATTTTTTCACTTTCCGCCTGCGGCAAAAATGAAGCCGACGACAAGTCCTTACCTTTCGGCGATACAACGACCGCGGCAAATGTCAGCGATGTAAAAATCACCCCGTCAGAGGCGAAGCAAACAAAGCTTGTTGACTACAAAACATCCGACTTTTCAATGAAAATTCCGGAGGGTTGGTCTGTTACTGCCGGAGGAATCGGAATGTACCATGCAATCCGTGTAACCGACCCCAAGAACCCCATAAATCAGGTGTTTTTCCTGCTCAAGGCTCAACCGCTCCTTCACAGTGAGACGGGTAAGGATTATTATCGGCAGTCATATCAAATGTACGGCGGGAACTATAACATGATGGCTGACGCACCGGTTCTCTCCTCTCCGTCGACGGAAAACTTCTTTAAGATTTTTAATTCTTTTGTCTCTTTTGCCAAGACTTACGAATCAACTTATTCAAGCTTCGACTTTCCGAGCTTCGGGTCGTTCAAGAGCGTTGAACGCTTTGCGAGTAACAGCAACATGAGATCGCAGGCAATCAGTCCTGCCCTGCTCCGTGCTACTTTCACCGATGTAGCCGGCACCAAGGGAGAGGGTCTTTTCACGGCGGATATAATAGATTTCGCAGGCAATATGATGAGTGGCTTCGGAATTGACGCCGGATATTATATGGTTTATAACATTGCGGCAATCACCTGCGAAGAAAATTCGCTTATTGAATGGAAGGATATTCTTTGCCAATCACTAAGCTCGATTGATTATTCTCAGAGCTATGTCAGCAGCGCAATTCAGCAGAGCAACGAGAGCACGGCAAACGCAATGCAAATCAGGAGCGAGCTCAGCAGCATTTCCGACGGAATAATGGACTCATGGGAAAAGCGAAACACAAGTCAGGACATCATCAGCCAGAAGCAGAGCGACGCCACCCTCGGTCTCGAAAGAATATATGACACCGAGAAAGACGAAATCTACATGGCTAAAAACGGTTGGAGCGATACAAACAAAGACGAACGGTTCCGGCTTGTCACAGACGACAGCATGTACCTTAAAGCAACATCGGGAACGATTGAATAAATAAAATAAATTCAGCCGCAAATTACAGAAAATCCTTGTAATTTGCGGCTTTTGTCTTGCACCGTAAAATGCAATGTGATACAATGATAAAAAATTGCGGAGGTCACAAGATGGACTATTTAAAATATGTTAATATAAAGCAAGGCACATACTCTACAATGCGTTATTCCAACGGAAATACCCTGCCCCTTGTTCAGCTTCCTTTCGCGATGGCAGGCTACTCGGCGCAGACGGAATATAACGGCGGCTGGTTCTACCACCCGACTCACAGAAGCCTTGAGGGCGTAAGACTTACACATCAGCCTAGCCCGTGGATTTCCGACTACGGCACATTCCTTTTCACTCCGCAAACAGGTGAGATCAGAGATTCCGTGAACCGAGCATGGTCGGGCTACCGCCCTGAGGACGCGGTTATGACACCGACATATATGAAGCTGCGCTTTTTGCGTTCAAGAACCGCTTTCGAGCTTACACCGGCTGAGCGAAGCTGTAAGGTTAGGCTCACCTATCCCAATGGCAGAACTCCGTATTTTACGGTTTTTCCCGTTTTCGGCAGCTATACCTTTGAATTTGATTTTGAAAACAACCGTTTGCTTTGCACCACCGACGGCGCAAGAGGCTCTTTCCATGAGGGCTTCAAAACCTATCTTGTCGTTCAGTTTAAATCAAAGCTTGACGCCGAAAAGTCGTACAAAAGGGACGGCGAGTACATTCACGCCGCACTTTCCGACACCTTGGTTGAAGCCGATATCGCCTCGTCATACATAAGCTTTGAGCAGGCTTTGGAAAATATGAAACAGGACTGCGGCGGCAAAAGCTTTGATGAGCTTCACGCTCAGGGTGACAAAGTCTGGAACGAGTATCTTTCAAGAATTGAAATTGAGCCCGTTGATGATAAGCAAATGAAAACTTTTTATTCCTGTATGTACAGAACCGGACTCTTTCCGCACAAGGCATACGAGGTCACGGATAAAGGCGAAAAGCTCCACTACTGCCCTTTTGACGGCACGGTAAAGCCCGGTGTCAGATACACCGACAACGGATTCTGGGACACATACAGAACGGAATTTCCGCTTTTCGCTATGATTGCGAAAAAGGAATATGCCGAGATGATGGAGGGATTCATCGTTGACTACACCGAGGGCGGCTGGCTTCCGAGGTGGCCGTCAATCGGCGAAAGAGGCTGTATGCCCTCCACCCTGCTTGACGCAGTCATTGCAGACGCCGCTGTAAAGGGTATCATCGGCGGCAAGCTTCTTGAAACGGCGCTTGAGGGAATGCTTCACCATGCAAATCACGATTCGCACCACCCCGATCTCGGCAGAACGGGAGCCGAGGCCTACGTTAAATACGGATATGTGCCGACGGATTTGATTGATAACAACAGCGTAAATCTTACGCTTGATGCCGCTTACGGCGACTATTGTATCGCACAGGTTGCAAAGGTTCTCGGCAAGAACGATATTGCCGAAAAATATATGAATCGTTCAAAGAATTACAAAAATCTGTTTGACCCTAAAACGGGCTTTATGAGAGCTAAAAAGACGGACGGCACGTTCAAGGAGCCGTTTGACTGCTTCGACTGGGGCGACGACTACACCGAGGGCAGCGCATGGCAGTCATCGTTTGCCGTTCCGCACGACATCGACGGACTCGCGGAGCTTTACGGCGGCAAAGACAAGCTTATCGCAAAGCTTGACGAGCTTTTTGCAACTCCGCCGCTCTACAATACAAAGGGCTACGGCTCAGAAATTCACGAAATGACGGAAATGGCGGCGGTTGATTTCGGTCAATGCGCAATTTCCAATCAGCCGAGCTTCCACATTCCGTTTATGTTTGCCGCACTCGGAGAGACGGAAAAGACCGAATACTGGGTCAAGAAGCTCTGCGAAGAGGCTTTCAGCTACACAGACGACGGATTCCCCGGCGACGAGGACAACGGCGCCACCGCGGCGTGGTACATTCTTTCGGTGCTCGGAATCTATGATATCTGTCCCGGAAAGAACGAATATATAAAAATTAAAAAGCTTTGTAAGAGCGCAAAAATACTCGGCAAAGAGATATAATTAAGCAAAATTTCAGAAGGTGTTAAAATGATTATTGACGCTCATTGCCACATCTATCCCGACAAGATCGCGGATAAGGCAGCTCACAGCACGGGAAGCTTCTATTCCCTGCCCACAACCTACGACGGAAAGGTATCCACCCTGCTGCAGAAAGGTACGGAAGCCGGAATTGACAGATTCGTAGTTCAGTCCGTTGCGACAACACCGAAACAGGTCGGCTCAATAAACAGGTTCATTGCGGCGGAAGTTAAAAAGCATCCCGACCGTCTCTTCGGTCTCGGAACCCTCCACCCCAACAGCGAAAACCTGCGGGCAGACGTTGAAGAGCTTGTTTCACTTAAGCTCGGCGGAGTTAAGCTTCACCCCGATATTCAGCAATTCAAGCTTGACGATTACAGATGCTTGAAGATTTATGAGCTCTGCGAAGAATACGGTCTGCCGATGCTCATTCATACGGGCGACAGCCGCTATGACTACTCGAACCCCAACCGTTTGATTCCGATACTTGATATCTATGACAAGCTTGTCGTTGTCGGCGCGCACTTCGGCGGATGGTCGATGTGGGAGGAAGCCTCCAAGCTCCTCTGCGACAGAGAAAACTTTTATGTTGACTGCTCCTCATCTTTCTATGCCCTTTCGGATGAAAAGATCAGGGAAATAATAGCCGCTTACGGAGTTGACCGTGTACTGTTCGGAACGGATTACCCGATGTGGAACGTTGAAACAGAGGTTAAACGGTTCCTTTCGCTCGGCTACAATCAAGAGGATGCGGACAAAATTCTGTATCAAAATGCAGTAAATGTTTACAACCTTAAGCTTTAAGACAATACCGCACAATTGAGATTTACAATATTATAAAAAAAGTATCGGTTCTGACTGAGCCGATACTTTTTTATATGTAATTCCTGAACAAAAAACAAACTGCGGCAATTTGAAGAATCAGAATCAGCGGTATACCGAATCTGAAATACCATTTTCTCGTCTTGTGATGAAAAATGTGCATCGCCGCGAGACCGCCGAATGAGCCGCCGACAAGCGACAAGCCAAACAGAGCAGCTTCGCTGATCCTGAATTTTCCGTTGATTGCCTTCCTCTTGTCGATTCCGAACACGGCAAAGGTTATTATGTTGATTATTGCAAGCCAAATATAAAGATATTTCATTGTGATTGCCTTTTGTTCTTTTAAATATATGCCGTTTTATAATAAAGTAAATGTCAAGCTACTTTGGATAAAAAACATTTTCTCTCAGCAACAAAGTATGCTTTTACACAAATATAAAAGAATAAAATTACGCTAAAAAGTAAGGACTGTCGATTTTGGATGCGGAAGTCGGCTTCTTCCGATGTAGGCGTATTCTTAATACTTCAAAAATTTATAAAAACACGTCAGAAATTTGTAAAAAACAAGGGTCGAGCTATTTTGGATGAAGAAGACATTTTCTCCCAGCGACGGCGTATGCCTATACACAAATATAGAAAATTGAGGTGTGCTAAAAAGTAAGGACTGCCGATTTTGGATGCAGAAGTCGGCTTCTTCCGACGTAGGCGTATGCTTATACGTCAAGTCGGAAAAGTCGGTTTGTGCACCAAAAGCGCCAGTCCGAAATTGTGTTACATTTCCCAGTTATGCCAAACGTTCTGGACGTCATCATTGTCGTCGAACATATCAAGCATCTTCGTCATATTGTTGATATCGTCCTCGTTGGTAAGCTTTGTATAGGTTGTCGGAACATACTCAACCTCGGCAGAAAGGAATGAATATCCCTTTGCCTCAAGGTCATCGCGAACACCGCCGAGATCGTTCGGCTCTGTGCGAATCTCAAAGATTCCTTCATCATCGGTAATGAAATCGGTTGCGCCTGCCTCAAGAGCATCTTCCATAAGCTTCTCTTCGTCAACGTCCTCTGCTTCGATCGTGATAACGCCGCAGCGGTTAAACATGAAAGAAACACAGCCGCTCTGACCCATATTTCCGCCGTATTTGTCAAAGTAATGTCTGACATCGCCGGCAGTACGGTTGCGGTTGTCCGTGAGCGTCTCGACGATAACTGCGATACCTGACGGACCGTATCCTTCATACATGATATCCTCATAGTTATCGGCGCTGCCCTCGCCTGCTGCCTTTTTGATTATACGCTCAATGTTATCGTTGGGAACATTATTTGCCTTCGCCTTTGCGATAACGTCCTTGAGCTTTGAATTGACTGTCGGATCCGGTCCGCCCGACTTAACGGCAACCGAAATTTCACGGCCTATTTTAGTAAATACCTTTGCACGAGCGCCGTCTGTTTTTTCCTTTTTGCGCTTGATCGTGCTCCATTTTGAATGTCCTGACATAAAATCACCATTTCCTGCCGGGATATAATCCCTTGTAATTTTTAACTTTTAAATTATATACTCATTAGTTGTATTTGTCAATATTTAATCATCCAGCGCCGGAGGATTGAAGCCGTAACCGAGGATTTCATTTGCCTCGGACATAACGATAAACGCTTCGGGGTCAATTTCCTTGCACATTCTTTTGATATTCGGGATCTCGTGGCTCCTTGCCGCACAAATAATAAGCTCGCTCGGCTCGCCCGTATAGCCGCCCTTTCCTTCAATTATCGTCGCACCGCGGTGTCCGCGCTTTGTTATGGTCTCGGCAATTTCATTGGCTTTCTTCTTGGTGAAGATGTAAAGCATTTTGCCGTTTCCTGTACCGTAAAGAATGAAATCCATAACCTTTGACGAAACAAAAATGAGAATCGCCGCATAGAGAACGCTGTCGATACTCTTGAAAACAATCGCGGCGGCAATAACAACAGCCGCGTCACAAAGCATTATCATTCTGCCGATCGACATGTGCGGCCATATCTTTTTAAGCAGTCTGCCGAGAACATCGGTTCCGCCAGAAGTCGCGCCCCTGACGATTATCAGAGCGATTCCCGCGCCGCACATCGCACCGCAGAAAATGGAAGCGAGCAGCTTGTCACCGTGATAAGGACCTATCAGTCCCCTGTTCATCGCAAGCTTGACGCCGTCGATAATCAGCGAAAGCACAGCCGTGACCCACAAGGTTTTGAATGTGAAAAACTTTCCGATAAAAATCCACGCAAGAATTATCAGCGGAACATTGAGCAAGAATCCCGTAAATCCGACAGGGCATTGCGGAAAAAGGTAGTTGATAATAATCGCTACACCCGTCATGCCGCTCTGCGCTATGTTGTTGGGAATCGCAAAAATATTTACTCCCAGCGAATACAGAAAACAGCCGATAACGAAATACACATTGTCAACGGCAAATTTTTTAACGCTGTACTTTTTCAAATCCTTAATCAGCGAATTATCCCTCTGCAAAAGTAGTCCTCCTCATTCATAAATCAGCTTGTAAAGCTCAATTATTCTGTCAGTTCTGTTCATAAGATAAAGATAGCCGAAAAGCGTTTCCATCGCCGTTGCCATGTGATAGTCCGAACGGCTGACATTCTTCGGCTGGTGTCCTGCCTTGGCATTTCTGCCGCGCTTGAATACTGCCATTTCTTCTTCGGTCAGCACCGGCATAATTTTTTCCACACCCTGCGCCTGTGCCGTAGCTCTCACGCGCTCAACCGCAAGGTGATGCAAATCGTTCGCAGGTCTGTTTGCGTCGCAAATAAGCTCCTCCCTGACCAGCAAATCAAAAACCGTGTCACCGATAAAAGCAAGAGTCAGCGGACTGAGCTCATTCGGCTTGACTTCCCTGTCTTTCAAAAAACGTTCCATATATTTTACGGCACGAAATCAAACTCAAGGTCATAGATTTCGACCGTGTCACCCTCCTGAATACCTTTTTCAACCAACGCGTCGATTATACCGCTTGATTGCAGAACACGCTGAAAATATTGCAGCGACTCATAATCGTCAAGGTCGGATCTTTGCAGTATTCTGAGAAGCCAGTCTGCCTCAACGGAATAAATACCGTCCTGAACCGTAATTGTAAACTTTCCGTCGCTGTTTTTCTCGAAAAATTCAGCAGGTATTTCTTCCTTTTCGTATCTCTTGATCGGAGGAAGCGTTGCAAGCTTCGCCGCAACCGCATTGATTATTTCCTGAGTTCCCTCAACTATCGGTGCACACATCGTAAAGTATTGATATCCGCGCTCGGTGAAGTATTTTTCAAGCTTTTCAAGCTGTTCATCGGTTGCAAGATCGACCTTGTTGCCGACAACGATCTGCGGAAGCTCAGCCATATCTGGGTTGAACTTGACAAGCTCATCGTTGATTTTGTTGAAGTCCTCAATCGGGTCTCTGCCCTCGCTGCCGGCGGCATCGAGAATGTGGACAAGCAGACGGCAGCGCTCAACGTGTCTCAAAAACTCGTGTCCGAGTCCGATTCCGTCGCTTGCGCCCTCAATAAGTCCTGGAATGTCCGCCATAACAAATGAATTGCCCTCGCCCATTGAAACAACGCCGAGTACAGGAGTCAGAGTTGTGAAATGGTAGTCGGCAATTATCGGCTTCGCCTCGCTGACGACCGAAATAAACGTAGATTTTCCGACATTCGGGAAGCCCAAAAGTCCGACATCGGCAAGCAGCTTCAGCTCAAGCGAAACGTCCCAGCTCTCGCCCGGAGTTCCAGGCTTTGCAAAGCGCGGAGTCTGACGCGTCGGCGTTTTAAAATGGGAATTGCCCCAGCCGCCTCTGCCGCCCTTTGCGGCAACGAACTCATCATCGTCGGACATATCAGCCATAACCTTGCCCGTCGTCTGCTCTCGGATTATAGTTCCGCGCGGAACCTCAATCACGAGATCCTCGCCCTTTTTTCCGCTCTTGTGTCCCGACTGTCCGGGAGCTCCGTTCGGCGCTTTGTATTTCCTTTTGTAACGGAAATCGGCGAGCGTCGAAAGATTGTCGTTCACCTTGAAGACAACATTTCCGCCTCTGCCGCCGTCTCCGCCGTCCGGACCGCCTGCGGCAACATATTTTTCCCTGCGGAAAGCGACGGCACCGTTGCCGCCGTCTCCGGCTGTGATTTTAATTTTTGCTATGTCTACAAACATAGTTTTACCTCGTTCTGTAAAATTTATAATTCAGCTCTTGCCGCCTTGATATTCGCGACAAATTTCTTTGCCGTTTCGGTTATGAGCCCATAATCGCCTGTTTTTGCGCCTGCCGTGATGGATGAACCTGCACCGACGGCAACCGCACCTGCCTTTATCCACTCACCGACATTGTCGGCATCAACGCCGCCTGTCGGCATCATTCTTGCATAGGGAATCGGGCCGCGTATATCTTTGATAATCTTCGGGCCGAACAGGTCGGCAGGAAAGACCTTGAGAATATCTGCTCCGTACTCCATCGCCGTAACCGCTTCGCGCACAGACATTATACCGGGCATCATAAGAGTCCTGTACCTGTTGCAAAGCTTCAGCGTTTCAATGTCAAGATACGGGCTGACAATATACTGCGCGCCGCAAAGCATCGCAATTCGCGCCGTCGCCGCATCCATAACCGTACCCGCACCGAGAATTATATCCTCAGGCGAATATTTTGAAGCGAGCGACTCAATGACCTTGTCGGCATGGGGAACGGTAAATGTCAGCTCAATCGCCGCAACTCCGCCCTCCATACAGGCGTCAACTATACGCTCCGCCTTGTCCGTTGTATCCGCGCGGACAACGGCAACAATACCGCAGTCCGTAATTCTTTTTACAATTTGTTCCTTATCCATAAACCGCACCACACTCAGTTATTTATTTTCGGCGCCGCAAGAATGCCTACACGGCGCAAAACATATTCATAGCACCAGTTTTCATTGCTGCTTCTCCACGCTCCGGGACCATGCCACGGCTCCTTTTCGTTGACAAGATGAAGAGGACCGAACGTGTTGTATCGGTGGGTGTAGAGCGTCATTTCAATACTATGCTCACCATCTGCCAGTCCGTTTATACTCAGAGTATACGGCGGATATATTATATCACCCTTTTCTTCTCCGTCAACCTTGACCGAAATCATTGCGCCCCTGTAAAATGACGCGCATATATCCATTTTGCCGTTTTGTGAAGAAGCCTTGAATTTATATGTAATATTATCGCCGTAGAATGGGAATCCCTGATTTGTGATATCGCCGAATCCGATCTTTTCGGGAAGTGATGTAACCGTTTTTTCGGTTCCGCAGACCTTAACGCCAAAATCACCGAGAATGAAGACATTTTCGATATCGGTCTTTTCGCCGTATCTGTATGTCAGTTCAAGCACATTTTCGCCCTTTACGATATCGGAGAGATCAACGGTAAAAATTGAAATATCAGCATAGTTTTCGCCTATGTTCTTAGCCTGCTCCTTGCCGTTGAAAACAATTTTTTCGAGCATATCCGGCTCTTCAAACGCAAGCTTTGCTCCGGCATAATCAATATCGCTGTCGAAACGGAACCTGAGTGTAAGTCTGTCAATCGGAGGAATTTCTCCCGAAACCCACGGCTGAACAATGTTGCCGCCGCGCAGAGGAAGACCGAGCCGTTCTCTGCAAATATTATCAAGTCTGAGTATTTCCTCACTCGGAGCAAATTCGCTGTCCGACGAGAGCTTGTATTCCGCCGTATCGAGAAGCAATACGTTCTTTCCTGAAAGGCTGTAATCAACCAAGCCTTTGACAGCTTTTCCCTCAGAGGTGTTTCTGCCAAAGCTCATCCCGCCGGTTTCCTTTTTGCCCTCAGCAAGTCTGATAAGCACGGAATCGTATGAATAAAGACGGCATGAAATAATCGTTTTACCGTTTCTGTATGTCGTGTCAAGCTCGGAAATACTGCCGTTCTCGGTGTCGTAAAGCTCAGCGGTAAACTCGCCGTCAACCGTTATTCTGATGTCGTCACCGCGGTCAATGTCCTTGTTGACAGGCTCAAAGCTGTGGCATATAAACAGCCAGCGGCAGTCGTTATCGCGGCGAAGCTGATAAATAAGGTTATCCGTCAGTCTGCCGTTGTCATATCGGAGCGTTACCGTGCGGTTATCCTCAAGCACATTGAGAAGCGCCGCGCGTGAAAAATCAATATTTGTGCTGCGGTCAAAAAGCTCCTTGCCGTCATCGGATGCAACGGCATCGCAGAGTGTCGGAGCGTCACCCATAAATATGAGCTTTCCGCCGTCGTTCCTGAACGAAGAAAGGCGTTTAAGCGTTGTTGACCTGAGCGTTTCACATCCCGGCACAACGACGACGTCGTATTCCATCTTTCCGACCCCGAGCGGACACGCACCGTCTTTGCAAAGGTCAGGCAACAGCGACTCGGAAATAAAATCAAAATCAACGCTGCCTTCAATAAGCCAACGGGTCACATTCTGAAATCTGTCGTTGAGACTTTCGCGCAGGAGAGCCGATTTATCATTCGGACCCCAATGAAGCCAGAAGCTCTCGATCGGGTGAATTACAGCGACCTTAACAACGGGCTTGCCGCGCGTCAAAGCTGTGTTCAGCCTTGCAAAATGATCTTCAACAACCGAAAACTTCCTGTACCACGGCGACTGATAAGAAATTGAAGCAGGATAGTCGCGTTTCGCCTCTCCGCCCATTGCATACCATGCAAGATGCGGAACTCTGACCGTTACTCCAAGAGCTGCCTGCCAGTCACCCTGGTGCTTGTATGTTCTGAAATCGCAGTCCCAGCCCGTTACTCCGTAAAGCTCGGACAGCATACCCTCATATCCGAACTGATGAACAGCGGACTGAGCCTGTTTTGCGGTTGTAAATTCGTGATTGTTGCAAAGCATATCAATTCCGGGAATGTCAAATCCTCGGTACGACCTCATCGCTTCGCCCAAGGCGGCACATTGGCTGTGCAAGGTCTGCTCCTCCATCATGTGACCTGTCAAAGCAATACCGTTTTTGCGGCACCAACCGCCGATATTATCGGCAAACGAGCTTGAGAAAAGCTCGGAAATAAAATCGTGATATCTGTATCTGTGGACAGATGGCTTACTCTTAGGTAAATCCCAAAAAAGCTCCGGAAGTGTTGCAAATATATCCGCTCCGTATGCTTTTTTGTAAAGTTCGGGAACCTTATCTGTCCACGGCATTACCATATCCATTTTGTCAAAAGAATTGTTCAGGACAGCCTTACGGGTAAACTGCGGCTCATCTGTAAAAATCGCCGGCACGGTTTTGTCAAACTCGTCGCCTGCACAATCCTTATACTTTTCATGTGTAACCTCAACGAATCGGTCAACGGCTTCCTTGCTGAGAGTATCTGCATAAGCCTGTCCGTTGAACCACTCCGACGGAGTGAGAATCTCCATAAAAGCATACCACTTTGTTCCGACCGTGTCTGCGTCCTCGTCAACGAGCCTGTATGACGACAGATATCCGTCCTCGTCAAGAACAACGTCGTAGCAGGCAAGGAGCTTTCCCTCATTTGATCTGCCTGCGCTGACCTCTGCCGACGGTCTCGCTTCCGCCTCCTTGAACGGAGTGAAAAGCAAATACCTGGCGCGGTACTTCTCGTCCTTGGTTACATAACCGCCTGCCGCGCCCGACGGCCACCTGTCCTCATCATAAAGCCACGCAAGCATTTTTTCACCCTTGGCTTTATCAACGCAGTCTCTGACAAGCTGCATATATTCTTCGCTGAGATATTTGTTTTTAAGACCGGTTCTGACGTGCATGTGAAAGCCGCCGAAGCCCATTTCTTTCAGAGCATCAATCTGCCTTTCAAGCTCATCCTTTTCAAGATAGCTGTTCCACGCCCAAAACGGCGTTCCTCTGTATTCGGATGTCGGGTTTTCAAAAAGCTCCTTTGTCAGAGCGGATTCTCCGTTTTTCTTGTACAGCATACATACACCTCAAAAATTATCTTCTCACGGCGGCATCCGCGCCGTTCATAATTGCCTCAACCTCTGCCAGACTCGCCATTGTTGTATCACCGGGGGTAGTCATCGCAAGTGCGCCGTGTGCGACACCGTAATCAAGTGCTTTCTTTGCGTCACCCAACGTCATAAGTCCGTAAATCAATCCGGAAGCAAAAGCGTCGCCTCCGCCGATCCTGTCATATATTTCGAGATTCTCCATCTTCAGTCCCTCATACATCTCCCCGTCCGACAGACAGACAGCGCTCCAGTCATTGACATTGGCGCTTTTGACCTTGCGAACCGTTGAGACAATGACCTTCAGATTCGGATAAGCTTTTGACGTTTCTTCAAAAACAGAAGCGATGTTGTTTCTGTCTCTTGCCTGAACACCGAGGAGATCGACAAGGTCATCTTTGCCGCCGATAAGAACATCGACATAAGGCACAATTTTTTTATTAATTTCACTTGCCCTTTCCTTGCCGCCGATATTTTTCCACAGCGACGGCCGATAATTAAAGTCATAGGATACTATTGTTCCGTACTTTTTTGCAGCCTTTACCGCTTCTAAAACCACATCTGCCGTTGACAATGAAAGCGAAGCAAAAACGCCGCCTGTATGGAACCAGCGAACACCGAGCTCGCCGAAAATATAATCCCAATCAATATCGCCGATATCAAGCTTCGACGCTGCGGTGTTTCCTCTGTCATAAACGCCGAACGAGCCGCGCACACCGAAGCCCTTTTCGGTAAAATTCAGTCCGTTCCGCACGTTTTTACCTATACCGTCGTATTCACACCACTTAACAAGCGAGGTGTCAACACCGCCCTGGAGCATAAAATCCTCAATCAGCCGACCGACCTCATTATCAGCCAGCGCGGTAACGGCAGCGGTGTTCATCCCGAAGCACTTACTGAGAGCCTTTATGACATTATACTCTCCGCCGCCCTCCCAAACACGAAAGGAACGGGTGTTGCGTATTCTCATATCTCCCGGATCCAGCCTGAGCATAATTTCTCCGAGAGAAAGCGCATCAAATCTACATTCATTCTTTGTTTTAATGTCAAGCTTCACCGTAATCCCTCTTCTTTCTGCTTTTATAAAAATCAAGCATGGCGGGGTCTTGAACCATTCTTACAAATTCATAGATCGGTCTTGAATAGAAAAACACAAAGAAAGCAATTCTTAAAGAAATTTTTATTTCTCCGTTTTCCATAAAAGATTTTATCCATTTCCGTCCAATCTTTTTACACTCACTTAAAACTTGTTTTTCATATTTTGTTCCTACTGCGCGGGTTCTGTTAAACAAGATTGTTTGAAATAAATATTGTAAGCAATGAGCTTTTAGAACTTCGTTGTCCGAGCAAATAAAATGGTCACACAACATATCAAAAGCATGTGTAACTGACATATTTTTCATTTTAAAGGTTGAAGATGTCGCAGAATTTTCTCGATTGAAATAAAAATATAAGACAACATCTATACTTTTTATTCTTATTTCATTTTCAAACAGCATTATCATATAGTATCTATCTTCGTCATTTGAAATTCCAACGGGAAATCTAACTTTTTTCGCAATGGAAGTTTTAAAGAGCTTTCCCCATACCATTTTGTAGATATAATCTATGCTATTACAAAACACATCGGATATCTTTATATTAAATGCATTATACTCATCTATCGGAACCATTTTTTCATTAAGAATCGAGGTGAATGTATAGTTTGCGCAAACCATATCATAACCGGATTGAGCTATTTCCTTTAAAAGTATCTCCACCGTCTGAAAATGAATATAATCGTCCCCGTCGACAAACATCACATATTCGCCTGTCGCTTCGTCCAAGCCCTTATTTCTTGCGGCGGACACGCCGGCATTTTCCTGATACAGATATTTAACACGAGAATCCCTCTCGGCAAAAGCCTTAATTTTTTCTGCGCTTTTATCCGTGCTTCCGTCGTCAATACAAAGAATTTCAAGCTCCCTGTATGTTTGATTCACGACGCTGTTCAGGCAGTTTTCGATGTAGTTTTCAAGGTTATATACGGGGATTATTATACTGACAAGTGTCGACATCATATCACCTCAAAAATTTGACATTTACTCTTTAAAAAAGAGTAATTATTATACTCCCGAATATGCATTAAAGCCGCCGTCAACGGCAATTGTCGTTCCGGTTACAAAGCCGGAATAGTCCTTGTCGCACAGGAACAGCAATGCACCTGAAAGCTCCTCCGGCTTACCGAAGCGTCCCATCGGGGTTGCGGCAAGAATTTTACCGGTTCGCACTGTCGGTGAACCGTCTGGATTCCACAATAGATCCTTATTCTGCTTCGTTGAGAAAAAGCCCGGAGCGATTGCATTAACTCTTATGCCCATATCGGCAAAATGAACCGCCATAAACTGTGTAAAGTTTGCGACCGCAGCCTTTGCCGCTGAATATGCCGGAATTTTTGTAAGCGGACGAAATGCATTCATCGAAGTAATCATAACGATACAGCTATCCTCTTTTTCCGCCATATCTCTCGCAAAAATCTGCGTCGGAATAAGCGTTCCGAGAAAGTTGAGATTGAACACAAACGATATACCCTCCGGGTCAAGGTCAAAGAAAGTCTTAACATTCTCGTCCTTTTCAATAAGGTCAATCTTTTCAAGCGTCTCTTTTGTCGTTGTTCCTTTCGGATTGTTACCGCCTGCGCCGTTGAGAAGTATATCACAGGTGCCGAGCTTTTCGGCAACAATGTCTCTCGCTTTTTTCATGCTCTCAGGCTCAAGGACATTACAGCCCACGGCTATTGCCGTGCCGCCGCTTGCATTTATTTCATCGGCAACTTTTCCTGCCGCCTCCTCGTTGAGGTCGAGCACAGCCACCTTTACGCCCTGCTCGGCAAGAGTCTTGGCAAAGCCTGAGCAGAGCACTCCGCCGCCGCCTGTTATAACAGCAACTTTTCCGTTAAGATTTTCATGCTTAGTCATAATATCACTCCGATAATTTGTTCTTTGCGACTGCTTCCCACAGTCCGTTGAGATACGCACATCCGAGTGCGCGGTCATACAGTCCGTAGCCCGGTCGGGCAATCTCGCCCCAAATCATTCTGCCGTGATCGGGTCTGACATAGCCGTCAAAGCCGACCTCCTGCAGCGCCTTGACGATTTCGTACATATCAAGGCTTCCGTCGGAAGAGAGATGAGATGTCTCATTAAACCAGCTGTCTCTTATTTTAACGTTTCTCAGGTGGGCAAAATAGATTCTGTCGCCGACCTCTCTTATCATCGCCGGCAAATCGTTGTCAGCGCTTGCTCCGAGCGAGCCTGTGCAGAACGTCAGTCCGTTATACGGTGAATCGACAAGCTTCAGGAAACGTCTTATGTCTTCAATATTTTTTATTATTCTCGGCAAACCGAAAATGTCCCACGGCGGATCGTCAGGATGAATTGCCATCTTCACGTCACATTCCTCACAAACGGGAATTATCTCTTCAAGGAAATGCTTGAGATTCTTCCACATATCCTCGTGGGTAATGTTTTTGTATCTTTCAAACAGCTCCTTTATCTCTCCCATACGTTCGGTTTCCCAGCCCGGCATGGCATAGCCGTTTGAATTGTCGTCTATCTCCCTGAACATATCCTCAGGGCTTTTGCCCTCAACCTGCCTGCCGTTATAGCAAAGGCAGGTGGCACCGTTGCCCATATCCATGGCAAGATCGGTTCTTGTCCAATCAAAAACGGGCATAAAATTATAGCAAATTACCTTTACCCCCGCCTTTGAAAGGTTGTGGATACATTCCTTATAGTTTTCAATATACTTATCGGCGTCAGCATCACCGAGCTTTATGCTCTCGTGCACATTGACGCTCTCGATACACTCCATCGTAAGCCCTGCCGCTTCAATCTCTTTTTTCATATCGAGAATCATATCAAGCGGCCATACCTCGCCTGCCGGCAAAGTGTGCAAAGCAGGCACAACACCCACAACTCCGGGCACCTGTCTGATCTGTTCAAGCGAAACGGTGTCCTTGCCGTCGCCGAACCAACGCATTGTCATCTGCATGATATCACTTCTTTCTGAGAATTATCATTCTTTAGGCAATACCGCACAATTGAGGTGTGCGGATTGCCTTTATCTGATAACTACTTCTTCTCCGGTTTTGGAGGATTCATAAATCGCCGAAAGCTCTTCGACAGCCTTGCCGCCCTCGTGCGAATCAATCGGGAAACGACTGCCCGCAGCAAGGCAATGATAGAAATCGCGTATCAGCGCCTCATGACCGCCGCCCCAATAATCTTTGCCTCTGGCAATATCATTTTCGGTGCTGAGAAACTCAATTTCGCCGTCGTTATGAATAACGCAGGCGTTGTCGCCCTCCACTCTGAGCGTCGCTCTTTCGCAAAAGACATCAATTATCGGCTTTGCATTAAGACTGAATGCCGTTGTTGCGTCATAAAGTCCTATCGCACCGTTTTTAAACACAAATCTCGCGTGAGCCGTGTCCTCAACCTCGATAACATCCTTTAAATGATCGTTCGCAATATGACCCGTAACGCTGGTCACATCGCTTCCGACAAGATAACGGAGTAAATCCTGCGTGTGGATGCCCTGGTTTATGGCAACTCCGCCGCCCTCTTTTTTGAGAGTTCCATGCCAGTCGTCGGAATAGTAATCTTCATTTCTGCACCATTGCACAACAGCTCTTGCACCTTTTATCGCTCCGTATTTACCCGTTTCAAGCGTGTTTTTGACAGCTATTACGGACGGATTATAGCGATTTTGGAAGCAAACGCCGAACTCATGTGTGCTCATAAGCTGAGCCATTCTGATTTTCGCAAGCTCCTCTTTATTCATGGCGCACGGCTTCTCGCAAAGGACATGAATATCCCTTGAAAGTGCCTCTACCGACATTTCAACGTGAAGATAATGCGGCGTGCAGATATGCACAACATCGGGATGATCCTCGTCAAGCAGCTTTAAGTAGTCATAATATGCCTTGCAGCCGTACTTTTCGGCGGCTTTATCCGCTTTCTCTTCAACTATGTCCGCAACGGAGGATATTTCTACACCCTCCATTGAGTTTAATATCTCCAAATGAACCTGCGCTATGTTGCCGCAGCCTATAACAGAAACCCTCATAAAACACCTCAGTATGTATCGCTCATATCATCGGCAACCTGCTCAACAACATTTGTTTTTGACTTGGAGTTCTTAACATGCTCCATGAGCAGATCGTAATATTTGTCCTCATCAAAAGGAATTGAAACCGTCTCGTTTGTCCAGCTTGAAAGATGGGCGGCATTGGAAATCGTAAGTCCGTTAATGCCCTCTTTACCGTCGGCAACAAGCGGAGTTCCGTGAAGAATATGTCCTGCAAAGGCATTTAAAACGCCCGAATGCTGTTCATTCTTTCCGTCGGTCTCAACCTCAATGGTATGAGTTTTTATTCTTGTAAAGCCTTCTGTGGCGTTCTGAATGTTGTGTTCAAGACCCTCTTCAAGTTCAATAAGAGTAATTTTCTCCGCATTTTCGCAGACAAGCTTCGCCTTATCGAGCGTAATTTCAAATCTGTTTGTTCCCGGATAATCGCCAGTCGTTGTGATAAACACGCCCGTTGCGCCGTTCGGATATTCGGCATAAATCGTAACATCATCTTCAACCTCGATATCATGCCACTTGCCCTCGCTGCAAAAAGCACGAATCTTTGACGGCATACCGCAGATCCATTGCCACAGATCAAGCTGGTGCGGACACTGGTTGAGCAGAACTCCGCCGCCCTCACCCGACCATGTTGCACGCCATCCGCCTGAGTTATAGTAAGCCTGAGTGCGGTACCAGTCGGTGATTATCCAGTTCACACGGCGAATCTCTCCGTATTTTCCGCTGTCAACAATCTCTTTCATTTTTCTGAAAACGCAGTTAGTTCGCTGGTTAAACATCATTGCAAAGACCTTGTCGCTCTTGGCGGCAAACTCGTTCATTTCACGAACCTGTTTTGTGTAAACACCTGCAGGCTTCTCGGAAACGACATGAAGTCCGTTTTTGAGAGCTTCAATAACGTAAGGAGGATGGAAATAGTGCGGAACAGCGATTATAACTGCATCGCATTCGCCGCTCTCAAAAAGCTCCTTTGCGGTTGAATATCTCTTTGCCCACGGGACATTTTTCTTTGCCCATTCAAGTCTGTCGGGATTGATATCGGCAACCGCCGTCACTCTCATCTCGCTCATATCGCCGTCAAGGAAGTTGCGTATGTGGCTTGAACCCATATTACCTACTCCGACAATACCCGTACGAATCGGCTGAGCCTCTTCAGCAAGCTTGTGCATTGCGTCAGCCGCCGCCTTGAAGGAATCCTTATATGAAGCGTAGGTATGCTTGTCCATACCCTTCTTTGTTTCGTCATCGTTTTCAAGGCTGTCAAAGCCCTCAAAGACTTTAAGATGGGGTTCAAGCGAAAGCACGATCGGCGCCCACTTGAACGAAAGATTCTTTATTATTTCCGCAACGTGACCCTCGCCCTCACCGGCAGGAACAACCTGACCGTCGGCATACATGGCGTCCTTAACATGCATATACTCGATATGGTCTTTAAGAAGCTCATAAGCCTTGAGTGTGTCAACTCCGCACTGAACAAAGTTGGCAGGGTCAAACACAGCCCTGAGCTTGCCGCCGCACGCCTCAAGAATTTCAAGACAGCGCTCGGCAGTATCACCGTATATGCCCTTTTCATTTTCATGGCAGCATTTCACACCGTTCTCGTCGGCATAGTCAACCATTGCCTTGACACGACGAAAAACCTCTTCCTTATATTCATCATAGCTGTCATCCTTATCAAAGAAGAAGCTGAACAGCCTGAGATACCTTGCCTCAAGTATTTTGGCAACCTCAACCGTGTTTTTGAACGCCTCAAAATGCGGCTCAAAATCGTCTTTGATGTTAATTTTGCCGTAGCCTGAGCCGATAGACGCGACCTTCATGCCCTCTTCGTCAATAATCTTTTTAATTTCCTTTGCCTGCTCAACAGTCATATTATTGATATTGAGTTCTTTGCCGAAGCCGCGAAGCTCCATTTCGGAAATACCGTTTGCCTTGCAGGCGGCAATCTGTCCTCTTATTGAACTTTCGCCGGATTCATCGCTGAAAGCGGAAAAAATAAAATGTGCCATAAAATATCCTCCTTTGGTAATTACTGCCTAAACACAATATTACAGAATGATTATATCACACAAGAACAGAAAAATAAAGACATAAATGAAGTAATTTACCAATAATATAACATTTAATTTTGCGCCTCATATAATATAACGGAAGCAAAAGCTTCCTAAAAAGCAAGGAGGTTAGTTAATGGCAATTTTTACGAATCAGGCTACCTTGTCCTACAACGACAATGTTGTCAACTCAAACATTGTTACCGGTGAGATCGTTCAGGTACTCACCGTCAGCAAAAACGCTCTTTCCGACACCTACGAGAGAGATAAAACAATAACCTATATCATCAACATCGTCAATTCAAGTGACTCCGACTTTACCGGGCTTACAGTAACCGATAATCTAGGTGCTTATGCATTTAACACAACCACGCTTGTACCCTTGACGTATGTCGACGGAAGTATAAGATACTTTATAAAGGGCGACCTTCAGTCACAGCCGACTGTTACTGCGGTTTCTCCGCTGACAATAACCGATATTACGGTTCCCGCAAACGGAAACGCAACTATCGTTTATTCGGCAACGGTAAATGAGTTTGCTCCCCTCGACGGCGAAACAAGCATCACAAACACAGCCACGGTAAACGGCAGAGGACTTTCTTCTCCGATAACCGCCGAAGAAACTGTTACCCTCAAAACCGGTCCGATACTTTCCATAACAAAAGCGGTATGTCCCCTTTCCGTCCCCGAAAACGGTTCGCTCACCTACACCTTTGTTATCAGGAACAACGGCTTTACGGCTGCAACGGCTGAGGATAATCTCATAGTCCGCGACACATTTGACCCGAAGCTCAATATAGCAAACGTTACACTCAACGGTACGGCTCTCACCCCGACGACAGACTACACCTACAACGCCGATACCGGTGATTTTGCAACTGTCGCAGGCGCAATAACCGTTCCTGCCGCAACGTTCACACAGGATCCGACAACAGGCGTTTACAGCGTAACACCGGGTTCCGCTATACTGACGGTAACAGGCACAGTCTGAGACCATTCATCAAGTAAAAACCAAGCAGCAAAAAAGCGGTCGCCATATTTGACGACCGCCGATTGTTATTCAGTTATTAACAGAACTTTGGACTCACACCTTTTCATTTTACTCTGATTTATGATTAGATGTACATGTCACTCACTCTCTTCTGAGTAATTTGTTTTTTCGATAAAAGCTTTAGTAAAACATTGCACTCACTCTCTCAAAATTTATACAAGGAGCAAATTTACTTTTTCATCGGACTCACTCTCTCTGAAAAATTTTGTTTAACTTAAAACTTAATAAAACATCGTACTCACTCTCTCAAATAAAATTGGGAAAAGATTAACTGTTCTTCGGACTCACGCTTTCTTTTAAAATTTGTTTTGAGAAAAAGTCTTAACAGAACATTGCACTCACTCTCTCAAGTTTAATTGATTGAAAACTGACTATGCCTTTGGACTCACGCTTTCTGTTATTTATTTGCATTTAAGCATTTTTCTTAACTCTCGGTGTTCCGAGAATCTTTTAACTGTTCTTTGGACTCACACTTTCGTAAGTTATTTTTGTTATTTTGAAGTCTTAATAAAACATCTTACTCACTCTCTCAAAGATTATTTGATTTCATAATTAAGATTTTATTATTTACTTCTTATTTAATACTAAGAAGGATTTTTTATCTGTACATTTCAACTCACTCGTTTCAATATCGTTTTATTGAAAAGCTTTAGGTGTATTTGGGACTCACCTTTTCTTTCATTATTTCGGGTGACTTGAGCTTTTGCTCTCCTTCTATGTAATGTGGGCGTTCCCACTACTCCGCGATGCCGGGTGTTTAGAATCTTTACTCTTTTAATTATTCATTCGGCTTCTTTGCGCCCTCTTTATTCAGATTCAACAGGACCGGATGGCGGCCATATTAAATTGTGTTTCATCATTATTCATCGGACTCGCCACCTTTCTTTATCGGGAAGTTTTTGTGTTTTCCCTTTGTTCACCTATATAATAGCATCGGTTTTATCGTTTGTCAATAGTTTTTTTGAAAAAACTTGAAAATTTTTATAAAAGTTGACTTAATTGCATTTTCGCTTGACTATTGGACAAATTGCGGTTAAAATATATTTATATGAAAAACGGAGGAACCGAAATGGCTGAAGAATACAATCCCGATATCGTCAGCGTTGTTGACGAAGACGGCACAGAACATATTTTTGAAGAACTGGACAGAATCGAAACCGATGATGCTCGCTATGTAGCTCTTCTCCCCGTTTATGACGATGCCCAGGACATTCTTGAGGACGACGGAGAGATAATAATTCTCAAGGTTGAGGAAGAAAAAAACGGCGACACATACCTCTGTCCCATTGAAGACGCCAAGGAGTTTGACGAGATCCAGAAGATTTTTGAAGAAAGGCTTTCTGACCTTTTCTCTGACGGCGAAGAATAAAATGAAGTAATACGAGCCCTGCCTTGTGCGATAACTTACGGTCCATATTAACCCTACAATTTTATTTATGGGAGCCCTGCTCCGTACACGGATTGCAGACCTCCCGATTTTATCGGACGTTGGGAGCGAGAACTGTACGGGAGGCACCCACCTGCTTTAACCGCAGGTTATTATTGACTGTATCCGGCTTGGCGGGGTTCAAAAACAAGGTGATATAATTGATAAGAATTGTCAGAGCGAACGTTCTTGACATAATTCCGCTTGAGGTCGGTTTTATCTACGCTCAGAAAACGCGCCTCTCGAACGGTCAGGACACGGTCGCCTTTTATGTATATGATCAGGACGGAGACAGAACTCTGCCCGTAAAAATAAAAACATATCTTGAAGCAAAGTTCGGCTTTCAGTACCGCGAAATTGCCAAACAGCTCGGCAACTACATAGCCTGCGACTCTGCCGTTCTGAAAAGCAACGGCGTTGTCACATTGTTTGACGACGGCAATATGAACATTTTTGATTCCAACGGCGACATCGCAATGCAGGAAAAGCTTGTTTACCAAAACTGCCCGATCAGAAGCCTTGCGCTTGACGGCAACTGTTTTTGGTGTGTCGTGCCGGACAGAAATTCCATCGTTAAATTCTCACCGATCGAAAAAAGAGTGCTTCTTCGTATCGGCGGCGGCGCTTCGGTTGCGTTCAGACGTCCCGTCAGCGTTTTCAAAAACGAGGACAAGCTTTTTGTTTGCAACGAAGCCACAAATGCAATACGCACGATCAGCTTGAAGGATTACTCAGTCAACGACTATATGACCTTCAAGGAACCGTTAAAAAAATATTTCAAGGTCGGTTTCTTTGAATACGTTGTTCTTGAATCGGGCGTTTACTGTATTGAAGAAAAAGATAAATAAAGGCAACCCCTCAATTGTGCGGTATTGCCTAAACAATTACAGGGCAGTCACAAAATGTGACCGCCCTGATTTTTATTCCATATTCATAATTTCTTCGACTGCATAACGCACGGCTTTCGGCGCCTTGAGTCTGCCGTCGAAATCGTCGTCAAGGCATTTTTTATACCTCGCGTTTTTCAGGAAAATATCGCCCTGAACCTTTGAAAGGAGCTGTGTGAGCAGCTCTTTTTTTGTCGGGTTTTTCTTCACGGTCACTTTCGACAGCTTAACTCTGATTCCGCTTTCCGCCTTAACCGAAGCGACATTAACGCTCAGGGCACCGTTTTCGGCTTGCTGCGAGAGAATCGATTTTCCGTCAGTCTCCGTTTCTCCCGCCGCGCAGACATCGCAAAATACGATTTTATAGTTCCGTTCCTCAGGCACAACGGCGGCATCTCCCCTCACCGGACTGATTTCAAAGATGATTTCATCTCCGATTTCCTGCACCGTCATATCCGTTTCGGCAAACGCGCCGTTCTTGTATGCAAGCGTTTCGCCGTCGTCCTCATAAAGCGTAAAACGTCCGTTTCCACGGTAAACAAGTATTTCCAACGTATCCGGCAAGCCGCAGTCGTTGCCCTCGGTTCTGCCGTCGAGCGGAATAATTGCGCCCTCCTTGGCAAGCACGGGAATCTGTGCCGTGTCGCGGCACATAAAGAATGTTTTGCCGCCGCGGTATATTCTTCCGCTGAATATGTCCGTATATCTTCCCTCAGGAAGCCAGACCTTTACCGCCGCCGTATTTGTAATTTTATCAACCTTTTCCGTCACGGGCGCGGCAATAAGCTCTGTTCCGAAAAGATATTCGTTCGGAACCTCGTACGCCTCGTTTTTCTCAGGATAGTCATAATACATCGGCGCAAGCAGCGGCGAACCGTCAAGCTGAGTCTTTCTGTTCATCGAATAGGTGTAAGGAATCATACGGTGGCGCAGACGAAGAAATTTTTTCGCCGTCATCTCAACCGCTCCGCTGAATTTCCACGGTTCCTTGCCCATAAAGGCATCCTTGACCGAATGGAAACGCATAATCGGGCTGAACACGCCGAACTGAAGCCAACGCAGATAAAGCTCGTCATCACGTCTGCCGAAGTTGTGACCTCCGATATCGTGGCTCCACCACGAATAGCCTGCGTTTGATGCCGTTGCTGTAAAATACGGTTGAAAATCAAGAACCGACCACCTTACAGCCGCATCGCCCGAAAAGCCGAGCGGATAGCGGTGTGAACCGAAGCCCGCAAAGCGCGAAAGAGTAAGCGGACGAAGCCCTTTTCTCTCCCTGTCAAGACAATAGTAATGATTGATAAGCCAAAGCGGATCCAAGCCCGGAACCCTTGACTTGCTGCCCTGCTGCCAGTCCAGCCACCAAAAATCAACTCCGTCATTTTCCAGCGGCTCGTTAATGAACTTAAAATGACCCTCAATGTATTTTTTATCTGTGAAATCGAAATTCACGGGCTCGTTTTTATCCTTGTCAACACCCATAAAATCTGCAAAATCGGCATACATATCCTCAAAAAAGCGCACACCCTGCGCCGGGTGAATATTTAGATTTGCCTTAAGTCCCCTGTCATGCAGCTCGTCAAGGAACTTTCTGTAATCGGGAAAAAGCTCCGTGTTCCAGCTATACCCCGTCCAGCCCGGATTCAAAAAGCAACCCGTGATCTTTGCAATAGGATTTTTCGGCTTCGGATAGTCTTTCGCCTTGTCGCCGAAGCGTTCCGCCACATCCGTCCAATGCCAATCCATATCGACACACGCAACGGTCAGCGGAATTTTCTCCGCCTTGAATCTGTCCATCAGCGCAAGATATTCCTCCTGAGTGTACGCCCAGTAGCGGCTCCACCAGTTTCCGAGGCAAAAACGCGGAATGAGCGGTGTTTCTCCCGTAATGCGGTAAAAGTCGCGGAGAGCCGCCCGATATTCATTTCCGTAAGCAAAAATATAAACATCGGTCTCACACGCTTCGCGCGGTGCAAGCGTTCCGTCGGCGGCGAAAGTCAGCGTATCGGAATCGTTCATAATCGCGGCACCGCACCGAGAAATTATGCCGTCGCCGAGCTTCACCCTTCCGAACGTGACATCAAGCGTTCTCCTTGTTCCTTTCAGGTTGCCTTTATTGAAATCGGTCACGGTTCTGCCGTCGGCAAGTCTGACTTTAGAAAGCCGTCCCGACTTACCGATACCGAAGATGCACTTTGAGGTTTCAATTACAATCGTGTCTTTTTCATTTTTCTGAGTGAAATCGACCTGACCGAGGTCACGAAAAAGAACCGTTTGCGTCGGTAAATCACAAAACTTTCCGTTCTCGCTCTTCTCAATCCTGATAAGCTGCGGCGTTATAACCGTAATTCTGATATTACCGTCAGCAATAATGTTGCCTTCAAAGGCTCTTCCGTCCGCCTTGATCGCATATTTTTCCGCAAAGCTGTCCATGTGCTCACCTCACAATCCTGATAACTGCCGTTTCATATCCGCGAAGCGTTACGCGGTCCGAAACTTCCTTTCCGCTTATCAATTCGGTTCCTCCGCCGAAAAGCGCAAAAGACTGTTCGCTTTCTTTCATATTCACGGCAAACAAATAGCATCCCGAATCCGTCTCCCTCGATGCAAAGAGAATACCGTCGTCCGAGGACGGTACAAGCGGCGAAATCTCACAATGACTATTGACAGCGCGTGCAAGCGCTTCATAAAACAGAACGTCGTTTCCGTCGCAGGCATACAGAATACATTTTCCGTTTCCGTAACCGTTGACAGTCACCGCCGGCAAGCCGGAGAGCTTTCCGCCGAAAAACTCCGCGATTTTTTCAGCGCCGAGAAGCTTCAGCCTGTGAATTTTTGAAGTGAGATTTCTCTTCTCACCGCAAAAATCGACGAAGCAATCCGCACCCGTCTGCTTTTTAAATTCGTCGGCGGTGATCTCTCCCGAAACAACCGCTCCTGCAATGTCGGCAAAAAGTCCGGGCCTGAGCATAACACGCGTTTTGGCAAACTCATCGAGTGTGCCGCACTCCGAATTTATAACTATTGTGCCGCCGTCACGGACATATTTTTCGATTTTTTCCTTTTGCTCATCGGTGATTATTTTGTAATTAGGCAAAAGCAATAACTTATACTTAGTTAAATCGTCTTCAATCGAGCAAACATCGACATTTGCCCTGAGTGCGTTCTGGAATCCGCCATACATATTGAAAAACTCTTCATCATAGAAGCCGTCAACGACCCAGCCCGGAGTTCCCCAACTGTTTTCATACGAATAAACAATGCCAACATCGGATTTTGTTCGGGCATTGAAAATCTCAGGGTAAATCCGTTCAATATCCCTGCTGAGCTTTTTGAAAACGGGGGCTGTGTCCTCCCTGACATTTACATCCTCGGCAGTAAGTGAGCCATACCCCTGCTCGGCACCGCCCAGCGGAGCGCGCCACTCAAAAAATACCGTTCCGAACGCGCCGTAAGCGATATTCAGCCATGTCTGCGCGGCAATAACCTCAGGCAAGGTATTGATATCCGTATAGCATTTCTGCTCGGCAACAAGGAACTTCTTTCTCTCCGAGGAATCAAGCCGCCTGTTGAAAGCGTGTTCCATTGCCGCTCTAAACTGTACTCTGTATTTTTCTCCGTTCGGCTGAGGTACATAATTATCCCACGCGGAATAGTCAAGATAATCGCATCCCTCATAGCACTTGACCGACCAGTTTGCGCCCGGCCAGTTTGTATAAAGGAAACGTCCGGGTGAGTTTGCTCTGACGATCGCTGCCTCCATACTCAGCAGACGGTGGAAATTGCGCGAAAAGAACTTTCTGTAATCAAGCTGTATCTGCAATGTCCAGCCGCCCTCACAGGCATTGACTGGTATATCAATTTCATCAAACGAATTGTACCTGTTGGACCATTCCATTGTGAACCATGCTTCATTAAGCTTTTCAATATCTCCGTATTTTTCCGACAGATACTTTTTAAATTCACGGTTACATTCCTTATCAAAATCGTGAAACGGGAAGCCGGGCTCATTGTCAAGCTGCCAGCCCACAAGCGCAGAATGACGGCCGAGAGCCAGCGCTTCTTGCTCGGTTATCCTTCTTGCATATTCGAGAAAATGCTCATCGGAAAGGCATTGACCCTTTCGTCCGCCGAAGTTATAGTCACCTTTTTGATTTCCGCCCTTTACCGAGGGATATTTCTTGTAAAGCCACGCAGGACAAACCGCCGAAACTGTGCCGAGAATAACCTTTATACCATGCTTCAGCGCGCAATCCATCGCACGTTTCATCGGTTCAAAGTTGTATTTGCCCTCCTCAGGTTCAAACCAGCTCCATGCAAATTCACCCATACGCACACAGTTAAAACCGAGCTCTTCCATTTTGGCGAAGTCGGATTCCCATTCTTTTTCGTCCCACCATTCGGGATAGTACGAGCTGCCGATCAAAAAGTCTCCCATTTCAATCCTCCTCAAAAGCAAAGCCCTCTTTTGATTCAGTATATCATAGCCCGACTTCCATTACAACAAAAAGAAATAAAATATATTCCGAAGCCCTCTCAGGGTTCGAATCCCCCAAAATGACAGCGTAACAAAAAAGAGAAGCAATACCGAAGTATCACTTCTCTTTTGGCGCGCTGCAAGGGATACAGGCGGCACGCCGCCTTGCGTCCTCGGCGACCGTCGCTTCGCGACAGTACCCGCCTCACACTTCGCGTCTAAAAACAGTCCACCGGACTGTTTTCTTTACGCCGCTCACCCTCTCAGGGTTCGAATCCCCCAAAATGACAGCGTAACAAAAAAAGAGAAGCAATACCGAAGTATCACTTCTCTTTTGGCGCGCTGCAAGGGAT
>CAKSHH010000016.1 GCA_934456435.1 uncultured Eubacteriales bacterium
ACACAGTAGCCGGCAAGTTTGAAGCAGGCTGGAACAGAACCGACACCGCGACCAAAGATCTTGTGATAAACAAGTAAGTCTCACCAACATAATAAACCAACACCCCCACAGATTGATGTCTGTGGGGGTGAAGCTTTTGTGGGGTTATTTGAAATTATATGATTTTGCGTAAAGAACCTAAAAATCAGTTGACATTTCAAAATAAGTGTGATAATATAATTCAAAAGAAATCTTTAAAGGTGATACAGAGATATCGACAAGGTTTTGCATAAGGTGGAAGAGGGTTGGTATGCCCTGTTTCTGTGTATCCGAACTTGTGAACCTTGTCAAACGGCATGGTTCTTTTTTATTGCCTGACTATGGAGGTTGCTATGGAATACATCTTGAAAAATGCACAGGTTTATACAGATTCGGGATTTCAGAAGCAGGATATACTTGTTTCCGAGGGTCGTGTGCTTTGTGTTTGCTGTAAGCTTTGTGCCGAATATACAAAATCATACGATCTCACCAATAAACATATTTTTCCCGGTTTCGTAGATGTTCATGTTCATCTTCGAGAGCCGGGTTTTTCTTATAAAGAGACGATTAAAACAGGTTCGCTTGCCGCGGCAAAGAGTGGATACACAACGGTTTGCACGATGCCGAATCTTGATCCTGTTCCCGACAGCAGAGAAAATCTTGATAAACAGCTTGCAATAATTGAAAATGATGCTGTGATAAACATTGTGCCTTATGGCTCGATAACGGTCGGCAGAAACGGCACACAGCTTTCCGATATGGACGGTCTTGCCGAAAGTGTGGTTGCTTTTTCCGATGACGGAAGCGGCGTTCAAAACGACAATATGATGCGTGCGGCTATGCTTAAAGCAAAGTCACTTGACAAAATCATTGTTGCCCATTGCGAGGACAACAGCCTGCTGAACGGTGGATATATTCACAAAGGAAGATATGCTGCCGCTCACGGACACAAAGGGATCAGCTCGGAGAGCGAGTGGAAGCAAATTGAAAGAGATTTGCAGCTTGTCCGTGAAACAGGCTGTAAGTATCATATCTGCCACATTTCCACCAAGGAAAGCGTTGAACTCATCCGAAAGGCTAAGACCGAGGGACTTGACGTGACCTGTGAAACTGCTCCGCATTATCTTGTCCTCAGCGATGCCGATCTTCAGGAGGACGCACGGTTCAAGATGAATCCGCCGCTGAGAAGCAGGGAGGATCGCGAAGCGCTTATCGAGGGAATATGCGACGGAACGATAGATATGATAGCAACGGATCATGCGCCCCATTCCGCGGAGGAAAAATCCAAGGGACTGAAAGACAGCGCGATGGGTGTCACAGGACTCGAAACGGCTTTCCCGATACTGTATACCAAACTGGTTAAGGGCGGAATAATAAGCCTTGCGAAGCTGGTACAGCTTATGAGCCTGAATCCTGCAAAAAGATTCGGTCTGAAAACAGGATTCGAAATTAAAGAGCTTGCAAATTTTACGGTCTATGACCTCAACGAAAAGTATTGTATTGATTCAAATAGTTTTGCCTCAATGGGAAAAAGCACGCCTTTTGAGGACGAAACGGTCTACGGCAAATGCATTAAGACTGTGTGCAACGGTAAGATGGTTTGGGAGGACAAAAAATGAAGCAGGTTATAATGACGGTCGGTGAAAACCGAAAGATAGCAAAAAACACATATTTTATGCGTCTTGACGGAGACACAACCGCTATAACGGCACCGGGTCAGTTTATAAATATTCGGCTTGACGGTTACTTTTTACGCAGACCGATTTCGGTATGCGATTGTGATAGGGAAGGCTTGACAATTATCTATAAAACGGTCGGACAAGGTACCAAAGAGATGTCTAAGCAGACTGCCGGTACAAAGCTTGACATACTCAGCGGTCTCGGAAATGGCTATGACACGTCAAAAAGCGGACAGAATCCTGTGCTTATCGGCGGCGGAGTCGGAGTTCCGCCGATGTATATGCTCTGCAGAAGGATTATTGCCGAGGGGAAAAAAGCTACTGTTATATTAGGCTTTAACTCTGCCGATGAGGTGTTTATGGTTGAGGAGTTCAAAAAAACGGGCGCCGAGGTGCTTGTTGCGACCGCCGACGGAAGTGTCGGCACCAAGGGCTTTGTAACGGATATTTTAAAGGATTTGGATTACACATATTTCTACACCTGCGGACCGATGCCTATGTTTAAGGCGATAGAGAGCATCGCGAAAACGAGTGGACAGTACAGCTTTGAGGAGCGAATGGGCTGCGGCTTCGGTGCATGTATGGGCTGTACCTGCAAGACAAAGTACGGCAGCAAACGGATTTGCAAGGACGGTCCTGTGCTTGAAAGGGAGGAGATAGTATGGTAACAAAGGTTAATCTTTGCGGAATTGAGCTTGATAATCCGATTATCCCGGCATCGGGAACATTCGGTTTCGGATATGAATTTGCTGAGCTTTACGACATAAATATTCTCGGTACTTTCTCATTTAAGGGTACGACAAGGGAGCCGCGCTTCGGAAATCCGACACCCAGGATCGCAGAATGTACGTCGGGTATGATAAACGCTGTCGGACTCCAGAATCCCGGAGTTGACAAGGTCATAAGCGAGGAACTGCCGAAGCTCAAAAAGTGCTTCAACAAGCCTGTTATGGCAAATGTCAGCGGCTTTTCGGTTGAAGATTATGCTTACACCTGTGAAAAACTTGATAAAGAGGAGCAGGTCGGCTGGCTTGAGGTCAACGTTTCGTGCCCGAATGTGCACGGCGGCGGAATGAGCTTCGGAACAGAACCGAAAGCTGCGGCTGAGGTCACCAAGGCGGTCAAGGCGGTGACGACAAAGCCCGTTATTTTGAAGCTTTCTCCGAACGTAACGAATATTGTCGATATAGCAAAGGCGTGCGAGGATGCAGGTGCGGACGGAATCAGTCTGATAAATACCTTGCTTGGAATGAGGATTGATCTTCGCCGTAAAAAGCCTGTGATTGCAAACGTTATGGGCGGCTTTTCGGGGCCGGCAATTTTTCCTGTCGCGCTGAGAATGGTTTATCAGGTGGCGGGCGCGGTGAAAATCCCCGTGGTCGGAATGGGCGGAGTTTCAAGCGCCGAGGATGTGATTGAAATGATGCTTGCGGGCGCAACTGCGGTTGAAATCGGCGCGGCAAATCTTGTTGACCCGTTCGTATGCAGAAATATAATCGAAGCATTGCCCGAAGCAATGAATGAATACGGAATAAATAATCTTAATGAAATAATTGGAGGAGCGCACAATGGGTAAGGATGTAATTGTAGCCTGCGATTTTTCAAGCAGGGAAGAAACAATGGCTTTTCTTGATAACTTCAAGGGAAAAAAGCCGTTTGTAAAAATCGGAATGGAGCTTTTCTATGCCGAGGGACCGGATATCGTCAGAGAGATAAAAGCAAGGGGACACAAAATCTTCCTTGACCTCAAGCTCCACGACATTCCGAACACGGTAAAAAAATCAATGGCTGTGCTTTCAAGATTTGATGTCGATATGACAAATCTCCATGCAGGCGGTACGATTGCCATGATGGAAGCGGCGATAGAGGGGCTTACCCGTCCCGACGGAACAAGACCGCTGCTCATTGCCGTTACTCAGCTCACTTCGACAAGTGAGGAGCGAATGAGAAACGATTTGCTCATAAACGAGAAAATGGATAAGGTTGTCATGCACTATGCACATAACGCAAAGCTGGCAGGACTTGACGGGGTGGTTTGTTCTCCGCTGGAGGCAGGTAAGGTACACGAGGTGTGCGGTGACAGTTTCCTCACCGTAACTCCGGGTGTTCGCTTCGCCGACAGCGACAAGGGCGATCAGGTCAGGGTTATGACCCCCGAACAGGCAAAGAAAATCGGTTCCGATTACATTGTGGTCGGACGTCCGATAACCGCGGCGGCTGACCCGGTTGCGGCTTATGAAAGATGTATAAACGAATTTGTAGATTAAGGAGCGAATAATATGACAGACATTCAGATTCAGATTGCAAAGGATCTTCTTTCCATCAAGGCAGTTTTCTTCCGCCCAGACGAGCCCTTTACCTGGGCGAGCGGAATCAAAAGTCCTGTTTACTGTGACAACAGACTGACGCTTGCTTACCCTGAGGTGCGTACCCACGTTGAGGAGGCGCTCGCTAAGACTGTTAAAGAAGTTTATCCTGAAGCCGAAGCGCTTATGGGTACATCGACGGCAGGCATAGCTCACGCCGCCATTACTGCTCAGATAATGGGTCTGCCTATGGGCTATGTTCGGTCTGGAGCAAAGGATCACGGAAGAAAGAATCAGATTGAGGGCAGACTTGAAAAGGGACAAAAGGTCGTCGTCGTTGAGGATCTTATTTCAACGGGCGGCAGCGTAATTGAGGTCGTAAATGTGCTCCGTGAAGCAGGCGCCGAGGTTCTCGGAATCGTGTCGATTTTTACCTACGGTATGCAGAAAGGTCTTGACCGACTTGCGGCGGCAGAGGTGAAGAACGTCAGCCTTACAAACTTTGATGTTATCGCTGAAATCGCGGCACAGGAGGGCTATATCGCACCGACGGATGTTGAAAGATTGATTGCTTTCAGAAATAATCCGTCCGATGAAAGCTGGATAGGAGGCACAAAATGAGAAGTGTCATAAGTATTCTTGATCTCTCGGTTGAAGAGATTGACGAGCTGATTGCTCGTGCAAAGGACATAATCGAAAATCCTGACAAATATGCCGATGCGTGCCGCAGGAAAAAGCTTGCAACGCTCTTTTTTGAGCCGTCAACGCGCACACGGCTGAGCTTTGAGGCGGCTATGTATGAGCTGGGCGGCAATGTGCTTTCAATGGCAGACGCAAAATCAAGCTCGGCGGCAAAGGGCGAAAGTGTTGCCGATACAGTCAAGACGATATCCTGCTATGCCGATATAATTGCTATGCGGCACCCGAAAGAGGGCGCACCGTATGTTGCTTCGCTTAACGCCTCTGTGCCTGTCATAAATGCAGGCGACGGCGGTCACAATCACCCTACGCAGACACTTGCAGACCTGCTGACAATCAACCGTGAAAAGGGTAGTTTCGATAACCTGACGATCGGATTCTGCGGAGACCTCAAATTCGGCAGAACGGTTCATTCGCTGATTCAGGCACTTTCAAGATATAAAAACGTCAAATTCGTCTTGATTTCACCCGAAGAGCTCAAGCTTCCGAGCTATGTTAAAAACGACGTTATCAAGGCGAATAACCTTGAATATGTGCAGACAACCGACCTTGAGGGGGTTATGCCGGAACTCGATGTGCTTTATATGACAAGGGTGCAAAAAGAGCGTTTCTTCAATGAGGAGGATTACCTGCGGCTCAAGGACAGCTATATTCTGACCCCGGATAAGCTCTCAAACGCTAAAAAGGATCTTTCTATTCTGCATCCGCTGCCGCGTGTAAACGAGATCAGCGTCGCGGTTGACGATGATCCGAGAGCCTGCTACTTTAAGCAGGTGCTCAACGGCAAATATATGAGAATGGCGCTGATTCTCAAGCTCCTGGAGGTAGAAGTATGAATATAGATTCGATTAAAAACGGCATTGTTATTGACCATATCAAAGCCGGAAAGGGTATGAAAATATACAATCTTCTTGAACTGGACAGACTTGACTGTTCGGTCGCGATAATCAAGAACGTGACAAGCCGCAAGCTCGGAAAAAAGGACATAATCAAGATTGATTCTGATTTTGATGTGGATCTTGACGTTCTCGGCTATGTTGATCCCGGCGTTACAATAGATGTTATTCGTGACAGAAAGCTTGTCGAGAAGAAAAAGGTTGAGCTTCCGACGACGCTTAAGAATATAATTAAGTGTAAAAATCCGAGATGCATTACCTCGACGGAGCAGGAGCTTCCCCATATTTTCAGACTCACGGGAAGCGGCGACAAAAAGGTTTACAGATGCATTTACTGCGAAACCAAAGCGGAAAAATAACGGCTTTATGAGAGTTAAGCTTATATGTTGCTGTTAAATAAAAACCGAGGGCTGCTCTGAGTGATTTCAGAACAGCCCTGTTTTTATGCGTGTATTTATTTTATATTCGCCGACTGGGGAATGATGTCGGGATAAAGAAGATCGTGAATATATTTCGTCTCGTCAGTCCAGTTGAGGATAAGAACCTCTTTGCCGTCGCGCAATGAAAGCTTGTGCGGCGAGTGGGGGATGATATCCTGATTGATGTTCATTGAAAGGTATTTCGGAGCTTTTGTAACCTGAGAAAGAAGCTCTGTCTTTGTGTAGTTCGTTGTAACAAGGGGAAGAACCTCGTCAAGCAGACCTGCCATTGTGGTAACCGAGGACTTTCTGAGCTTGTCGGCAATGGCGTTGAGCACGGCTCTCTGTCTGCCTGTACGCATACGGTCGGAGTCGATTGAACGAAGTCTTGAATAGGCGACAGCCTGTGCGCCGGTGAGGTCATAGTTTCCAGCGGTATTTTTGCCGACGATAATGCTTGCTTCTTCCGCCGTGAGTTCAACCGTTACGCCGTTGAGAGCATTCACTATCTGCTCGAAGCCCGAAATATCAACGGTAACATACTTGTCAATTCTGATTTTGTAGTTCTGCTGAATCGTGTCAACAAGGGTTGCCGCACCGCCGTAAGCATGGGCTGTGTTCAGTCGCTTGTTGCCGTGGTTCGGGATTGCGACATAAGCCGCACGAGAAAGCGAAACCATGTTTATGACGTTGTTTACAGTATTGATTGAAACGAGGATCATGGAGTCGGAACGCGGAAGATATGCGCCCTCAAACATAACCTGCTCTTCGTCGCCGTAGTCAACACCGACAAGCAGAATGTTGATAATTCTGTCATCGTACCACATGACGTTGTTGTCGAGGTTGGCTCGTATATCCGCATCGGCGTCCGCCTGGTTGTCAAAGCTGAGGCTTTCCTGCTTGTCCAGGTCGGGATTAACATCTCCCTTTGAGTCGCCGTAGTTGAGCTTACTCAGGTATGAGTTGACAAATATTCCTGCTCCGCCTGCCAGAACGGCAATTATCAGAAGTATTGCAACGAGAACCTTAACGCCCTTGCGCGGCTTTTTCTTGCTCTTTTTCAGGTCGGCGGCAGTAAGCTTGTATTTGTCGCTTTCGGGGTCGATGATCTGGTATTTATTTTCGTCCATAGATATTCCCTCCGCATTGTTTTTTAACATTATAATCTATTTGAAAAAGAAAATCAAATGTTATTGCACATTTTGTTTATAAAGGGTATAATAAGCTGAGGTGATTTTGATGAATGATCTTAAAAATTTGATTCTTTCACTTTCCGGTGCAAACGGAACACCCGGAGAGGAAAATGAAATATCGGAGCTTATCGAAAAATATGTTTCGCGCTTTGCATCAGCATCGCGCGACAGGTTTTCAAATCTAATCGTCGAGCTTCCGGGAAACTCAAAGACAATACTGCTGGACGCCCATACCGACAGAATAGGTATGATTGTTACTTCCGTTGAGGACGGCGGATTCCTGCGTGTTGCAAAGTGCGGAGGTATGGACGCGCGAGTTCTTGCCGCTCAGGACGTTACAATATGTGGCAAGGAGCCGGTTTACGGAGTGGTTACTTCAACTCCGCCGCATTTGTCAACTCCTGAGGACGCGAAAAAAGCCAAGGACTTTGACGCGATTCTTATTGACACGGGAATGAGCGCAGAAAAGCTCAAAAAACTTGTTTCGCCGGGTGACAGAATAACTGTCAGGTGTCCTCAGGGCGAGCTGCAAAACGGCAGAATTTTCGGCGCTGCACTTGACGACAGAGCCGGCTGTGCCGTGATTATCAGAGCGGCTGAGCTTGTAGCGAATGAAAAGAACCGTCCGACCGTGAAGCTTCTTTTCTCCGGTCAGGAGGAGACGGGCGGCGACGGAGCGGTAACGGGCAGCTACAATCTTGATGCGGACGAGTGCATCAGCGTTGATGTCAGCTTTGCCGCGGCTCCCGATATGCCGTCGGAAAAGTGCGGAAAGCTCGGCAAGGGTCCGATGATAGGCATTGCGCCTGTTCTTGACTATAAAATCAGCACGCGGCTTAAAAAGCTTGCCGAAGAAAAGGAAATTCCTTTCCGGCTTGAGATTATGGGTGATTCAACGGGAACCAATGCCGACCATATTGCAATTTCAAAGGGCGGAATAAGAACCGGTCTTGTCTCGGTTCCTCAGCGTAATATGCACACGGGTGTTGAAATTATATCGGTTGATGATGTTGAAAATTCCGCAAGACTGATTGCTGAATATATACTCGGAGGTGGTCTCGATGCTTGAACTGATTAAAAAGCTCTCTCTTCTCAACGGAACCTCAGGCAGAGAGGACGAGGTAAGAAGCTTCATTATTGACGAGGTAAAGGACTATGCCGACAGCATAGAGACCAATCCGCTCGGCAACCTCATTGTTTTCAAGAAAGGTAAAGAAACGCCGAAAAACAGAGTTATGCTTGATGCCCATGCAGATGAAGTCGGATTTATGATAACCAACATCAATTCCGACGGAACGCTCGGCTTTGAACGAATCGGCGGTATTGATAAGCGCGTGATGATCGGCAGGGCGGTGAGCGTCGGCGAAAATAAGATCAACGGTGTCACGGGAATTAAGCCGATTCACTTTGTCAGAGGCGACGACAGGCTCGCAATGCCCGAAAAAATGTATATTGATATCGGTGCCGACAGCGCCGAAGAGGCGGAAAAGCTTGTTTTTCCCGGCGACTGTGCCTATTTCAACTCGGAGTTTGTTGAGTTCGGCGACGGATTTATAAAGGGCAAGGCACTTGATGACCGTGCAGGCTGTGCGATTCTTATAAATATGATAAAATCCGAGCTTCCATACGATATGTATTTTAACTTTGCGACGGGCGAAGAGGTAGGACTCGGCTCGGCAGGCACGGCGGCATACAGGATAAACCCCGATTATGCGATTGTTGTTGAAACTACAACGGCTGCCGATCTTGCCGATGTACCCGAAAACAAAAAGGTCTGCAAGCTCGGAGAGGGCGCGGTTATCTCGTTTATGGACAGGCGCACAATATATCCGAAAAAGCTATTTGACAGAGCTTTCGAGCTTGCCGAAAGGGACGATATTAAGGTTCAGGTTAAGTCGGCTGTTGCAGGCGGCAACAATGCCGGAGTTATTCATAAAACAGCAGGCGGCATAAAGACGATAACTGTTTCGATGCCGTGCAGATATCTTCATTCTCCGTCTTGTGTGCTGAAAATCGAGGATATTATTGAGAGTGAAAGAATAATACGCGCTCTTGCCGAGGATATGGCGAATGATTAAATCTGTTGAAAAAAATGACCAAAGCTTTATCGGCTTTTGTAAAAGGGACGTTTTCGGCACAAGGATTTCCTGCCTTTACGGCTGTTATTCGACAGACTATGATTTTGTGAAGTTTTGGGTTCAGACGGATGAAAACGGTCAAATTCTTTCTGCCGTCAGCCGTCTGGACGGCGATGTTACAATCAGCTCAGTCGGATCGGAAACCGATGAACTCCGTGATTTTCTCAATTTTACTGGATTCAGAACAATACAATGCGAGAAGAGTATTGCAGGGCTTCTGAACTTCAATGCTTCTGTTGAGGGATTCGTTGTGGAGTACGTCGGCAACGGGAAGAAATTTGCCGATTTTAATACGGATAACAGCTTCCGTTCAAAAGAAATTTATGATATAATAAAATCGGCGAAGCTTGTCGGAGTCGGCGATTATCTGCCGTGGCTCTCCGATATGACGTTCAGAATGAACAGGGGAGCGGCGTACTGCGAAACGGTGATTTACGACGGCAAGGCGGTTGCCTGCGCGATGAAGCTTTTTATCACAGACAGCGCGGTTCTGCTCGGTGCGGTTGCCACAAAGCCCGAATACAGGGGCAGAGGCTACGGCGGTGCGCTTGTCACACACCTTGCGGAAAGTGAAAAGGGTAAGCGTGTGGAGCTTCTGTGCAAAAATGACAGTATAGTTGAATTTTATAAGTCGATAGGCTTTGATGTAAAAAACGAATGGAGTATTATAGATGAACAATGATTTTTTCAAAATCAGCGATAAGGTAAAAAATGCCGCAGACAGGGCAATGGCTGAGATTCAGCCGTATTTTTCAAAAACAGATGAAATAACGGAGTATAACCAGCAAAAGGTGCTTGCAGCTTTCATCAAGAACGGGGTCAGCGAGGCAATGTTCTCGGAGAGCACGGGCTACGGCTACGGCGACAGGGGACGTGACGTTATTGACAGGGTAGCGGCAGACATTTTCTGCGCCGAGGATGCGCTTGTGCGCCACAATTTCACCTGCGGAACACATACTCTTGCGGTTTCGCTTTTCGGTATGCTTCGTCCCGGAGATACAATGATGTGCGTGACGGGACTTCCCTACGATACAATTCATTCGGTAATCGGTATTGACGGCAAGGGCGACGGCTCGCTTGCCGACTACGGTATTACATACAAGCAGGTCGATCTCAAAAACGAGAAGCCCGACTACGATGAAATCAAAAAGAGAGTCAGCGAAGAGAATCCGAAGCTTGTATACATTCAACGTTCAAGAGGTTATTCACTCCGCCCGAGTCTTTCGTGCGAAGAGATAGCCGAAATCATCAAAATTGTAAAAGAAAACAGCGATGCCGACGTTATGGTTGACAACTGCTACGGTGAATTTACGCAGAAAATTGAACCGACACAGGTCGGTGCGGATATAATCGCGGGCTCGCTTATTAAAAACGCAGGCGGCGGAATTGCCAAAACAGGCGGTTATGTCGCCGGCAGAGCGGACCTTGTCGAAAAGATATCATACCGCTTGACAACACCGGGACTCGGCCGTGAGGTCGGAGCAACGCTCGGCCATTCGCGCGAACTGTTTATGGGGCTTTTCTTTGCGCCGCACACAGTCGGCGAAGCCGTCAAATCGGCTCGCTTCGCCGCCGCGCTGTTTGAACAGTTCGGTTTCGGCACAACGCCGAAGAGCACGGACGACAGGTTTGATATTGTTCAGAGTATTCTCCTGCGCAACGAGGATAACCTGATTGCGTTCTGCCAGGGTATGCAAAAGGGCGCGCCCATTGATTCGTTTGTAACGCCCGAACCGTGGGATATGCCCGGCTATGACAGCAAGGTTATTATGTCGGCAGGAGCGTTCACGGGCGGAGCTTCAATTGAGCTTTCCGCTGACGCGCCGCTCAGAGAACCTTTTGCGGTGTATATGCAGGGCGGACTGAATTTCCACAGCGCAAAGGTCGGAATTATGCTTGCCGCGGAAGAGATGGCAAAAAGGGACTTGATATAATTGAAATATGACGGAATTTTTCCTGAAACACTTGCGCTGATGGCGCAGAACAGATTTGAAAACAGCAAAGCCTTTTACGAGGAGCACAAACAGGAGCTCAAGGACGGCTTCACGGTTCCGCTCAGGCAGATTGCAATGGCTTTGGGCGGCAAGGTGTTTGAGCTCGACGATATGATAGTCACGGATCCTGTCCGTATGGTTTCCAGAATAAGAAGAGACAACCGGTACACAAAGGATAAGTCGCTCTACCGCGATCATCTGTGGGTTATGTTTATGAGAAACAAGCATGAATGGTTTAACTATCCGTGCATGTGGTTTGAAGTGGATCAGGACTGCTGGGGCTACGGCGTGGGAACTTATTATGTTGACGCACAGTTCCTCGAATTGTACCGAAAAGCTCTGCGCGAGCGGCCGCAGGAGTTCCTTAAGGCGGTCAAGCGCGTTGAGAATACGGGTGCGGCGTGTCTTAACACTTACTACAAGAAGCGCAAGCCGGGAGATCCGATACCTGAAATTGAGCCGTACTACGACATAAAATCGCTCGGATATATGGCGGTCAGGACGGATTTCAAAACACTCCAAAGCGAAAAGGTTATTGAAGAGGTCGGCAAGGCGTTTGACGAATACTCGGAGTTATTTTTATTCCTCAAATCAGTAGCAGATGAAAGGACGATGTTATAATGGATTTCAAAGGATTTAAAAGCGGTACGGACATCCGCGGATTCGGTGCGGAGCAGTTCAGCGGAGAACAGTTTTATCTCAGCGACAGCTTTGTCGGTGCGGTTGCCGAAAGTTTTGCCGATTGGCTTTGCGAAAGAACGGGCAAGCAGATGAACGAGCTTGTTGTTTCCGTCGGCAGGGATTCACGAATTTCGGGACCGAGAATCAGAACAGCGGTTGTTTCAGCCCTCAGCGCGAACGGAGTTAAGGTTTTCGACTGCGGACTTTCATCTACTCCTGCGATGTTTATGTCAACTCTCGACCTTAAATGTGACGGCGCGGTTCAGATAACGGCGAGCCATCATCCATGGGAAAGAAACGGACTCAAGTTTTTTACTCCCGACGGAGGTCTTGAGGGAAGCGACATTTCCGCTCTGCTCGAAAAGGCGGCGAAGATAATCGGCAGGGAATACAAAGCCGACACAGCACTCGTTGAAGAGACGGACTATATGAGCAGATACTGCGCTCATCTCAGAGATATGATAAAAAAGGGCGTTAATGCGAAGAATTACGACAAGCCGCTGGACGGATTCAAAATTATTGTTGACGCAGGTAACGGAGTCGGCGGATTCTATGCGACGGATGTACTCGAACCGCTCGGTGCAAATGTTGAGGGAAGCCAGTTCCTTGACCCCGACGGAATGTTTCCGAATCACATCCCGAATCCCGAAAATGCCGAAGCGATGGATTCCGTTTCCAAGGCTACCGTGAACAGCCATGCCGATCTCGGAATTATATTCGATACCGACGTTGACCGCGCGGGCTGTGTTGATTCGGACGGCGAGGAAATCAACCGCAACCGCCTTGTTGCTCTTGCGTCATATATAGCAATGGAGGGTCACGACAGCGGCGTTATCGTTACCGATTCGGTCACATCGGACGGTCTTAAGGAGTACATAGAGTCCCTCGGCGGCGAGCATTACCGCTATAAGAGGGGATACAGAAACGTTATCAATAAGCAAATTGAGCTGAACAAAGCCGGAAAGTTCTGTCCGCTTGCGATGGAGACTTCGGGTCATGCCGCTTTCAAGGAGAACTATTATCTCGATGACGGCGCATATCTGATGACGAAAATCGTTATTCTTCTCGCACGCGATAATTCGGGCGAGGCGATAAAGAATATTCTTGCTCCGCTCAAGCAGCCGGTTGAAGCCAAGGAACTTCGCTTCGGTATAACCTGCGACGATTTCAAGGCTTACGGAGAAAACGTGATTGCCGAGCTTGAAAAGTATTACGGCGGTATGGATGGCTGGAAAATTGCGGACGACAACAGAGAGGGTATGAGAATTTCCGCCGACAAGGCTCACGGTGACGGCTGGCTTCTCCTCAGGCTCAGCGTTCATGACCCTGTTATGCCGTTCAATATGGAGAGCAACGAAGCAGGCGGAGTAAAGAAGATTGCCGCAAGTTTCTATCAGTTCATAAAAAAATTCGATAAGCTCAACATAGAACCTATCGAAAATTTCCTTAAATAAATTACGGAGAATGTAAAAAGCGAAGACTGTATAAAACCGAATATGCAAAGGGTTCTTAGAGAATAAAAGTCTGTAAGAACCCTTTAAATTTATCCGAATACAGTTTTTATGGGTTATTTATGAATTTGTGTGGAATTGTACTTGCTTGTCGACAGTAAAATGAACCGCACGAGCAGTAAAAAGACGGCAGAAGAAACAAAAGCGAGTATTAGAAATGTCAATAAAATGTTTCGTCTTAAATAATTCCCGAAAAGTGTTGACATGATTTTTTCAATATGATACAATTAGATTATAAACCAATGATAATTCAAAAGGGGAATTGCCATGAAAATCAAAAGCTTATTTTCACTTACCTTGTGCCTTTGCATAATGATCGGCTTATTGTCGCTTGTTAAGGTTGAAAGCCGGGCGGCATCGAGCGCTCCAAAGGATATTTACGGTAATGAATGGAGTGAATCAAGGTTTGCTGCATACGTTGACGATAATACCACCAAATTCACCGGAAAGAACAGAGTGATTTTGATTTATAATCCGCTTCAGCTATACGGCAGCACGCTGAAAAATGAAAAATATCCATTGTTTGTGGAAGAAGAATATTTTAACGGTCTTTGGGGTAACCCCAAGGATAATTTTGATAAAGAATACTTGTTTTCAAAGGTGTCGATGGATCGCCTTGACGATACATGGACAATGGAGTACTATGATACCACGTCAAATGCCGATCGTTATTTAATCTGCTTGAGTGACGGCAAAACCTATCTGAAAGACAACACGGGTTCTTTGCCGACAAGCGGCGGAGATATGACAGTAACCACGAAAAAGTCAGACGCAACTGCGTGGGATATCAGATTTAGCAGGATTTCGGATCAGAATAAAATAGCCTTGTACTCAATCGGTCATGACATAAGCGGCAGTGATCCTCATTTTTGTATAAACAGCGAAAGTGACGGCAGCTATTCTCTCGACCTCAGCAGAGATAGAACGTCTTACTTCTATATTATGATTGAAATGCCGTGGTATCAGACAAAATTCTGCAATGAGAACGGCTCGGAATACAAGCAGGATACCCGTCAGATAGGAACTTTTAAGGCTCCTGCGGGTCCGGTAAAGACAGGATATACCTTTGTCGGTTGGACGGACACCAAGGGCGGAAAAAACATTGTTTACAAAACGGGAGAGGTTATTAAGCCCACATCTTCAAAAACTTATTATCCGGTATATTCGGTAAACAGTTATTCTGTCAGATTTTACCGTGACAGCACCGTTAGCGGCGGCTACGAGGAGCAAAGATTTACTTACGATAAGGCACAAAATCTTATCAAGAACACATACACCTCTTCAGGTGCAAATTTTATCGGCTGGGCAGACGCTGCCGATTCGACTAAAACGTATGTGGACGGCGAAAGTGTAAAAAATCTAACGGGTGAGGCAGACGGAGTCGTAAATCTCTATGCTTTGTGGGACGAGATTTCATACACCGTAAAATTTTCGCCGAATTACGGTATCGGAAGTATTCCGCCGAAAACCGTCAAATATTCCGAAGCCTTTACTTTGCCGGATAATACGGCTATGAAAAGGGAAGGTTATGAGCTTATAGGCTGGAACACTAAAGCGGACGGCAGCGGTGCCGGATACTCATTCGGACAGACAGCAAACAAGCTGACGACCGTTGAGAACGATACAGTTACTCTTTATGCAATATGGGAAAAGGTGCATACGCATACCGCAGGAGAATGGCAAACCGTCAGAGCTGCAACCTGCATTGACAGCGGAGAGCGGGTCAGAAAATGTACCGATTGCGCTGCGATTGTTGAAACTCAAAGTATTGCCGCACTCGGTCACAGCGAAGGCAACTGCTCGGTTATAAACAAGGAAGCAACCTGTAACGGTTTGGGCGAAAAGGTTTGGTACTGTGAGAGATGCGGAATCCCTGTCAGAACCGAAGCTGTTTCGGCAACAGGCCATATTGAGGGTAAAGCGCAAACTAAAATTCTCCCGACATGCACGGCTCAGGGAATCAGCGTGATACGTTGTGAAAAGTGTAACGTCGTTATCAGGGAAGAAAAGCTTTCAGCATTGGGTCACAAGCCCGGCATCTTTGTTACGGTTCTCAGTCCGACCTGTACGGCGGCAGGACGTATGGAGCAAAAATGCGAGAGCTGCTCAGCGGTGATATCGCAAAAGGAAATTGCCCCCTTGGGACACAGCGGTGATGTTTGGATAACTGTAAAACAACCGACTTGCATTACAGCCGGCGAAAGGGCCTGTAAATGCGAAGTTTGCGCCGATATTTACAAGACCGAAAGGCTTGATCCGCTCGGTCATAAACCCGGCACATTTGCTACGGTTCTCAGCCCGACCTGTACGGCGGCAGGCCGAATGGAGCAAAAATGTGAGAACTGCTCAGCGGTGATATCGCAAAAGGAAATTGCCCCCTTGGGACACAGCGGCGAGGTTTGGATAACAACGATACAGCAGACGTGTGTTACTGCCGGCGAGAGGGTCTGCAAATGCGAAGTTTGCGCCGATATTTACAAGACCGAAAGGCTTGATCCGCTCGGTCACAAGCCAGGCAAGGAGCACACCTGTACCGATGATCAGACCTGTACGGTATGCGGTACGGTTCTTGAAAAAGGTGACGGCAGAAGCCACACATGGAGCGAGTGGAAAACAAGTAAAAAAGCAACGTTCTTCTCTGAAAGAAAGGAAACAAGATTCTGTACCTCCTGCAACAAGGAGGAATTCAGATTCGTTAAAGGCTCGGCAGGCTGCCACAAGTATTTCCCGCATTGCGGTGACGGAGCAGGCTGCGCCGCCTGTCAGGTTCTTTACAATGTAAATATGTTTTTCAGAAGAGCCGACGCATTCTTGTTCGGCTGGATAAGAAGAGTAATAGGTTTTTAAAATAAAATTAACCGCCGAAGTCACATCACTGATTTCGGCGGTTACAAATTTTGGCGGGCGGCAATTTACGCCTGTAACAAACGAAAGACTTGCAAACCGGGGATACCTGATATATCCGAAGTGTGCAAGCCCTTTTATTCAATATGATTATAATGTCTTGTTGATTTTTCTGTTCGATGCGGATTTTGCGATCAACAATATCAGCAGAAATATAAGAATACCGAGCAAGCTTCCGCACGAATCGACAAAAACATCAAAAAGGCGGCAGGCTCGTTCAGGGACAAAATACTGGTGTATTTCGTCGCTCACCGCATAGAGAACGCATGGGATGAGCGGAATATAAAACTTGTTTTTGTCAAACGTGAAGTGAATTGCACCGCAAGCGAAAAATCCGAGAGTCGCATATTCGGAAAAATGTGCGATCTTTCGCAGAACATTGTGCGAAACAATATTTCCGAAGTATTCAATAATTACGCTCAGAAAGTTTTGACTGACTAACTGGGATTCATTTCCGTCTTCGTTTGAAAATATAAAGATAATAACTGCAACGGCAGCGGTAAGTATCCAGAAAACAACCGCGCCGATTTTTCTTTTGGTACTCATCAGTTGTGACATCCGGAAATCATACAAATGCTTTCAAAGGCAGAGGAGAAGTAGAGCCCGTCAACGCCCTTGTTGATTACGGCATAAGATGAGCCGTAAAACATCGGCATGAAAACAGCCTTGTTGAGAATAATCTGTTCAGCCTTGACACAGCCGCTGACGATATTGTCACCGGAATAGGTTTTAAGCACCGCATTGACTGCGGCATCATATTCCTTGTCGCTGAAATTAAAAATATTGTAGCTGCTGTCCGATGTAAACTTTTTCAGCGTGTCCGTTACGGTTGAAGAATCGGTGTTGATTCTGTAATATGCAATTTGATATGTCGAGTTTGCGATTGAGGTTTTGACATCGTCGGCGGATTTGATTTCGACCTTTGCAAGAATCGAGGTGCCGAGAACCTTCTGCCAGTTTTGTATGGCTTCCTGCATCAGGGCGGCGTTCTCTTCGGTACAGGTCAAGGTGATTTCCGCCGTGGAAATGTCGAGGGTTTTAAGTCCCTTTTTCCACAGGGCAACTGCCTGTGTCTCGTTGTAGCCGAGACCTCCGACAGAGCCTGCAATGTCGCGGTATGACTGCTCGCCGAAGCGCACACATTGCGGCACGATACCGCTTGTAAATGCATTGGCGGACGACTCCGTAAGCTTGTCGGTTTTAGTAACCATAACAAGAGCTTTTCGCATATCCTCGTTCATCAGCACGGAATCCTGACAGTTAAGGCACAGACCGTAAACAATGTTGTTGATTGACTGTTCCGTTATCTTGCTGTTGTCCGCAAAGCTGTCGAGAGCGCTCTCGGAGATGAAGGCACAGTCGTATGTTCTTTGCTTGAGCTTCTTGATAACCGAGGCCTCGTCCGTGTTGACGTAAAAGTATATTTCATCGGGGCGGACCTGTGCGTTGCCCTTGTATTCGTCATTTTTGTATGCCGAAAGAGTATTGTCCTCAGCCCAGCGCGAAAGGTAGAACGGGCCGTTGCAGAACGTATATTTCAGGTCAAGACCGTATTTGGCGTGCGTTGCTTTGAAAAATTCCTCGTGGCACGGCATACTTACGGGCAGGGTGAGCTTTCTGAGAAAATCGGGATCGGCTCTCTGAAGCGTCACAACGAGCGTTTGGTTGTCCTGCGCCTGTACTCCGAGAGAGGAAACAGACTGCTTGCCGGAGTTGATGTCGGCGGCATTCTTGATGCAGAAAAGCTTTTCCGCGTCGTTCGACTGAGTGGTCGGGTCAACGGCTCTTCTGAGACCGAAAACGAAGTCCGCGGCAATAACCTGAGTGCGGTAGCTGTCCTTGTAGCCCTCAGGCAGTACGTCCTCAAATGAATTGAGCAGCTTCCAATGGCTGTCGGAGCGCAAATGGAATGTGTATGTCAGCCCGTCCGCCGAAGTGTCCCATGTTTCGGCTACTCCTGGAATGATTTTACCGTCGGCGTCGAGCCTTACAAGTCCTTCGTAGCAGTTGTTTATGATAAGCTTTGCTTCCTTGGAGTCGGCTACCTGCGGGTCGAGACAGAGCGGATCCGAGGATATCGGCATAATTAAAACGTCGGAACTGCTTTTGCCGCATGAGCAGAAAAGTGCGATTAGAACGGCGCAGAGAAGCAGGGACACAATTCTTTTAAACATTATGAAAACCTCCGAAAAGGGAATAATTTTATTAACACATTTTATTATAGCAAATACATACAAAAAATACCAGTAATTTTTGAGAAGAAAATGAATTGTTTATTATTTTAAATTTTGTTATAATTATACTACATAGTTTATATTAGGAGTCCTATTATGTCCGATAAGTTAATATACATAATTATTGTTTTGCTGGTTGCCGTTTTCGGCGTATTGATATACACTTTATTACAGATAAGCAAGCTTAAAAAAGCCGAAAAAAATACGGAGCTGGAAAAACAGCTCGGCGCGGTTATGCTGATGCTCAAGCAGAGCTCCTCTGGCAATGCGGAGGAGTTTGAACGCAACAGACGTGAAACGGCAAACTCGCTCAGCCAAATGACGGAAAAGCTTGACACGATGACGCGGCAGAATTATGAGACGATTCTCAAACTGAACAAGGATATGACCGATTCGCTCAATCTTATCCGAACAAATAACGCCGAGCAGAACGAAAAGCAGACGCGTGTTGTTGATGCCGCGATCGCCAAAATGCAGGAAAGCAACGAGAAAAAGCTCGACCAGATGAGAGCAACCGTTGACGAAAAGCTTACTTCGACACTTGCCACAAGGCTCGATTCTTCGTTCAAGACGGTTTCCGAACAGCTCGAAAACGTATACAAATCTCTCGGTGAAATGAAGGAGCTTTCCACGGGAGTTACGACGAACGTTACGGCTCTTAACCGAGTGCTTACCAACGTTAAGGCGAGGGGCACATGGGCTGAGATACAGCTTGAGGGAATACTTGATCAGACGATACCGAATATGTATGTCAAAAATTATTCGCCGACCGCCAATTCAAGAGATGTCGTTGAATTTGCCGTCAGGATTCCGTCGGGCGACGATTCGTCAAAGTTTACATATTTGCCGATTGACTCAAAGTTCCCGATGGAGGACTACCGCAGAGTCTGTGATGCGGCGGACAACGCCGATGCGGCAGGACTTGCGGCGGCGAGAAAGGCCTTGGAGGACAGGGTGCTCCACGAGGCGAAAACAATCACGAAGTATATTCATGTGCCTGATACGACCCCGTTTGCGATTCTCTATCTTGCAACCGAGGGACTTTATGCCGAGATCACTTCTTCAAACTCCGGTATAATCGACAGGATTCAGCGCGAAAACATAATGATTGCCGGTCCGACAACGATTATCGCCCTGTTAAATTCGCTTTCAATGGGCTTCAAGGCGGTTGCGATAAACGAAAAGGCGAACGAGGTAAGAAAGCTTCTTTCTGCGGCAAAGGTTCAATACGATAAGTTCGGAATAGTGCTTGACAAGGCAAAGAAAAAAATCGACGAAGCAGGCAAGTCACTCACCGAGGCGCAGGACAGAAACAGAATTATACAAAAGAAGCTGAAAAATGTCGAAGAAATTGATTCGGCTCAGGCAGATAAATTCTTGGAAATTAACGATTTTACAAATACAGACGAGGAGTGAGTTTATGTTAAAGCATCAGGATCTTATTTCACAGATGACTCTTGAAGAAAAGGCTTCCCTCTGCTCAGGCAAGGATTTCTGGCATCTCAAGAGTATTGAAAGACTGGACTTGGCGGAAATTATGGTTTGCGACGGCCCTCACGGTCTCAGAAAACAGAACGCCGAGAACAAAAAGGTCGGAATCGGAAACAGCTATCCGGCAACCTGTTTCCCGACGGCGGTTACAACAGCCTGTTCGTGGGACAGAGATCTCATTTATAAGATGGGACAGGCGCTTGCCGAGGAGTGCTTGCAGCATGAGGTCAGCGTCTTGCTCGGACCGGGTGTGAACATGAAACGTTCACCGCTGTGCGGACGCAACTTTGAGTATTTTTCAGAGGATCCGGAGCTTGCGGGCGAGATGGGCGCGGCATTTATCGCAGGCGTTCAGTCAAAGGGCGTCGGTACGGCACTCAAGCATTTTGCCGGAAACAGCCAGGAAATGAAGCGTATGACCTCCAACAGTATAATTGACGACCGCGCGCTCAGAGAGGTATATCTCAGAGCCTTTGAAAAAGCGGTAAAGAAGAGTCAGCCGTGGATGGTTATGAATGCATACAACCTTCTTAACGGTACATATTGCTCGGAGAACGATTGGCTCCAGAATAAGGTTCTCAGAGATGAATGGGGCTTTGATGGTGCCGTTGTCAGCGACTGGGGTGCAGTCAATGACCGTGTCGAGGGACTCAACGGCGGTAATGACCTTGAAATGCCGTCGTCGGGCGGAATCAACGACGCGAAGATTGTTGAAGCGGTCAAGTGCGGCGTGATTGACGAAGAAACCCTTGACAAGAGGGTTGATACAATAGTCGATATCATTCTCAAGGGCATTGCAAACAAGAAAAAAGGCTATAAATACGATGTTAAGGCGCATAATCTTCTCGCAAAGCAGATTGCCGAGCAGTCGATGGTGCTTCTCAAAAATGAGGATAACATTCTTCCGCTCAAGCGTGTTGACAACGAATATGTTGCCGTCATCGGCGCCTTTGCCGATGAGCCGCGCTACCAGGGTGCAGGAAGCTCGATAATAAACCCGACGATGATTGACAGCGGCAGAAGAGCATTTAACAATTCGCCGATAAATGTCAAGTTCGCAGACGGCTACTGCCGCAGCGGAAAACGCAAGAATGAAGACGCATATATAACCGAAGCCTGCAATGTTGCGAAGGGCGCATCGGTTGCGGTTGTGTTTATCGGTCTCACCGACGAATACGAGTCGGAGGGCTTTGACAGAAGCACAATGAAGCTCCCGGAGGGTCACAACAGACTTGTCGAAGCTGTGTGCAGAGTTAATCCGAATGTGGTTGTTGTGCTTGAGGGCGGCTCACCGGTCGAGATGCCGTGGGCGGATAATGTTAAGGCAATACTTAATGCGTACCTCGGCGGACAGGCGGTTTCTCCTGCCATTGTCGATGTACTTACGGGCAAGGCAAATCCGTGCGGCAAGCTCGCGGAGACATATCCGATCTCTATCAAGGATACGCCGACAGCATTCAGATATCCCGACTCAAAAGAGGATGTTGAATACCGCGAGAGCATCTATATAGGTTACAGATACTATGACAAGGTGCAGAAAGCTGTCAGATATCCGTTCGGCTATGGACTTTCGTATACGACATTTGAGTATTCCGACATAAAGCTCAGAAAGAAGAACCTTTCAAAGGGCGAGGGAACAAGGGTCACATTTACCGTTAAAAATACGGGAGACATAGCGGGTGCGGAAATCGCACAGGTCTATGTTGCCAAGACGGACAGCAAGGTTTACAGAGCACCGAAAGAGCTCAAGGGCTTTGTCAAGGTTTATCTTGAGCCGGGCGAGGAAAAGAAGGTTTCGGTCGAGCTTGACGACAGAGCGTTCAGCTTCTGGAACACGGCGACGGAGAGCTGGTGCGTCGAAAGCGGAGCATACGGTATTCTTGTCGGTTCATCTTCAAGGGATATTAAGCTTGAAGCCGAGGTCAAGATGAAGTCGGAGGACGACGCTTCAATCGTTGATATGCACGAAGCGGCGGAGGTTTACTTCACGGGCGATCCTGCAAGGGCAACTCATGATGATTTTGTTGCAATATACGGCACAGAGCTCAGAACCGCACCGGAAATCACGGCGGACAGCATGAACAATTCGATTGAACACAGCAAGGAAAAGGGTCTCGCCAAGGCAATTTACAAGGGCGTTGACCTTGCAATGAAGCCTAAGGGCGGAGTCGGCAGCTCGATGATTACCAACACTATTATGCAGACCCCGATCAGAAACTATGTTTCAATGAGCAACGGACTTTTCACCGAGGACATGGCTGACGGTTTGCTGAAAATATTTGAGGGCAAAGACGTGGCAAAGGGCGTCGGAAAAATCGCAAAGGGTGTTCCGCACGCGCTTGTCAATCTCAAAGCATTGCTTAAATCAATATAAATAAACAGGAGGAGACAGAAAAATGATTAAAACCAAACGAATCGGCAGAAAGGTCATATCGGTTATTCTTGCTATGATTATGATTCTTTCAATCGTACCGTTGTCTTCGTCGGCGGCGGAGGCAATCAAAAAAGGTCTGACTGCGGACAAAAAGGTAAGCTTTGCGGTTATGTCGGATATGCATTACTACCCGGCGTCGCTTGCAGGCAACTACAATGAGGCCTTTATGAACAGCATCAAAACCGCCCTTGCAAGAGAGCCTTATCAGTCTGTCGGAATTGTTGATTCCGCACTTGCAGGCATTGCCGAGCACGCAAAGAAAAACGGTATGAAATACCTTATTCTTTCGGGTGACCTCACCTCCAACGGCGAATATGAGGCTCACAGACAGCTTGCGGCAAGACTTGAAAGGTTTGAAAAGGAAACAGGTATCCAGGTTATGGTCATCAACGGTAACCACGATATCAACAAGGCGAACGGTACCACTTACGAGTCCGGCAAAGCCGAGCTTGCAAAGCGTACAACGCCTGAAGATTTCCTTGAAATATACAAGAACCTCGGCTATGACCTTGCTTACCACAGATACACTCCGTCAAAGGGCAAGGCTAATATGCTCTCCTATTCCGTGCGCGCCGACGGTTACCGCTTCATTGTAATGGATACGGGCAAGTACAGCTCCGACGTTACCGAAAAAGGTGTGGATCTTGCCGAGACGGCAGGCTGTCTCACAACCGAAGCAACCGACTGGGTTCTCAGCGAAATTGCCGACGCTAAGGCAAACGGCGAAACGGTTATCGGCGTTAATCATCACAACTTTGTTCCTCACTTCAAGGGTGAGTACACAATAATCAGAGGCTTTGTAATTGACGGCTGGGAAGAGCTTACCGACAAGCTTGTTGATGCAGGTATGCATTTCTCGTTCGCGGGTCATATTCATGACAGCGATATCGCCCAGACTGTTACGGACGACGGCGAAACGCTCACAGAGATTTGTACCGATTCTCTTACCGCATTTCCAAACTATTTCCGTGAGGTCAGCGCAACCACAGACGTGAACGGAAAGACGACAATGACAGTAGAGAGCAAGGACGTTGACTGCGTTCTTCCTGTCACGGTAAACGGCGAGACTTATGCGACGCCTTACCGAATCAAATCTCTCGGAGACTCTTTCTTCGGAGAGGGCGGACTTTCTCAGACCGCACTCAATGTGCTTCAGGGTATGCTTGAGAACTATTCCGAAAAGTTTGCGGAGGACGGTATTCTCCCGACTCTCAAGGGAATGGGTCTTGACATTGAGGGACTCATCGGCGGATTTTTCGGCGACGGCTTGAAGATCGGCGATACCGAGCTCTTCACGACAAAGAATCTCATGGGATTTATCGAGGATCTTCTTAATCAGATATATGAAAACTATCTGACCGATCCCGCTGCGACGGCGCAGTATCTTGTAAATTCGATTAACAAGCTTCTCAACGTTCAGGTTTCGGAGCTTCCGAACACAAGATTCATCGACGAGTACGGATTCGGCGACAGGACAAAACCGGGTACATTTGAGGATCTTCTTGAATGTATCGTTGTATACAAATATGAGGGCAAGCTCCACATGAAGGACGACGCTTTCATGATGGACGCAATGGATCAGCTCAAAAACGGCGATACGATTTTTGATATCTTCGACGTTCTTGTTGATATCGTTTCCAACGATCTTCTTCAGGACAAAATACTCAAGGATCTTGACCTCAATCTCGGCGCATTCTTCCCCAAGGGCACAACTCTTGAGTGTGTCGGCACAATTCTCACGGTTACAATGATGGCGATTTTCCTCGGCGACACAAGCTATCTCAACGTTTCAAACAAGATTCTTGAGGCGGCAAACAAGCTCGGAGTCGTTGACTTCAAGTCACTGTGGGGCATTGCAGAATACTATATGGGCGAGTACCTTACCGATACTCAGCTTGAAGGAATCGGTCAGACGCTTGCAAATGTTGCCTGTGAGTTTGCTTATGATGACAACTACATCGAGGATGTCAACACAACCGTTGTATACGACGGCAAGGTTGTCCCCGAAGCAACAAGAGAGAATTACAGACTTCCGACTGTTGTTTCAACAACTCTCGGCGCAGACCAGAGTTCCAGAAATGTAAGCTGGTACACAAAGACAAGCGTTAAGGGCACTGATATTGAGGTTATACCTTATTCCGAGAACCCCGTATTTACAGGAAAATCAACTGTTCCGTTCGGCGTTAAGGTCAGCTTCAAGACCGAAAGAACCGAAAGACAGTATCCCGGTGTTGATCTCGGCGTTATCGGATTTATGAACTATAAGTTCCCGATGAACAGGCACATCGTAGAGATCTCGGGACTTGAGGCAGGCAAGAAATATCTTTACAGAGTCGGCGACGCTTCAAGAAACTGGTGGAGCGAAACAGGCACATTCAAGATGGCTGACGGCTCCGACGAGACCTCGTTCATCCACATAGGTGATCAGCAGTCCCAGTCGGCACAGCAGTATGAGACCTTCGCTTCGGTTATAGCAAAGGCAAATGAAATGTACGACAGCGCTTTCATCATCAACACGGGCGATAACGTTGACCACGGCGACAACTTCAGACAATGGCAATGGATGTTTGATACGGCGTCCGAAACCTTGATGAATACGACGATGATGTCCGCTTCGGGCAATCACGAGGGCATGGGCAGCTATGCTATTGAGAAGAATTACTACTACTCCAACGTTCCTGCACAGGAAACCGAGTCGGGTATTTACTTCTCGTTCGACTACAACAATGTTCACGTTACTGTGCTTAATACGAACAATCTTGAGGACGACGACAGCCTCAATGACGAGCAGATAGACTGGTTGATAGACGATATGCAGAAGAGCGACGCAGACTGGAAATTCGTTGCTTTGCATAAGGCTCCGTATTCAAACGGTTCACACTACAAGGACAAGGATGTTTGCCAGATCAGGAAAGAGCTTTGCAAGCTTATGCCTCAGCTTGGTATAGATATGGTATTCCAGGGACATGACCACGTTTATCTCAGAACCGACGCCATGATCGACAACAAGGTTGAAAGCGTTACTACCTCTGTGACAGAGTTTGACGGCAAGGAGTATACCGTCAAGGAGAATCCTGTCGGAGCTGTATATGTAATCAGCGGCTGTTCGGGCGTTAAGATTTATAATCAGAAGGACGAAAGCCTTACCGACAAGTATTTCCCCAGGGCTGAGGTCATCGAGAATGTCACCGAGTCCATGTTCTCAGGTGTACATATTGTAGGCGACACGCTTTATTTCGACGCTTACACGGTGAACACAGACACAGACGAGACGACAAATATTGATTCCTTTGCAATCAAAAAAGACCTTTCCGTTAAGAAAGGCACAGGCGTTAAGCCGACGATTGACTGGCTGAAGCTTTGCTCACAGATTATCGCAATCGTGATTCCCGTAATCAAGACGATCGCAAGCTATCTTTTTGACAATATCGGCTGTAAGTTATGGTAAAACTGTAAAAAATAACCGGGCTTCCCGAAAGGGTTGCCCGGTTATTTTTATAAGAGTATTTCTTTGTTTGTACCGTAGAAAATGTTGTCGTGACCTGAAATGTACCGACAGAATCGCTCAAATTCATTCCATTCGTCGTTTATATCAAATTCATACGAGTGACCCCAAATGTAGAATACGGATTCATAGTTGTTTTCTTCGGAAAGAAACCTGTCGGCAAGCTTATACATATTCTCCCAATCGCGGTGAAAGACCGACGGATGAAATTCGTAAAGATCACGCTGAAGTGAGAAATCGCCGCTGCAAATTGTTGTTCTCGCGTATTTTATGCCCGTGTTTTCCTCAATTATCTGCGCAATTCGTGAATTGTAATTCGGGCGGCTTCCCGGATACGCCATACCGACAACCTCACAGCCGCAAAGCTCGCTGAGATTTAATCGGTCGGTTTCAACCTGACGTATCACTTCATCTCTTGACATTGCGGTCATATCGGGATGGGTGAGTGTGTGTGCGGCAATTTCGTGTCCCTTATAGATGCCGATAATTTCACTCGGCGCAACCTTTTTATGGGAGATTTTCTTCCCGCTAATGTCAAGGCTTCCGTCCTTGCCGAGCAGCTCGGAATTGAGGTTGAAGGTTGCTTTCAGTCCGAAACGGTCGAGAATCTCGATCAAACGAATATCCTGCGTTACACCGTCGTCATAGCTGAATGTGACGACTTTTTTTTTGCCGTTAAACATGACTTATCCTCTTATAGGTAGTGAATTTAAAAGAAATTCCGTTGTTTTCATGCGCTTGTGAGCACTCGGCAAGCTTCCATTCGCCACTGTTGAGAATCGGAAATTTTGCGTCCGCTTCCTCGGCAACCGTGTCAACCTGAGTTATAAGCGCGGTATCGCAGTACGGCAGAAGCAAGGCGTATATTTCAGCTCCGCCGATAACATAAACGTCGTCGGTGTTGTACTCCTTGAGCTTTCGGAGCAGCTCGTCAACACTCGTTACAAATTCCGCACCGTCAACAGAATGTCCGCTGCGCGAAAGTACAATATTGACGCGGTTTTTTAAAGGCTTCGATCCGGGAAATGACTCAAGCGTTTTTCTGCCCATGACAACAACCTTTCCCGAAGTGGTTTCGCGAAAAAATTTCATATCGTCTGGCAGGGAAAAGAGAAGTCCGCCCTTATTGCCGATGTTTCGTTCATTGTCAACTGCCGCTATAAGTTTCATTCGCTCACCTCATATTGCAACGGGAATGTTCTTAATCTGCTCGTGTGTTTCGTAATTGTCAAGGCGGAAATCATCGGTTGTGAACTCGTAGAAATCCTTAATTTCGGGATTTATCCAAAATGTCGGAGCGGGGAGAGGCTCACGGGTTATAAGCTCCTTTATAAGCGGAATATGCCTGTCGTAGATGTGCGCGTCGGCAATAACATGGACAAATTCGCCGACCTGCATATCGCAAACCTGAGCGAGTATATGCATGAGGACGCTGTACTGGACAACGTTCCAGTTGTTTGCGGTCAGTACGTCCTGGCTTCTCTGGTTGAGTATTCCGTTGAGAACAAGCTTTCCGTCTTCGCCCTGTGTGACGTTGAATGTCATGCTGTAAGCGCAGGGATAAAGACCCATTTCGCTGAGGTCGTGATGGTTATATATGTTCGTCATAATTCGGCGGCTGAAAGGGTTGTTCTTCAGGTCATAAATAACGCGGTCAACCTGGTCAAACATTCCCTCCTTATATTTGTGCTTAACGCCGAGCTGGTAGCCGTAGGCCTTTCCGATGGAACCGTTTTCATCTGCCCACGAGTCCCATATATGAGAATGAAGATCGTGTATGTTGTTCGATTTTTTCTGCCAAATCCACAGCAGCTCGTCAACGCATGACTTGAGAGCCGTGCGGCGAAGCGTAAGTGCAGGAAATTCCTTTCTCAGGTCGTAACGGTTTACCACGCAGAAAAGCTTTTGCGTGTAGGCAGGCGTGCCGTCCGCCCAATGGGGACGTACCTTTTCTCCCTTTGTGTCTGTTCCGTTTTCAAGAATGTTGTTGCACATATCAATGAAAAGTTTGTCGGCGTAGCTCATTTTGCAGTCTCCTTTATTTTGCTTTAATTGTTATTATTCCGATTTCGGGGCGGTTGAATAACCTTACCGGAGCAGGGTAGTCGCCGAGTCCGGAGGTTACGAAAATTTCCTTGTTTCCGAGATCATAAAGACCTTTATCGGTCATCTTTCCGGGGTATGTGAGCTTTGGCAGGATATATCCGTTGTAATAAACGGGCCCCAGGAAAGGCAGACGAAGCATACCTCCGTGGGTGTCACCGCTGAGAATCAAATCAACTCCGAAGTTGTCAAGTTCCTCTGTTTCGGGAATGTGTGCCATCAGTATGTTGAACTGTGTGCGGTCAGGCTCGTTAAATTCATGATGCAGGTCAAAGGTCGGTGAAAAATAAACGTTATCTATGCCGTAGATGTTTATTTTGCTGCCGTTTACCGTGACGCTTTCTTCCTTGTAGTTCATCAGACTTACGTTTTCAAGCGAGAAAATCTGATCTGCGTATGCTTGATCGGTGTCGTGGTCGCCCGTTATAACGTATGTTTTTGTGATTGCGGCAAGATTTTTTATAAGGCTGACCGCCGTTTTGATTTGCTCGCTGTGATTTTGAGTATACATATCGCCGAGAACAAATATCAAATCGGGGTTTTGCCGCTCTATCTTTGCCGTTATTTTTTTATTGTCCTTGCCGAATTTATCTCCGTGCAGATCGGAAATGACGGCAATTTTGATATCTTCCACGATTTTGTCGCTGAAAACGGTTTTCTCCGTCAGCGTCAGAGAGTAATTGTTGAAATACCACACAAAAATCAGCAGGGCTATAATTATGAACAGACGTGTGCGTTTCCTGCGTTTTTTCAAATGATCACTTCCAAATACAGATGTGATTATTATATAACATTGGCAGGAAAAAAACAACCGAGAATGTAAAAATAATTAGGGTAAGCAGTATGCTTCAAAAAAATCCTTGTGAAATGCTCACAAGGATTTACAGAATTATAGGATTATATTGAATACCAGCATCGCAATACAGCCGGGCAGCCCGAAGATTACCGCGGCAGCCGCCGTGTAGGCGTTGAGCGCTATCGTTACTCCTGTCAGAAGTCCGAGCGCGTTGACCGCAAGCAGGGATATGATTCCCTGAAACGCGGAAATAAACAGGCTTTTAAGAAAACTTCCCTTTTTAAACATTGTAATAATCGGAACAAGACACAGAAGACACAGAGCGGCAATAACTGCGTATTTCATTTCATTTTACCGCCGGGACAGGTTTTGTTGCACAGCCGCTCTGTCTTTGCACGCTTAACAAGGAAGCTGTATCGCGTCTCCAGCTCTTTCATTCGGTAAATCAACGCCTCAATAACGAGCGGATCGGTTGCCTCGTTGAAGCAGTTGTATGCCGTGTCAAGCTCCCTGTTCAGTTTTTTCATCGTTTTTACAAGCTCTCTGTCGTGCCGATATGCCTTTGTTGTGTCCGAAAAAATATCAAAAATCATTTCTTGTCCCTCCGTTAAATTCATATTGATAAGAGAAAGAAAATATGATAGAATAAAGCATAAAATTAACGGAGACGGTGCAGATGAAATACGACATTATGATTATCGGCGCAGGTGCGTCGGGTCTTGTGGCGGCAATAAGCGCGAAGCGGACTTCACCGCGGAAAAGCGTTGCTGTGCTCGAAGCTCTGCCGAGAGTAGGCAAAAAAATACTTGCTACCGGCAACGGAAGATGCAACCTGACGAACAAAAACGCCGTCGCCGAGGCTTATTCAAATTCATCCTTTGCCGCACCTGTTCTCAAGGAATACACAAGCGAAAAGGTAATAGATTTTTTCCGTACGATAGGCGTTATGTGCGTTAATGACGCGGAGGGAAGAGTTTATCCGATGAGCTACACGGCGTCAACGGTTTTGGACGCTTTGAGAAACGAGGCTCAGCGTCTCGGCGCGGAACTTATATGCGACAGGCATATTGATTCCGTCAAGGCTGTAAACGGCCATTTCACCGCCGAGGATATCAAAGCCGACAAGGTCATAATCTGCACGGGCGGAAAGGCGTCTGCGTCACAGGGCTCTGACGGAAGCGGCTATACGATTCTCAAAGGACTGGGACACCGAATAACCGATGTGCGTCCGGGACTTGTTCAGCTTGTTGTCGATGAGAACACCAAATCTCTGAAAGGCGTCAGAGTTAAGGCTAATGTAATCCTTGAACAGGACGGAAAAATTGTTGATTCGGCAAAGGGCGAGGTGCTTTTCACGGATTACGGTCTTTCGGGAATTTCGGTTATGGATGTCAGCCGAAGCGTAAAAAAAGGTAAATATGTATGCCGTATTGATATGCTGCCTGAGTGCGATTTTGTTGAAGCAAAGAATTTTATTCTTTCACTTGAAAAATTAATGCCGATTGTAAACGCGCTCGGAGGAATGCTACCGAAGAAAGCCACCGAATATGTTTTGAAAAGCTGCGGCATAAACTGTCTGTCGTCGGTCGGCGCTCTCGGTGAACGAAAAATTGATGAAATAATAAAGAAATCTAAAGCTTTTCCGTTTACGGTCAATTCCACGCGCGGTTTTGCAAATGCACAGATAAGCGTCGGCGGTGCAAACGTGAATGAGTTTAATCCGACCACTCTTGAATCGAAGCTTGTCAAGGGCTTATACTGTGCGGGCGAGGTGCTCGACGTTGATTCGGTTTGCGGCGGATTCAATCTACAATGGGCATGGGCAAGCGGACTTGCCGCAGGCAAACACGCGGCGCTTTCCGAAAAGGAGAGGTAATATGAAACGTATAGCTTGTCTTTTCCTGATAATGCTAATTCTCGGCGGCTGTTCGTTTGCCGAGAGAAATCAAAGGGTTAAAACAACGGGCAGGGAAATATCCGCTGTCTGGATTTCCTATAACGAGCTTTCGATGAAGGACGAAAACGGCGGAGACGAGTATTCGTTCCGCAGTAAAATTTCGGAAATGTTTGACAACTGTGCGGACTATGGCATCAATACCGTTTTCGCTCAGGTGAGACCGTTTTGTGATGCGATGTATTATTCGGAGATTTTTCCGTGGTCGGCATATTTGACGGGCGAGCAGGGCGAGGGCGTTGACTACGATCCGCTGGAAATTATGGTTGAGGAGGCACACGAAAGGGGACTTGCCCTGCACGCGTGGATAAATCCTTTCAGAATTTCCTTTGACAGCGACACGGATAAGCTCAGCGACGACAATCCTGCCAAGGAGCTCTTGAACGATAAAGCGGCAAAGGGCAGAGTCGTTTCCGCAGACGGCGGACTCTATTTTTCTCCTGCCTCAACGGACAATCAGAAGCTCGTTATCGACGGCGTAAGAGAGATAATAAACAATTACGATGTTGACGGAATACATATTGACGATTATTTCTACCCGTCAACCGATGAAAGCGTTGACAAGATTTACTATGACGAATACAAGAAAAACGGCGGAAGCCTATATCTTGACAAATGGCGTCTCAATGTGATTTCTTCCTTTGTTTCGCAAATGTATACTGCGGTGAAATCCGAGGACACCGACTGTGTCTTTTCGATAAGTCCTGCCGGAAATGTCAGCAATAATTACGAGGAAGAGTATGCTGACGTTGAGCTTTGGTGCTCCGAGCGCGGATATTGTGACTGGATAATTCCGCAGCTCTATTATGGCTTTGAAAGCAGAAAGCTTCCGTTTGACAAAGCGTGCCGTCAATGGTCGGAGCTTGACAAAAACGGCGCTGTTCGTATGATTTACGGTGTTGCCGCTTACAAGGTGAACGGCGAAAGCGATGAGTTTAAAGCCGGAAGCGGCATAATCGAAAAGCAAATATCCGTCGCAAATGCAACGGATAATTACGGCGGTATAGCGTTTTTCTCTTACTCTGCACTTGTTGATCCGAAAAACAAGTCGGAATTTGCCGGGATAAAATCATCTGTTTTCACCGAATCTACGTCTGAAGAAAAAGGAAATCAGGGTAGCGGGAATACAGAGCAGGAACCAAACGGCTGAAAACAGGGGACAGATCTGACCGAGAATGTTGTATTTTTCGTCCGAATAGTCCCAAACCTGCATATTAAGTCCTCGGTTTACGATACAGCCGACGACAAACTCAAGTGCGGTTATTATCAGACTGCCGGCGAGACAGCGCAGAATCAGACTGCGTGTTTTCATCTTTATGTTCGTGATGTAAATAATCAACAGAGCAAAACCGCCGGTTAATGTCATCGTCCAATGTGTAAAGCCGCGGAATATAACCTCGATTAGGCTGTAAATTATTCCGCCTGTGCCGAAAACGATTAAGTATTCTTTTACTTTGTCCATAATATCACCTATATTATGATAACCACAGAGAATAAAAAGAAGCACCCTTTTTTCAGGTGCTTCTTTCCATAAATGTTCAGGCGATTCTATTGACAAAATTCAAAAAAACGGATACCATAAAATATATAAAAAGCAAAGGAAAAAGTTAATGGACAGATACGGTAAACTTGCAAAAAATACAATGCTTATAAGCGTCGGTGTGCTGACTTCAAAGCTGATCGTTTATTTGATGGTCAGATTCTACACCGGATATCTCACCCCTGCGGAGTACGGCGACGCCGACCTGATCAGTCAGACGGCAAATCTCCTTTTCCCCGTGGTGTCGCTGGGAATTACGGACGGCGTTTTCAGATTCGCAATCAACAGAACAAAGGAACGCGACAAAGTCTTTTCTTCGGGCGGAGCGATTATTTTACTCGGAGCTCTTGCTATGCTTGTGAGCGCGCCGTTTTTGAAGCCTTTGCTTGATGACAAAATCGACGTGACGGCAGTTTTTCTCTACACGGCTGCGGCGTGTGTCCATTCTTTGTGCAGTCAGTTTGTTCGGGCAATCGGAAACACAAGACTGTTTGCCTTGCAGGGAATTTTAAACACATTTCTTGTTGTTACGCTTAATATTATTTTCCTTGCTGTCCTCGGACTCGGAATAGACGGATATGTTTATTCGATTATTATTGCCGATACTCTGTGTGCGATTTATATTTTCCTGAGGGAAAAGCTGTGGAGATTCGTAACCGTAAAGCTTGATGCCCGCCTTATTAAGAATATGCTCAAGTACAGTATTCCGCTCATTCCGACCGGAATTTTCTGGTGGATAACATCTGTTTCCGACAGATATATGATAAACTGGATGGTCGGAAGCACGGCGAACGGAATCTATACAATGGCGTGCAAGCTTCCCACTGCGATAATTCTGCTTTCCGGAGCGTTCAGCGATGCATGGCAATATTCAGCGGTCAGCGAACGCAAGGACGGGGAGGCAAGCGAGTATAAAACGTTCTTCTCCGACGGCTGGCTTTCTTTCCAGGGAATAATGTTTTTCGGATGCAGTATCGTTATCGCTCTCGCAAAGCCGGGTATAAGGCTGCTTGCGGCGGCGGAATATTTTTCGGCTTATGAATATGTGCCGCTTCTCTGCTGTGCGATGGTTTTTTCTTCTTTTGCAACATTTATGGGCAGTACGTTCCTTGTTCTCAAGCGAAGCAAGCTTTCGTTTATCACATCAATGGTCGGCGCCGTTGCAAATATAATCCTCAATTTGATTCTTATACCGCGCTTTGAGATATACGGTGCGGCAGTTGCAACGTTTGCAAGCTACTTCATTGTTTTTGTAATAAGAGCTTTTGCCGCGGAGAGACTGGTCGAGTTCAAGATGTATACCGTGAGACTTCTCATTTGCAGCGCTTTAATAGTTATGCAAACCGTTTGCACATATTTTGATTTGAAGTATCTTGTGCTTATCAACATTGCGGCGGTTATAGTCACAACGGCAATCTACGGCAAAACGTTTTATAACGTTGCCGCAAGGGTACTGAAAGCCTTGAAATTGAGAAAGTCGGAAGCAAACGACTGATTTGAATTAAAAAAAGGCTGTCGTGATAGGAAAAATCCTGTCGCGACAGCCTTTTTTATTGAATGATTTACTGAATATGGTTCATTGTCTTGTCGACCATGTCGGTGATTTTGACCGTTCCCACACCGAGAATAGAGGTGTGGAGAATATTGTTGATCGGCTTTGTCCAGTATTCCGGTATGCTTCCTACGCCGTTTGCCATACCGAGGATTGAGCCTACGGTTGCACCGTTGCAGTCGGTATCGAAGCAGGCTTGAACAGCCATACAGATTGACTTTGCGTAGTCTCCCTCTCCGTAAAGAAGAGAAGCGGTGACGATCATTGCGTTTGAAATTGTGTGACACCAACCGTAGCCCGTGTGCTCGTCGTAGCAGGAATGGATATAGTCAAATACTTCATTTTGCTTGACACCGTCCCTGTACATTTTCAGTATTTCGCCGATGCTCTTGTAAAGACGTGAGGTTGACGGAATCTGAGCAAGTCCGGAAAGAATGATATCCTCAATGTTGCTTGTGACTGCGGCGTTGGCAAGCATTGCGGCGACAAACATTTCACCGTAAATTCCGTTCTTGACGTGAGAAATTGAAGCGTCTCTCCATGCCATTTCGGCGGCAAGCTCAGGATTGCCGGGATTGATATAGCCCCAGTAATCGCCTCTGATCTGAGCACCTATCCATTCACGGTATGGGTTTTTATATATCGCCGATTCAGGCGGAGTAAAGCCCTTGACGAAGTTGCAAAAAGCTACTCTTTCGGCTGTGCAATAAGCATATTTCGGCTGATAATCCATCCATGCTATAGAAATATTATATGGTGTAAAATCTTTGCCGTATTTTTCGCGGATAATCTGAGCGAGAACCATATAGTTTGTATCGTCATCGGCGGGCATACCCTCAATATCCCCAACGTAGCTCATATTTCCGGTAAAGCCGAATTTGTACTTGTCCTCAATATCTGCCATGAGGTCGGTGCGGTAAATATATCTTGAAAGGGGATAGTTGCCTGTTTCCTTGAGAAAAGGAATAAACTCGTCCGAGCGTATACCCTCAACAGTTTTGCCGAGCATACATCCGCAGATTCTGCCAAGCCATGCGCCGTGAACCTTGTCTCTGAGTGTGTCACGGTTGACTGTACCCTTGACTGGATACGGCTTTCTGAGTGCTTTTATCTTTTCAAGCTCGGATGGCTCGTTAAATTCGTAATCGGCTCTCATCGGAGCGCCGGAGACGATTTTAAATATCGTATCACCAAGGTCGTGAGTAATCTCATCATGCGGGAGCTTTGAAACCGCTTCAAAAAGCTCCTTGTATTTTTCAATATCGAGACCCTCGTCAATACATTGCTTATATTCATACATTATATCGGCAGGATAAAATTCACAGCCGTCTATTTTTTCATAATTTGGTTTAATTGCCATGTAATCACCTCGAAAGTATTATACAGAAAAAATTTTTTCGATTCAACAGTTTTCTAATCTTATTTTAATAATTATCAATTAAACTTTAGTCACTGAAGCAAATCAGAAAGAAAATTCGGAGGTAATGAAACATGAAAAAAATAAAAAGAATCATCTCGGTAGTAATGGCTTGCCTTGTGCTTATGGGTGTTTTTGCAACAGGTTCCTTTGCCGCAAGCTATATCGGCAAGGACAAAGCCAAGGAAATTGCATTCAACCATGCAGGTGTTGCCGCAGATAAGGCTTCGTTTGTCAAATGCGAATTTGACTATGATGACGGAATCGCAATCTATGACGTAGAGTTCTATTTTGACAGATGCGAGTACAATTACGAAATCAATGCAAAGAACGGCAAGATTCTCAAGGTTGAGAAGGACACCTTCGGTGCCGAAATCCCGACACCCGGTCAGGAGTATATCAGCAAGACAAAGGCTAAGGAAATTGCTCTTAACCATGCAGGCGTAAAAGAAGCGGATGCAAAGAGAATGAAGGTTGTTTTTGACTTTGACGACGGTGTAGCAGAGTATGAGGTTGAGTTCCATGCAGACAAATACGACTATGACTATGAAATAGATGCTGTATCGGGCAAAATTCTCAAGGTAGAAAAGGACAGAGACTTTGATGTAACCGATATGTTCTTTGTTCGCTGGTTTGATGCTTTCGCAGCATTTGTAAGAAATCTCTTTAAATAATTGATGTAACTTATAAAGCCCTGCTTCGGCAGGGTTTTGTTTTGACATTGGAAAATGATGTGATATAATTACTTTATTAAAGCGAAAAGAGGTTGAATATGAGGATCCTTGTTGCCGAAGATGAAAAAGACCTTAACAGGCTGATTGAAAAAAAGCTTGCAAAGTCGGGCTACGGCGTCGATACCGCCTTTGACGGCGAAGAAGCATTGGATTATGTTGAATTTGCCGAATACGACGCGATTATACTTGATGTTATGATGCCGAAAAAGGACGGGTTTGCTGTAATCAAAGAGATGAGAAGCAGAGGGATAAATACACCGGTTATTTTCCTGACTGCCCGTGATTCTATCGAGGATAGGGTAGCCGGTCTTGACTTCGGTGCAAATGATTACCTTGTGAAACCTTTTTCGTTTGATGAGCTTATGGCAAGAGTCAGGGCAATGACAAGAATGAAATACGGGGCTTCGGAAAATGTGCTTTCAGTTGACGGGCTGAGCTTGAACTGCTCAACGCACGAGGTAACCCGTGACGGCAAGGGGATTACTCTTTCGGCAAAGGAGTACGCGATGCTTGAGTTTATGATGCGAAATGCCGGAATTGTTCTCTCGCGTGAAAAGCTCGAAAATCATGTCTGGAACTATGACTACGAGGGCGGAACGAACCTCGTAGACGTATATGTAAGCTATCTCCGCAAAAAGGTTGACGGAGGATTCGACAAAAAACTGATTAAAACCGTCCGTGGATTCGGATATGTAATAAGTGATGAATGATGAATGATGAAAAAATTACCGTTAAAAATTAAAATTACTCTTTGGTTTTCTGCAATGCTGATATTCCTTGTAACGCTTTCGTATGTTCTTGTGATATCGGTCAGTAACTCTGTGCTCCTAAAGAATTTGCGAAGCGATCTAATTATGACGGTTGAGGACAACTTTGATGAGATAGAGTTTTATGACAGCCTCAGCGGAGTGATTGATGACAACGATTCGGATCACTACTTTGCATACAAAAACGGATTTGTTGAGATAGATGATGACTTCATAGGAGTTATGAACGGTATCTGTACAACCATATATGACGAAAATAAAAAGCAAATCTACGGAGTTGACCCGACGGGCGGAAAAACCGACAGCGAACCTTTTACGGATAAGGGCTTGAGAACAGTTCGTGTTGACGGAAAAAGGTACTATATTTATGACCGGCGGCTTACAAACAAAGGTGTGGAGAATATGTGGATTCGCGGCATCGTAAGCCACGAAAAAGCCGACGCTCCGATTTCGGATGTTGCAAGACGTTCAATGATTGCGCTGCTTGTCCTTGTCGTTCTCGGAATCGGCGGAGGATATATAATTGCAATGAAATCGCTCAAACCGATAAAAGATATTGAAGAGGTTGCCCGTGATATTTCACAGAGCGGCGATTTGAAGAAGAGAATAAAACTCGGTAAAGGTAACGACGAGCTTCACAGCCTTGCCGATACATTTGATACGATGTTTGACAAGCTGGAGGATTCGTTTGAAAGTGAAAAGCAGTTTACAAATGATGTTTCACATGAGCTGAGAACACCGATGGCGGTTATAATGGCACAATGCGACTATGCCCTGAGCGAAGAGATGACGCAGGAGGAATATCGGGAATCAATAGAGCTTATCAGACGGCAGGGAAACAAGATGTCAAAAATGATTACGGAGATGCTGGAGTTTTCAAGGATAGAGCGCCGAAGCGAAAAATATCCCGTGACAGAGCTGGATTTTTCCGAGCTTGTTGAAAGCTTATGCGCTGATCTCTCCCTGCTGAAAATTAAAAATATTACGCTTGAATGTACGGTTGAACCGGGAATAAAGGTTAAAGGAAACCATATTCTTTTGACGCGACTTGTAAATAACCTTGTTTCAAACGCTTACAGATATGGCGTTGAGAACGGTAAAACAACAGTTACACTTTTGGCGAACAGCAAAAACGCTATGCTCAGCGTAAAAGATAACGGAATCGGAATTGCAAAAGACGAGCAGGAAAAAATATTTCATAGGTTCTATCAGGCAGATCCGTCTCACAGCAGCGGCGGAACAGGCTTAGGTCTTTCGATGGTAAATGAAATTGCAGTTTTCCACGGCGGCTCGGTGTGCGTCAAAAGCGAGCCGGGGCAGGGCAGCGAGTTCTTTGTTCGTATTCCGACGGTGTAAAACATTATAATAAAAACAGGACTGTACAACCATAAAGGCTGTAACAGTCCTGTTCTCTATTTCTCAAGTTTTTGTGTTATCACGTCGGTTACGGCACGAATGAGTGCTATCGCTCCGAAAAGGATTGCAGTCGGAACGGTGAGCAGTCCCATGGCAATAAGACCGCAGCCAAAAATGATTTTTGATATAAGATGCTTTATATGTTTCATTTTTGATATTCCGAGGTCATTTCGACGATTCCCGTGAAATTGTCGTAGTCAATCATAATATAATTTCCGCCGCTGTCAAAATTGAGTGTCTTTTCAAAATATCCGTTTTCGTCAACCTTGTACTCTTGTACATCCGAACCGAGTCTGACGCGCAGGGCAGCGGTACCGCTCTCTGTCAGGATCCTTGCCTTGAGAACAATTCTTTTATCCCTTACCGACGCGCCGCCGAACACTACGTCTCGGTCGCTTTCTGAAATACAGCTTGACGAATAACTGCCGATGTACGAATCGTCGTCGACAAACTCTCTTTTACCGATGAGCTTGTTGTTCTTTGTGATTTGCGTCATGCTGAGTATGTGAGCAAAGCTGTCAAAATCGTTGACAATCTGTTCGGCAGACGGCTTCCTGACGATTTCCACAAACGAAAGAACGAGCACGATGACAACGAAGATTGCCAGTATTTTTTTCATCGCAACTCAGTCCTCCTTTGCGCCGCTTACAATCTTGTAATAGGCGTTTGAGGTGATCTTGTAAACGATCATATAGAACAGAGCGAAAGCCGCGAAGCTTATCAGAACCGTTATGATGAAAAGATTAAGGTTCGTCAGATTGAATATAAGCAGAAGCTTTTTAATGATCGGTGCGGCAAATGCAAGGTGCATACCTGCAAAGATGAGGGGGAGGAAGAATACGGTCAAGAGCTGCGAATTGATGCTCTTTCTGATTTCTTTCTTTGTCATTCCGACCTTTTGCATTATCTCAAATCTCGACTGATCCTCGTAGCCCTCGGAAATCTGCTTATAGTAGATGATGAGGACGGCGGCGAAGATGAATACGGTGCTGAGAATGATTCCGAGTCCGAAAAGTCCGCCGTAAAGCGCATAGAAATCAACTCGGTTCTGCTCTCTGCTTTCAACCTCGGAAATAAGAACATCTTTAGAGTCAACTCTCATGTCAGTCAGATAGGAGGTGATATCCTTTGAAAGAGCGATTTGCTCATCTTCCGAAAGACCTGTATCAAAGCCGTAGTTCCATTTGAAATTGACGACGGGTTCGGAGTCGTTTTGATGTGTTCCGTCGGTCATGCCCTGAGTTGCCTTGTCAATGTCGTTCACAAAAATTGCCATTGTCGGAACAATCGTCATAGCCGCATCGGATTGACTGATGAATTTATCAAGATTTTTAACGATTTTGAAGCTCGGACCTCTGTTAAAGGAAATCTCATTGCCGCTGAAGCCTGAGTCTTTTCTGAAAAGGTATATCATTGCTTCACCGTCGTTAAGCTTATAATCCGTTCCCATAACCTTGTTGTAATCATCGATCGAAACAAAATTAAACTGAAATACTCTGTTGTAATCGACAGCACCGCTGTAAACATTTCTGACGTCTGTTTCAACCTTTCCGTCGGTTACCATACCTGAGAGCACGCCTGCAAGATATGAGAGGGAATTGTGGGCGTTTGCGTTGTGCTTCTTTGCAATTTCGTCAATTTCAGCGCGGATTTTGTCTGACTGTCCGTTCTTATAAATTTGAGTGTCAAGAGTTGTAAAGCTTATATTTATTTCTCTGGGATAGCGGCTTGTGAGAGCATTTTCCTCACCGAAATAAAGGCTTGTCGTTGATGAGATCATAACGAGAACCATTGTTGCGAGAATACAGATTGAAGCAAGGCCTGCACCGTTGCGCTTCATTCTGTAAACCATTGAGGAAACGGATACAAAGTGGTTCGGTTTGTAGTAATATTTCTTGTTCTTCTGCAAAAGGCGGCAAAAAAGAACCGAGCCGGAAATCATGACGAGATATGTTCCGATGATAACCATAATGACAGCTACAAAGAAGAGCGTCAATGCCTGGAGCGGCTCCTTGATGCCGAGGGCAAGATAGTAAGCTCCGCCGAGGAGAAGAACTCCGAGAATACCGAGAACCCAGTTGCCCTTGGGCGGCTTTTCACCTGTCTGCTCACTCTTTACAAGCGAAATTGCGCTTGAGAATTTGACCTGACGAAGTGAATTGAAGAAAAGGAGAATGTTAATTACCGTAAAAATTATTGCACAAAGTCCTATGCCCTGGCTTGAAACCGTAAGATCAAATGTTACGTCGCTTTTTAACAAATTGAGAAATATAAGCTCGGCAAGCTTAGAGAAAGCGATACCCGCAGCAAGGCCGATAACGAGGGAAATAACCGCTATTATGAGTGTTTCCCAGAAAAGTATTATGCCGAGATTGTGTTTGTCCATTCCGAGAATGTTATAAAGTCCGAATTCCTTTTTGCGTCGTTTGATAAGAAACGAGTTTGTGTAAAAAAGGAAGATACAGGAGAAAATTGCGATGACCCATGAGCCGAGACCGAGAATTTCGGAGACTGTCGAGCTTTGCACCGCGTCCTTAATACTCTGTGAAAACTGTAGGAATATAATGATATAGTACATCATTACCATGCCTATAGAAGTGAGAATATAGGGCAGATACATTTTTTTATTCTTGCGAATGCCGTCAAAGGCGAGCTTGGGGTAAAATCCTTTTTTCATTATTTTTCACCGCCTGTCGCAAGCAGAGTGAGGGTATCCGAAATCTTTTGATAAAGCTGTTCGTCGGTGTCCTTGCCTCTGTAAATCTGATGGAAAACCTCGCCGTCCTTTATGAAGAGAACTCTGTTGGCAGAGCTGGCGGCTTTAACGGAGTGCGTAACCATTACTATCGTCTGACCAGCCTTGTTGATCTCGCCGAAGAGGCGCAGAAGCTCGTCGGTAGATTTTGAATCGAGAGCACCCGTCGGCTCGTCGGCAAGTATCAGCTTGGGGTCTGTGATAATTGCACGGGCGACAGCGGCTCTCTGCTTCTGACCGCCGGAAACCTCGTAGGGATATTTCTTGAGAAGAGACTGAATACCGAGTCTTTTTGAGATTTCATCGAGCCTTTCGCTCATTTCCTTGTAATTCTTTCCCGCAAGAACGAGGGGAAGATAAATGTTATCCTCAAGTGTAAATGTATCAAGCAAATTGAAATCCTGGAAAACAAAACCGAGATTGTCACGGCGGAAGGCTGCAACGTCCTTCTCTTTAATCTTGGAAAGATCCTTTCCCTCAAGAATCACGTTGCCGCTTGTCGGCTTGTCGAGCGCGGCAAGAATGTTGAGCAATGTGGTTTTACCTGAACCCGACTCACCCATAATTGCGACATATTCGCCGTCCTCAACGCTGAAGTTGACGTTTTTCAACGCTTCAACCTTGTTTCCTCCAAATCGGGTAGAGTAAATTTTTCTCAACCCTTTAACTTCCAAAATACTCATTATTTTGACCTCCAATCAAATTTTCTGCCGTAAGTATAGCAGAAAAGAGGAGAGTCTCTCCATAGATTCGTCTTACAATATGCGGTGTAAAACTTACAATTCTGTAAGTTTTATGTTATTTTTCGTTAATTATCTATTCTTTTCTGAGTTTGTACTGCTCAAGGTCAAGAATAATCTTGGTGCCGACGTTGATTTCGGATTCCGCGCTTATCTTGATACTGAGGTTGTCGCATACGCGCTTGCAAAGGTAAAGACCGAGTCCACTGGCTTTTTTATCCATTCTTCCGTTATAGCCCGTGTAACCCTTTTCAAACACTCTCGGAAGATCCTCACTTGCAATGCCGATGCCCGTGTCCTCAATGCAGAGCTTGTTTTCGTCTGCCATATATATTTTGATACTGCCGCTGCGTGTGTATTTAAGCGCATTTGAAAGAAGCTGCTCTATTACAAACGAAAACCATTTTTCGTCGGTCAAAACATCCTTTTCTATCGGTTCATAGTCAAGGTGAATCTTTTTGCCGATAAATTCTGACGAGAACTTTCTGACCGACTGGCGGATAAGGTTGTCAAGCCTGTATTCTTTGAACACATAGTCGGTGGACGTGGAATCAAGTCTCAGGTATGCGAGCACCATTTCAACATATTGCTCAATGCGTAAAAGGTCGGCGTTGAGCTTTCTGGTGAGGGGAGAGTCCTCACTTTGCAGGCGGAGCTGCATGGCGGCAATCGGAGTTTTTATCTGATGAACCCAAACGGTGTAATATTCGATTGTGTCGGCGTATTTCATATTGTAAATTTCATCTTTTCTTGCCGATTCATCTTTAAGCATTTTAATGATTCGCTGATAGTCCTCGTCGTCGGAAAGCTTTGGCTCAGGCAAATCGACCGTCATCGCGTCCGTAAGAGATTTTAATTGAGAAAGCTTTTCGTGCTTCTTTTTGGCTTTTCTGAAATCTGATATCAAGGCTGCAAGTCCTATAACAAAGACAAGCAATGCAGGATAAACTATCGCTTTCAAAGAGATTTTATAGAGAATAAAGATGATTGTATAGACAGCCATAAAGAGGATGAAGAGTAATATTACGCTTCTTTTTTGCTTGAGATAACTTTTTAAAAAATCCATATATTTTTCCTCTATTCGATAATATATCCCATACCGAATTTTGTTGTGATGAAGTTCTTAAGCCCTGCAGCTTCAAGCTTTTTACGCAGACGGTTAATGTTGACGGTAAGTGTGTTTTCGTCAACAAATATGTCGGTTTTCCAAAGCTTTTCCATAAGCTTTTCGCGGCTGACGATTTTGCCCTTGTTTTCCATCAGACACAGAAGTATGCGGTACTCATTTTTGGAAAGGGTAATCAGTTCTTTTTCGTAGGTAAGGGTGCCGTCGCCCGTGTTGAGGATTGCTCCCTTGTGTTCGATTATCGGAACCGAGTCGGCAAAGTCGTATGTTCGGCGCAGAAGAGCCTGAATCTTTGCGGTCAGCACATTTTCGTCAAACGGCTTCGCTATGAAATCGTCCGCGCCCATATTCATTGCCATAACAATGTTCATATTGTCGGAGGCGGATGAGATGAAAATTATCGGCACTTTTGAAATTCTGCGGATTTCCGTGCACCAATGGTAGCCGTTGAAAAACGGCAGGGTTATGTCAAGAAGAACCAGATGCGGTCGGTATTCCGAAAACTCAGTCAAAACATTGCGGAAATCTTCGGCTATTTTCGCTTCAAGACCCCAGGCTTCGGTGCGGCTTTTTATTCCGCCTGCAATTCCCGGATCGTCCTCAACAATAAAAATTTTATACATTTTTATCCCTCCTGTGTCTTGCCGCCGAACAATAGAACGGCATTATTATTTCAATGCAAAGGATATTTAAAAAACTGCAAACTTTTTTTCAACTAATTATTATATAAAAAAAGCGGGTTAAAGTCAACATTTGACCGTCTTCCCATACTCTTGCTTTTATGGGGAATAAATGGTATAATAACTTCAACAGGAATTTTCCCTCGTACATTCCTGCGGCGTTCAGTCGAAATAATTAAAGGGGATTTGTATATGAAAAACAACTCTAAAACGGGTAAGCTGTCTGCACGGCTTATTTTCGACCTGATTCTGTTCGGCCTCGTCGGACAGATAGCATGGAACGTCGAGAATATGTACTTCAACACGTTCTTGTACAATTCGATTTATAAGGGCGCAAGTCAGGTTGCTATCGACGGTTCAATCAATGTTATTGACGCCGTCAGCAAAATGGTTGCCTATTCAGCGATCACGGCGATGCTGACAACGCTTGTTATGGGTGCGCTCACCGACCGCAAGGGCTCAAGGAACCGTTTTATTTCTGTCGGTTACATAGTGTGGGGCGTTATTATCGGCGGCTTCGGTCTGATTTCGCGCGCTAATGTAGCTTCGGTCTTCAATATGACGGACGAAGTCAAGATTCTTACGACAACCGTATGGATCGTTATTGTTATGGATATGGTTATGACGTTTGTCGGCTCAACGGCGAACGACGCCAGCTTCAACGCGTGGGTGACGGACTCGACCGACAACACGAACCGCGCGACGGCGGAGAGTCTGCTTGCGTTCCTGCCTATGGCGGCTCTCGGTCTTGTGCTTGCTTTGGGCGGAGTTCTGCTTGCCGGCAACGACATACAGAGAATCTATGAGCTCTTTTTCCTGATTCTCGGCGCGGCGGTTATCGTCTGCGGCATAATCGGACTTTTTACACTCAAGGATGCTCCGAAAACGGTCGAGAACTCAGGAAGCTTCTTCAGCGATCTTGTCTACGGACTGAGACCCTCTGTTATAAAGGAAAATGCAAAGCTCTATTTAACTCTTCTTTCGGTTTGTGCTTATTCCGTTGCCGTACAGGTTTTCTTCCCGTACCTTATAATCTATCTTGAGCATAGCCCCGACGGCTTCTTCAGCTCCGATAATCTTAAAATCACACCGGCTTTGATCGCTGTTGCGGCGGTCGGACTGATTGTTGCCATTGTCGGAATTATACTTGTCGGAAAGCTTGCCGACAAATACGGAAAGGATAAGCTCGTAATTCCGATGCTCGTACTCTTCGTTGCCGGTTTGACAATACTTTATTTTGCACATGATTTGACACTGCTGATAATCGGTGTTGTACCTACCGCAATCGGCTACTGCCTGCTCGGAATAATGCTCAATGCGGCTGTCAGAGACTTCACTCCCGAAAGCAAGGCAGGACTTTTCCAGGGCGTGAGAATGGTATTTGCGGTTATGATACCGATGGTTGTCGGACCCTACGTCGGAAAGAAAGCGATATTCAGTTCGGCTGTGCATTACACGGACGATTACGGTGTTTCTCAGATCGTTCCGACTTCGTCAATGTTCCTTTATGCCGCAATTGTCTGCGCCGTTGCCCTTATTCCGATAATTATTATCCTTGTAAAGGGCGGATTCTCGGTTAGAAAAGCAGAGGAAAACTGAATTGAACACAAATAAGACTCGTTTTTCGGGTCTTATTTTTTGCCAAATTTGAGTGGGATATTTTTGTATATAAGGCCGATTTTATCCGCGCTTTCCATAAATTTATTGACAATTCATTGTTTTGTAGTATAATACAATAGTCTATTTGCAGTTTGTGATATTTACTGTTTTTTTCAGCCAATACTGATTATTAATGGTTTTGCCGAGAGGTTTTGCTAAATGATATCTGTTGTTCTTGCGGCCTATAAAGGCGAAAAATATATTGAAGCGCAGGTCAGGTCGATTTTGCCGCAGCTCGGAAAAGATGACGAGCTGATTGTTTCAGATGATTTCCCTCAGGGAAAAACAAGGCAGATGCTTGAGCCGCTTATGGATTCTGACAGCAGAATTGTTTATTTGCAGGGTCCGGGCAAGGGCGTTATCAAGAATTTTGAGTATGGTATCACAATGGCAAAGGGAGATTGCATTTTCCTTGCCGATCAGGATGACGTTTGGCTTGAAAATAAGGTTGAAACGGTTGTCCGCGAGATTGAAAACGGTGCGGATCTTGTCCTGCACAACGCGTTGATAACCGACGGTGAGCTTAACGAGACGGGGGAGACCTCGTTTGAGGTGAACCGTACAACAACCGGAATATTGAGGAATGTGGTTAAAAACTCCTATCAGGGCTGCTGTATGGCTTTCCACAGGGATTTGGTGAGGTTCATTCTTCCGTTTCCCGAAGGGCTGCCGATGCACGACCAATGGATAGGACTTATGGCTGAGAAGCACGGTAAGGTGAAGCTGGTTAAAGAACCGCTGATCCTTTACCGCCGTCATGCGGAAAATGTTTCCGGAAACGGAAGCAGTCTCGGCGACAAAATAAAATGGAGATTAAGTATTATTTCTTCGCTTATTGGACGCTGAAAAGCACCGAAGCGTATTTGAAAGTGGGTTAGTATATGGGCAATACGGTAACAGGAAGCATTGTTACTTATAATAATATGTCTACGATAAAGAAAACGCTTGAAACTCTGTTTGACGAAACAGACGATGTTGACTTTAAGCTCTATGTTGTTGACAACGGTTCCGTCGACGGTACGCCGGAATTTATTGAGGAGAATTATCCCGATGTCACGGTAATCAGAAGCGAAAAGAATGTCGGATTCGGCGCGGGACACAATATTGTAATCAAAAACCTTGACTCGCGGTATCACGCGATAATCAATCCCGATATAGTTCTCAAGGAAAACGCAATAAAAAAGATGGCTCAGTATATGGACGAGAATCCGCAGATCGGGCTCCTTTCGCCGAGAATTTGCTTCCCCGACGGAAGAGACCAGATACTCGGAAAAAGAAACCCACATCTTAAATACCTTGTTGCAAGCAGATTGAGAGGGGACGAGCCCGGAAAGCTCTTGAGCGAGTACGCAATGCTTGACTGTGACCTTTCCAAGCCGACCAGAATCGAAAACGCAACCGGTTGCTTTATGCTTCTGAGAACCGACATACTTCAAAAAATCGGCGGCTTTGACGACGGATATTTTATGTATTTTGAAGACGCCGATCTTGCAAGACGTGTCAACGAGATTTCCGAGTGCGTTTACTATCCTTACGCAATTGTCAACCACGTTTGGGGCAGGGAAAGCAAGCGCAATTTTAAACTGATGTGCGTTCACATTAACTCGATGTTCAGGTATTTCTACAAGTGGAAAACAATATGAGGTGATTCTATGGCTCAGGAAAAGGCGAAACGACTGCCACTGAAGCAGTATGCCAAAAATGCTTATAAATACAGATATCTTATGCAGGAGATTGTTCGCAAGAACGTCAAGCTTCAGTACAGAAACTCATTCCTCGGAATTTTCTGGACGATGCTTCAGCCGTTTTTAACAATGCTTGTTCTTGTTTTTATCTTCACAAAGGTTTTCGGCAAGGCGAGCGACGGCGTTGTCTGTTATCCCGTTTATCTTCTGACCGGTCGTTTGCTTTATGAGTTCTATACTCAGTCGACAAACCGTGCTATGCGCTCCATTCGCAACAGCGCGTCCGTACTTAAAAAGGTTTATGTTCCGAAATATATCTATCCCATTGCCAACGTTTTTTCAACGTTTATAACGTTCTGCATTTCTCTTCTTGTGTTGGTTCTTGTAATGGGATATTTCCTGATAAAGAATCAGTTTAATATGGCGTATCCCGACTTGCATCTTTCGCCGTATATTTTTCTCAGCTTTGTTCCGATACTTATTCTCTGCGTTTTCAGCACGGGAATCGGCTTGATTCTTTCCGTTCTCAACGTTTATTTTAAGGATATCGAATATATTTACAGCGTTATAACGCTGATGCTTTTCTACGTTACACCGGTTATGTACAGTCTCAGAACCCTGAGCAAGAGCGGCGTTCACCCTGTTGTTATGAAGGTGCTTGAGCTGAACCCGCTGTACAGCATACTGGAAATGTTCCGTTCCTGTGTCCTCTACTGCACAATGTGGAACTGGAATCACTTTTTCTACGCTGTCGGAATTTCGGTGCTTGCGCTTGCGATCGGACTCCTTGTTTTCTATAAGCATCAGGACAGATTCATTCTTTACATCTGAGAGGTGGCAAAAATATGGGACAGCCGGCTGTTGAAGTTAAAAACGTCAGCATACTGTTTAATCTGAATAAAGAAAAGGTTGATAACCTTAAGGAATATTTCGTTAAGCTTGTCACGCACAAGCTTATGTTCACGGAGTTTTGGGCGCTTAGAGATGTCTCTTTCACCGTTGAAAAGGGTGAGAGACTCGGCGTTCTCGGCTTTAACGGAGCCGGCAAAAGTACGCTTCTCAAGACAGTTGCAGGTGTTCTGAAGCCGACCAAGGGCTCGGTCACGGTTCACGGCGTTATTGCTCCGCTGCTTGAATTGGGCGCAGGCTTTGACAGCAACTATTCCGGCAAGGAAAACATCTTTCTTTACGGCGCAACAATGGGCTATTCGAGAAAGTATATCGAAAGCAAGTATGATGAAATTGTTGAGTTTTCCGAGCTCAAGGAGTTTATTGACGTTCCGGTTAAGAACTACTCTTCCGGAATGAGAGCACGTCTCGGCTTTGCCATCGCGACGGCTGTTGAACCGGAGGTACTCATTCTTGATGAGGTTCTTTCCGTCGGAGACGCCAAGTTCCGTCAGAAGAGTGAAAATAAAGTGAAAAGTATGTTTGACAAGGGCGTAACCGTTCTGTTTGTTTCGCACAGCACCGATCAGGTAAGACGCCTTTGCGACAAGGCGATAATTCTTCAAAAGGGTCAGATAATTGCTTCGGGCGAAGTGAACGAGGTGTGCGATAAATACAACGAAATGGTAAACAAAAGATAATTGTGTTCGGGCGGACAGACTATGAAAAAACTGTTTTACGGAATATATGCGATTTTGTTTAATTTCTTTCGCATTTTTCCACTAAAGGCAAATAAAATATCTTTTCTTTCGCCGCACAACGAAAACTTCAACGACAGCCTCGGCGCTGTTATGGAAGAGGTAATACGGCGTGACGATTTCAGGGTAATAAAGATATCGGGCGCGGATTTGAAGCTTGTGAAAACCTCGGCAGGGGAACTCCTGAAAAGCATTGGCAGGGCTGTATCATTTTTTACGGTAAAGGCATATCACCTTGCAACATCGGGCTTTGTTTTTCTCAACGATAACTTTATGCCGATGGGCAAGCTCAGGTTCAGGCAGAGCGCTGTTATAACCCAGCTTTGGCACGCCGAAGGTGCGTTCAAAAAGTTCGGTCTTGATATTGACCGGCCCGAAAACGTCCGACTGCTTGAAAAAGCCGGCAACAGCAAGCTCAGTTATGTTGTGTGTTCTTCCGAGGGAGTTGCTCCGATATATGCGAGTGCATTCGGTGTTTCCGAATATAAGGTTTTGCCGCTCGGCTCGGCGAGGACTGACTATTTCTTCAAACCGATTAACGAAGAACGGCTCAGAGCGGAATTTGACCGCAAGTATCCTGAATGTAAAGGCAAAAAGCTTGTGCTTTATGCTCCGACATTCAGGGACAATCATTCCGACGACATTCGTTTGCTTGACAGCCTTGATATTTCGGCGTTTAATGAGCGATTTGGCGAGGAGTATAAACTGCTTGTGCGCCTGCATCCTCAGGTGCATTCCGATGTTCGCGGTCTTGACGGCGCAGTTGATGTGTGCGATTATCCCGACACTATGGAACTTATGCGTGTTTGCGATATTCTCATAACCGATTATTCGTCAATTTGTATGGATTTTGCAATCCAGGAAAAGCCGATTTATTTTTATGCGTTCGACCTTGAACGGTACGAGCGCGACAGAGCTTTTTATTATGACTATGAAAGCTATGTTCCGGGTCCCGTTGCCCGTGATTTCCAGACTCTTCTCAATCTTATTAACAGCTCCGTTTCGGAAACGTATCGCTTGAGGAGAAATGATTTTAATTTTAACAATTTCGGCGTTCCTGACGGTAAAGCCGCCGAACGAATCGTTGACAAAATTGTATACGGTAAATAATCCGACAGCCTTCTCTTATGAGAGGGCTGTTTTTGTAAAATAATTTAAATTATCGTTTAAAATTGTTGCAAAAAAAATAAAAACATTTTTATTTAAGCGTTAAAGTTTATTATAATCCAAACAGTAATCGCGTTAATTTTATGCAAGATAATGAAAAAAGCCAAAGTTTATTATTGCGGTTGAATAAAAAGCAAGTTTGTGATAAAATTTTTCTAAAAATGGAAAAAGTATAAATTTTCGTAAAAACTTTTCTTTCGGATGAAGGAGGATGTATACAAATGAGAAATATCACTAAAAAGATGAGCAAACGCTTGCTGAGCGTGCTTATGTCAATTGCTGTGATGATTTCGGTTATCGTTCCTGCGCTTACGGTGTTTGATTTCACCGCCGCGGCTGCAGGGGACAAGCTGACGGTCAATGCCGACGGCAGCTTCCGTGTGCTTCAGGTGCCGGATATTCAGTCGAAGTTCCCTTTGCCTGAGGACACGGTCACGATGATTGAAACAGCGATTGCAAAGTACAAGCCGAATCTTATCGTTATGACGGGCGATAATATTGTCGGCTGTGTCAATGACCTTGAGTTCAGAAACACAGCGGATCAGATTATGTCCTTGTTTGTGGATGAGAGTGGCAGCAAGATACCGTTTGCCGTTACATTCGGTAATCATGACACTGAAAGCAATGATGTCAGCGATGTGGCCGGTTGGAGTACTACGTTCGACCACCATACCATTAAAAGAATGTATACTTATTTCATTGAACATGGTGCTATTGATTTTGATTATAAATTCTCTCCGTCTGACGATGTTGCAACGGGATATATTGATGTTTACAATCAGGCGGGCAGCAAGGTCGTCCGCAGAATCATTATAATCAATTCCGCAACTTATGATGACAAAGGCGGTTACGGAAAGGCCGGATACAATCAGTCGAAAATTAATAATACCTATACCGATGAGACCTGCTATAACAGCATTGTCAGCAAGGTCAACGAATGGACGAGCGACAGCTCAATTACCTGCCTTGCTTTCCAGCACATTCCGTTGCGTGAGTTCTACACATCGGGCATTTTGATGAAATCAAGCTCAGGCTTATCCGCTCAAAAGACGAGCGACAGCAGCATCAGCGGAAGCTACGCTCCGAACACCTCCAATCCAACTGTTTCGGGCTATTATAAGGAGCCGTGCTCCTGCTCATATTCTGATACATCTGCTCTTTACAAAGCGCTTGCCAAGGACAATATGCTCGGCATATTCTATGGCCACGACCACGGCGATACGCTTGTGGGCAAGGGTACGGTTTACGGAAAATCACTTGTTCAGGGCTACGGCGGAGGACTCAACACCGAGTGGAACGGTGCAGGTATGGCGGCTCTTCGCTATATGACTATAACGTCCGGCGGTGATCTCAACACAGATTATTACACAAGCAAATCCTCCGATAGTAATTTTATCAACAAGGATGAATACGAAACCTTTGGCAGAAAGTTCACTTCAACCGCCGGAAAATATATTTCGGATATCACGGCGAAGGGTCACGAAAAATGGGGCTCCGCAATTGATCAAGTGACAGCTGCAGGGTTTACAGCTATAACAGCCAATGTAAACGTTGCTGCCAACAGCGGCGGTGAGGTTGAGCGTGCCGATCTTAACAAGGGCTGCGGTAAGGGATCGCCCTATATTGTCATGGGCTACAAAACCACAACCGATGTTAATAATGCAATAAGAGACATAAAAGTGGTTATACAGAATCACAATACGCTTTCCGATACTATTCTCGTTAACGGAATGACATACAAACTTGCTAATACGGCGGGTGTTTATGACTTAAACCAAGATGGCGGCGGAAGTTATATTTATCTTTACTATACTACCGACAGGCGCGCAGGCGCACCGATAACAGATCTTGGTGTTGTAATCGACCGTTACGGTGATGTTGCCGAAGCAGCTTCGTCGGTAGGCAAAAGCTTCCCGAAACCTTATCAGGTTGTCCGCAATTCGCAGGAACCGAATATGTCGGGAACAAGTGATCAAACCGTTGCGAATATGAATGACGGAACCAATGCAACCAAAGTGTATGTTGTTATGCGTTCCACCGAAACCGACCTTACCAAGGAGTATCTTGCTCTTTGCGAGGCAATGAGAACCTACGGTACGGAGACAAATTCGGTTCTGTATACAACAGACAGTTGGAATAATTATGCTTCGGCAAAAGAATTTGTTTACAAATATATAGATCATTTTAATAATGGTGCAACAGCTCCGGGAGTCGTCAGTTCTTCGACACTTAAAACTGCTGCAAATGATTTAAAGACAGCATACAATAACCTTGAAAAAGTATCAATAAATGTTAACGATCAGGCAAATGCTACGCCGAATACAAGCAGTCAGATCAGAATCGCATTTCCGGAAACAATTTATCTTCAGATTGCTTCCGGAAAAGAAACTCAGGCGCAGTACTTCCTGAATAATACAATTAACAGCAGCGGTAAGCTTGTACCTGACGGAACAACGTCAACAAGCGGTAAATTCTATATTGAAGCACCGGGTGCTGAATCGGTAAAAATTCAGCCGTTCAGAGTTAAAAACTTGACGACAGCAAGTGACGGTACTATTACCGGGGCAACATATTACGATAATGATTATAGATATCTTTCGGTTGACGGAAGTGTTACAACCGGTACAAATGTAACATGGTATGATGATTATAAATGGATGCACAATGGCGTTTCGGCAAAACCGGTAAACAATGTTATTGCCGGAACAATTAACAAACACGGCACATACCATCTCTTGGGCGGAAACACAACGTCAGATCAGAATACATACGGCCTTAATCCGGGTGAGACAGCGCTCATTGAGTGGCGTATTGATGTTACCAAAACTGTCGGAACATTTGACGGCGGACAGACATATAAATCTGTCACTCAAAATTATTACGCTTATACTACTGTCTATGCTCCGATGAACCATTCAATCGGTGCAATAACGGAGACGAGCGATTATAACGGTAGTAACAGTAAGGGTAGAAATGGACAGACATCTTTTTCAAGCTGGATTTCCGGTGTTCAGGGACTTGCTTCAACACAGGTTTCGTTTGGTGCAAACGCACATTTCGGAACACCGGTAGCTACAGGAAAGGGTACCTATGTTCAGGATCCCATTTTAGATCTCGGAACTGTTAAATATAAGGGAATCCTTGACAGTCCCGGAGCAATAAAGCTTCCGCTCGGTTCATTTATTAACATCTCTTCTTTGGCGGGAAGTCAGTATGTCAATGCCACGACATTTAAATACTACGGAAAAAAGAATATATCTCAGGGTGCAAGTGCGGTCCGCAGTACAACCGGTTCATTGAATATTGATACTTCACGTTATACGAATTTAAGTCAGATACCTAACCTTTATACAGGTATTGACATGATTGGATCATATTATCATAATAGTCATTTTGATGATACGGACAGCCATCTTTACGGATTCTATTCTGTTTCCGGAACAACAAATGCAAGCTCTCCGACATGGGGCGGAAAAGGTACCACAGCAATGTCAACTTCAACGCTGAACGGTATTACCGGCTCAACATGGACACAATATGTTGATTTTCAAAGTAAGAGCATGAATATGGCTCCGAATATTACTTATGGCAAAGCCAACACATCTGTCGGTTCATGTCGTCAGTTGTTAAAGTACGGTGATGCAAATAATGCCGGTGTAAGAGTATATAACAATGTTAATTACTCTTGGTCAAAGGGAAGCACGGCTTTTAACGGACAGAATTTGTATACTGCAATGCAGGCGCGAAACTATGATATGTACTCGTCTGCAACCTGTATTGTAAAGCTTGGTGCAGCAACCAAAGAGTCTATGCGTCAGTATATCGGTGATTGCACTAACGCAGGCTTGCAGGAGAAGTGGGACAGAAGCAGAAGCAATTATCAGACCTTTAAATATGCGCTTATGAAAGCATATAAAGACCTCGGAGATCCTACATCTCTTACAACTTCAACGTCATCATTAAGCTCTGCATTTACATCATGCAAAAATACACAGCTCACTAAAGATACGGTTCACTCCTATGACCGTGCTCTTATCAGACAAATCAATGCGGCAACAGGAACAAGCAACACTTGGTCAACAACAAACGATATTTCAAATCTTGCCGGTGTTGTTACAGAAACGGAAGTCAAAATCGAAAATTGGTTCAGACACAACAGCACTTCAATCGAGGGCTATGCCCTTATCGGAAATAAGCCGACGACTGCACTTGCAAATATTGTTTCTACTAATACCGCTTCAGGTCTCGGTCTTGTTACTGATAAGAATATTTACGAGTATGAATATGCAGTTGATGCACTTGATTATTTGGATATCTATTATTACTACAACCTACCCGACTACACGCTGACGATTGATCTCAACGGCGGAACGGGCATTAACTACACTTCGGTAATCGGCAATCCCGGTTCAACGCTTACCTTGCCGACCGTTTCAAGGAACGGCTACACATTCTCCGGCTGGACGCTTACGGGCGCAGGCTCACCGACAAACGGCAAGCAAAATATGACCTATACTTTCGGCAGAGGCAATGCAAAGCTCACCGCAAATTGGGTCGCAAATCCGCAGAATCTTATCATTGATTCAAACGGCGGACGTTACACGGGCAATCTGCTGTATACTTCCGTGAACACCTCTCTTTCGGGTGGAAGTTCGAGCTCGATAACGTGGAACATAAAGTCCGGCAACGACTCGTTTGAGGTTTCCGGCAGTTATGCCGGCGGAGCATCGGAACGAACTGCTCAGATTCCGATGTGGTGCTATCTGAAGTATAATCAGACTTACAGGATAACCTTTACCTCATCAACACCGTATTCGGAACTCTATCTGTTCAAAGATGGCAGCGCAACTGTAAGAAATGCATTTACCGTTACATCTTCTACATTGAATCAAAACGGTATGTATGTCTACACCGCTGACTTTACCGTTGGTGTTACACAAAATACCGACTGCACATGGGTTGGTAACCAAAACACAACAGGAAACTATCAGATCAGGCTCGATCAAAATTCAAGCGACGGCGGTGATTATACCGTTTCCGGTCTGAGAATCGAAGAGCTGACAGAGAGCGTCGGTTCGGACGTTTACATTATTCAGACGACAGATTCAACAAGATACGTTCCGACACCGAAACGTGACGGATATCAGTTCAAGGGCTGGACAATAACCCCGACTGATAACAATTCACGTATTTCCGGCACCACCTATACATACGGCTGGAGCGATACAACTCTTGTTGCGAACTGGCAGGAAACAACGGTTTCCTACGATGTAAACCATGACAACATCAATGTCAACCTGTATGCACCGCATTTCAAGACCAAGGAGATCAACGGAATCACTTATTCCTATGACCCCGAAACCGATGTTATCACGTTGAACGGTACCGCTTCGCAGAATGCGGTATTCGGAATTACTCCGTTTGTACCGGAAGCCGGTTCATCATATCGTGTTTCAATTGAAAAGGTAAGCGGTACAACAACCAGATCGGGCTCGGCGTGCCTTGTCTTTGAAGCTAAGGATGCAAACGGATATCAGCACAGGCTGAATCAGGGCACGGACACCAAACTCGGTAATTTCTTTGTTAATGAATTTAATTCAGGCGCATCCGCAAACTGGAGCTTTACCTCCGCACAGGTGAACTCAGGCAATTATAAAACTCTCGGATTTTGGGTATGGACCAACACCGGAGCGTCAATTACCTTTACCGATTACAAGATAAAGGTTAAAGTGGAAAAATCGGGTTCATCAACCGAATTTTCACCGAATACACACTATGTTCTTGATTCCGGCGCAGGCTTGTTCCCGGAAGTTTCCAGAACAAATTATACGTTGCTTGGTTGGTCGAGAGATCCGAGTTCGGATACACCGACTTACACCGTCGGTCAGAACGCTGTATTCAAAGAGGCAAATACAAAACTTTATGCTATTTGGCTTGAAACAGCTACCTCGAACGAACGTGTCGAAAACGTAAGTGTCGTTAAGGGCATTACTATTACAAACACCGGCAGTTCAAAGTACACAACCATTACGGAAAGCAAGAAGAAATATGAGTATGTAGGAGATGCCGGTTATACGAAAGTCTGCGAAGCATACGAAACTGCGCTCAGCAATTTTGCAAAGCAGAAGAACACAACGACGGCAGAAGAGCTGTATAACGCGAGAAAAGCGCTTGACAGCTACAATTCAGGCACCTTTGCCTATAACTCTCCGATAAAGAATTATGTTGATAACTTTGCGATTCGTTATGCTTCGGGAGTTGTAGGTGCAGTACCTGCAAGCGAGAATTATTCTATCAAGAATATGAATCTTAACTATTACAGCACAACAACTCTTGACGATACTTTGGCGGCATACAACAAGGCTGACGGAGTAACAACATACGCGAACCAGAAGACTGTCAACGATAACGTTGCTCTTATGGCGTATAACCTTGCTTTCTCAATGGAGAACGTCAAGACAAGCAAGCCTGCATTTAAGGTTTATGACACGGAAACAGGTGCGGTAAATTATGTATATCCCAATAAGAACGGTTATACATATTATTGCTACACAAACAATCCGACCCCGAATCTGCGGATAACCGTTGATGACGTTAAGGACGGAACAAGCGGACGTATTTGTTATCCGACTAAGGCGGAGACAAGTGATATCACCGTAAGCAACGCTCAGGGTATAGCTGTTTCAAATGCGAAGTTCAGCGTTGATAAAATGGTTTCCGCGACGAACACCGACAGCAATTACAGCAAGTATTTGACGTCGAAATCCAAACTCGGATCAGCCTTGGGAGATAACTATTACAGTCAGAAGCAAGAGATTTCTCTTTCACCTGTATTTACTAAAAACCAGGACGCTTCGGTTGTTTATACAATCAAGGCGCATGATGATTCGCTGACAAGAAACTATGCTTCAACGGCATCGCTTTCGGGAATACAGACTCATAAAGCCAATGCAACCGCGGCTAACACGATAACGATAGTGATCGACTACCACGGAACGACGTCGGAAACAGGATCGAGCAACAGCTTCTGCGCGACGGGAGCCCAGGTAGATTTCGATAAGCATCTGAATCAGTACCACCTGTTCAGATCATCGGGCGGAGCCCAGAACTGGGAGCTTCCGAAGATCGGCGAAGCGGCA
>CAKSHH010000017.1 GCA_934456435.1 uncultured Eubacteriales bacterium
GACGCCTGCGTTGTGATGTGGCTCCTCTCATCATACTTCTGCGCCATCGTGCGGACATTGTTGTTGATCGTTGTCTGTGCGGTGCTGATAACCGAAGTGCTCACTCCGTTTGTTACCGTCGTTGTGAAGAGTTTTTCTCCTGCTCCGACCTTTGTTGCCGCAGCAAACGCATTTTTCATTGCGTCAAGATCTGCGCTTATATAATGATTGAGATTGATCTGTGTAAGGTTGTGGCGGTTTGAAGAATCGGACTTAACATAGAACGAATTGATGTATGATTTATCAACCTTCGCCTCGTTAAGCGTTACCGCTTTCAGGTTTGCTATCGCAGTTTCAAGTGCACTTCTGTTGGCTGTGTTGGTAACGTCATTTATGAATGCATTGAGTGCGTTTCTGTACGCTGTGATTTTCGCCTGATAATTCTTCCAATCGGACGCCGTGAATCTTGTCACCGATTTTGTCTTCGGATTTCCGTTCGGCTGGATTCCCTCTGTAATTGTTGCCGTGAAGTTCTCCGTGCCATATTCGGTAGTCTTGTTGTCTGCCGTACCGGTTTCTATCCATTGTGCCTCCAAAGTTACATTACCGTACATTCCTGCCGGAAGCTGGTACTTTTCCTTGTAAAGCGTTCCGACAGTCCAGCTGGTCCACTTTCCTGAGGTTGCCGTGACTTTCCAGCCGGCGAACGTATAGCCCGTCTTGCTGATTCCCGCGGTAGTAACTCTGTCTTCTATTGAATATGTTACAGGATTATCAGCCGGTGAAAGTGTTGCGTCTGACTGTGTGCCCTTTGAATATGTTATCGTGAAGGTTACCTTTGACCAATGGGCGTAAACCGTCAGATCGTTCGGCCACTTGTACTTGAATGAATCTCCGCTGACCTCCCAATACTTGCTGTTTACTGCCGTGCCTGCGGAGTTATATACCTGGTTTCCGCCTGTTGCGGCGTCATACCAGCCGACGAACTCATAGCCTGTGCGCTGAGGATCGAGCCATTCGACCTTGCTGTAATCGGGTGAATCAAATGTCGCTGTATAGGTTCTGGTTGTGTCATTACCCATCTTACCGTTGTTTCCGTTGAACGTGATCGTATACTTGTTCGCTGTCCATTTAGCATAAAGTATCTGATCCTGTGACGGTGTGAGTGTACTTTCAGTTACCTGATTCTTCTGTTTTTCCTTTTCCAAATACCAGCCGTCAAACGTATAGCCTGTGCGTGTCGGTGTCGGGAGTGCGCCGAGCTGAGTATTGTACTCGGTGTATCTCGCCATCGGCGTATTGCCGGAGTTTGTTGTCTCCTTGGTGAGTTCGATCTTAAGCTTCAGGTTGCTTATTGTGTAAGCTGAACCGCCGCCGTGAACATAAATTCTCAGGGTGAGATAATCGCTGTCCGTGAGGTTGAGTGAGGAATCCGTCGGGCAGGTTGCCGTGGTTCCGTTTGCCGCTGTCGCGCTGATTGATGTCCAACCGCCGACATCCTGACCGTTCTTCAACGGCTGAAATGTTATTGAACTGTTGGCGTCTGAACCGCCGTCGCTTATCTTCGTCACTTTCAGCTTATACTGTCCGCCGTTACCGGTATCTATGAGTCTCAGGTTTTCCTGAGCAGCCGTATATATCGCCGCCGTACTTGATCCCGTTTTATTGACGGTGTAGGTATCCTCACCGAGGTTGTAGGTGTAGGTTACGGTGCCGTTTGTGACGTTGACCGTGCTTCTCAGAGCATATTTTCCGTCGGCACCGATGTAGTACGGAGCAAACAGGTTTGTTTGTGCCGAGCCTTCATAATTGAGATTGAACTCGGTCTTATACTGTGCCTTTTCCCATTGTGAATAGAGCTGGGTGCTCTTGCCGGGCATCGTTGTCTCCTCTGTAAACGTTTCGCCCGTTCCGTCTGTTTTTGTGTTCCAGCCCTTAAACTTGTAGCCTGTTCTGTCTGTCGAAGCGAGCGTACCAACCTCTGTTCCGGGGTCAAGGTGCTTGCTCTTCGGCTCTGCCATCTTGATATCATCGGCTATTCCGTCGGAATTGGTAATATCCTGAATGTAGATATTCTTAAATGTTACCTCCGAACCAAGTGAATTTGCTGATGTCGGCACACCGACTCTTATTGTTCCGTAGGTTCTGCCGGCAGGAATTGTATATGTTCCGTTTATGATTCCATCGGCATTTACCGACACACTCTTCCAGTTGTTTGCATCGGTAGAAGTTAATTCTTCGTTCTCATAAGTGAAAATATACATGTTCATATTGCCATAAACATTTTTATTCTCATCCTCATAAGTATACGATACCGTTTCGCTTTCCACCTCGGCATAAAGCCTGTATGTGTGTCCGGGGATAACCGGGAACTTAGCCGACTTCATTCCGTACCAGCCTGTACCAGAGCACGCGTCTGTTCCGGTGAGCTTGAGTGTAATGCTGTCTGCAGCATAGTCAACTATCATGTCGGAGCTATTGGAGCCCTCATTGAGAATACTGTCGAACATAAACGCGTTATCGAACGTCAGCTCCGGCTGATAGAGGTAATAGAATGTGTACGAATAATCTACCGGATCGGCGTTGCCGTAGAGCAGATAAGTGTTCTTCGACTTTGTCAGCGGATCCGTGCTTGTCGCAATGCTGCTGTATGTTGCCGCGGTCATTGTACCGCCCGATGCCGAATCTCCATCTTTAATGTATCCGACATAGGTGTAGCCCTTATAGCTTTCCGATGTGTATTCAAGTCTGTCATAAGCATAGAATGATTTAACGATAGAACTTGTTGACTCCTTATCCGCCTGACCGATAGGCGCTATTGTATAAGTTCCGTCGCCGTTGGGCATAAGGCCTACATTGTACTGCGCCGCTGTGTTGGTTGTGTTCTTTCTCGGCGAAACACCGCGTGAAGTACCAATTAGTTCGTCAACCGCAGCCTTGAGCTCTTTTGCAAGTCCGCCGCAGTTGCTGAGATTATCACGGTCAAATGCTCCGTAATCCGCTGTACCGTCGATCTTTGCAAGTGCGTTCTGTGCATTTTCAAGCGCTGCTGTGTATTTCATCCACGCTTCCGTCTCTGATTCAGTATCCGTAAAATACTTTTCCTGAAGCGCATAGCTGTAATTCGTTGCATATTCTACCGCACTTCTCAGTCCGGAACGATCTGTCGGTTCAAAATCACAGGTTGCAAAAGCATCGGCATAACCTATTTTCCCGGACTTGTAAGTGCTGACATTATACATACCGTAGCTTACAACGGTCGTATTGCCGCTAATAGCCTTTTCAAGAAAATCTCTTTCGTTTGTACCGTTGTCAAACGGCATTTTTCTTATTCTGTTATCAACGTGAATATTGGTTTGTTGCGAAGCGTAGGTAACCTGATTTATTCCGTTGGAGCTGTTATTGGAATAAACCGTTGACGTGTTTCCGACAAAATATGCCGCCTGATATGTACTTGTGTCTTTAAGATGAGTGGTGTCATCCAAGCCTAATATATCGGTAAACAAGCCGAAATTGGGTACATCGCCAATTTTCTTAACACGCGCGGAATCATATATTATTTTTCCTCTTCCGCCTATATATACAATTTCTTTTTCGGAATAGTCATTGTCTCTGGCATACCAGCATGAAGCTCCGGTTCCGACATTTTCATTTATAATATTGTGCGGATGATTTGTTTTGGTAGAATTATTTGGACTGTTTTGAGTCTTACCGGATTTGTCATTATCGACGCACCAATACGGAACCGGGTATCCGGACGGCGTGAAATTATTGTTTGACAAATAATCGCTGTGATACACGATAGGATTATATCTGTAACTGCCTTGACAGTCTATGTCTGTACCCTCTCTGTTTGACCACGTTCTGTTACCGACGCTTATTGTTGTCGCGCCCTGATTGGAGACAACCGAATGAATACCGTAAATACCGGTTGAAACCATTGCATAACGATGTCTGCTTGTTTTATTACTGTGCGCATTGGTTGCGCTGACAACTGTTGATGTCGACGGCGCATAAATATATGTCTTTGCCGTTACGGTTTTTTCAATATTATCCTCCCAGTATGTTGCCGTCCAAGTTATATACTGTGAGCTGTATGTTGTCGAGCCTCCGTTCTTAACCGTCAGCGTCGTGATGCTGTCAGGCGAACAAGCTATCCAGCTACCGAATGAGGTTGCCGCACCTGACGCCGTAAATCCTGAAAAATCTGATGCAGAATATGTAATCTTGACCTTGTCAGCATTTTTATAGTAGAAATAAACCTTTCCGCCGTTGCTGCTCATGGTTTCATAGCCATGATTAACGGTTTCGGTACAAACCTTTGTTGAGTTGTTTAACGTTAATGTCTGGTTAAGAACATACTGTGTGCTATATGTTCCGCTTGTCGCAACACTCGGTTTGAGATAAATTGCTTCCGGGACAACAAAGTAGACGTAGTCGTCTTTAACCGTAAGATTCTTAACAAGATTTGTTTCTATGCTGTCTACATTTAACGAAGTTGTAAGATCCGTATAAGCCTGCGGGTCGCAGAGCTTTTCGGCAAGCGTTTTGAGCTGAGTATAATAATTTGAATATGATGCGCCGTAAGTTGTCTTATCAATGTGCGAGTGAGCCGCCGCATTGTATACGGTACGAAGCGAGCCCTTGTTTACAACCTGTGTATAGAGTGCATTGTGGTGATAGACGTGCATTGTCTCTGTAATAGGACCGAGCTTATATCCGTTTTTAAAGTGGAAATTGAACGTGATAAGACCGGTCTTTACCGCTCCGTTAAAAGCGAACAGACCTCTGGCAATGGAGTTGTTTTCTCCGCCCTTATAATCGGAAGTGTCTACACTACAGGAAACATCTGTCGTGCCCTGCTTCAACTGGTTGTTCTCATAATAATAATATTTATTGCTTGCTATTGATACCAAGCGGTTTCCGTTGCCGTGCTGTGAATGGTAGAACTGAGCAAAACCTGCGCTGAGATACGGAATCTGGTTATAATTCGTGTATCTTGAATTATCAACAACTATATAAGCCGTACCCGTTGTGCATTGCGAAGTCTGCTTCTTTACCGTTACCGTACCAGCTGCTGTCTCCGCATAGCTCTTGGGAATACTTGTGTACGATGTCTCAAAATGGATATCGCTGTCGCCTCTTTGTCCTTCTCTTCCAAAATCAAGACAAAGAACATTGTACGGAGTAGATGTGGAAAAGTTTGTGGGTGACGTTACCTGTTCCGAGCCGCCCGGAATGGTGGCTGTGCCGTCCTGACCTGTACCGCTGAACGCAATCAGCGGAGCTGTACGCAATCCGGAACCTGTACCCGTGAACATAGAATGGCGGTTACCGCCGCTGTATTTGAATGCACCCGTAATAAATGTATACGAACCGTTTTTCTCTTCATTACTACCGTTCTTTATGTACCAGGTGTTGGAAGAAGTACCCGCCTGGTCAAGCAGAGGAACATACACGCCCGTGTACATATATGTAACATGGCTTGCACCGTAAACTACATATTTAATTGCCCATTGAATAATGTATGTCGTACCGGGAACCGCACCGGCAAGCGAACCGCTCGTAAGATTTACCTTTACGGAGCCGTTTGTACTCGTCGCAATCGGCGTTACACTATTGGCAAAATCCGTTGAATTTGCAGAGCATCCCGCATAAGCGGCAATTTTTGTGCCGTTTATCATGAGAGAATTAACAGGCATCTGTGCGCCGCTTTCCTTTGCATAAACGTTGTTGACCGCAAAGATAATGGAGCTTGCGCCCTTATAGTCGAACTCAAGCCTTGACGATGTTTTGTTTTCCGCTATCGCGGCACCGGTGTCCGGGTTGTAGTCGCTGTAATACTTGAAATCACTCTTGCCCGGAGCGAGATATATTATCTCCGGCGCATAAGCATACTGGCTCGAAAGAGCACCTTTCATTTGTTCTTTCTGCGTCACCGTAAGCATGGCGTCGGACAAAACCGAGCCGATGTCGAAGAAACAGAACGTTGTAAGAAGTATAGTAAGACACAATATGAAACTCAATGACTTCTTACTCCATTTAAGAATTTTACCTGTCATGTCTATAACCTCCCAAACAATAATTATGCAAACCCGAACAGGGATATAAAGAAAATATGCCTTGATTGCCGAAAATCTTTCGCATACCAAAGCTTGTACCCGGAATCTCTTAAAAATTTATCCAATATTCCAGTATATACAATGTTATAATACCACAAAAAGATTCCATATTCAAGTATTTTTTTATTTATTTTTAAGTTTTTATGTTCTAAATATTATTATAAATATGCATTTGAGACGTTTATTTTTCATATACACCAAATAAGCAAGGATTTGTCGCCATATTTTCTACACAAGTTTAACAAAATCGACTTGGCGGAATTATGTGGGCATCACACCCTACGGTTTGGGTTTCATCAAAGTTCGTCGTAGGGCACGATGCCCACATCGTGCCGTGATTCATTTTAAATATTGATAATTCTTTGTTTCTTTTTCCCCACCGTCTCTTCGAGATACCTCCCCTTGATATCAATCAAGGGGAAGCTGAGGTTTGTGCAAGTCGTTTGATCCACATCGTACTCTGCTATAAAGTACAAAAAGAACCGCTGCGGATGAATTCTCATCTGCAACGGTTCTGCGGTTGTGTATTCAATTTAATCAATGGTTTTAACTTTTTTCCTGACGATCAGCGTGCTGACAACATCGAGGACTGGCACAAACTGCAAGACATAATGAATTGCCGAAATCCGATCGCCGTATTCTTTCCTAAGGAACGCAACGTTTGCTGCTCCGAAAAATCCACTTTGCACAATAAATGCACAGGTGTACCAAATCATAATAATGTTGATTATCACAAGCAAACCGGCTGTGGCAACTGTAAGTGACATTCCAACGACGAAGCAAATGATAAAATTTATAAGGTAAAACGGTATCGTTTTTATCTTTAAAAGAATCCATGCCTTTGAAAGATCTTCTTTTTCGGAATTTAAATACATCTTTATTGCCCAAATTGCACAGGCTACACCGAGAAACTGAACAAAGGCAAAAAATACCAGCGTAAAAATTTCGGAGACGACTGCCAGAAACTGTGACTTTTCGCCAACAAAACCAACAAAAAGCAACGACAAAAGAGGTGCCACAAGCTGAACATACAGCATCACGAAAAAAGTTTTTACAAGCTTCATTTTTTCTTTCCTTCCCTTTCGGTTTTTATGCCTGAACCTTATGGAAAATCTTTTTGCCCTTCTTAACGATAATCGCATTTGCCTTGAGGTCGTCGGCAGTGTATGAAAGTCCGATATCCGTTACCTTTACATCGTCAACCGAAACGCCGCCCTGCTGAACAAGACGTCTGCCCTCACCGCGCGACTTTGTGATGCCTGCCTTGAGAAGAATATCGAGAATGTCAATTTTGCCGTCCGTGAAATCGGATTCTTCAAGCGTGGTTGTCGGCATATTTTCAAGGTTTGCTCCGCCGCCGAAGAGTGCCTTGGAAGCTTCTCTCGCCTTTGCCGCTTCTTCTTCGCCGTGGACAAGCTTTGTAAGCTCAAAAGCGAGGATATCCTTTGCTTCATTGAGCTGTGCGCCCTCCCAATGATCCATTGCGTCGATCTCCTCAAGCGGGAGGAACGTGAGCATACGGATACACTTGAGAACGTCCTGATCGCCGACATTGCGCCAGTACTGATAGAACTCGTAGGGACTTGTCTTTTCCGGGTCGAGCCAAACCGCACCGGAAGCGGTCTTGCCCATCTTCTTGCCCTCGGAGTTCATCAAAAGTGTAATCGTCATTGCGTAAGCGTCCTTGCCGAGCTTCTTTCTGATAAGCTCCGTACCGCCGAGCATATTCGACCACTGATCGTCGCCGCCGAACTGCATATTGCAGCCGTACTCCTTGAAAAGATGATAGAAGTCATAGCTCTGCATAATCATATAGTTGAACTCAAGGAAGCTGAGACCCTTTTCCATTCTCTGCTTGTAGCACTCGGCGCGAAGCATATTGTTGACCGAGAAGCAGGCTCCGACCTCGCGAAGAACGTCAACGTAATTGAGGTCGAGAAGCCAGTCGGCATTGTTTACCATCATCGCCTTGTCCTCGCCGAACTCAATGAAACGGCTCATCTGCTTTTTGAAGCAGGCGATGTTGTGGTCGATGTCCTCCTTAGTGAGCATCTTTCTCATGTCGCTTCTGCCTGACGGGTCACCGATCATGCCTGTGCCGCCGCCGAGAAGAGCGATCGGTCTGTTGCCAGCCATCTGAAGTCTCTTCATAAGGCAGAGCGCCATAAAGTGGCCTACATGGAGGCTGTCGGCTGTCGGGTCGAATCCGATATAGAAAACAGCCTTTCCGTTGTTGATAAGCTCCTTGATTTCATCTTCGTCCGTGACCTGAGCAATAAGTCCGCGGGCAACAAGTTCGTCGTAAATAGTCATTTTGATGTTTCCTTTCTCGTGAAATATTTTGTGCGGTGTTGCCTTTAATAAGACAGAAAAAAGCCCTCTGCCTCAAGGGCAGAGGACGAATTATCGTGTTACCACCTCTGTTCACCGAGCCCTCACGGGAACGGCCTCAGCGAGTACAAGCATACTCTGACGTTTAACGCACGCACACGGCGAAGCCTACTGCATTTTTCAGCCACGCAGCTCGGAGATGTATTTGGGCGAAACTCTCACGCTTTCTTACACCGACCGAAAGCTCTCTTTGCATCCTTTTCCGCTTACTTTTTCCCGTCATCACTTTTGTTTGTCTGAATTATATATTGTTTTAATATTTTTGTCAAGCGGTTGACGTAAAAAAGAAAAAAGTGTAGAATACTGAGCAGTAAATAAATCTACGGCAACGGAGCGAAGAAATATGAGAATGCGAAGAAAAAAGAATCTTGACAAAAGACTTGCCGAATGCGGCAATATAATCTTTTCGATTGAGAGCGAGGACAAAAATTTCAACACAGCGATCGAGGGAAAGGAGTACATCGACCTTGAAAAATGGTTCGGCAACTCAAATCCCGTTCGCCTTGAGGTCGGCTGCGGCAAGGGACAGTTTGCCGCCGAGATTGCAAAGCGCAGCCCCGATATCAATTTCATCGCCGTCGAGAAATGCGCCAATGTTGTTGTTATCGCCGCCGAAAAAGCGATTGAGGAAAAAATACCGAATCTCCGCTTCATCAAGGGTTCTGCAGAATATCTGCCGAAGTACCTGCCCGACGGAATCGCCGATCTGATATATCTCAACTTTTCCTGCCCGTTTCCGAAGAAGAAATACGCAAACCACAGGCTCACCAGCAAAAGATTCCTCTCTATATTTGACCATCTTCTGACCGCCGACGGGGAAATCCACCAGAAAACGGATAATATGCATTTCTTCGAGTATTCGATACAGGAACTTTCCGGCTACGGTTTCGGAATAAAGAATGTCTCGCTTGATCTTCACAACAGCGGCTTTGATGGCAACATTGTGACGGAATACGAAAAGCGTTTTTCCGACCTTGGTCAGCCGATTTACAGACTGGAAGCCTACAAAAAATAATTTCAATCACAAAGCTGAACAGCTATTTCATCAACTGCCTCTTTCGTGTCGGAGATACCACGGAAAAGGTAGTTGATTTTTTCTTCCTCCTCACAGGCTCCGATCATAGATTCAAACGCTTCATTCATGAGCGAACGGTACGCCTTAAAGGTAAAACCAAGCCGATTCTTCACCTTTTCGCTCTCCTGAGTATGGAAACGCGAAGCAAAAATCTTCCTCTCCTTTTGGGGAAGCAGACGGTGATAGTGCTCCGATGAAAAGACTCCGAAACGAAGTTCTGGAATAATAATGTGCTCAACGGTTTTGCCGTCCAGCGAACACACAAAGCTCGTCACGTCATAGCCCGAACCGAGCGCATACCTGCGTATTCGGTCAACGATGCGCGTTGAGACTGCACCCGTCCTGTCAACCACGACCGAAATTCTGTCGCAGCTGTCAAAGGCTTTCATATTAAGCTCGACTCCGTCGGGTGTTATGCAGGACACAAACCTTTTCGTTTCCCTGCCGATATTTCCTTTCATCGCTCCGCCGTTTTTCTTCCACAGTCTCAGCGTAAAGGCGACAATTTTTGCATAGTCAATGCTCTGCGAATCAAGGCGCACAAGCTCGCTTTTCAGGCTCTCGGCGGATTGCAAAAAACGTGAACAGCGGTCTGCTTTTTTCTTTTTTTCACAGGTATAAATCCGCATCAGCTCTCGCGGATAAAGTCCGTTGTACAGGTCATTGAGGTCAATGCCGTTTTCTGCCCTGAGCCCCGTTTCACCGTCGGCGATAAGTATTTTTCTTTCGGGACAAAGCAGGGCAAAAATGCCGTCCGACGAACAGCAGATTTCATAGTTTATTTTTTCCCGGTCAAATCTTTCCGCAGCGGCTTCAAAAATCCGCATTCTCAGCTCGGCAGATCCTCCGGTTACGGCAAATGTTTTGTCGTAAGCGGCGGCGTCAAAAAATCCCGTGTGAAAGCCGCCGGCAGTATGTACTGAGTAGTAAAAGCAGTCGTTATCCATCGGATCACCTCATTCGATTTTATATTACATAATATTCCGTCAAAACAATCTTGTGCTTGTAAAATCGGCGGCAATGTGATATTTTATTCATATTGGAGGTTCAAACTATGCTTAACCGAGAAAAACTTTCATCTCTTCTTCCGGACACGGAAGTTGTAGTCTTTGACATAACAGATTCAACAAACACACAGGCAAATCTGCTCGCGCGCAGTCACGGCGGCAACATTCTTGTTGCGGCAAACGCACAGACAAACGGCAAGGGCAGGCAGGGAAAAAGCTTCTATTCCCCTGCACAAAGCGGAGTTTACTTTTCGGTCGTTCTGCGCCCGAACGGAGAGCTCGGCGACGTTGTGAGCATCACCTCCGCCGCCGCGGTTGCCGTTTCCGAAACGATTGAAGAAATGACGGACTTGAATCCGCAAATCAAGTGGGTCAACGACATTTATATAGGCGGCAAAAAGGTTTGTGGAATTTTGGCGCAGTCGATTATCGAAAGCGGAAAAATCTGCGGCGTTGTTGTCGGCATCGGTGTCAACGTGAGCACATCCGCCTTTCCCGACGGACTCGGCACAACCGCCGGTTCGCTGAACACGGACATCGACAAAAACGCTTTCGTTGCAAGGGTGGCGGAAAAGCTTTTCACATTCAGCCGCAACACGTCGGACAAGACCTACCTTGATTATTACAGAAAAAAATCCTGCGTCATCGGCAGGAAAATCAAGTTTTTCATCAGCAACACGGAGCATCACGGTGAAGCTGTCGGAATCGACGACAACGCAAATCTGCTTGTTCGCGAAAACGGTGAAATTGTCAGACTGACGGGCGGAGAAATTACCCTGCGCCTTGACGAATAAAAAAAGGACTGTACGCATTTTCGTGCGTCAGTCCCCGATTGAATATTTATTTCTTTTTTGCTGCGGTCTTTTTCGCCGCAGTTTTCTTTTTCTTCGGTTCTTTTTTCTTGTCCGTGTCCGAGGTTTCATTCACAAGCTTCCTGTAATTTTTATTGAAGCTTCTGTACTCTTTCTTGAGGTCGGAAAGGGAAAGATAAAGCTCACCGATCATATCGTTGACTTCGGAAAGCCAGCCTTGTAAAATTTCGATTTTGTTCTTGGCGTCGCTGATTTGATTATTGGTCATATCCGCGACGGATTCGGCAAGCGAACGCGCCGTTTCAACATAGCTTGAAGCGTATTCGTCTGTCTGCTGAGCGAGCATCTCGGCATAGAGCTTTTCCGAATGGTTGACTCTGAAATCCTCAAGCACCTGAGCAAGCTCGGCGATCTCAGCGTCCTTTTGAGCAATCTCCGCACGGAGCGAATCAGCCTGCGTCTGAAGAACCGAAAGCTTTTCCGCTTCCTTTTTTGCAATATTAAGTTTTTTCTGCAAGGCGTTTATGCGGTTCATGACCTCAAAGCAGTCATAGCCGCCGATAACCGTCTTTTTCAGAATTACCTCCTGCATTACAGAAACAGCTCCTTAAAATAAAATATAATTACTCAACGTCGGATGTGCAATGCGGGCACTTGACCGCTTCGATATCAATTTCCGACTTGCAGAACGGGCAGACCTTGGTTGTGGGAGCAGGCTCTTCCTCATTTTTCTTATGAAGCCTGTCCGAAACGTCGTTTATGCTCTTGACAATGATAAAGATGACAAACGCCATAATGAAAAAGTTTATGACTGCAGTTATAAAATTGCCGTAGCCGATAGACGCATCGCCTATCTTTACCGCGAGCGACGAAAAATCAACCTTGCCGAGAATGATTCCGAGCAGGGGTGTTACGATATCGTTGACGAGTGAATTGACAATAGCCTGGAACGCGCCGCCTATGATAACGCCGACTGCAAGATCAATGACATTGCCTCTCATAATAAACTTCTTAAATTCCGCAATAAATCCTTTTTCTTTCGACATAATAAACCACCTTTTGCAATATTTATTTAATTTTAACATATTAAAATATCAAATGCAAGATTTTTTAACAACAAATCGAACTATTGCATTTTTCGCACTATGAGTTATAATAAAGGCATACTAATAATAAGGAGCGGATTATATGTCCGAATTTATGGGCAAAGACTTTTTGTTATACAACGACACGGCGAAGAAGCTGTTTTTCGACGCAGCCGACCGTATGCCGATTTTTGACTGGCATTGCCACCTTTCGCCGAAAGAGATATACGAAAACAAACAGCCTGCCGATATTGCAGAGCTTTGGCTCGGCGGCGACCACTACAAATGGCGCGCAATGAGAAGCTTCGGCATTGAGGAAAAATACATAACCGGCGACGCTTCGGGATACGAAAAGTTCAAGGCGTGGGCAAAGGTTATGCCCTACTGCGTCGGCAATCCGCTTTACCATTGGACTCATCTTGAACTTCAGCGGTATTTCGGCATCTATGAAACGCTCAGCGAAAGCACCTGCGACAAGATATGGAAGGAAGCAAACGAAAAAATCGCTTCCGGCGGATTTACTCCGCGTGAGCTTATCGAAGGCTCGAACGTTGTCTGCCTTTGCACCACGGACGACGCCGCCGACACGCTCGAATATCACCGCCTCATAGCGCAGGACAAGAGTTTCAAATGTAAGGTTCTCCCGGCTTTCCGCCCGGACAAGGCGCTTAACATTGAGCAGCCGACATTTGTTCCGTGGCTCGGCGAGCTTGAAAAAGTCAGCGGCGAAAAAATTGACAGCTACAAAAAGCTGACCTGCGTGATGAAAGACAGGATAGACTTTTTCGCTCAAAACGGCTGTCTTGCCAGCGACCACTCGTTCGGATATATGCCTTACGTCAGGGCGGCGGACAGCGAGCTTGAAGAGATATTCAGAAAAGCGCTGAACGGAGAAGTCCTGAGCGTATCCGACTGCGACAAGTACCGCACGGAGCTGTTCAGATTCCTTGCCCGTGAGTATGCCGCACACGGCTGGGGCTGTGAAATCCACCTCGGTGCAATGCGGAACAACAACACGAAAATGTTTGAAAAAATCGGACCCGATACGGGCTTTGATTCAATCGGCGACACAAGCCTTGCATTCGGGCTTTCCCGTATGCTTGATTCTCTGGACAGGGAAAACTGCCTGCCCAAGACAATACTTTTTGCGCTCAATCCCAAGGACAACTACGTTCTCGGCGCAATGCTCGGCAATTTCCAGAACAGCGACGCCGCTTCAAAGCTTCAGTTCGGTTCGGCGTGGTGGTTCAACGATAACATCGACGGTATGCGTGAGCAGTTAAAGACCTTTGCAAACCTCGGAGTTCTCGGAAAATTTGTCGGCATGGTCACGGACTCCAGAAGCTTTTTATCCTATCCGCGCCACGAATATTTCCGCCGAATACTCTGCGGACTGCTCGGCGACTGGGTGGAAAAGGGACTGTATCCCGACTCGGAGCTTCTGCCGGAAATTGTGCGCGACATTTCATTTAACAACGCTTCAACTTATTTTAATTTATCATTATAACCTCAAGCAAAGGGGCTGTCGTTATCAATCGACGACAGCCCCTTTGTTATTTGCTTATTCTTTTGTCGGCTTCCTGTGCCCTCTTTGTAAACGAATTGTTCTTCCACCATGACCAAAGCGCACCGATCACAACAAGAACGTAGGACGCTAAAACCGCAAACGAATCTGCGTCCGTCTCTCCGTTTCTTATTTTCAGCGTCACAACCGCCTGATTGACGAGCGCGAGGAAAAGTATTCCCGTGCGTGTCCACACCTCGGCGGTAACACCTTTCAGGTTCAGTCTGTTCATTCTATCTCCTTTCGCAGCTCATCTATCCTGTGATGAGCCGACTTGACCGAGCTTTCGACAATGAACATCCTTTCTATTAAATTATTGTGCTTCGACACCTTTTTTTCAAGCTGTTCGATTCTGTAAAGCGAGAGCTTGTTTGCCGCCAGTATGCCGCCGAGCGTTCCGACAAGCGTTCCTGCAAAGGCAATGAGCGAAACTGCGATTTCAGTCAAGATCTCACCCTCCGGCACATCATTTCAAAGATGCAAGGTTTTTTAAAATATATATTCATTACTTTTTTCATCTATACACAGCCCTCTTTAAAATTAAAATTCAAAGCATTTGTCCATCTTGGTGTATTCTCCGAGAGGATAGACAACCGTCTGCACGGGAACCTCGTCGCCGCTGTAATCGGCAGCCAGTCCCGTCGGACGCATTACCTCAACAGGCTTTGCCGAGTCGCTCGGAACACCGCAGAGCGTGGCTGAAAATGCGCTGACCTTTGCCGCACCCGCAACGGACGAGCTGAACATCAGGCAGAGCATCAGCTCTTCACAGAACTTGCTGTCATCCGAAAAATTGTAGCTTGTGTAATAGCCCTGGAGCACGCTTGAAATCGGTATAATATGGCTTCCTGCGCCGAGCGTAAGCTGCTGAGAGAAGGAAGTCGCCGCCTTTCTGTTGTCAAGCATCTGTTCGGGTGAAAGACCCTGATACAGAGCCGGGTTTACCGTCACCGTGCACTCGGAAGAAACATCAAGCTGAACATAACCGTTGAGTGAAATATTGTACGGCGAGTCAAGCTCCGTTTTGTATGCCGATATCGCCATTTTTTCAAGGGAAGAGGTCGAATTGATTGTAAACACATCGCTGTCCGCGCTCTTGCGCCACGAAATGTGCTTAATAAACGGCTGAGGTGTCCTTTTCGGCAGGTATCTGCTGTTCCTTGCCATAACGGAAACCGCATTGCCGATAAACTCCGAATACTTTGTGATGCAGTAATCCGTGAAAGCTCCGCCGTAAAGGTTTGATGTCCATACAAGCTCGCAGGCATTCACGCCGTATTTATCCGCCGAATAGTTGCAGAAGCTCGGACCGTTCGACGCGGCAAGCACAGCCTTGTCCGTGTAATCGACATAATCATAGTCAAAATTGAAATTGTTGACGAGATCCGCCATCGCAGCCATACAGCCCGCATGATACCGCGGATAGTAGATCGTCCTGCCGGCGTAAATCAAATTACTTGTGTGGAACTGCATCACGGCACAAAGCTTATCATTTTTAAGCGATTCAAGCAAATTCATCAAAAGCTTTGTCTCAGTCTGGTCCCCTGCCGCGGTACCCTTGACAGTCGAGGTGCACACATCCCACATATATGGGAAGTTTACCCTGATATTCACACCGTTGACATTGTATGCGGAGCGCATTGAAACCGCATAAGGCAGCGCTACGGGAACAACGACGAATTTGACATGATCGTGCAGATATCCGAGAGTCTCATCGTCGTCACAGTTTCGGCACAGCATATCGAAGAAATGGGACAAAGCTAGAACCGCGCCCCTCTCACCGCCGTTCATTCCGCTGAGAAGAACCATCGTTTTATCGTACTTTGACGGTGTAAAGGAATAGCTGTAAATTTTGTTCGTTCCGTTCGTGTCCGAACCGAGCTCCTCGCGTATGACGTACTCAGGGAAATCATTTACCAGCTTGTTGAATACAAAATCGAGATAAAGCTCGTACGAGACACGCCCGTTTGTCAGCGCGCGCACCTCGTCCGTCACCTCAAACGCTCTTGGCTTAAACCAATCGGGCGGCATAGATGCCTTGGTGGATTTGTCGGCATTGCCGAGCTTCGCGATCTCCGCCGATACCCTTTCGGAAAGCTTTTTTGTGTATTCTTCAGCGTACTTTTTCAGCTCCTTTATCGCGTCCATGACAAGGGCGCCGTCCTCCTCGACCCATTCGCCTGCGTTTTCCACGCCCTCCTCAACGCGGTGTGCGACCGTGTTTGTGGTTATGAGCACGTTGTCATCATTCACGCCGAACACGCCGATGCGGAGTATGCCCTCCTTTTCAATGCAGACCGACGGTATAACGCAGGTATTGTCCTCAATCGGCACGCGGTAATTATCCTCATTGTTTATCGAGAACACCGCTGTCTTGACAAAGCCGTCCCACTTGTCGTCAAAGGTGAAGCTGCACGCGTCGTAATTGATGCTTCCTCCCGTTGTGAAGCAGTCCTCCGTGATTTTCAGCTTGTTGTTTTCAGCAGAAAGTTTAATATAATTCATCCGTTTTGTTCCTCCTTGTTATAGTAGTTTTTCAATTTTTTCCCTATCGAGGCCGCTTCGCGCTTCTGGTCGTAAAAGACCGTAAGCTTTCGCTTGATCTCATAGGTTTTCAGGTAGTTTCCTGACCCGTACGCTTTCTTGAGTATCTTTCTGTATTTCTTAATCAGGCTGTCAAGCAGCTCTGCGGATTCAAGATATTCGTCGCCGAGCTGTTCTAAGGTTTTCGGCACAGGTAGACACCCTTTCCGTTCTTAAAATTCATTTCGATCTCCGCGCCGAAAAGAGCCGAATACCTCATCACCGTCGTCAGCGACGGAATTTTTCTGCCTGTCTCAATATCCGAAAGCTCCCTTTGAGTTATTTTCAGGTTTGCCGCAAGCTTCTTTTCATCGAGCGCAAAGGACAGGCGAAGATTTCTCAGCCGAGTGCAAAATTCACGCGCGTTGCTGTTCCTCGCCGCGCATATTTCTTCAAGCTCGCCGACGCGAAGCGGAACCTCACGCGCGCTGAGTATGTCGTTCTGGTACTCTATGAGCGGAGTCATCAGCCGCATTATGGTTTCATTGGCTCTTGACAGCGTGCCGTGGATATTCGCCTGCGAAACATTCAGCTCACGGCCGATGGCGACCGTGTTCATTCCGTCATAAAGGTACAGCTTGATAACGCGCCGCTGCAATTCTGTCAGCTCCTTTTCGATTATGTTTTCAACGACCTTCGACATTGTGATATCTCGTATTCTGAAAGCAAATTCGTCCAAAGATTCCAGAGCCTCCTTTTCGGAAAGTCCGCTCAGTCTCATACACCTCAGCGCGGTTTCAGCTTCCTCAACAGAGATAAGTTTTTCAGAAATGTTGTGCATTTTTCAACCTCCCGTATAAATTTTTCATCGGTACCGCAACCGACACACACATAATAAATCCTGAAAAAACTTTTTTCGGAACAAAGGCTTTTTTCGGAATTTTCCGCCCTTTAGCGACAAAAAATGACTGCCCGGTCGAAACCGAGCAGTCAGTATTTATTCCGTTATTTAGGGCAACATCGCACAAATTGAGGTGTGCGGTATAGCCTTAGATTTTTTCCATTTCTTCGGCAATTTGCTTTTCGCAGGAACGCATGGCCTCAAGCGTCTTTTTCCAAAGCGTCGGAAGCTCCCAACCGAGCATTGCCGCGCCCTTTTCTATGACCTCGCGTGAACAGCCTGCGGCAAACTTCTTGTCCTTATACTTCTTTTTGAGGCTCTTGACCTCCATGTCCTCAACGCTCTTTGACGGTCTCATGAGCGCCGCCGCGCCGATAAGTCCCGTGAGCTCGTCCGTTGCGTAGAGCACCTTTTCCATTTCGTGCTCCGGCTTGACATCGACGGTCAGCTCATATCCGTGGGAGCAGATTGCGTGAATCATATCCTCGCCGACGCCTGCCTCGCGGAGAAGTTCGGGAGCCTTGATGCAATGCTCGTCGGGATACTGTTCAAAATCTATGTCGTGGAGCAGACCCACGATGCCCCAAAAGTCGGCATCGTCAGCATAGCCGAGATCGTTTGCAAACCATCTCATAACACCTTCGACGGTCAAGCCGTGCTGAATGTGGAATCTCTCGCTGTTGTACTTTTTCAGAAGCTCAAAAGCTTCTTCCCTTGTGATATTGCTTTTCATTGTGAACACCTCTTAGAAAATATTGATAAGCAATGCTTTTGTCATATTGTATACCATTGTGATAAGCTTTTGCAAGCCGAGTGACGGCACGCGTGAATTGATTATCGAAAGAAGAAAATCAGGCTGTGCGCCGCTGTTTATAACAGGATTATTTGCGTCATATTCGACCTTACCGCCGTTCATTACCGTGAAATCAAAGGTTCGCGAACCGACGGGAGTAACCGCACCGACGAGGACGTAGTTGACCGTGACCTCGGTTTTCACTCCCGAAGCTTCTGGCAAATTGCCCTTGAACGGAATTTCAATGCTTCCGCCCACAGGAACCTCCTTCATAAACGAGCTGTCAAAGTCCAGCTTCATTCCGCCGCACGAAACCGGTACGATTCTCATCTTGTATTTCTTTGAGCAGTTTTCAACCGTGAGCGCATTGTCCTTGTCCGAAACATAACCCTCGACGCTGTTGTTGAATTTTGCAAAAACCGCCTGACATCTGTTCGTGTCCGCGTGGAACTGAGGAAATTCGCTGTAAGTGTGAATGTCTATCCTTTCGTCCGTGTACATGAGCGCGGTAATCAAATCGGTATTGTAGTCGCTCTTTATCGTCATTCCGTGATAGAAACCGTCAACAAACCATGTGTACTCCGGCAGGTAGCAGGTGGAAGCATCCACCTCCATCGACGGTGAAAGGTGGTTGTGCGTTTTATCGTTACATTCCGTGCCGCGAACGGTATAGCCGTCATTGAATCTTTTGCCGTAGTCGGCGCAGGTCGCACCGGTCGACGACGGCGTGGAAATTATCGCGTCGCCTGTCGTTTTATATCCGATTATATCGCGGTTGCCCGTTCCGGCAATTATGTATACATTTATTCCCGTGTCCACGCACGCCTGAAGCTTCCGAGCCATTGACGGATAGATTTCGTGGTGGAATCTGTCGCTTTTCTGTATCAATGCGTCGGACTCTTCGGAGTCAAGATAGCCGTCGCGCACCTTGTCGTACTCCTCGGCAGGCACAAAATCCCACATACTGCCCCAGTAGCCCATTATGTACTGCACATAAGGAAGGAAATAGTGGAGAATATCATCGACAAAGGCAAGATTTTCGTCAGCCAGCAGCCAATGATAATCATTCTCAAACATCATTCCGTTTTCAATGAAATACAAAAGATTCTCTTCGTCGAATTTTATATCGCCTGTGAAGAAACCGTAAGCGATCGGCGAACCGCCTATTGCAGGAACGGTCAGCAGAACATTATTCAGCTTGTCGGCTTTCTTTTCGCCGTAAAGATTGAGGAACGTTGCTCCGACCTGACCGCCGTGGCTCACGCAGTAAAGATTGACCTTCTCCGCGCCTGTGTACTCAAGCACGCTGTCAATGTATTTATCAAGGTCTGCGGCGCATTTTTCGACATTCATACGGAAATCCGTGCTGAAGTTGAAAATATAATCGTTCCAGTCGTCACCGATGTAGCTGCCGTACATACCCATGATCTCCTGCTCGTACATAAACTTGCCGTCCTCGTTGGCAAGCAAATATGTATTGCTCGAATCCGCGGCAGTCGATGTGTATGTCGAGATATTGTAAACGCTCGTTCCGTCGGGATTGCATCGCATAAGCTCAAACATTTCCGCAAATTCTCCGCCGACCGTGTCCGCGATATACTTTGCGTTGCCCTTTGTCAGCTCTCCGATACCCTTTGCCAGATCGACCGAACGCGCAATGACACGCTTTAAAATAAGATTTGTATCTATTCCCCAAACGTGGGTCTTGGTTCCGTCATCGTTGCGGATACACAGACCCGATGAGGAGTAACCCGGAACAATGATTATCGGGTAAAATTCGTCGCGCTCCACCTGAGCGGCAAAGGTCTGCACGCTCAGAGTCAAGGCTGTTACAATACTGAGAAAAACCGCAATAATTTTTTTCAAAACAATTCTCTCCCGTGACCATTTTTCTTTATTATATCATCCGAACGGGATTGTTGCAATATACGATATTGACAATAATGTAAAATTGAGCTGTGCGGCTTGAAGTCACACAGCTCTGTATTTTAGTAAATCCGCGTTACCGCTCGTTTTCTATGTCTGCAAGCATCTGAACGCGTTTTGCGTGACGGCCGCCCTCATACACACCCGAAAGCCATGCATCGACTATCATAAGCGCCAGATCAAGACCCACTACCCTTGCACCGAAAGCGAGGACGTTTGTGTCGTTGTGCTGTCGCGAAAGAAGTGCTGAATACGGTTCGCTGCACACAACGGCTCTGATTCCCTTGACCTTGTTCGCGGCAAGCGAAATGCCGACGCCCGTGCCGCAGATAAGTATACCCTTATCACATTCACCCGAAGCGACCGCCTCTCCGACAGCTTTGCCGTATATCGGATAATCCGTGCGCTCCGTGCTGTTTGTTCCGAAATCAACCACTTCAATGCCCTTTTGCTCAAGGTGCTCAATTACCTTGCCCTTCAGCTCATAGCCGACGTGGTCACAGCCTATTGCTATTTTCATATTTAAAGCTCCTTTTCATTGGAATAATGCGGACCGATATTCACCGATCCGCATATCTGAAACTATCGACTGATACAAGCGTCTGAAATTGCATTATTGAAAAATAGGAGGGGAAAAATACTGTCAAAATAACACCATGAAGGTCAGCCGATATTTTCTTTCTGATTCTTGCAAAACTCAGTTTGCGCTTTCCTTTGTAACAAGGTTGGAGTCAACCGGGATTGTTTCGGGAGTTGCGTTAGCGTCGATAGCTTCGTTGTTCTTAACAGCTTCAATCATACGCTTGAGCGATGTTGCGCCGATTCCTGCGGAGTCCTGAGCAACCGTTGCGGAAAGCTCGCCTGCCTGAACGCTCTGAAGAGCCTCTTCTGCACCGTCTGTACCTACTACAATAACGTCCTTGCCCGCATTCTTAACTGCCTGAAGTGCACCGAGTGCCATTGTGTCGTTGCAGCAGTAGATAGCCTTGAGATTCGGGTTTGACTGAAGCATACTTGCCGCTGTGTCAAGAGCCTTCTGACGATCCCAGTCTGCCGGCTGAGAAGCTACAAGCTTGATGTTTGAATCAGCCTTGAAAGCGTTTGTCGCACCTGTCTTTCTTGCTTCACCGGAAGCGTTACCTGCTTTACCCTCGATGATAGCTACTTCGCCGCCGTTTGAAAGCTGACTGATGATATACTGTGCGCCCTTTTCGCCGACCTTTTCGTTATCCGTTGTTGCGAAAGCGATAACGCTGCCGCCTGCCGACTTAAGAGTATCCATATCGATCTTTTCATCAATATTCATAACATAGATGCCTTTTTTGTTTGCCTCAACGATACCGTTGATAAGGTTTGTCGGCGAAAGCGGAGCAACACCGATTGCCTTGTAGCCCTTGTTGATGCAGTTCTCAAGAATCTTGAGCTGACCCTCTGTGTCTTCCTCTGTCGTTGCGGCAAAGATATCAACGGTAACGCCCTGTGCCTTTGCCTCTTCCTCAATACCTGCCTTCATCTTTGCCCAGAAGTCGTTTGAAAGCGGTTTAAGAATAACTGCGTAGTCTGCGTTGCCTGTGTTCTTGTCTGCGTTGCCGCCTGCGCCGCAACCTGTGAGTACGAGTGCGAATACCATAACTGCTGCTAAGATGATGCTGAGAATTCGTGTCTTTTTCATAGTGATTATCCTTTCTGTTTTAAAATTTAAAATTTGTTTACGACAGCCGCTTTAACGGCTTCCGTTTTATATTACCGACGGCTCAGTCTGCCGTCAGATAATATTCTTTAACATCTGATGAGCGTAAATTCCGCTTCCGTAAATTCCGCTCTGCTGGTCGTGCTCGGAGAACAGAATCTCAAGATTCGCCTCCGGGTAAGGCTTGCGTACCTTTTCGTGGATCGACTCGACGAGTATGTCTTTCGGGAAGCCCTCCATGAAGACGACGCCACCTGCAATCACCGAACAATCCGGGTCAAGAATGTTTATCTCCGTCGCAATCGGAATTGCAAGATCCCGTACATACTTGACGATTATCGGAGAATTTCCGTGGTACTTGAAAACGTCCCTTATTTTCGTGTCCGGGAAATACTTTTCGGCGAGGTACTCCAGCCGCTTGCCCGAACACCTTGTTTCCGAACAGCCCTTGTTGCCGCAGGTGCAAACCTCATCGACGTCAATGAGCGGAATGTGTCCGAGCTCGCCCGCCGCACCGTTGCGTCCTGCATAAAGTCCGCCGTTCATAAATATCGCGTTTCCGAATCCGGTTCCGATATAAAATCCCAATACAGTCTTAGTATTGTCAATTTTCAGCTTGTTCAAATCATTCATCAGCAAAAAATTTACATCTCTGTCAAGAAAAACCGGTATGCCGAGCTTTTCCTGAAGCTTATCGCTGAATCTGATGTTATTGAAGCCCCTGAGGTTCGGAGTGGAAACGATAGTTTTTTTGTCCTTGCTCACTATGGACGGTATTCCGACCGCGGCGGCTTTGACCGATTCGCGTATATTGTACCTGTCCATATAGGCGTTTATTTCCTTGTTGATGGTTTCTACGACATCGCCCTCATCAAATATTCGGCTGGAATTTTTTTCAAAATAGCTGACGTTGCCCGATTCATCGACCGCGCCGATTCTGAAATTCGTTCCTCCGATGTCGATTCCCAATGTGAGGATTCCCATCCTGTTCACCTCCCTTGAAAACGCTGTTCTTACATTTCGGCTCCGGTCAGCTCTTTAAATTCGTCAATCATAATATCCCACGCTTTTGCGAGATCCGGATCCTTTGAGAAAAGACCCGACGAGCCGACGATAAATACTTCCGTGCCTGCGTCATAAAGACGTTTGAAGGTTTTTGCATTGCATGAGCCGTCAACCTCAATGAAATAGTTGTAGCCGTATTTTTCCTTGAGTTCTCTTGCTTCGCTGATTTTGTCCAGCATTTCTTCGATAAACGGCTGACCGGCAAATCCGGGGTCGACCGACATAATTGTCAGTTTGTCTATGCGATTTATATAGTGCTTTATCGAAGAAAGCGGAGTTGACGGGCTGAGTACGACACCCTTTTTGCAGCCGAGCGACTCAATCTTGTTCATTATTCTGAATGCGTCGTTCACGATTGTTTCGGCATGGGGGCAAATATAGCCTGCCCCCGCTTTTGCAAGAACCTCAATATAATCATCGGGATCGGTCACCATCAGGTGGCAGTCAATCGGCTTTTCAGCAATTGTCGAAAACGCCTTGACAAAATCCGGTGAAAGAGTGATGTTCTTGACAAAATGGCCGTCCATTATATCAACATGGTAAAGGTCGCATCTGTCGTTGAGGATTGCCGTCTGATTTTTAATATCCAGAAGATCCATACACATAAGCGACGGATTAAACATTGGTTTCATAGCTTTGCACTCCTTTACTTATTTCTTGCGTGCAACAAATCTGTCGAGAGCAACAGATCCGATGATGAGCAAGCCCATAACTACCTGCTGCCATACGCTCGGAACAGCGAGAATGTTAAGACCGTAGTTGATAACACCGATGATAAGACCGCCCATTACAACACCGAAGATCTTACCCTTGCCTCCGAAGAAGCTTGTTCCGCCGATGATTGAAGCTGCGATAGCGTAGGTCTCAAAGCCCGTTGCAGCCGCCGGCTCAGCAGAACCGACACGTCCGAGAAGGACGATGCCTGCGATACCTGCACAGATACCGGAGATGATAAATACGATAAGTGTGTGCATATTGACGTTGATTCCCGAATACCAAGCCGATTCCTTGTTTCCGCCGAGGGCGTAGATGTTACGTCCGAGCTTTGTCTTTCTGGTGAGGAAAGAGAGGAGGACCGCAACGAGAATCGCAATGATTGCAACAATCGGGAGAAGGTCAAATACCTTGTATGAAATGAAGTTTGTAAATGATTTCGGGAATCCGAATACTGCGCTTGAATTTGAAATGATAAGCGTTACGCCTCTGAATATCGACTGTGTACCGAGGGTGATGATGAACGGATGAAGTCCCGTTACGTTGATAAGAAGTCCGTTGATAAATCCGAGGAAACCGCCGATTATAATTCCGAGGAGAACGGCGAGCAGAGGATTAACTCCGGCAACCATCATCTGGGCCGATATCATTCCTGTAAGAGCCGCCACGGAACCGACCGAGAGGTCGATACCGGCAATGAGGATAGCAAAAAATTCACCCATTGCTATAAGGATATTGACGGAGCTCTGCGAGAGAATCTGTGTGACCGTTGCCGTCGAGAAGAACGTTCCCGGTCTCATTACTGCAAGTATGAGCAGAAGAATTATAAGGATACCGAACGTACCGTATTTCTGCCATATTGTATTAAAGGTGAGTTTTTCTTTCGGCTTTGCAAGCTTTATTTTTTCAGACATAATGTTCACATTCCTTTCTTAAATTCAGGCGATGTCCGCCGTGGACGCTTTGATGATATTTTCTTCGGTAGCTTCTCTGTGCGGGAAGGATTTGACTATCCTGCCGTCTCTGAAAACATTTATCGTGTCGCACACAGCCAGCAGTTCCGTCAGCTCCGAGGATACGACGAGAACTCCCTTGCCCTCGTCGGCAAGCTTTCTCATCAGGACATAGATTTCGCTCTTGCTTCCTATGTCGATACCCTTGGTCGGCTCGTCAAATATAATTATCTGCGAATCCGCAGCTATCCATTTGCCGAGAATAACTTTCTGCTGATTACCGCCCGAAAGCTCCGTGATACCCTGATCAACCGAATAGCACTTGATATTAAGATTCTTTTTCTGTTCTTCCGCACATTCCTTTTCGTACTTGCTGCTGGTCAAGCCTCCGGCTCCCTTCAGCGTTGACGATTTAATAAACGGAAGAATCGAAATGTTTTTCTTGATATCGAAGTTGTGGAAAAATCCTGTTTCACGTCTGTTTTCCGTAACCATCGCAAGTCCGTGCTTGATTGCCGAATACGGATTTTTAATGTTTACTTTCTTTCCTTTAATATATATTTCTCCGCTTGACTTCGGTTCCGCGCCGAAGATCGCATTCATCATTTCACTTCTGCCCGATCCGACAAGTCCTGAGAATCCGACGATTTCGCCCTTGTGAAGCTTGAACGAAACGTCGTTCACCTTTCCGTCCTTTCTGGAAAGATTTTTCACCTCGAAGATGACCTCCTCACCGTCAAAGCTGTCGGGTGCATCTTCATGCTGGTAAGTGTTCTGAACCGTTCTGCCGACCATCATCGTTACAAGATCATCAACCGTAACGTCGCTGACCTGCTTCGTTCCGACGTAGGCGCCGTCCTTGAGAACCGATACCCTGTCGCCGATCTCCTTGATTTCGGCAAGCTTGTGGGAAATGAAAACAATTCCTTTGCCCTCTTTTTTCAGCGCCCTGATAACATCAAAGAGGTGTTCAACCTCCTTGGTTGTCAGCGACGCGGTGGGCTCGTCCATAACGATAACCTTGCTGTCGGCAGCCAAAGCCTTTGCAATCTCGACCTGCTGTTTTTCCGAAACGCTGATGTCCTCAACAAGAGTTTTCGGATCCCTGTTCAGACCGATTTTTGCAAGCAGCTCCTTTGCCTTTCTGTTCATCTCCGCGTAATCGACCACCGAAACAAGGCCCGCCTTTTTCATCGGAAGCTTTCCGACGAACAGGTTTTCCTGAATCGAAAGTTCATTGATAACGCTGAGCTCCTGGTAAATAACGCTGATTCCGTTTTCGTAGGAATCCTTGGGAGTCAGCTTGCTAAACTCCTTGCCGCCAATAATAATTTTGCCCTCTGTGGGCTGATAAACGCCGGAAAGAATCTTCATAAGAGTTGACTTTCCTGCGCCGTTTTCGCCCAGAAGTACGTGAACCTCTCCCGGCTGAATATCAAACGATATGTCCTTCAGCGCCGTAACTCCGGGAAACTTCTTAACTACCCCTTTCATCTCAACGAGAGCGCTCATGGTATCATTCCTTTCTGACTTTGACAGTATTATGTGATATTTGATGTGGAAATATTTTGTATGGTTTGTTGAGTAAAGGTTTACTCAACATCTATTAAAAAAAGGGAAAATCCCCTTTTTCCTATTTTGTGCTTCCCCTCACGGAGAGCTTAACCGGTATTGTGTACTCATGGATTTTCGACGTGTTGCCGTTTATCAAATCCATAAGAACCTCAACCGAGCGTTTTCCGAGAAGATCGGTATCCTGAATAACCGTCGTGATCGGCGGATCGGAAATTTCGGTATGTGTTATTCCGTCGAATCCAACCAGCTTCACATCTTCCGGCACTCTTTTGCCGCTTTCTTTCAGTCCGCGGAGAGCTCCGAGAGCCATTGAATCCGTCGTGCAGAAGATTCCGTCAAAATCAATTCCGTCGGCAATCAGCTTTCTCACCGCATCCCTTGCGTCAGCATACGAAACACGGCATGGAACCATTCTTGCATCGTCAATTTCAACTCCGTACTGCTTGTGAGCCATTATATAACCCTGTATACGTTTGTTGACTGTTGAATAAAGATTGACATCGTGAATTATAACAATTTTTCGGCAGCCTTTTCTGATAAGCTCCTCGGTTGCGAGGAATCCGCCGTTTTCATTGTCGGACGAGACAAAGTTAAAATCAACACCTGGACGCCTGTCGATATAAACAACCGGAACAGTAAACTCCTTGGAGACCTCATCGCCGGGCTTTCTTGCGCTGAAATAGACTATTCCCTCCACGCCCTTTGACTGGAGCGAGGAAATGTGGTGCGTTTCGTAGTCAATATTTTCGTCGCTGTCGCACACGAACACGTTGTAGCCCATTGGGATAACCGAGCTTTCGACTGACCTGACAATATGTGAAAAGTATTCGTTCGTGATATCCGGAATTATGATTCCGATTGTCTTTGTCCGGTTTGTTCTGAGTCCCTGTGCGTTGGGATTTATTGCATAATTGTATTTCTCAACGATCGCCATAACCTTTTTTTCAGTCTCGGCGGAATAGCGTCCGTTTTTGTTGAGAACTCTTGAGACCGTGGCAATCGACACGCCCGACATTCGGGCTATATCTACCATAGAAATGTTTTTGCTGTCCATATATTCTCCAGTTGATTTCGTTTGAGTAATCGTTTACCCTACGCCCATAGAATAATCCAATTCGCCGAATTTGTCAACACATTTCCCGAAAATAAATTATTTTTGTCGATTCTGCCCAATTTGCAAGTTTTCAATTTGTGGACTATTACCATACGCAAAGTTTTTACCAGCTTTTAAATGTTATATTGTGGGTTTGAAACACGCGTAATACAACACCAAAACTTCCCATATCGTAAACCGTACCCTTGCCGGGCAGATATAATAAATTGCATTAACCTAAAAGAATCTAAAAATTTTACAGCCCTCGCAGACTTAATATCCGCAAAGGCTGTAATGCTTTATTCGATTTTATGAAAGCTTGTGGATGAAGAGGCCGCTCATGAGTTTAGGCTCAAACCATGTGGATTTCGGCGGCATAATCTTGCCTGCGTCGGCGATATCCATAAGGTCGTCAAGCGTTGTCGGATACATTGAAAAAGCAATTTTCATATCCGTATTAACTCTTCTCTCCAGCTCGCCGAGTCCGCGGATTCCGCCGATGAAGTCGATTCTTTTGTCGGTACGCGGATCGTCAATTCCGAAGATCGGAGAAATTACATTGTTCTGAAGAATAGAAACATCAAGCTGATCAACCGGATCGTTGGCGTCGAATGTGCCGTCCTTGGCGGTCAGCTTGTACCAAACCGAATCAAGGAGCATACCGAACGTGTGCTTCTTCTCAGGTTTGTAAGCATCCTTTCCGTAAACCTCAACGTCCATAACCTCGCCGATTTTTGCGAGGAACTCTTCGCTTGAGTATCCGTTGAGATCCTTCATAACGCGGTTGTAGTCCATGATCTCAAGCTCATCTGTCGGGAAGAGAACTGCAAGGAAGAAGTTGAACTCCTCTTCTCCCGTATAACCCGGATTCTGCTCGCGGCGCTTCTTGCCGACTTTGACGGCGGAAGCTGCTCTGTGGTGACCGTCGGCGATATAGAGCGAATCAATGGAAGCAAACTTGTCCGTTACAGCCTTGACTGTTTCGGGGCAGTCGATTACCCATACTGTGTTCTGTACGCCCTCGGAGACAAAGTCATAGACGGGAGTGTGAGCCGCTTTCCAATCCTCAACAGTCTTGCTGATGAACTCGTCGGGGCGGTATGTAAGGAAGATCGGACCCGTGTTTGCGTCGCAGTAATCAACGTGGTTGATTCTGTCGGCTTCCTTGTCTGCTCTTGTGAGCTCGTGCTTCTTGATAACGTTGTTGATGTAGTCGTCGATTGCGGTGCAGCCGACAAGACCGGTCTGACTTCTGCCGTTCATTATCTGACGGTAAATGTAGATGCAGGGTGTTTCGTCCTGCTTGCATACACCGTCGGTAACAAGTTTGTCAAGATTCTCGCTTGCCTTGAGGTAAACTTTTTCGTCATAGAGGTCGATCGACGGGTCGAGGTCAACCTCTGCCTTATCAACATGAAGGAAAGAATAAGGATTTCCCTTTACCATTTCTCTTGCTTCGTCGCTGTTCATAACGTCATACGGCAGAGCCGCAACGTCCTTGGCTTTTTCGGGTATCGGTCTGATAGCCTTGAAAGGTCTGAAAACTGCCATTGGTATCACTTCTCCTTTTGTTTTTATGTTATAATTTTACTATATATGTTGTTTGTTTGTCAATATTTTCATCAAAGAAAAGGGGGTTGTCGAATTTAGATGCGGAAAGTGTTTTCTTTAGCCCGAAGCTGTATATGAATACTGCGAGAGGGTAAAAAACGCTTAGAAAAACAAAATAGCATAAAGTAAAAGCTATAATTTACAATCAGCTTTAATATAGGCTGAAATGTCTATTATAGCTTTTATTGTTATTTTGTTCTTCGGTCTGCGCTAAATGCGGCAACCCGTTAAGTTTTATTCACAGTCGAGAAGCCACTCAAGACTGACGTTGAGCGAATCTGCGATTGCTTTAAGCTCGTAATCGGAAACTCCTCTGAGCTGACCCTCAAGCTTTGACAAGCCCGATGCGTTGAGGTCGATTCCTCTTATCTGAAGCTGTGCAAGAAGATCCTTCTGCTTCATTCCGATTGCCTTTCTCTGCTGTTCAACCTTGGCGCCGATAATGTTCATGTCGCCGAGCGCCTGTTTTCTTGTTCTCATGTTTTTCCTCCTATTTGCAATGCAAAAATAACTTTAAATTACATAATTATAATATCATATCGGCAAACTAAAAACAATGTTTTAAGAGTAATACAACACTTTTTATGTATTTGGAGACTTGTATCAGCTACTTTGCACATTATTTTATGCATTTTCACAATATTTGACATTTTCTTGATCTTTTTGTTATATAAATAACATAACAAATTAGTCCTTTCGGGATTGAAAAAGTCGATTTATGATGTTATAATACGGTTATTATCAGTAAGGCGGTGTAAAAATGAACGATCTCAAACAAAGAAACCTGACAATGCTTACCGACTTTTACGAAATAACCATGGCGAACGGTTATTTTCTCAACGGAAAAGGAGACACAACGGCTCAGTTCGATATGTTCTTCCGAACGATACCGGACAACGGCGGCTTTGCCATAATGGCGGGTGTTGAACAGCTTGTTGAGTACCTTGAGAATCTCAGCTTTTCCGACAAGGATATCGAATACCTCAGGGGCAGAGGCTTCTGCGAGGAATTTCTCGATTACCTCAAAAACTTTGAATTTAAGTGTGACGTTTACAGCGTTCCCGAAGGAACTCCGATATTTCCGCGTGAGCCGATCGTGACCGTCAAGGGTCCGGTTATGCAGGCTCAGTTCATTGAGACGATGGTTCTTTTGGCGATAAACCACCAGAGCCTTATTGCAACAAAGGCGAACCGAATCACGCGCGCGGCTCAGGGACGTCCGATCATGGAGTTCGGCTCACGCCGTGCCCAGGGATTTGACGGTGCTGTATACGGAGCAAGAGCGGCATATATTGCAGGCTGTGCAGGTACCGCTTGTACGATTGTTGACCGCGAGTTCGGTGTTCCGGCTCTCGGCACAATGGCGCATAGCTGGGTCCAGCTCTTCGATTCCGAGCTTGAAGCCTTCTGTGCTTACGCAAAGGTCTATCCCGATGACTGCACCCTGCTTGTTGATACTTACAATGTCCTTAAGTCGGGTATACCGAATGCGATAGAAGCGTTCAAGCGCGAGGTTCTTCCGCGCGGCTTCCGTCCCAAGGGAATCCGAATCGATAGCGGCGACATAACCTATCTTTCCAAAAAGGCGCGTAAAATGCTCGACGACGCAGGCTTTGAAGATGTCAAAATTGTCGCTTCAAACTCGCTTGATGAATATATTATCCGCGATATGCTTCTCCAGGGCGCAAAGGTTGACTCATTCGGCGTCGGTGAAAGGCTCATCACAGCATCGTCCGCTCCTGTTTTCGGCGGAGTTTATAAGCTCTGTGCGGTTGAAAAGGACGGAGAGATGGTGCCGAAAATCAAGCTCAGCGAAAACGCGGCAAAGGTTACGACTCCGGGCGCAAAAAAGCTGTGGAGACTTTATGACAACGAGTCGGGCAAGGCTCTTGCCGATGTTATCACCCTTGAGGACGAGATGATTGACGACAGCCACGATTATGAAATTTTCGATCCCGATTACACATGGAAGCGCAAGAATGTGTATAACTTCACCGCCCGTCAGCTTCTTCAGCCGCTGTTCATAAACGGAGAAAGAGTTTATGAATATCAGGATATCGATGACATTAAAAATTACTGTATGTCTCAGGTTGATACACTTTGGGACGAGGTCACAAGATTTGAAAATCCGCACAACTATTATGTTGATCTCTCACAGCGTCTTTGGGATGTTAAGAACGAGCTTATTACACAGTACAGCACAAGATAAAGAGACCGCGGTATTTAGCGCAGGCAAAATTTTTTATTAGCATAAAGCTAAAGCTATAATTCACAATCGGCATTTCATTTGCCGAAACATGAATTATAGCTTTTATTGTTATCTTGTTCTCAGCCTGATTAAATGTAAAATTCCTTTTGTTCGGTTTATAAAATATTGCTTAAATTAGCGCAAACCGATTTCCGCCCATGTAGAGTAATTCATTAGCTAAAAAATAAAGCAAATTATATGAAATTTAAAGATGCGCACAAATTCAGCCGCCCATTGATTTGAAGTCAGGGGGAGGCTGAGGTTGTGCAAGGCATTTAGTTTTAATATAACTTGCTTTTTTAGTTGGCTTTTGACACGATGTGGGTATCGTGCACTACAATTAAATCTGTATCACCCCTCACTTGCAACAGAGTGAACAAGGGAAAACAAAGGTTTTTACCGTTCCTTTGTGCCACAAAAAATCGTCAGGCATATCCTGTTAATAGGCAATGCCAAAAAAGTTTAAAGGAGTTAATCAGATTGAATAATTTTTCTTATGAACGTCCTGCCAAGGCACCCATGGGATTCAATCGCAGCGCCGCTCCCGACGTCCGTTCGGGATACACATCGGCTCTGCCCGAGAATCCCGTTGTTGCAATGGCTTATGTGCCGTTTCAGACTGATATCAAAACATACGATGAGCTTCAGGCGCTGAAAGCCGGTACACTCTTCCCCGTACTCGACAAGCCCTTCGTGGGTCGTGGTATGAGATGACAAGAGCAGCTCTTTTGCAGCAGATAGACGCCGTGCAATTTGCAATGTGGGAACTTCATCTTTATCTTGATACCCACCCGGACGATCTCAGCGCGCTTGCGCTTTACAAAAAGTATGAAGAAAAGAACGAACGACTGGTTTCCGAATATGAGGAAGAATGCGGCCCACTCTATTCAAACTCAGACCCCGGTGTATCGTGGCTCAAGAATCCGTGGCCGTGGGACTTAGGGGGTAACTACTGATGTTTGTCTATGAAAAGAAATTACAATATCCCGTCAAAATATCCACACCCAACGCCAAATACGCTAGCATAATAATTTCACAATACGGCGGTCCGGACGGCGAGTTGGGGGCGTCGCTGAGGTATCTCAGCCAGCGTTTTGCCATGCCTTACCCTGAACTCAAAGGACTTTTGACCGATATAGGTACCGAGGAGCTGGGACATCTTGAAATGATCGGTGCGATTGTTCATCAGCTTACGCGCAACCTTTCATACGACGAGATAAAGCGAAGCGGATTTGACACCTATTTTGTCGATCACACGACAGGCGTCTATCCGACGGCGGCAAGCGGTTTCCCGTGGTCCGGTGCAGAAATGCAGTCCACAGGCGACACTATTGCCGACCTGATGGAAAATATGGCGGCGGAGCAAAAAGCGCGAGTTACTTACGACAACATTCTCCGTCTCGTTGACGACCCTGACGTTCGCGACGTAATCAAGTTCCTGCGTGAACGTGAGATTGTCCATTTCCAGCGCTTCGGCGAGGGTCTCCGTATCGCAACCGACAAGCTCAATTCAAAGAACTTCTACGCATTTAACCCGTCATTTGACAAATAAAAAGCGTCTGTTCGGCACAGGTCAACGACCAAATAAATAATAAAGGCTATAATTCACAATCGGTAACGGTGCTGATTGTAATTATAGCTTTTACTTTTTTAAAGTTAAATTTTTTCTTATCAATCTCTTCTGAGCGCTTCTATCGGAGTCATTTGCGCGGCGCGCTTTGCCGGATAAATTCCGAAGAAAATACCTATTGCGCTTGAAAATCCGACAGCGATAAGAACCGTTGAGAATTTGACGGCTATCGGTATTTTAAGATATGCCGCAACAGCCCATGCTCCTCCGACACCCAGTATAAATCCGATTGCTCCGCCGAGCAGGCACAGAATAACGGATTCGGTTAGGAACTGAAGCATTATCGTGGAAGTCTTTGCTCCGAGCGCTTTTCGTATACCGATTTCCCTTGTTCGCTCGGTTACGGAAACAAGCATTATGTTCATAACGCCGATTCCGCCGACAAGCAGCGAAATTGCGCTGACCGCCGCGATGAACGTGGTGAAAATATTTATTACGGAATCCAAAAGGTCAATATACGTCGCCATAATGTTCAGCGTATAGACCGAATCGTCAAAGCTTCCGTGTCTCGTCTTGATGAGGTTGAGCGCCGATTCGCCGGTGTTGTCGAGGTCGGCTCCGTCGGTAGCCATAAAATAAATCTGCGTGTATTTATTCACCTTGTCGGTCAGCTCGCCGTTAAGCGAAGCCGGCATTGCAATCATTTCCATGCTCAGGGAGCTTGAATATGATGCAGTCATACTCTCCATCTGTTCCTGTGAAATCATCGAATTTTCCGTCATATCAACGACGCCGATAATTTTCAGCGGAACCGTTCTGTTGTTAATGGTGTAATTCAAAGTCTCTCCGACGCAGTTTTCTTCGCCGAAAATCTCCTTTGCCGTAAGTGTGCTGACAATACAGACATTCCTGCATTGATCATATTCGTCCTTTGTCCACGCTCTGCCGTACTTCGTCGTCATCTGATTGATAAAAAGGAGGTCTTCATTTCCTGCAATGGTGAAAACGAAGCCGTTATATTTTCCTGCCTGAGCCTGACCGAACGTGAACTCGTATGGTGAACAATAGCTGACCGTGCTAAGCTTCTTTATGGCGGCAATGTCCTCCTCGGTCACATAATTCGACTGGTCGATATTGTTGGTATTGACGACTATCTGAATAGCGTTTGAGCCCATGTCCTCGATCATACCGACTATGTAGTCCCGTCCGCCGTTGCCGATAGTGATTATCGCAATAACGGACGCGACGCCGATTATTATTCCGAGCATTGTCAGAAGAGAACGCATCATATTCGTTTTTATACTGAAAATCGCAATGCGAATATTCTCTCTTATGTCCACAGCTATCCTCCGTTACTTCAGTTTAACCTTTGCACCGTCCTCAAGACCAGATGTGTTCTTGATAAGAACATCGCCCTCGCTGACACCCGAAAGAACCTGATAATAGGTATCGTTTGATATGCCGAGTTTAACGTTTTTCTTGACCGCTTCGGATTTATCCTTGTCATACACATAAACGAACACGTCCGAGCCGTCGATTATTATCGCCTCAACGGGAACAACAAGCGCATTCTCCTGAGTGTCCGTGATTATCGAAACATCAACATCGGTGCCAACTATCAGAGATTTGTCTGCGCTGTCTATTGTGATCTGTGCGGGAATTGTGTTTGAATTTGTACCGCCGGAAACGATTGAATTGAGGTCGAGCGAGCCGCCCGTTGACGTTGCGACGGCTCCGACATAGGAAACCTTGCCGTCGTGGGTCTCATTGTTTGCCGACTTAACGGTCACGTCCTGATTGACGCTGATGTCAAGCACATCATATTTGCTCAAAGATATATCTGCAACGAGAGGATAATTGAGCACCTTTATACCGACTTTATCGGAATTGAAAAACGCACCGACAAGGGAGGAAACGTCCGCGCCCGAAGATACGGTTGAAAGGATCGAGCTGAGGTCAATATCCGTTCCGTTCACGGAGCTCTTCGTCTCGACTGTTTCGCCGACCGTGATGTTGACCTCGCTGACCATACCCTTCTGGCTTGCGATCCAGCCCTTCTTCATTTCGTTAGTTTGGCTGAGCGCTGTTTCGTAGGATGCCTGCGCCTTTTCGTAAATCGTCTTATAGGCTGAAAGGTAGGAATCGTCCGACTGCAATTCAAGCGTTGCAAGCTGAGCCTTGAGCTGTACAAGAGATATTTCCGCATTTATGAGCGCGCTTGATCCGCCGCTCATTTGCGCCAAGGCGCTCATATCAAACGAGCCTGAGCTGCCTGCAATAATACCGAGATTGTCCATCAAGCCCGACAAATCGGACGAGCTTGAACCTGCCGAAAGCATCGCTTTGAGCACCTTTTCTGCTGTTTCCTTGTTGTATTCTACGCCGAAAAGCTTTGCAACCTTGATAAATCTGTTGACAAGCTCGTCAGAGACCTTAACTCCGCTGTCCGTTTTCTGTGACGACTGATTTGTCTTCTGTTTTGCGCTGAGCTTCTCTATCTGAGCTTCAAGCTCGGCAATCTGCTTTTTAGTGGAAGAAATCTTTTTCTTCGCGGAATCGGAGGAGCTTTTTGCTTTGTTGTATGCGGCAAGAGCTTTTTCGTAGTTGTTTTCCTTTTCCGTCAGCGCCGCTTCAAGCGAGGAGACGTCAAAGGTTGCCAGTACGTCGCCCGCTTTGACAACATCGCCCTCTTTTACATTGACGGTTTTAACCTTTACCTTGTCAATGAGAGTGAATGTTTTTTCGGATGCAGTCGTAATTGTACCGGTAGTGTCCAGCGTCTCATTGATGGTCTGCTTCGTAACCTGCACGGTATCAACGGCAATCTTATCCTCCGGTTTGAAAATTGCATAAGCTGTGCACGCCAGCACCGCAACGGCAAGAATCGAGCAAAGAATAATAACCTTTTTGTTTTTTCCTTTTTTTTGCTGCATAAACATACCCCTTCTTCCAATATTTATATACTATCAATACTTTATTCGGAGACAAAAATGAAACCTCTTAAAATGATAATTTCTTTTTTTAAGCAAGGCGTGTACCTCAAGCTGTGCGGTATTGCCTTGATGATAATTTCGCTGACTTCGTGCACGGGGCAAAGTCAGCTTAACATTGACGAATTTCTCACAAAATATAATTCCGTCAGCGGCGAAGCGCTTGAAGCACAGATGTTCACCGTCAGCAAGGATAAATACTACACATACAGTCTGCTGAGTGATAACGTCCTGATATGTCTTTACGCCGGGCAGGACGGAAATATAATTCAATGCACCGCGACCGTAAAAAGCGGCACAAAAAACAGCTTTGACTCCCAATGCGTCAATTTAATAAAAGCTTTCACGGGGTTTTCCGACACGGAAAGCAATGAATTTTTCAAAAACAAGGGTGATTCGGGAAAATTTCATCTTGTAATGAACGACTACGGAATCGGTAAGACAATGATACTCAACGAAAAGGGAAACGAGCTGAACACAAACGAATACCCCACGCTGAAAAGGCAGGTAAATGAAGAAGACATTGCTCGCCCGACTCTGCCGCCGCAAGAATCTACCACTATTATTAGACAATAAAAATAATGAATATAAATTAAAAATTTGTTAAGAAACGGTAAATTCAGCTTCGATATAAAGCAAAAAGGTGACGGAAAACCCATCACCTTTAAATTGCATTTTAATTCAGAATCAGCCAACGAAGCCGCATGCGGGAACATCTACATCCGTTGCAGGCTCATCGGGAGTTTCCGGTGTCTTTGTTGTCTCTTCCTCGGGCTTGTAGTAGAGCTCAAGAACCTTGTTTGCGATCATGCTGTTTGCAATAGCATTGTTGAGAACCTCAGTATCAATGCCTGCATCTGAGAGGAATGCGTCAACAACGTCACGAACTGCACCGGAATCCTTAATCTCGTCGGAACCGATACCCTTGTCGTTGATGTACTTCTCAAGAGCTGAAACAAGGCTGGAGACATCTTCTTTAGCAGCGCCTGTCTTGATAGAATCAGCAATCTGATTTGCAATCTCTTCTGCCTTCTCGTCGTTCTGGAGAGCGGAAACAGCACCTTCGATTGACGATGTTGTGGTCTCAGGAACTTCCTCCGCGTCGTTCTGAGCACGAACTGAGAATGCAACAGTTGCACAGACAGCAGCTACCATAAGAATAGCCAAGAACTTTTTCATACGAATTCATCCTTTCATAATATTTATTAACATAGGTATTTTAACCTATAATAATACAAAAGTCAAGCGGTTTTCGGAAAAATACGGAAATCTTGTCCGACATTACGGATGTGCCTTTTCATAGGAATAGTTTTTCCAGCAGATTGTAACCTTGTTGCCGTCAACAGCGAATCTTTCAACGTTGTGATAGTTGTTGATTGAGCCCTCTCTGAAGCCCTCTTTTTCGAGCTGCTCGGTAAACAGATCTCTCATTTTGCTTGTCGGGAACTCAATCGTCGCAACCATTACGAGTGTGGTCTGATCGCGGTGCTTCTCAAGCACGCCCGTCTCAAAGTCGGCTGCCCACCAGCAGTTTCTTCTTGTATAATTGATCTTCTGCTTCGGGGTTTCGTCAGTTGATTTTTCATACTGCCACAGCTTCATTGACGTGTACATTGCGTCCTCGTCCTCAACAGATTTGTAAATCAGATTATCGGGGCCAAAGGTGTCAAGAGCATTCTGGTTGTGATTTCTGTAATAATAGCCTACCTCACAGCCGACTGTTGCCATGGCATATTCGCCCTTCCAAAGCTCAATGAGCCAATCCTTGTTGTCGTAGGTGAAGTAAATTCTTATTGTGGAAAGATAGAAGTTTACGAACGGGGCGCCCAAATCATAAGCCTTGTTGAAGCCGAACTTTCTCTGTGCGGCGAGCCTGTTGTAAACCTGATCGGGGGTTGATGTCGCTTCGGTCGTCGTTCTCTTCGCAGTTGTAGCCTTTTTGGTGGTCGTTTTTTTCGTCGCATTTGTTTTCGGCGCGGTACTGCTCGGAGTTATCTGGCTCGCCGAATACTGGCCGCCGGACTGTGTGGGGTTGTTGTAGATTACAGAGTGGCCCTCGTTATCCACAATATACGACTGACCGTCCTCACCGACAACGATCTGTGTCGGACCGTCAAGATTCACATCATTCTGACCGAGCTGAATTTCGTCTCCGTTGCCGGAGGCGCTTTTATTTTTTGAAATCTTCTTTACCGAACCGCAGCCGGTCAATACGATACTGAACACAATTATGAATGAACAAAGCAGAGCTATGTAACGTGTTGAGGAATAGTTCTTTTTCATTTTACAATATCTCCATATTATTTTTTTACATTGTATCACAATCGGTCGAAAAACACAATACCTAAAATTTTCCTTGTTTTTGACAGACGGTTACCCTATATTACCCGCACTTTCAAGCATTTCCCTCGCGCTTTCGAGCTGGAGCTTTGTAATCTCCATGCCGCCCATGATTCTTGCGATTTCCGCAACGCGTTCCTCTTCGATGAGCGACTTGATGTTCGTATAAGTTTTACCGTCCGCAACGGACTTGCTTATATAAAGGTGAACGTCGCCCTGTGCCGCAATCTGTGCAAGGTGGGTGACGCAGATAACCTGTCTGCCCTTTGAAACGGCTCTGAGCTTCATTGCAATTTTCTGTGCCGCTCTGCCGCTGACGCCCGTGTCAATTTCGTCAAAAATCATCGTGTCCACGCCGTCCGTGCCGGCAAGCACATTCTTTATCGCAAGCATTATTCGCGAAAGCTCACCGCCCGACGCTATCTTTGCCAGCGGCTTAGGCTCCTCGCCGACGTTCGCTGAAATCAGAAACTCTATCGAATCCCTGCCGTTTTCCGTCAGCCCGATGTCCTCGCATTTAACCGCGAACTGCACGTTCGGCATATCGAGGAACTCAAGCTCCGAGCAAATGGTCTCGCTCAGCCTTTTACCTGCGGTCTTTCTCGACTCCGTAAGCTTGCGCGCCGCCTCCTCTGCGGCGGCAAGAGCCTCCTTTTCCATTCGCTGAAGCTCTTTTACCTTCTCCTCGGAGAACGCAATATTGTCAAGTTCCTCCTGCGCCTTTGCAAGATAGTCGAGCATTTCCTCCTCGGTGTCGCCGTATTTCTTTGAAAGGCGGTAGAGCAAATCCAGCCTTTCCTCTATTTCGTCGAGCTCGGACGGGTCAAAATCAATCTCCGACATAGCGTCGCGGACAAGCTCGGCAATGTCGTCAAGCTCGTAGCGGATATCCGTGATTTTCTCGGAAGCCTCGCCGAGGCTCTCCATGTATGCTGCCGCGTTTGAAATCTCCGACTCGGCGTCGCTGACCATATCAATGCCCGCACCGTCCGCTCTGAGCGCCTCATAAGCGTTGTTCAGACTTTCCATAACCTTCTGCGAATTGTTGATGAGTGACTTCCTCGCCTTGAGCTCGTCGCGTTCGCCGACCGTGATGTCCGCCTTTTCCAGCTCGTCGATCTGATAGGTCAGAAAATCAATTCTCTGCGATTTTGAGCTTTCGTCTGTCGTGAGCTTTTTAAGCTTTGAGCGAATGGCGCAAAGCGACGAATACTTTTCGCCGTAGTCTGCCCTGAGCGCGGAATTGCCTGCAAAGCTGTCAACAAAGCCGCAATGCTTTTCCGGGGAAAGCAGCGACTGGCTGTCGTGCTGGCCGTGAATGTCAATAAGCTCCCTGCCGATTTCGCGCAGCATTGAAACCGTGACCGGTGTACCGTTGATGCGGCAAGTATTTTTACCGTCGCGGTTAATCGTCCTGTTCATTATGAGCACGCCGTCGTCACATTCAATTCCGTTGTCATCGAGGACGCCGCGAACCGTGTCGTTCACGTCCTCAAACACGGCGTAAACCTTTGCGCTCTGTGCGCCTGTTCTGATTATCTCGCGCGATGTACGTTCGCCGAGAATCGCATTTATCGAGTCGATAACGATTGATTTACCTGCGCCTGTCTCACCGGTCAGAACATTGAGTCCGCATCCGAACTCAATCGCCGCACTTTCGATTATCGCAACATTTTCAATTTTCAAGCTTGTAAGCATTTAGATCACATCCGAGAAAATTTGTTAATCGGTCTCCGCTGTAAAGTAAAGTCACTCAATTGTGCGGAGTTACCTTAATAATTCTGTCAATCGACTCCCTGAGTTCGTTTGCGGTCGCCTCGTTGCGGCAAAGAGCAAAGATAGTGTCGTCGCCGGCAATCGTTCCGACGAGGCCCTCCCACTCCATATTGTCAAATGCGGCGCAGGCGGCGTTTGCCATGCCCGTATAGCATTTGATAACAACCGTGTTGCCTGCATAGTCGGACGATATGACCGAATGGGAAAAGATCGTCGTGTATTTTGACAGATATTCATCCGTCTCGCTCTTGCCCTCAACATAGCGATACACACCGTTTTTATCCATTTGTTTGACAAGACGCAGTTCCTTTATATCACGCGAAACAGTTGCCTGCGTCGAGTTGAAGCCGTTTTCCTCCAGCTTTGCCAGCATTTCCTCCTGCGTGCCGATTGCGTACATTTCAATCAGCTTGAGGATCATATTATGTCTTTTCTTCTTCATGCCGTTTCTATCTCCTTTTACAGCCGCCTTTGTTCAAGCTTGCTGTTAAGTATTTCCAAAAAGGTCTCGCTCTTTATTCTTATAAATTCGCCGAACATCTCCGCCTTGGTTATTCTGACGGAACAGCCCTTTCCGATCGGAATGGCGTCCTCGCCGTCACAGGAAAGTCCGATTTCCTCGTCCTCCCTGCCGCGCAGTAAAAATTCCGAGTCCGGTTTAAAAATAAGAGCGCGCGAAAAAAGCGAATGGGTGCAGATCGGTGTCAGCAGTATGCTTTCGATCTGCGGATCGACAACAGGTCCGCCTGCCGAAAGGTTGTATGCAGTCGAGCCCGTCGGCGTTGAAAAAATAATTCCGTCCGCCGTGTATTTGTTCAGGAATCTGCCGTTGTGCTCAACGATGAAATCCGCCATCTTGATTTGCAGACCTCTGGCAACGACAGCGTCGTTCACGCAGTAATGCGTGCTGAGCGTTGAGCCGTCCGAAGAAATTATCTCCGCCCGAAGCATCATTCTGCGGTCAATTTCGTATTTTCCGTCTTTGAGGTTTGAAAGCATTTCCAGCTCCGTCGGCTCAAGTCCCGCCATGAACGCTATACGTCCTGCGTTTATGCCGAGCGTCGGCTTGCCGTATTTGGCCGCGTGAATTATCGTTCCGTCGCCGCCGACGGCTATAATCACATCGCACTCGCGTATCATCTTTTCCAACTGCATAAACTCCGCCTGCGTGCCGCCGAACTCCTTTGCGTATTCGTCCTTTATGCAATAGGGCATATTGTACCTTTCAAGCTCGGCGCAGACATTCAGCGCCACCTGCAATGCGTTTTTTCTCGTTAAATTCGGAAGCAATGCGATCTTCATAAGCTTTACACCGCCTTATTTATCAAGCTCTCCGTGGGAAAGCTCTACAAGTTTTTCTGGTGTGATATCGCAGAAATTCTGTGCATCATCGCTCTTTTCTATGTGCATAAGGTATTCAATGTTGCCTTCGGGTCCCTTTATCGGCGAAAAATCGAGGTTTTTGACGCTGAAACCGGTGTCAATCGCAAAATTCACTATGCTTTCAACCACCTCAACGTGCACCTGAGGATCACGGACGACTCCCTTTTTGCCTATCTTTTCTCTGCCGGCTTCAAACTGCGGTTTTATCAGACAGACCGCCTGTCCGCTGTCTTTCAGAAGCTCTCTGAGAACGGGAAGAATTATCCTCAGCGAAATGAACGAAACGTCCACACTCGCAAAATCAATGTCCTCCGGTATCTGCTCGTGGGTCACATAGCGGAAATTTGTGCGTTCCATATTCACCACACGCTCGTCGGTTCTCAGCTTCCATGCAAGCTGACCGTATCCGACGTCGATTGAATAGACCTTCTTCGCCCCGTGGCTCAGCATACAGTCCGTGAATCCGCCCGTCGAAGCTCCGATATCCATACACACGCAGTCATGCAGATCAATGTCAAACTTCTCCGCCGCCTTTTGCAGCTTCAGTCCTCCCCTGCTGACAAACGGGTTGCGGCTTCCTCTGACCTCAATATTGTCATCGGGCTTGACCGCCGCACCTGCTTTCAGCTCCTTTTGACCGTTCAGGTAGACCTGCCCTGCCATAATCAAAGCTTTTGCTTTCTCGCGCGACTCAACACAGCCGCGTTGAGTCAAAGCGATATCGAGTCTGATTTTATCCGACAAATTACACACCTCGGCTCAAGACAGCACCGTATAAATCGCGGTGCACGCCTTGCTTAAATCTTTTTTACTATCTTTTCAACCATGCTCTCGCTGTCAAAGCCGTACTGCTTGATAAGTTCAGGAACCTTAGCCTGCTTAACGAAGCAATCCTCGACAGCCGTTATATCATAAGTTCCGCTGTATCCGTGCTGAAGAAGCTCGGCGGCAAACTTTTCGCCGATTCCGCCGCTTCTGACGCCCTCCTCAAAGAAGAAGATGTTTTTCGCGCCTGCCGCCTCCTTGACAGCTTCGGGATCAATCGGTTTAATTCTGTTAAGCTTCAGGACTTTCGCCTTGATGTTGTGCTTTAAAAGCTCCTTGACCGCCTTTGCGGCTTCAAAGAAAATTCTGCCGTAGGTGACAATAACCGTGTCGGCAAAGGCGTGGCCGTAAAGGTCATAGGTGCCGAACGACGGAGTGTAATCTTCGGGAATTTCCGCTTCGCCGCCGCGCGGATACCGCACGGCAACCACATCGCTGTCGCGGTAAAAGGCGTTGCCGAAGTCAATCTTCATTTCATCGTAGCTCGCCGGGGAATAGACCGTGACCCTCGGTATGCTTTGCAGAAATGCAACGTCGTAAAGTCCGTTGTGGGTTTCTCCGTCGTCGCCGACGAATCCTGCCCTGTCAATCGCAAGCACCAGCTTCTGATCCTGCAAGGCACCGTCGTGCATTATCTCGTCATAGCACCGCTGCAGGAACGTCGAATACACCGCAAAGACGGGAAGCATACCGCCCTTGGCAAGTCCCGAAGCGAATGTTACCGCGTGTTCTTCAGCGATTCCGACGTCAAAGAAGCGGTCGGAATAGGTGTTGCTGAACTCCGTCAGACCTGTTCCGAGCGACATTGCCGCCGTAATGAGCGTAATTCTCTTGTCCTTTTCCGCCATCTTGCACATCAGTTTGCCAAATTCGTTACAGAATGTGTCTCCGCCGGAATGGGGTTCGCCCGTATCGATATCGAACTCAGAAACGCCGTGGAAATGGCTTGGATCCTTCTCGGCAAGCTCATAGCCCTTACCCTTTACCGTGTTGACGTGGAGCAGAACCGGTGCTCCGAGCGTCTTAGCCGTTTCCAAAGCCTCGCACATAAGACTTATGTCGTGTCCGTCAATGGGTCCCATGTAACGGAAGCCCATTTTTTCAAAAATCGTGCTTTCATAGATGAGGTTTTTGACCGCGGTTTTGAACTCAAACAGTCCGCCTGCCATCTTGTGACCGATAAGCGGTATTCTGTCAAGGAAACGCTCAAGGCGGGCCTTCATTCTGACGTATCTCTTTTTCGTGCGTATCCTCGTCAGATATTTTGCGACCGAACCGACATTTTTTGAAATGGACATCTCGTTGTCATTGAGAATAACAATGAGATTGGTTTTTGACCTGCCGGCATTGTTAAGCGCCTCGTAAACGAGTCCGCCCGTAAACGAACCGTCGCCGATAACCGCAACCGTATAATTATTGTTTTTCTTTATCTTGTTCGCCTGCGCGATTCCGTAAGCGGAGGAAACGGACGTTCCGCTGTGTCCGCTGTAAAATGTATCGTGCTCGCTCTCGTTCGGATGACAGAAGCCTGAGATACCGTCCTTCTGCCTGATCGTGTCAAAAACATCGTATCTGCCCGTCAAAAGCTTGTGGGTATATGCCTGATGACCGACATCCCAAACGATTCTGTCATTCGGAGAATCAAACATCAGGTGGATAGCGATTGTCAGCTCAACCGCGCCCAAATTGGACGCAAGGTGTCCGCCGTTTTTCGACACGGTTTCAATCAGTACAGAGCGTATCTCCTGCGCCAGATCTCCCCACTCGGAGGGGTCGATCTCCTTGAGATCCTTTGGCGAATGTATTTTATTCAGATATTTAATTTCATTATTCAAGATTCTTCACATCCGTGCCACAGTTTGTGCGGTATAGCCTTAATTTTTTCTCTTCTCCATTTTATCGGCAAAATCCGAAAGGAAATCGGCGTTGCCGTCAAATGCTTTAAGCGCGTCCTTTGCCTTTTGCGTCAGCTCGGAAACGATCTGCTCCGAACGCTCGATTCCGAGCAGGGAGACATAAGTACACTTCTCGTTTTCATCGTCGCTTCCGACCGGCTTTCCGAGAGTTGCCGTGTCGCTCGTAACGTCGAGTATATCGTCAACGATCTGGAACGAAACGCCGATACAGCGTGCATATTCCTCAGCCGCAGGAATCATATCCTTTCTTCCGGCGGCTATACAGCCCATAACGCACGCCGCGCGGATAAGCTCGCCCGTCTTGAGTGCGTCGGTTTTTTCGATCTCTTCAATGCCGACCTTTTGGCCCTCATTCTGAAGATCCATGACCTGACCGCCGACCATTCCCGACCAGCCTGCCGCTTCGGAAAGTACGGCAACGGCGTCAATAACCCTGTCCGCAGGAAGCTTTGCCTTGATTGCTGTCCCGAACGCAAGGGTCAGCAGCGCGTCGCCGGCAAGAAGAGCGTATTCATAGCCGAACGCAATGTGGCACGACGGCTTGCCGCGGCGGAAATCGTCGTTGTCCATACACGGCAGATCGTCGTGTATGAGCGAATAAGTATGTATCATTTCGAGCGCACAGGCAAGAGGCAGAGCACTTTCGGCGTCACCTCCGCAGGCCTCACAGAACGCGAGGACAAGTTCGGGGCGTATCCTTTTGCCGCCGTTCTCGACGCTGTAACGCATAGCTCTGCTGACAACGTCGTCGCTTTCGGGCATATAACCCTCCAAAGCTTTATTTATCATTTCAATATGACTCATATAATCATTCCTTTGAAACTAAATATGTATCATTTGTATGGTGACCATGAATTTTTGCTGACCTTTCCTTGATTCCCCTGCAGGCAATGTCATTAACTTAAGGCTTCTTTCTTTTAAAGTTGAAGCCGTTTTCGTAAAGCCTTGCCTCCATCTGATGAGGGAGGTTAGATAGGTTTCATCAAACTTTTAAGCAAAACCCCTCAGTCGGTTGCGCCGACAGCTCCCCTGCAAGGGAGCCTATACGGTTTCTGCTGACTTAATGCCGCCCCTTTAGGGAAGGTGGGTTCGGCGTTCCGCCGAAGCCGGAGGGGTTAAATTAAATTTCAAAAAAAACCCTCAGTCAAGATAGACTTTAGATATGAGATTGTAGATGTTAGATGCAAACGAATCAAGAGACAAGATCTATCGTAACCAATGTCTGCCGCCTACAATCTATCCCGTCAGCCCTCCTGCTTTTCGGAAAGCTCGGTGATTTTCAGCTTTGCTTTTTCAAGGCTCGTGTTGCAGAACGAAGCGAGCTTCGTGCTCTCTTCAAAGAGCTTTATAGATTCGTCAAGCGGCAGGCTTCCGTCGTCAAGCTTTGCGACGATCTCCTCCAGCCTTGCCATCGCCTGTTCGTATGTCATTTTTGCCGCCATTTAAAGCACCTCGCAGTTTCTTTCTCCGTCGGCAAATCCGACGGTCACGGTGTCGCCGCGCTTCAGCATTTCGGAGCTCGTGACGACCTTTTTATCTTTGGTAACAATCGAATATCCCCTTGCCATGACCTTGAGCGGGCTGAGGGCATCAAGCCGCGCCGCCGCCGCGGAAAATCTTGCGTTTTCCGTGTCGAGCTTCCGCCGGATACTCAAAAGCGCACTTGTCATATAGCCGTCAACCAACTGGAGACGCTGGTCTATCAGCATAACGGGACTTCTGTATTCAAGTCTTTCCTTTATAATATCAAGCCTGTTTTTCTCGTCGGCGATTCTCTGCAAAAGCATCGCCTCACATTCGTAGGTGACGGTCTGAATAAACGCGATATCCTCACGAATGTCGGGAACGGCAAGCTCGGCCGCCGCCGAGGGAGTCGGAGCGCGCAGATCCGACACGAAATCGCAGATCGTGAAATCCGTCTCATGACCGACCGCTGAAATAATCGGCACACGGCTGTTAAAAACCGCCCTGGCAACGCTCTCTTCGTTGAACGCCCACAAATCCTCAAGCGAGCCGCCACCGCGTCCGACAATCAGAACATCGGCATAGTCGCCCGAATTGAACTGTTCAATCGCATCGACGATCTGCGGAGCCGCCGCCGCGCCCTGAACCTGAACCGGGGCGAGAATGATCTCCGCCAGCGGATATCGGCGTGAAATAACGTTCCTGATATCCTGAATGACCGCGCCCGTCGCAGATGTCACAACGCCTATGCGCGTACAGCGGTGCGGAATCGGCCTTTTATAACATTCGTCAAACAGTCCCTCCTGCGCCAGCTTGTTTTTGAGCTGTTCAAAAGCAAGGTTAAGCGCACCAAGACCGTCGGGCTGCATATCGTCGATATAAAGCTGATACTGACCGTCGCGCTCAAAAACGGAAACACGGCCTCTGACGATCACTCTCATTCCGTTTTCGGGCATAAATTTCAGACGTCTGTTTGACGAAGCAAACATAACCGCCTTGACGGCGCAGTTTTCGTCCTTGAGGGTCAGGTAAAAATGACCCGTTCGGTAGTGGTTTGTGAAGTTGGATATTTCACCCACCACATAAAGACTTCTCAGCAGCATATCGCCGTCGATTATCGACTTTATATAAGTATTGAGCTGTGTTACGCTCAGTATCGTTGATTTCATTCAAGTGACCTCTTGTGTGTGAGCAGGGCAATACCTGCGGCATTGTCCGCCGAAAATTCAGGCTCGGCAAAGCCTGCGCCGAGTGTTCTTTCAAACTCGTTTCTGATAATGCTGTTCGACATAACTCCGCCCGAAAAAATCATCGGCAGATCGCCGTACTTTTCCTTGGCAAAAACCGCAATTTTATACAGAGCCGTCATTATATAATCAAGGCAGTAACGGCATATATCCTCAGGCTTTTCGCCCTTTTCAAACATTGCCCTGCACTTGTTCTCCACGCCCGAAAGACAGCAGTTGCCGTCTTTCAGCTTTATGTTGATTTTATATTTTTTATCACTCTTTTGTGCAAGCTCGTCAACGTATTTTCCCGCAGGAAACGGGTAGCCGAGCATAACGCCGACGCGGTCAACCGCCTGCCCTGCCTTGAGATCGAGCGATGTCGCTATAAGCTGTGCGTCAAGCTCCCCCTTGACAAGAAGAGCCTGAGTTGTTCCGCCCGAAACGTGAAAGGCAAGAAAATCCCTGCCGTAAAGCTCACGTCTGCCCGACGAATAAAGAGCCGCCATAATATGACCCTGCTGGTGCGAGAACCTGAAAAGAGGCTTGCCGGTCACCGCCGCTATCGACTCGGCGGCGCACACTCCCGTTAAAAAGCACGGCATATATGAGCCCGGCGCTCTGACAGGCGCATCCGACACGCCGACTGCGGATATCTCGCCGTCGAATCCGTCAAAAAGCTCCCTCATCAGCTCCGGGAGCTGCACCGTATGGTGAAACACCGCGTCACTCTGGCGCAGTCCGAGCTCGCCCTCTTTAACGGGCAAAAGCTTTTTTCGGTGAATCACGGTGTCCGTGCCGCTGTCATAAATCGCGCAGGAGGTTGTGTAGTTGCTTGTGTCAATTCCTAAGAAGTAAGGCATTTCAATCCTCTTTTTCTCTTGCAATCGCGCCGAGAATACCGTTTATAAAGCCCTTGTCCTCGTCCGAGCCGTAAACCTTGCATATCTCGACCGCCTCGTTGATGGATACTCCGACGGGAACCTTGTCAAAATACTTCATCTCGCACACAGCCATTCTCAAAAGAGCAAGGCTTACCTTTGAAATTCTCGATTTGCTCCAGCCCTTGAGATTTTTCTCAATGACGGCGTCTATCTCGTCGATATGCTCCTCTGCCTTTCTTACAATGTCGGCAGTCATCTTATTCTTTTCAATAACTTCGGTCTCAATCGCAATGTTGAGAATCTCGTCAATAGTGAGTTCCGAGTTGAACGACTTTTCAAAAAGTATGATAAAAGCCTGTTCTCTCGATTTACGTTTACCCGCAGAAGCTGAACCCATTGTTTTCCGTCCTTTCCGGTTGCTTTGACTTTGGAAGCCAAAAATTCCCTCTGTATATATACAGAGGGTCAGTACGTCAATATATCGCTGTAAAGGTGCACCGAATTGTATATATACACTATTCAATGCATATTATATCATACTTTTTTGAAATCTCAACTGTTTTTTGAATTTTTATTAAATATTTTAAAATACAGGAATTTCACCGTCATAGTTTTTCGACTTTTCCAACAGAGGCCCTTTGGCGCCCATTGTGAAAGCAATATCACTGCTGCGAATAGAAAGCAGCTTCATTCCGGGTTTGATATCCAAAAATCCCATCATTTCTTTTATCAGAATGATTTTTCCCGTCTCCGAAATTTTCGTCCAGCAATATGAACGTCCCTTGTATTTGATAAACTCACCCTGTTTTGAAGTATAATTAAGCAGCCGCGGAACATCGTCAAGAATATGTCCGAGCTTTGACGGGTGCAGGAGCCTCTTTCGCGTTACGCAGAAGCCACCGCTTACTTTGCTCCCGGTAAATAAATATACTTTACCCTCCTCTGCTATTCGATATTCATTCACGGCCTGTTCGGGGATCTGTATCGCTCCGTCAGGGTAAATCAATGATTTTCCGAATATAAATTTTCCGCCTTTGTTCATTTGCGGCATATCAAGCACCTCTTCAAATTACAATTCATCAAATCCGTTTAACTCAAACCTGTAAAAATACGAAAAAGAACCACTGTAATTCATCAAAATCACAGTGGCCCTTTTGGCGGAGAAGGGGAGACTCGAACTCCCGCGCCGGTTACCCGACCTACGCCCTTAGCAGGGGCGCCTCGTCACCAACTTGAGTACTTCTCCATTGGTAACAAAACCTTAAATATTTTATTGTTGCAAGACTTCCGAAAAGGAAGTCCTGCAAGGTGGCGGAGAGAGTGGGATTCGAACCCACGGTACGTTGCCGTACGACGGTTTTCAAGACCGTTCCGTTATAACCACTT
>CAKSHH010000018.1 GCA_934456435.1 uncultured Eubacteriales bacterium
TGCTTTGATTTCAAGGCGGTGAGCCGATGGAATACTATGTGTATTTCGAGGCTCACCAACGAAGAAAGCAATGTGCCGAGGGCAATTTTACAGTTGGTTGCGGATGATTTTGCCGCTTATAGTCTTCGGCAGTTCATCTTTGAAAACAACGATTCGCGGGTACTTGTACGGCGCGGTGTGCTTCTTGACGTAGTTCTGAATCTCTTTTTTGAGCTCTTCTGTGGGCTCGGTGCCCTTGGTGAGAACGATGGAAGCCTTGACTATCTGTCCTCTTACCTCGTCGGGAGCCGCGGAGACGCCGCACTCAAGAACATAGGGAAGCTCCATGATAACGTTCTCGATCTCGAACGGTCCGATACGGTAGCCGGACGACTTGATGACGTCGTCGATGCGTCCGACATACCAGAAATAGCCGTCCTCATCGCGCCATGCGATATCGCCTGTGTGGTAAACTCCGTCGTGCCAAACCTCGTCGGTCTTTTCCTGGTTTCTGTAATAGCCGAGGAAGATTCCGCAGGGAGTTTTCTCTGATGTGTTGACACAGATTTCACCGGTTTCACCGATATCAGCTTCCGTTCCGTCGGGACGGAGAATCTTGATGTCGTAAAGCGGTGTGGGCTTGCCCATTGAGCCCGGCTTCGGAGTCATACCCGTAAGGTTTGCGATTCCGAGCGTCATTTCTGTCTGACCGAAGCCCTCCATAAGCTCAAGTCCCGTTGCGTTGTAGAACTGACGGAAAACTTCGGGGTTAAGCGCTTCGCCTGCTGTTGTGGCATGACGGATAGAGGAAAGGTCGTACTTGCCGAGATCCTCTTTGATCATCATTCTGTACATCGTAGGCGGCGCGCAGAAGGTTGTTATATGATATTTTGCGAACATCGGAAGAATATCCGACGCGCTGAATCTGTCAAAGTTATAAACAAATACCGCACCCTCGCAGAGCCATTGTCCGTAGAGCTTGCCCCAGAGAGCCTTGCCCCAGCCGGTGTCGGAGATTGTAAGATGAAGTCCGTCCTTGCTCACGCAATGCCAATATTTAGCCGTTATGTAGTGACCGAGCGGATATTTGTAGGAGTGTGTTGCGATTTTCGGATAGCCCGTTGTGCCGGAGGTGAAGAACATAAGCATCGGGTCGTCTCCGCAGGGAGCGTCCTCTTCGCGTCTGTATCTTCTGGAGAACAAGCAGTATTCCTTATCAAAGTTGTGCCAGCCCTCACGCTCGCCGCCGACGATTATCTTGTTGACAAGGGTGTGTGTCTTGTCGTCAGCGATATCGACCTGATGCGCCGTGTCGCCGTCTGCCGTACAGAGGATCGTTGTGACGCCTGCGGCTTCAAATCTGTACTCAAAGTCGTGGTCAACGAGAAGATTTGTCGCCGGAATCGCAATCGCGCCGATCTTGTGAAGTCCGAGGATCGCAAACCAGAACTGATAGTGGCGCTTGAGGACAAGCATTACTCTGTCGCCCTTTTTGATTCCGAGCGATTTGAAGTAGTTAGCCGCCTGAGCGGAATGTTCCTTAACGTCCTTAAACGTGAATATACGCTCTGTTTTATCTCTGTCAACATGAACAAGCGCACGCTTGTCGGGTGATTTCTTCGCGATTTTGTCAACGATATCAAAGGCGAAGTTAAATTCGTCGGCGTGGTTGAAGTCGATTGAAACAAGGTTTCCGTTTTCGTCCTCCGTGGCGTCGATAAACTTCTCGCAGACGTAGCTACCCTTTGCTTTGATTCCCTGAACCGCTCTTTCGTGAACGATGTTTGAAACAGGCTCATCGCTTGCCATAACCATTGCAAGGAAGAGACAGTCTCTGCCGTCAATCGCTATCATACCGTGAGGCGTTGAGGAGTTGTAATAGATACTGTCGCCCTCGTGAAGAACCTCCTCGTGATTGCCGACTCTGACCCTGAGCGTACCGCTGACAACGAGGTCAAATTCCTGACCGCTGTGAGTCGTGGTATGTATCGGTTTGTTTTCAAGGTCAGCCGAATATTCGTAACGTACCCAGTAGGGTTCCGAAAGCTTCTTTCTGAATTTCGGTGCAAGGTTCTGAATCTCGATTCCGTTTTCACTCGCTGTGACCTGACCCTTGCCCTTTCTCGTAACCGTGTACGAGGAAAGAACGGCGCTGTGACCTTCAAGAAGATCCGTAATGCCAATGTCAAATGCAAGTGCGCACTTGTGAATAAACGTGAAAGGAAGATCAACCGTTCCGCTTTCATAAATTCTGTACTGCTCAACAGAAACCTCTGTCTTTTCAGCCATCTCTTCAACGGTAAAAGCACAGATGTCTCTCATTTCGTGGATACGTTCCGCCACTTCGTGAAGCGTGTTGTTTTCATTTGAATTTGACATAATTTTTACCTCCGTAATGTGCCTTAATGGTCCGTAAAAAACAAAAAATCCGTCCCAAAGTTTTAAAACTTTGAGACGGATTTGAAATCCGCGGTACCACTCAAATTGCGATCTGCTATTGCTTCTCGCCACTCTGCAGGATCAAACAATCCCTCAACACTAACGTAGTTGTCACGGGAGAAACTACTGCGGTTTCATCTCTCCGGCTCGGAAGTGATAGGTTTTGCGTTTGTCTCACTATCGGCTCACACCAACCGCCGACTCTCTGAAAGCGTCTAAACGTGACCGTCTTCGTCACAGCCTTTGTTTCAACAGGTTTATTACCCCTGTTGCGGTACATTATAAGATAGTTTTCTTGTTTTTGCAAGTGATTGTTTGTAATGTTCACATTACACTTTGTAATGTTACGCGGTAACAACCGAATCCGCTTTCTGAAGTCCGTATTTTTTGATTGCGTCCTCGCGCATTTTGTACTTGAGTATCTTGCCGGCGACGTTCATCGGGAACTCCGTGACAAAATCAATGTACTTCGGCACCTTGTGCTTTGCCATGTGCGAAAGAACATACTCTTTCATCTCCTGCTCGGTCATTGTCTCGCCCTCCTTGAGGATTACGCAAGCCATTATTTCCTCGCCGAGCGCTTCGTCCGGAACGCCGATTACCTGGACGTCCTTGACCTTCGGGTGAGTGTAAATAAACTCCTCGATCTCTTTGGGGTAGATATTCTCACCGCCGCGGATAATCATATCCTTAAGTCTGCCGGTGATTCTGTAATTGCCCTCAGGAGTGCGGCACGCAAGGTCGCCCGTATGAAGCCAGCCATCCCTGTCGATCGCGTTTGCCGTCGCTTTGGGCATTTTGTAGTAGCCTTTCATTATGTTATAGCCGCGGGCAACAAACTCGCCCGTAACATTGTCGGGACACTCCAAGCCCGTTTCCGGATCAACGATTTTACATTCTATCTTCGGCAGCGGATGTCCGACCGTTGCCACACGATCCTCCAGCGGATCGTCGGTACTGCTCATTGTGCAGCCCGGAGACGATTCGGTCTGTCCGTAAACGATGGTGATTTCCGACATGTGCATTTTTTCGACAACCTCGCGCATCTTTGAAATCGGGCACGGCGAGCCTGCCATAATTCCCGTTCTCATATACGAGAAGTCAGTCTTTTCAAAATCGGGATGCTGAAGCATTGCAATGAACATTGTCGGCACGCCGTGGAAAGCGGTTATACGCTCGCTGTTTATGCAGGCAAGCGACGATTTCGGTGAAAAATACGGAAGCGGAAGAACCGTTCCTCCGTGGGTCATTGTCGCGGTCATCGCAAGAACCATTCCGAAGCAATGGAACATCGGAACGTGAATCATCATTCTGTCCGCTGTCGAAAGATCCATTCTGTCGCCGATACATTTGCCGTTGTTGACGACGTTGTAGTGAGTCAGCATAACGCCCTTCGGGAAGCCCGTGGTGCCCGACGTGTACTGCATATTGCATACGTCGTCCTTTCTGACGAGCGAAGCCATACGGTAAACCTCCTCGACAGGAACCTCACCCGATTTATCCATAGTCTGCTCCCATGTAATGCAGCCCTCCTGCTCGTAGCCGACCGTAACGATATTTCTCAAAAACGGAAGTCTCTTTGCATGAAGCTTGTCACCGCTCTTTGTGGAAGCAAGTTCGGGACAAAGCTCAGCCATAATCTCGTCGTAGTGCGAATCGCGGTAGCCCTTTATCATAATGAGCGTATGCGTGTCCGACTGTCTGAGCAGATATTCGGCTTCGTGAATTTTATACGCCGTATTCATTGTCACAAGAACTGCACCGATCTTTGTCGTTGCCCAGAACGCGATATACCATTGCGGCACATTTGTCGCCCAGACGGCAACGTGAGTTCCTGCGCGAACGCCCATAGCTATGAGCGACCTTGCGAAAGTATCAACATCGTCGCGGAACTGCGAGTATGTTCTTGTGTAATCAAGCGTTGTGTATTTGAAAGCAAGCTGATCAGGGAACTCCTCTGCCATTCTGTCGAGAACCTGAGGGAATGTCTCTTCGATAAGCTCCTCTTTTTTCCATATAAACTTGCCTGTGTGCGTCTTGTTGTAGTAATATTTTTTCTTTTTGGAATCGTCCTCTACGGTCTCCATAAAGCTCTCATAGTGAGTGAGAATTATGTCGAGGTCATCTATCGAATCAAACCAGTCAGGGTTCCACTCAATGCAGACAAAACCGCTGTAATTGATTGAACCGAGCGCGTTCATCATTTCCGTAATCGGAAGATTGCCCTCGCCGATAAGTGTGTGCTCCCCCGCCTTTGCCGCGTCGGTAAGATGAACCAGCTTTACATAAGCACCGAGGTTTGTAATCGTTTTTTCGGAATCCTCACCGCCGACAAAATATGTCTCGTACATATTCCAGTCCGCTCCGATATAGTCGCTGGCAAAGTGGTTCATCAGGTCGCAAAGTCTGGTCGTGTCGGCAAAGATACCTGTTGTTTCGACAACGATTATAACGTTGCTCTTTTCGCCGAGCTTTATCGCCTCTCCGACGAACTCAACCGCCTTGTCATAAGCATCGTCGCCGCCGTCAACATGAACCTTGACGTATGAAACGTTGATGTTGCTTGCAACCGAAACAGCAGAACGAAGCTTCTCAAAATTTTCCTCCGAAGTATCGGCGGCATTGCAGTTTGAGTTTATGCAAACAATGCTTTTCTTTTCGTTGATAAGCTTTCTTTTGGTTACGGAAGCCATATCGGGATTGAACGGCGACGTTCTTCCCGAAAACATCGGGTCACGGAAATCGTGTATTTCAATTCCCTGATATCTCAGCTCATCGGCAACCTTCAAAAAATCATCAAAGCCTCTGTCCTTATGAAATTTTGTAGAAAAAGCTAATTTCACAATTAACCCTCCTCATAAGCGATCTTGTTAAGTGCGCTGACATAAGCGCGGATACTTGCACCGATAATATCGGTTGAAATTCCGGTTCCTGCATAGAGCTTTCCGCTTGAGGATCTGAGCTTCACAAGTGAATGACCCATAGCCTCGCGGCCCTCCGTAACCGCCTTGATCTGGAAGTCGTCCAGCTCATAGTGGTGACCGATTATCTGCTCGATTGCAAGGAACGCCGCGTCGATCGGACCGTCTCCGACGCTGACGCCGCTGAGCTCCGTACCGTCCTTGACAAGCTTTATGTTAGCCGTTGCGGTGATGATATTGCCGCTGTTTATAACATAGCTTGCAATGCTGTATATCGACGGCACCTGCAAAGCCGAGGAAGCGATGATAGCCTCCAGCTCCTTGGTTCCCACATAGTCCTTCTTTAAAGCAACGCGTCTGAACGCCTCATAAACATTTGAGTTATCCTCAGGCGAAAGGTCGTAGCCAATCTTCTTGACCGCCTTGATAACCGTCGCTATTGTGTCGTTCTTGTCCAGAGTAAGGTTTTCAACATCCTCATTCACGCCGTTCTCAAACGGTGTATTTTCGCTCTTTGTCGTGTTGAGAATCCTCTTTATCTGACCCGTTACACGCTGAAGCTCCGTCGTTCTGAGCTTGCTCGATACCTTTATCGAATCCCCTCTTGAGGTAAATATCTTCATTATCTTTTCAACGGTCGGGAAGTTGAAATTGTCGGCAGTTGCTTTGATCTGTGAAGCTCCTGCTTCGACAGCGGCGAAAACCGATGCAGTCGCCATATTCATTGTGTCGGCAACCTCAACGCCGAATGTGCAGTCCTTGACGGACGGAACATTCTCATAGATATCGGCAATGAACTTGCCAAACTCAGACGGGAACATCGTGCCCTCCGAATCACAAACTGTGACTCTCTTCGCGCCGGCCTTTACAGCCTCATCTATCGCCTGATAAAGGAACGGTCTTTCGGCTCTGACCGCGTCCTCTGCGGAAAATTCGATGTTGTCGGTGTATTTCTTACATTCGGCGATGAGCTGTCCGACCATACCGAGAACCACGGGAGGCTTCTTTGCGCACTTGAACTCCATCTGAACTGCGGACATCGGGAGTGAAACCTTGAGCGAAAACTTCTTCGCACCCTTGGCACAGTTATATGCGGTCTCAACGCCTGCGGCATCGTATCCGACATCAACCGCAATTTCGGAATGTTTCATCAATGAAGCTATTGTTTTTATAAGCAAAACATCTGTCGATGTGTTTTTTATCTTCGGCATTTCGATTACATCGCAATGAAGTCTGTCCATCTGCTTTGCAATCTCGATCTTTTCCTTGAAGCTCAGGGAATGACCTGCTGACGACGCTGACTCTCTGAGAGTCACATCCGATACAATAATTTTTCTCATAACGATTCTCCTCTTTTCGTTAGTGTGGCAACACCGCACAAGCAAAAACTACGGTATTGTCTTATAAAAACACAAAATCCCGGAAGTTAAATAACTTCCGGGACGATAAAACTGAGTTTACCGCGGTACCACCCGCATTGCCTGAACCAGGCCTCTTCGGATTCTGACAAATCCTAAGCTGTGATAACGGTGCTTGCCGTAGCTCCTTATTCAGTCCGCGGACGGTTAGGGAGCTCTGCTCAGATACGAGACAGCAAGTTCATTCTCATATCGGCTCACACCAACCGCCGACTCTCTGAAATAAGCTTTGAACCGCTTAATATCTTCAACGCATTTGAAATATTGAGTGTATTATATTCGACATTTTACGAAATGTAAACTGACAAAATATAATGTACACATTACAAGTTGTAATTATTTAAGAAGATCGGCATTGAGCTTCTTGCCGTAAGCCGTTGCGGCATTGATAAGACCCTCGTCGGGAATTGTCTGAGCGATCGGTCTGCCCGTGCTGAGTACCTTGCAGTAAATCTCCGCCGACTTCTCGATCGTGTGCATCAGTCCGAACGCTGCGTCAAATGTGTTTCCGGAAACAAAAAGTCCGTGATGCGCCCATACGATAGCGTCGTATTTCTTCTGAAGCTCGCAGGTCTTGTGAGCGATCTCTGCACCGCCCGGAATCATCCACTCAACAACTCCGACGCCGTTTGGGAAAACGATCGGGCACTCGGTCATGCTCTCCCAAAGAACTCTTGAGAAAGCCTCCGAGGTCAAAGGAAGAATAAATGTAAGCGCAATTATATTGACCGGATGTGCATGGTAAATAACTCTGCACTCGCCGTTTGTTGCGGCAACGCGCACGCTGTGGTTCATAAAGTGGGTCGGGAACTCACTTGTCGGGCCGCCGCCGTTGACAAGACCCCAAACGATTCTGTAGCTGTCGCCTGCGTCGTTGATTTCAAGAATACACATATTGGCGGCAGGATCTCTCTTGACGTTTTGGAAGAACTTTCCTGTTCCCGTTACCATAAAATACTCGTTTTTGAGGTTATCCGCCTGAACTCCGAGGTTCACCCAATCTCTGTCATAAGAGAAATAGGGTTTGCACTCCTCAACCTCCTGCGCCGTCATACGGTAGGAAAGGTTGCCGCCGTTACCCTCGTGCCAGCCCTGTGCAAAGCCGTCATCGCAGGTAAGCGCAAATTTTTTTACCACTTCAAGATCTAAAATGCTCATTTCAAAGTCTCCTGTTTTTATATTCTAAATTTTATTATGCGTTTTTCATTGCCTTGAGTCTCTTCATAACGTCATTTTCTCCCCTGCCGAAATAATCGTGCAGACGCTTGTATTCGTCAAAGAGCTTGTTGTATATCTCAACATTCTCAGGTATCGGATAATAAACCTTATCCTTGACCTTGCCGAGAGCTGCCGCTCCGTCGTAAAGGCTGTCATAGCCGCCCTTGTCCGCACCTGCGGCACAGGCGCCGTAAATTGCGCTGCCGAGAGCGCCGCCCTGTTCACAGTCGGCAATCTTAATCGGCATATTGATAACGTCGGCATAAATCTGCATCGTCATCGGGTCCTTCTGGCTGATTCCGCCTGCGGCATAGAACGAATTTACATCGACTCCGTACTCCTTGAAAACGTCAATAATCATTCTTGTACCGTAAGCCGTCGCCTCAATAAGGGCTCTGTAAATATCCTCAGGCTTGGTTCTGAGCGTCATTCCGAGAATCATGCCCGAAAGATCGGCGTCAACAAGCACCGAGCGCACACCGTTCCACCAGTCAAGCGCAACCAGTCCGCTTTCGCCGGGCTTTTTATTTTCGCACTTCTGTCTGAGAAGCTTATGTATGTTTATGCCCTTTTCCTGAGCCTCATCATAGTAGCTCTTCGGCAGGCAGTTATCAATAAACCAGCTGAAGTGATCTCCGACACAGCATTGACCTGCTTCGTATGCGTAAAGACCGGGAAGTATTCCGTCTGCAACAACACCGCTGATACCGGGAACGCGGATTTCCTCCTCGCTCAGGAGCATGTGACAGGTTGATGTGCCCATAATTGCAAGCATAGCGCCGGGCTTCGTGATTCCGACAGCAGGCACAAAAACGTGGGCGTCAATGATAGGAACGGCAACCGCCGTACCCTCTTTGAGTCCCGTCATCTCAGCAAACTTTGCCGTTACCTCGCCCGCCTTTGAGCCGAGGGGAAGAATATCTCTTGAGAATTTCTCGTCAATGACGTGCTCCATTCGCGGGTCAAGAGCCTTGAAGAACTCGTCCGACGGGAAGCCCTCCTTCTTGTTCCACATACCCTTGTATCCGGCACAGCAGGAATTGCGAATCTCGTGACCGCACATCTGCCATACGATCCAGTCGGCAGCCTCAATGAATCTGTCGGCCTCGTCGTATATTTCGGGAGCCTCGTCCAATATCTGCCAGAGCTTCGGAATAGCCCACTCAGACGAAATTTTGCCGCCGTAAAGCGAGAGCCAGTCCTGATTCATCTTTTCGGCTATCTCGTTAAGCTTGGTTGCCTGAGCCTGAGCTGCGTGATGCTTCCAGAGCTTGACATAGGCGTGCGGCTCATCCTTATATTTATCCATAAAGCAAAGCGGAGTACCGTCCTTTTTGACCGGCATCACCGTGCAGGCGGTAAAGTCAAGACCGAGTCCGATAATGTCATCGGCGCTCACGCCGCTTTTCTTGATTACATCGGGAATCGTCGTTGTGAGCACGTCGAGATAATCTTGAGGATCCTGAAGTGCCCAGTCCGCGCCCAGCTTCTTTCCGCTCGGCAGTTTTTCGTCCATAACGGAATGGGGGTAATCGAGAACCGACGTCGCCAATTCATCACCTGTTTTTACATCAACGAGCAGCGCTCTGCCCGAAAGAGTGCCGAAATCCACTCCGATTGCATATTTTGCCATAATAAGCCTCCGTTTCAGTTATGTGACCGCAAATTACTTCACGCAAGAAGCAACGCGACAATGTTTGAATAAATGTTTACAGGGTCGGCAAGGAATCTCTCCTTGACCGCCAGCGCCTGATCGTAATCGGCGACAAAAAGCTTGACACTCATAATTTCATCGTCCGCGTCAACCACCGAGAGAATCACGTTGCAGCCCTTTTCAACTCTTTCGATTTCAATTTTGTTTTCGCGCTCACGTCTGAGACGTGTTTGCAGGCGAACGGCTGTGTTGAACGCTTTTTCTCTCACCGTGTACGGGATATCGTGCTCCAGCGTCTCGGAATTTTCACGTCCCTTTTCGGTGATTATCAGCTCATTGTCCTCGATTTTTATATTTCCGTTGTCAACAAGCTCACAAAGAGCCTGGCTCATTTCAAAGTAATTGGCGATTTCCTCGCCGCAGATTATTTCGTCAAGCTGTTCCCTTGTCAGCGGAGTATCAAGACGGCTGAGGAGATAACCTATCAGTATCTTTATCTCGTTCTTAGTCCTGAGACCGCCCAGCTCAACGCCCTCGCTGAAGGAATCGTATTCCATAGCCGAAGCCTCCTTATTCAATGGGAATCTCAACGGGCTGCCTGTGCCTGAATATCAGCACGCTGTCAAAGCCGCAGTTCTTCGCAATCTGCATGCCCTGCTCGATTCCGGCGCCCATGTGCTCAACAAAGTGAGAGTCCGAACCGACCGTGACGTGCTTGCCGCCGAGCTCCTTGAAGCGGCGGACATAGCTTTCGTCGGGCAGGGTTCTGCCGATGGGCTGTCTGAGTCCCGATGTATTGATTTCAAGCGGCTTGTCCTTTTCAACAAGCAGGCTGAAAATTTCGTCGATATCTTTTTGATATCTCGTCATATCAACGTCAATGTGATGCTCGCCGATTATGTAGCGCAAAGGATATGTAAGGTGAGCAAACGTGTCGAACTTCGCCCACTCGGCAAGTCCCTTCATCTCTCGGAAATAATCGTCAAGAAGCGGATATACGTTGTCCTTTGTGTAGTCAAGCTCGCAAAAATCGGGAGTTTTGCGAAGATTATGTATCGAACCGATAACTATGTCGTAATCCTTGGAAGCAATCAGAGCTTCACTCTCCGCAAGGTCGTAGGTGGGCTCGCCCATCTCAACTCCGACGCAAACCTCAATTCTGTCCTTATACTGCTCCTTTGCTCTGAGAATGTCAACAAATGCTTCGTCGGCTGTCTTGTCAAAACTGTTCTGACGGAAGAGATCCATTTCGACGTGATCCGTAAATGCGACGATCTTGATGCCCTTTTCGATTGAGCTTTCAATCATCTCGTCAACAGAATAATGTCCGTCAAAGGAATGTATCGTGTGTGCATGCATATCAACAATATTTTTAAAGTGCATTTTTATACCTCGGTCTTCGGGGCGCACCCAAACTGCCCCAATATATTCTCTGTAAATTTTATCACAAAGAGTTATATACTGTCAACCGTTATTTAATGCAATGCCGCACAATTTGGGTATGCGGTATTACCTTAACGTTTGAACACTTCTTTCGCAAATAAAAAAGTCTGCAAGCCGACATCAGCCGACCTGCAGACGGGTGTATTATTGTAAAAATCTGAAAGCGGATTACGCAACATAGCGATAGATCTGCGCCTTTCTCTGCTGTTCCTCTCTCCTGCGGCGAGCCTGAACCGCAGCCTTCTTCTTTGCGATTGCCTTTTTGCGCCTGCGGATATATATCCTCTTGGCTATCATACGAATAATTTTATCTTCAAAGGCAATGAATTTCTGCTCATGCAGTACACCGTATACAACAAATATTACTGCCGCTATCTCAAATAAAGTTCTGATTGCAAATGCTGCTGTCATAATAAAAACCTCCTGATATCAACCGAACGTTTCCCGAACGTTTGTTCTTTACGAGTTCTATTATAGCAGGTTTTTTTGATTTGTCAACACAAATGTTCGATTATTTTTGCTTTTTCAGTCCCTTTGCAAGGACTTTACACCATTATTTTTGAATTTTCTGCAAAAATTTGGTTATCAAGCGTTCCGTCGGCAAAATATTCGCTTATATTTTCGAGCGTTGTAGACGCAATATTTGTCAGCGCCTCCCCTGTCAGAAAGCCCTGGTGCGATGTTACTATCACGTTCGGCAGACAAATAAGACGTGTGAGAATATCGTCCTTGACTATGGTTGATGAGTTGTCCTCATAGAAAAGCTCGGATTCCTCTTCATAAACATCAAGGCACGCTCCGCCGATTTTTTCGTTCAGCAAGCCGTAAAGCAAGGCCTCGCTGTCAATAAGCGCACCTCTTGAGGTGTTGACAATAAACACGCCGCTTTTCATTTTGTCAATGCTCTTGGCATTTATGATATGCCGCGTTGACGGATTGAGCGGACAATGAAGCGAAATCACGTCGGACTGCTTCAGCAGAGTGTCCATATCCACATATTCCGCCTTTTCGCTGCTCTCAAAAACATCAAACGCCAGCACTCTCATTCCGAAACCGCGGCATATATCAATGAAAGCCGAGCCGATTTTTCCCGTGCCGACAACTCCGACGGTTTTACCGTGCAAATCAAATCCGGTCATTCCGTTGAGACTGAAATTAAAATCCCTTGTTCTGAGGAACGCCTTGTGGACTCTTCGGTTCAAGGTCAGAAGCAGAGCCATTGCGTGCTCGGCAACGGCATGCGGCGAATACGCAGGTACCCTGACAACAGGAATTTTTCCGTCGGCATATCTGACGTCAACGTTGTTATAGCCTGCACAGCGCATGGCAATGAGACGCACGCCGAGCTTTTGCAAGGCATTGATTGTCGGCGCGGAAACATCGTCGTTGACAAATGCACAAACGGCGTCCGAGCCCTCGGCAAGCTTCGCCGTCCTCGCGCTGAGCTTCGTTTCAAAGTAATTTATCGTGAATCCGTACTGCTCGTTGATTAAATTAAAATATTCTCTGTCATACGGCTTTGTATCATAAAAGCTGATCGTTATCATATAACTCCCTCCGGAATTAGGATAAGCGATCAGCTTTTATTTATTCATTTTTCAGACAACACAACAAAATTTGTACGGTATTCAAATTATTTTGTAAATGAGCTGCTGCTCCTGCGGTCTGTCGCTTCCGAATGTAAAAGCGTCGAGAAAATCACGCTTGGCTTCTTCGATTTTAGTTTCATCATCGGTACAGAACACCGCCAGCGTTTCACCCTTGCGGACATAATCGCCCGTTTTCTTTTTGAGTATAATTCCCGCGCTCGGATCAATCGGGTCGCCCTTTTTCTCACGTCCTGCTCCGAGAATCACGGAGGCAACACCGATTTTTTCAGCATCGGTGTGTTCAATAAAGCCATCGCACTCTAAAACCGCTTCAACCGTAAACTTCGGCTGTTTAAAAAGCGAATAATCGTCGATCACATCGGCATTGCCGCCCTGAGCGACTATCATTTCGCGCAGCTTGCCGAGCGCCGAGCCGTCATCTATTGCACCCTTTGCCATACGATAACACTCTTCACCGCCCATGCCGGTCACCTGGCAGAGCATCTGGACCGCGAGGGTCAGACAAACCTCCGTCAAATCAGGCTCGCCATTTCCTTTGAGTGTTTCTATTGCTTCAATAACCTCAAGCGAGTTGCCGACCGCGCTGCCTAACGGAATATCCATATTAGTAATCACGGCTGTAACTTTCCTGCCTGCCGCCTTGCCTATCGAGACCATTTCCTTTGCCAGCGTTTCGGATTCTTCGACCGTTTTCATAAATGCGCCGCTTCCGGTCTTGACGTCGAGGACGATTCCCCTTGAACCTGCGGCAAGCTTTTTGCTCATTATGCTTGAAGCAATCAGCGGTACACTTTCGACCGTAGCCGTAACGTCGCGCAGAGCGTAAAGCTTTTTGTCTGCCGGCGCAAGCTCGCCCGTCTGACCGACAATGCAGAGCCCGATATCATTGACTTGCTTTATAAAATCATCGGGCATAAGCTCCGTTTTGAAGCCCGGAATCGACTCAAGCTTATCGACGGTACCGCCCGTGTGGCCGAGACCTCTGCCCGACATCTTTGCGACCTTGCCGCCGCACGCCGCAACAATCGGCGCAACAATAAGCGAGGTTTTGTCGCCGACTCCGCCCGTGCTGTGCTTATCAACGGTGAAGCCGTCAATACCGCTGAGGTCAATTTGATCGCCCGACTCCGCCATTGCAAGCGTCAGCGCCGACGTTTCCTTTGCCGTCATACCGCGGAAATATACAGCCATACAGAAAGCCGCCGCCTGATAATCGGGAATACTTCCGTCGGTATAGCCCTTGACGAAAAACTCAATTTCCTCGCAGCTCAGCTCACCGCCGTTGCGTTTTTTATGAATAATATCGTACATTCTCATAGTTGGTCTCCAAAATCTTTAAGCCGTTTGAATAGTGGATATGTATTTGTCAATTTTATCGTTCTGAATTTTTGAAAAGTCCTTTTCGCTTAAGAACTCAATGATATAGACCTTTTCGCCTACAGTTTTTAAGCAGAAAATGCCGTAAACATCTTCATTTTCAACCGTATACTTCATTTTCAAGGTTTTCATACCGCTCGGCAGCGAGGAAAGCCATTCTCCGTTTCTTTCGAGCCTTTCGCCGTCATACCGCGCCTGTATATCCTGCGCGAACACTTCGACGATCTGATAAATCGAACCGATCCCGCCGCACTCATATACATCCGAAAATTCATCAAGCCGATAGTTATAAATATTAACCTGCAATTTTTCGTATGAAGAAGAAACGCTGTACCAATCGCTGTCCTCCTCGTACTCACGATAGCTTTTGTTGAGCTCGACTGTACAGCCGTCAAAGCTTGCTTTTGAAGGTGTTGAAAAGAACGTAAAATGAGCCGCAATAATCGCAATTACAATCACCGCCGCAACCGCCTTAAATGCCGCGGCATCGGAACGTTCTCCTCGCCTGCTCTCAACAGGCAGGCCCGTCTTTTGCTGAAGAAAGCTCAAGAAAGCCGGAACAGGTAATGAACTCTCAATCTCATCATTCGGGAAAAAATAGATTACTCTTTTCCTTAAAATAATGAATACACCTTTTTCCTCTTTCGTTATATTACTAAGAAGAGAATACTTGATTTCGGAACGAACAACACCGTTATCAATAACCATATTCTCCTCTTCAAACGAAATTCTTATACATTTATTCTTCCTTTTAATTCTTCGGTAAGCCGCCAAAGCTCTTATGCTGTCATAGAAGATGAGAAAAAGCACTAAAAGAATCGCAACCAAAAGGTCGGCTAATGAAAAATGCCAAAAGCTCATTGTCAAAAGAGAACACGAACATATAAAAACGATAATAAAGGCAGTAATAAATATTTTACTTTTTCTGTGTGCAAACAGATAAGTTTCTCTCAGTTCTTTGAGAGTAATATTGTCCTTTGAGCGTATAAGCTCTATTTTATTTTCTTCCATTCCTTTTCCCTCCTTTTTAACAGAATAACATACGTCAAGATTTTTTGCAAGAAAACCGAGCACAAATTTTCTTTGCCAAGAAATGTTACATTTATCCGATAATGTAAGCCAAAGAAAAAAATCGTCATTTTGATAATTGAATTTATTTGCACAATAAATTATAATCAATAAAAAGGAGTGGGGATAATGAAAAAAATAATTTGTATTTTACTGACAGTCATAATGGCATTTTCGCTCTGTGTTACGGCATTTGCTAAAGAACCGTGCAGGGATCTGCCCGTGATTCTCGTACGCGGTATGGATCCGATAAATGTCCGCCGCGATGTCGGAACGGAAAACGAAAAAAGAGCCTTTGATTTTTCCTTTGCAACGCTTGCTCCTGCCGTTATAAAGGCGGCATCACAGCTTCTCATCTTCCGCAACACGGAAAAGGCGCTTGACGAGGTCATCAACGGTGCATACAATGTTGTCAAATACAACACGATGGACAAGAACGGCGAGCCTGTTTATAACACGGGTATGCTGAAATATCCCGAAAGTGCGGAAAACTATCCCGAAATCTGCGACCAAACGCTCAATGAAATGGGGCTTCTCCGAACCTTTGTCGAAAGCTATGACGACGACCACGTTTACTACATAAATTACGACTGGCGGCTTGACCCTCATTCGGTAGCCGACGAAATCAATGAAACCGTCGAGCGTGCCGTCAAAGAAAGCGGTCACCAAAAGGTAAATATCGTCTGTGCAAGTATGGGCGGAATTATGACCGTTGCCTATCTCACAAAGCACGGCTACGACCGCGTTGACAGATGTATTTTCATGTCCTCCACGTTCTGCGGCGCTCAGGTTGCCTCCGACGTGCTGACAGGCAAGCTCAAAATTGACGGTGATGTACTTTACAATCTGCTGTGCACATACGTCGGCAGCAATCCTATAACCGATCCGCTAATGTCAATTGTCTACAAAACGGGCATTTTCGGGCTGATAACCAAGCTCTGCGACAACATTCTCGAAATGAAGCAGGACGAGGTTTACAGCCGTGTTTTGATTCCCGTTTTCGGTTATACGCTGTCCCTCTGGGGACTTGTTCAGCCTGAGGACTTCGACGAAGCAGTTGATTTTGTTTTCAAAGACACAAAGGACGAAAACGCATCGTTTATCAGGAAAGCTCAGGCTCTTCAGAACATGATGGCAGGAAGGACAAAGCTTCTCAAGGATATGATTGCCGACGGAGTGAAAGTCGCCGTGCTTTCAAACTACGGCTCGCCCTGTGTTCCGCTCTATGAGCACTCCTATTTCTCAGGCGACACCATTCTTGAGACCTACAACACCTCCGGCTACGCAACCGTCGCCGATTACGGCAAAACGCTCGGCGATGATTATGTTGCCGCCGTTCCGTCGCTTCTCTCTCCCGACCGCTGTGTGGATCTTTCAACGGCAATACTCCCCGAATACACCTACATGGTAAAGTATGCACCGCATGTTGCCGGCTCCTACGGTTCGGATTATGCCGAGTTCGTTATGTGGCTTTTGAACACGGACGCCAGCATTAAAGCAGGCACAAACGAAAAATATCCTCAATTCATGGTGTCAGATTTCAAAAAGCAAACACTTGCACCGCTCACCGCGGAATCGTGACGGATTTTAACGGGTGCACATTTAATGAAGCCACCTCTCATGCAAGGGAGGCAAAAATCAGCTAAAGCAAAATATATAAATATAAACAACTTGTACAGTTCCGGCCTCCTCTTGATTGAATCAAGGGGAGGTGTCTCGAAGAGACGGTGGGGATAAAGAAATAATCAAGCGATTATCAGTATTTCAAATGATTCACGGCACGATGTGGGCATCGTGCCCTACGACGAGCTTTGATGAAACCAAAGCAGTAGGGTGTGATGCCCACATCACACCGAGGAAACTGAGGGATAGTCAAAAGACTTCATTTTTAATTCTTCTTAAAAAACTGTAATAAACATTTTCTCTCCCTCCGTCACGGCTTCGCAGCGCCACTTCCCTCATCAGATGGAGACAAGAAAAGTCAGCGGAATTTTTCGGCATTATGTAGGCATTGTGTCAAACAAAAAAGGAACTGAGTCCTCTTTTAAAATAAGAAAAAAGCTATAAACTACACAATTCGGTAGTTTATAGCTTTTATTCTAACCTATTCTTGTCACCTTATATGCCTTTATGGTTTTCGGTGACTTTTTGTAAAGCTTGCCGTTATACGAAATCTGCAGCGTTGCGCCGACTTTCAAATCGTCACGGCTCAACTTGCTTCCGTCGGCATCGTAAATTTCATCGGAACCTCCTTTGAAAACAATATATAAGCCGTTTTCGTCATAAAGCTCCGTGTATGCTCCGCCGAGGTTCTGAACCTCAACGATAAAATCCTTGCTGTCGTCGGTATTCTTTATGCTGTAATTGGCTATTATCGTGCTCGCTTCCTCAGGCTCCTGCGAACCGCAGGACGCAAACAGACACAAGCTCATTACCGCAACAAGCGTCAATGAAATCAATCTTTTCATAGCCGTCTCTTATCTCCAGGAAACGTAAACCGTCGAACCGTTTGACGCTACCGCATACTTTGCGCTCTTTGAATTTGTTTCAAAGTCGGCAGCAGAAACCTCTGTGAAGCTGATTGAGCGGGTTCTCCTCGGTGAGTTATGGAGAATTTCCGTTGTGCTCTTGAGTCCGCCGATGAAAGCCTGAGCCTGCTGAGGATTCTTGAAGTTGATTGTCGCCTCAACTCTGAGGTGCTTTGTATATTCCTCGCTGATATCATAGCTGCCGGCGCGAAGTGTTCCGGGTGTGAAGCCAGTAAGCCACCATGTTGTTGTCGGTGTTCTTGAGAAAAGAAGCTTGTACTTGTTCGAGGTTGAGCTTTCTTTTCTATATACCTTCATGCTCATATTGAGCTTGTCGGCATCGCTTACGCACTCATAATAGCTGCTCGATGTGGAGTTTGGCTTACGGTTATATATACCAAGCTCCGCGCCAATGAGAACAAAGCCGTACTGTCCCTTCCAAAACTGCATCATCCATTCCTTGCCCTCGTAGTTAAACTTAACACGAATTGTATCGTAGGAAATGGCGCCCGCACCGGCAAAGTTATCGTATGTTTCCATATAACCGAAGTTTCTCTGCCATGCGTTCTCCGCGGTGTAGAATACCTTGTCCTTGTTGCTGTATTTGAAGCCGAAAAGACCTGTATCCTTCTCTTCGCCTGTTTCCGGATCTATAGGTCCTACAACCGTCCAGCTGTCCGTCTCCGGATCATATTTAAATTTAAACGAATTAGAGAAACGCTTTATACTCGCATTAAGATCTTTAACAAATTGCTGAGCGTCAAACTTTGTTGTAGTCGGCTTATTGTTTGTGTTGTTGTTTCCGTTGTTGCCGCTATTGCCGCCGTTGTGCGAACCGTTAGAGCCGTTGCTTCCGCTGTTTCCGCCGCTGTTTGAACCGTTAGAACCGCTGCCCGAACCTGACGAATGGTCAACATAACCTGCCGCCGGATCAAGCGTGCTGATAACGTTGCCGTTGTTGTCAACGACATCTATCTGATTCTGTGTCTGGTCATATTTCCATTGCTTTCCGCAGGAATTGCAGGTATATGTACCGTCGGCGCCCTCTGTTATATCCGTTGACTGGCAGATCGGACAGCAAAGCTGATTTCCTGCATCATCAACTAAGGTAGCTTTGGTTATATCCTCATTCTTAGCCTGACCGATAAATGTACAACCCGGTAAGGCAGTCAGAATTACAAGCGTCAGTACACAGACCATTGCAATCAATCTGATTGATCTTCTTTTATTATCCATCTCTTCTCCGGACCTCCGTAAATTTTTTATCATTATAACACAGTATTTTGCAAAATTCAACATCAGATTTCAAACAACATAAAAATATTGACTAAAGACTGTAAAAAGTATATAATATGTAGGAATAATTATCTTTAGGAGTAATTTTATGCAGGATATCGGCAGCTCTGTTTTGTCAAACATAATTGACGCGTTTCCGTTCAGCGGAGAGCTTATTGAATACGAGGCTACAAACGTCGGACTTATCAATTCGACATACATTTTAACCTTCTCCGACGGCAACCAGGATTTCAAATACATAGTACAAAAAATAAACACCAACGTTTTCAAAAATCCGGACGAGCTTATGTCCAACATTATGAATGTCACAAGCTTTCTCCGCAACAAGATAAACCTTTCCGGCGGCAACTCCGAAAGGGAAACGCTCACGTTCCTTTACACAAAGGACAATACCCCCTATTTCCGCGATGAGGACGGAGAGTGCTGGCGCGCATACATCTATATCGGAAAGTGCTACACCTGCGACCGCATTGATTCGGCAATCAAGGCTTACCGTTCGGGCAAGGCTTTCGGAAAATTCCAGAAAATGCTCTCCGATTACCCTGCCGAAAATCTTTTTGAGACAATTCCGAATTTTCATAACACCCCGTCGAGATACGACGCACTAAAACAAGCGATCAAGAACAACTGTTCCGGCAGACTGGCGGAAGCGGCTGACGAAATTGACTTTGCTCTCAAGCGTGAGCAGGACGCGTCGCGTCTTGTTGATCTCGCCGCAGAGGGTAAAATTCCGATGCGCGTCACGCATAACGACACCAAGATAAACAACCTGCTTTTTGACAGCATAACGAACGAAGCGTTTTGCGTAATTGACCTTGATACCATTATGCCGGGGCTGTCCCTTTACGATTTCGGCGACAGCATCCGTTCAGGTGCGGTATCCTCCGACGAGAACGAAAAGGACCTAAAAAAATACGGCCTTGATCCTGAGCTTTTCAAAAGCTACACGGAGGGCTTCCTCTCCGAAGCAGGAAAGGCACTCAACGAAACGGAAGCCGCGAACCTTGCGTTTTCAGCAAAGCTTATGGCGCTTGAATGCGGTGTAAGATTCCTGACCGATTACCTCGACGGAGACACATATTTCAGAACCGAATATCCCGAACATAACCTTGTACGCTGCAAGACGCAATTCAAGCTTGTCGAGGACATCGAAAGACAGATGGACGAGCTTAATTCCTGTGTTGATGAGCTTTACAGGAGGAGTTTGATTGAAGAGTAAGAAAAAGGGCATCATTACCGCTTCGGCAATCATTGTTACGGCGGCAATCGCATTGCTTATTCTCTTTCCCGTTTTCAAAAACGGATTTTTCGGTCTTTCGCTCAACAGATATCTGAGGGAAGATCTCGGCAACGTTGACAATATTTCGCTGATCTCCCATTGCGCGGAGATCGACGGAGTTCCCGATTCCGTCGCAGGCTTCAAGGAGAGCGTCAGACTCGGTGCAAACGCCGTTATCGTCGATCTCTGTTTCAGGAAGGACGGCACACCCGTTGCCGCGGCGGACTATTCAGATGCCGACCATGCCGAGCCTGTTGAAAATCTGTTCCGCACAATGAATGATGACAGGTACAAAAAAATAAAAGTGTATTTAAACATAATTCAGCTTTCCGATATGTCAAAGCTCAACTCTCTTGCTGTTGAGCACAACGTTATTGACCGAGTATATCTTATCGGAATGAACAAGGATCATTACGGACTTATCACCACGGACGACACGATTATTCCGTTTCTTCTGAATTATGAGTTCAGTTCCGACGAGCTTTCGGAGATAAAGGACGGGCGTTTTGCCTCTCCCGAAATAATAGAACGTTACGGTGCCGCCGGACTTGTTATCGAAAGCTCTCAGCTTTCGCCCGAACTGTCGCAGGCACTCAACGATTACGGTATACCGTTCATTGTTGACGGTATCAAGGATAAAAGAGCCTTTTGTGAAGCCCTCACGGACGGAGCAGATAATGTCGTTGTTTCTGACACGAACGGCTGCAAAAAGGTGCTTGACAAATGGATAAACGATATGCAGGAACGTTACAAGGCGTCCGTTGAAAAATCCATTAAAGAGCTTTCAAAAAAGAATAAATAAATATAATTTCCGAACAGGAGTGATTTTAATGGCAAAAATTCTTATCGCTGACGACGAAAGCAAGCTTCGCAGACTGGTATGCGACTTTCTCAGACGTTCAGGTCATACCCCCGTTGAAGCGAGCACAGGACGCGAGGTCATGGACATTTTTAATTCAGACGAAAAGATCGACCTCTATCTTCTCGACATTATGATCCCGGAGATCGACGGTTGGGAGCTCTGCCGTCAGATACGCAAATCATCATCTGTCCCCATCATTCTCCTTACGGCGAGAAGCGCCGAATATGACGAGATAATGGGCTTTGAAGCAGGCGCAGACGACTATGTTACAAAGCCGTTCAGCCCAACCGTGCTTATGAAGAGAATCGACGTTCTTCTCAAGCGTTCTTCCGCAGGAATGGTCAGAACGGACAAAGACGTTATTTCCCTTGACGGACTGCTTATCAACAATGAAGCCCATCAGGTTACAATAGACGGTGAACCTGTTGAACTCACCCTCAAGGAATACAATATTCTCGAAAAGCTTATTTCAAGCCGCGGACGAGTATACACAAGGGAGCAGCTCCTTGACGATATCTGGGGTTATGACTACGTCGGCGATACAAGAAACGTCGATTCCCACGTTGCACGTTTGCGCAGCAAGCTGGGCGTATGGGGCTCCAATCACCTCAAAACAATCTACGGTATAGGCTATAAAATTGAGGTGAACTGATTTGAGTTCGTCGAAAAACGCAAAGACAAAGAGCCCTTTCAGAAATCTAAAAGGGCAGGTTTTTCTTCAGTTTATTCTGATTTTTTTGATAATTCTTTGCGCCATTCTTCTCACCTCAAACTCATTGTATACAAATATAATTTCCGGTATGACGCTCTCCAACCTCCGCGACTCTGTTGAGGTTGTCAAAAAAGTTGACACCTCACACAGCGACGTAATACAGCAGGTTGAGGAAATTGAAATAAACAAATCGGTTTTTATCGAGGTGTACGGCAAAGCGCCGGGTGATCAGGCGGGAGAATTTTCCAAACGAATCTACACCAAATACGCTTACGATGTATTTTCAAACAACGATTCACAGATAATACAGCATCACGAGGCAAGAGCTTTCATCAACTTCAACGATAACAACTTTGAGGTTGATCGCACCTACAAGGACGGCAGCCGAGTTGGAAAGCTGAAAAACGAGAGCGATTCATACGAATTTTACGTTCTTGTTTCGCCGGGATCGAGCGAAAACTATCAGATTATCTCCGCCGTGCGGTATTCCACTATCGAGCTTCAGGCAAAAACCGTCAGCATAACGGTCGGTCTTATCATTTTGATGATATTTATTGCCGTCAGTATCGTTGTTTATTTCTATGTGACGCAGATAACCGAGCCGATCAAAAAGATTACCGAAATAACGCAGAAAATGGCATCGGAAAATGATCCCGATCTGCGTATTCCGACCGGCGGAAAATCCGTCAATATGGAAATCGACGCGTCGATATCGAGTATCAACGCCATGTATGCCTCATGGATGATAACAAAAGATCAGCTCACGGAAAAATCGGAATTTCTGCTTGAACAGCTCAAGGAAAAAGAGCTTGAAAAGAAATACCGCGAGGAATTTATCGCCGGCACGTCACACGAATTAAAGACTCCTATAGCCATAATTCAGGGCTATGCCGAGGGCGCAAAATACATTCTTGACGACAAGGCGGCGGTCAGCGAATACTGCGACACGATTATTGACGAGTGCGGACGAATGAATGATCTCGTCGTCAATATGATGAGCCTTTCAAACATTCAGCAGAATCAGGATTCTCTGAACTTTGAGGATTTTTCACTCACGGATTTCATTGCCGAACTGCTCAATTCTCACTCCATCGTTTTTGAAAAGCACGGAATCAAGGTTGAGAACCTTGTAACTGACAAGCTGATAGGCAAAGCAGATCTCAAAAAGCTTCCGTTTGTGTTCAACAATCTTCTTTCAAATGCGGTCTCCTACATCGGCGGCGACCCCAAGCTCATCCGTGTACGATATGAAGATGTCGGACTGTCCTATCGTATCTTTGTTTTCAATTCGGGCAGCAACATTCCGGAAGATGTGCTTGAAAAGCTCTGGCTGAGCTTCTACCGCCATGATTCGGCAAGGCTTCGCAACGACGGACATTTCGGTCTCGGACTTTCGATTGTCAAGAGCGTTCAGGACGCCCATTCCGAGCAATGCGGCGTTATCAATGCCGACGGAGGCGTTGAATTTTGGTTTGACGTCGGCAAGGGGTCCGAAGATCAACAATAATATTTAAGTCAATACAACAAAAAACTGTCACACTCGCTTTATAACGAATGTGACAGTTTTATTTTTTTCATTTTTACAACTCGATTTTCCGCTAAAGCGAAAAACGAATTTTTTACAGTTTATGAAAGAACAATATCCCCGTCCTCTGCGTCCACGGTTATGGAGGTCAGCGGAGTATCAATGTTGTCAATTATCATCTGAGCGATCTTGTCCTCAACCTTGCGGCGAATATTATTTCTGAGGTCTCTTGCTCCCCTCACGCCGCCGATAGAATCCTTGGCAAGCTGTGCCACGGCTTCATCGGTATAGCTGAAATCAATGCCCTTATCTCTGAGCGGCTCCTTGAACTCGTCAAGCATAAGAACCGCAATCTTCTTGAACGCCTCTTCGTCGAGGTCATTGAATACGACAATTTCATCGACTCTGCCGATAAATTCGGGTCTGAGGAACTCTCTGAGAGCTTTCAGAGCTCTTTCCTTGTTTGCATCGCCCTGAGTCTTTCCGAAGCCGAGTGCGCCCTCTGAGCGGCTGCTTCCGGCATTTGACGTCATAACGATAACGGTGTTTTCAAAGCTGACCGTTCTGCCCTGAGCGTCCGTAATCTTGCCCTCATCAAGTATCTGGAGCAGGATATTCATTACGTCGGGGTGAGCCTTTTCGATTTCATCGAAAAGAAGAACCGAATAGGGCTTGCGCCTTACCTTTTCGGTAAGCTGACCTGCTTCGTCATAGCCGACATAGCCCGGCGGCGAACCTATGATTCGTGACACGCTGTGCTTCTCCATAAACTCGGACATATCAAGCCTGATAAGTGTTTCGGGCGTATCAAACAGCTCATTTGCAAGCTGTTTAACAAGCTCGGTTTTGCCGACTCCCGTAGGACCGACAAAGATGAACGACGACGGTCTTCTTCTCGGACTGACACAGATTCTGCCGCGCCTTACCGCCTTGGCAACCACGTCAACCGCTTCGTCCTGACCGATGACCTTTGCCTTGAGCTTTTTATCAAGATCGGCAAGTCTGCGGAGATCGCTTTCAACAATCTTCTGAGCGGGAATGCCTGTCCAAAGCTGAATTACACGCGCCAAATCCTCCTCGGTTACAGGCGAATTTTCGACAAGCGGCACAAGCTGGTTGATTCTTGTTTCACATTGCATAATGTCCTGCTTAACCTTGGCAATAGCCTCGTAGTCCGGCTCCTCAGACTCCATAAGATCCTGTTCGCGGATAATGAGATCAGCCTTTTCGTTGAGCTTGCTCTCATACTCGCTGATATACTTGTTTCTCAGGTTAGCGCAGGTGCAAGCCTCGTCGAGCAGGTCAATAGCCTTGTCCGGCAAAAATCTGTCGTTTATGAATCTCTCCGAAAGGGTTACTGCACTGTGAACCAGGCTGTCGCTTATCTGAACCTTGTGGTAGTTTTCGTAATATTCCTTTATTCCAAGCAACATATTGTAGGTGTCCTCGATCGACGGCTCCTCGACCTTAACGGGCTGAAGTCGTCTTTCAAGCGCCGCGTCCTTTTCGATATACTTTCTGTACTCGGTGAACGTTGTAGCGCCGATGATCTGAACCTCACCTCTTGAAAGTGCGGGCTTGAGGATATTGGCTGCGTTCATTGAGCCCTCGGAATCTCCGCCTGTTCCGACAAGGTTGTGCACCTCGTCGATAAACAGAATGATATTGCCCTCTGACTTGACCTCTTCGACCAGTCCCTTTACTCTGCCCTCAAACTGTCCTCTGAACTGAGTTCCTGCAACAAGGGACGTGAGGTCAAGAAGCTGTATTTCCTTGTTGGCAAGCTTTGCGGGTACATCGCCTGACGCAATTCTCAGCGCCAGTCCCTCGGCAATCGCCGTCTTACCGACGCCGGGCTCGCCTATCAGGCACGGATTGTTTTTGGAACGTCTGCAAAGAATCTGTATCGTTCTGTAAATCTCGTTGTCTCTTCCGATTATCCTGTCAATTTTGCCCTCTTTCGCCTTTTGGGTCAGGTTGGTACAATACAACGGAAGATACTTGCGCTTTTTGGATTTCTTTTCGCCCTTTTTCTTGCCCTTGGACTCCTTAACGTTTGTATCGGGAACATCGGTAAAGTCCTGACCGTCATTGTTTACAAATCCCTGCATAAAGGGGAAAGTCGGTGTTCCGCCCGGCTCGAAGCCCTCGCCCTCGTCGCCCATGCCCATCATGGCGCCGAACTGCTCGCTCATGGCTTCGTAGTCGTCCTCCGTTATTCCCATATTTTCCATCATCTGCTTTATCGGACCCGTTGACTCCATCGCGCACTTCAGGCACAGTCCCTCCTGATGGGAGTTCTTGTCACCGTCCATTCGCGTCATAAAAATCACAGCAGGCCGGATTCCGCATTTGCTGCACATTATCTGCTTCATATTTGTCTCCTGTTTGATTATTTAGTTGCTTTTTTTGAAAACTTCTCTTTAAACTGCCTGTAAACTCCCGGCAGATAGCTCAAAAACGCTACAACGGTCAGCAAAGCCGACACCGAAACAAGCACGATCATCATTGTGTCAGGAATCGTCCACAGCGAGTTGAACGCGCCGACATCGGGTGCGAACGCAAAAAGAGCTATCATCACGAGGTAAAAGACAAAGGTAGCAACCTTACCGTATATTTCAGCCGCGCTCGGTTTGAGACCGATTGCGATCATTATTCCGCCGAAAAGAACCATTATAAATTCCTTGATGATGAAAACAAGGAATATCCAGCTAAATGTTTTTATCAAGGTTTCCTCGCTGCTGCTGAAACGTATATAGAGCAAAACGGCTATCGTTATCTGAGTCAGCTTATCCGCAACGGGGTCAATCACCTTGCCGAGCTCGCTCACCTGATTAAAACGGCGTGCGATCTTGCCGTCAAGGAAATCCGATATTCCCGACAAAGCGAGCACGAATATTGACCATATAATGTGGTTATTGATATTCTCGTTAAGGAACAGATACGCAAATATCGGCACCATAATTATTCTTGAAAAAGAAAGCCAGTTCGGAACGGTGTTCCAGTTTTTAAACAGATCCTTAACCATTTCAAATTCCTCCGTATTCTTTGAGCGCTTCTATATTGGACGCTATCTTGTCATTTGAAAGTATCGCCTGAACAATGACAGATGAATCAACCGCGTTCACATATTTCGCATTATACACCACATGGGATGAGATTTGCAAGCCCACGCTGATGACAAGTATTGCCACCAGTCCGCAGCCTACGCCGAGAAGTGTGCCGAGCAGCTTGTTTGCGTGCTTGAGCACGGGCAGCTTTTTCAGCGAACCGAGAACTGAAATTATCCACGAGAAAAGCACCTTTACGGCTATGTATATCAGCACGAACACAATCAGCTTTGCAAGATATCTTTCCGTTGAGCCGAAAAGTCTCGTGTTGCTGTATATCCAGTCCGTCGCCGGCGAACATGTTGCCAATGCCGCAACGAAAGCCACAATATAAGAACCGAACTTGAATATCGTCTCAACAAGTCCCTGCCTGTAATACTTAATTGTTATCAGGAGAAATATAACTCCGAGAATTATGTCAACTATATGCTCCTGCATTATTCGGACGCCTGCCTTTCGTCTGTTGTTCCTCTTGTTTTATAGCTTTTTATATTCACGGAGGTGAGAACGTATGTCCTGCTTCCGTCAATTACAACTCTGTCGGGTTCACCGCTGAAGTATATTGTACCTATCTGCTTACCCCTGCTGTTGTAGGTTCTGACCTCGCTGTCGAAGAGCACCGCCGTATATTTGCCGTCGGTATCGACCCACTTGGCTTCCTTGTCAAACTCCTCGGTAAACTTCTCTTTATTCTTGCTGTTGTAAAACGTCAGCGATGAAAGCGATGTGCTTCCGTACTTTGAAAGCACGAGCACGCTTGAACCGTTCTGTGCAACACGGTAATTGTGAAGCTTGTCGGAATTAAAATTCAAGTCATCCTGTCTGTCCTTGTTATTTTTAATATAGGATCTCAGGCTGTCTCCGAGCACCGCTATGTTGTTTCCCTTGACGTAATTCACGCGGAGAAGCGTTGCCGACGGGTAATCAAACGACGCCGTAGTCTCCCCCGAACCGATGTTTAACACATACAGCTTTGAGGTCATTTCACCGTTCACGGCTTTGACCGCCGCAACCGCAACAAATTTTCCGTTGGGAGAGAGGTCGACATCAATTATTCTTTCGTTGCTGAAATCGTGTGAAAGCTTTTCCTTTTTATTTTTACCGTACACCTTGAGCACGGATTTTGAGCTGTCCTCATAATAAGCGACCGCAAAGTTGCCCTTTGCACCTATCGCGGCGGCTGTGAGCTTGCCGCTCTCCGAATGTTCCCAAAGAATATCCGCGCCGCTTTGTACTCTGAACTTGCCCGAATCCAAATCGTACACAATCATTCTTGAGCCTTTCATCTTCATTACCGGGCTTGAAAAGCTGTGATTCTTGGACATTATCTCCTTAGCGGACGAGGTGAGTGCCATCGTCTTATCGCTCAGGAGGAAATTAAGGTTCGATTTGTTTACGACGACATCGGACACCTCATCGGCTTCCAGCGAATACGGATAACCGTCGCCCGACCCGAGACTCATAAAATATGTCCTGACATCGGAGGTGAACGTGGATATCGTCATATTGCCGAGCTTCTGAGCCGCCGTCATAACTATAAGTATGACAACAGCCGCAACAAGTATGTAAGTCAGAATATTTTTTGTTTTTTCGCTTACGGATAAGAACTTTTTAAACTTCTGAGAATTTTTCAAGCTTACGCCTCCCCGTAATTGACCGAGTCAAGATACAGTCCGCACGCCGGCGCGGTTCTTCCCGCCTTTTCTCTGTCCTTAGCTTCTATTATATCTATCAGTGTGTCTTTTTCAATTCTTTTTTCTGAAATTTCTATTAACGTTCCGACCATTATCCTCACCATATTGTAAAGGAAGCCGTCACCCTCAACGAGAAAATCCACTTCGTCGCCTTTTCGCTCAACCCTGAATGAATAAATCGTCCTCACCGTATCCTCAACGCTGCTGCCCGAAGAGCAGAAGCCGCAGAAATCATAGGTTCCGACAAACTGCTGTGCCTGTCCGTTGAGGAAATCGGCGTCGAGCTTGTTTTTATAGTGATAAGCATAGTTTTTTAGGAACGGATTTTTCGCCGCAGAGTTCCACACGCGGTAAAGATATCTCTTGCTTTTGCAGTCATATCTCGGATGAAAATCAAGCGGCATTTTACGGCAGCTTTTCACCGCGACCGAATCCGGCAACACGGCGTTGAGAGCACCCATAAAGCGATAACAGTCAATATTGCTTTCGGTTTTGATTGCACAGCAAAAGTCATTTGCGTGTACGCCTGCGTCCGTGCGGCTGCACCCGGTGACGGCTTCGCGCACTCCGAGTATTTTTTCAACCGCATCCTGCAAGCATTCCTGAACGGTCATACCGTTTGGCTGTACCTGCCAGCCGTGAAAATCCGTGCCGTCATACATAAGGCGAAGAGCAAGATTTCTCATTTCACAAGCACCGCCTTGAAATACATATTCAAGAGAATTATGCCTGCAAAATATACCGCCGTGACCGCCAAATAAACAAAATCCGACGGCTTCAATTTCATCTGCTTCATTCTTGTTCTGCCCGGACCGCCCGTATAGCATCGGCAGTCCATAGCGTCGGCAAGCTCGTATGCTCGTCTTATCGACGAAACAAAGAGCGGAACAATTATCGGTACAAGAGCTTTCACTCTCTGCATAAAGCTTCCGTTGTCGAGATCTGCACCTCTCGCCTTCTGCGCGTTGGTGATTCTGTCGATCTCGTCAATGAGCGTTGGAATGAAACGCAAAGCCAGCGTCATCATCATCGCAAGCGTCGAAACGGGCACCTTGATAAGCTTCAGCGGCGCAAACAGCTTTTCAAGCGAATCCGTCAGCACCGTCGGCGTTGTCGTGTAAGTCAGCAAAGAACTGATAACGACAAGGCACACAATTCTTATCGCCATGAACAGAGCCGTAAGCAGTCCGTTCGACGTAATGTGAATAAAGTGCCAGTCAACAAGAGTTGTGCCGCCCCTGATGTAGAAAATGTTAAGCACCGAAGTAAAAATAACAATGATAACAATAGGTTTAAGGCTCTTGGCAACCATTTTCAGCGGAACCTTTGAAATTATATTAACGGCAAGGGTAAACAGCACCATAAGTCCGAGTGCCGGGAAGCTCTTGCACATAAAAATCGAAACTATAAACACAACGGTAAGGATTATCTTCATTCTCGCGTCCATTCTGTGCATCGGAGAATCAACATTATAATACTGACCGATAGTGATGTCCTTTAACAATGGCTTTGCACCTCCTTGTGCGGGATAACAGGTTATCTTGAGAGTACCTCAACCGCCCTGTCAACGGTGTAAACGGAGCCAAAATCGTGTCCGTTCTTTTTCAAGATTTCAAAAACCTTTGAAATCTGAGGAATATTCAATCCGATCTCCCTGAGCCTTTCGCCCTGAGAATAGACCTCATCGACAGTTCCGTACATTTCAAGCCGCGCGTTGTTCATCACGGCGACCTTTGTTGCAATCTTGGCAACGTCCTCCATACTGTGAGAAACAAGCAAAATCGTACTGCCCGTTTTTTCGCGGTAGTTCTTTATCATTTCAAGTATTCTGTCCCTGCCGATGGGGTCAAGGCCTGCCGTCGGCTCGTCCAGGATAAGCACCTTTGGCTGCATTGCAATTACTCCCGCAATCGCGGCACGTCTCTTTTCTCCGCCCGAAAGATCAAACGGAGATTTTTCGAGAAGCTCTTTTTTCAGTCCGACATATTCAGCCGCGGCGTGCACGCGTGCGTCTATTTCCGCGTCGGAGAGCTTCATATTTTTCGGACCGAACGAAATATCCTTGTACACCGTCTCCTCAAAAAGCTGGTATTCCGGATACTGGAAGCACAAGCCGACCTTGAACCTTGCTTCTCTGGTGGCTTTTTTGTCCGACCATATATCGACTCCGTCAACAATAACCTTGCCGCTCTCAGGCTTGAGGATACCGTTAAAGTGCTGAACCAGCGTACTTTTTCCCGATCCCGTGTGTCCGATTATGCCCACAAGCTCGCCTGCATCTATATCAAGGTTTATATTATCTATCGCTTTCGACTGATTCGGCGTTCCCTTGTTGTAAAGGTGAGTAACGCCCTGCATTGAAAGTATCGGCATTATTTCACCTCCAAAAGCTTCATAATCGCCGCGGCACATTCATTTTCGTCAAGAATGTCGTCCGGCAGCTTCATTCCCTTTTTTCTGAGTCTGTAAGCAAGCTCCGATGCCTGCGGAACGTCAAGACCCAGCGACTTAATCTTTTCAACGTTGCGGAACACCTCTTTCGGAGTTCCGTCAAGCGCAATATTACCGTTATCCATAACCACTACACGATCGGCTTTGACAGCCTCGTCCATATAGTGTGTGATCAGAATAACAGTAATTCCGTAATCCTTGTTGAGCTTCATTACGGTGTCGATAACCTCTTTCCTGCCCTGCGGATCAAGCATGGCAGTCGGCTCGTCCATAACGATGCACTTTGTATTCATAGCGATAACGCCTGCAATGGCGACTCTCTGCTTCTGGCCGCCCGAAAGACGGTGAGGCTCGCGCTTGCGGAACTCATACATTCCAACCGCCTTGAGCGCGTTATCGACGGCTTTTCTGATTTCACTCGGTTCAACTCCGAGATTTTCGGGACCGAACGCAACGTCGTCCTCAACTATTGTTGCAACAATCTGATTATCCGGATTCTGAAAAACCATGCCCACCGTGCGGCGAATATCTACGGTTTTCTCTTCATCGGAGGTATCCATTCCTTCGACCGTAACCTTGCCCTCTGTCGGAACAAGAATACCGTTTATGAGCTTCGCGACCGTGGATTTTCCGCAGCCGTTGCGTCCCAGGACAGCAAGGAACTGTCCCTCCTCTATCGCGAGGTTAAAATTTTCGATAACCTTGCGTGCAGGGACGTTCTCCTCCTCCGTATCGTAGGAAAAAGTTACATCTTTAAATTGAATAATGCTCTGGTTCATATACTGTGTTTCTCCGGATTACTTTTTCTTCCATATTGCCGAGGCTCCGCACGGAAGCACCATTCCCGTCTGCGTAACAGGCAGACCGATTTCACTTCCCGTAACCTCTCCGCCGAATTTCGGAACGACGAGCGAGCCCAAAATATACTGCATAACGGCGGGGGACAATCCCGTTGTGTAGGAGTTTATCAGCACCATTATCGGGTCGTCAGAAAGAACCTGTGTGCAAAGCTCAACGAAGCCGTACACCTCGTCCTCCAGTTTCCATACCTCGCCGCCGGGTCCTCTGCCGTATGACGGAGGATCCATAATTATAATATCATATTTATTTCCGCGCCGAATTTCGCGCTGAACGAACTTTATACAGTCGTCAACAATCCAGCGCACGGGTCTGTCCGCCACGGACGAAGCCGCGGCGTTTTCCTTTGCCCATGCCACCATGCCCTTGGACGCGTCAACGTGAACCACCTGCGCGCCCGCTTTCAGACAGGCAACCGTTGCTCCGCCCGTGTAGGAAAACAGGTTGAGCACCTTGACGGGTCTGTCGGCGTCCTTTATAAGCTGCGCCGTATAGTCCCAGTTCACCGCCTGTTCGGGGAAAATTCCCGTGTGCTTGAAGCCCATTGTCTTGACATTGAGGCTGAGCCCTTTATAGTTTATTCGCCAAATATCGGGAGTTTTTCTGAGAACCTCCCAGTGACCGCCGCCCGTTGAAGAGCGGAGGTACCTGGCATTGGCTTTTTTCCACATCGGATGCTTTTTCGGAGTTTTCCATATTACCTGAGGGTCGGGACGAATAAGAATAACATCGCCCCACCGCTCCAGTCTTTCTCCGTCGGAGCAGTCAAGCAATTCATAATCTTTCCAACCGTCTGCAACTCTCATCGTAACTTCCTCCGTTTTCGGGCGTGCGCCGCAATTTGTGTTTAAATAAGTCTTTCCTTTACAACCTCGGCGATGTCCTCCGCAAGGCTCTGTATCAATTCCTTGTCCTTGCCCTCAAGCATAACTCTGACAAGCGGCTCCGTACCGGAAACGCGGACAAGAACTCTTCCCGATTCGCCGAGCTCCTTTTCGGCGCTTGCAACCGCTTTCTTAATTTCCTCATCCTTATCGTAACGGGCTTTACCCATCTGAGAAACCCTGACATTGATAAGCACCTGGGGAAAGATCTCCATCTCAGCCGCAAGCTCGGAGAGCTTCTTGCCTGTTCTCTTCATAACAGCAAGAAGCTGAATTGCCGTGAGCTGACCGTCGCCTGTTGAAGCGTAATCAAAGAAAATGACGTGACCCGACTGCTCGCCGCCGATTTTGAAATTGTTTTTCTTCATATTTTCAAGAACGTATCTGTCGCCGACCTTCGTGATTTCGGTCTTGATTCCGTTCTTCTTGCAGAACTCAAAGAAGCCCATATTGCTCATAACCGTAACAACGGCAGTATCGTCGGAGAGGACTCCTCTCTGCTTCATATCCTTCGCACAGATTGCAATAATCTTATCTCCGTCAACGACCTCGCCGTTCTCGTCGACAGCAAGCATTCTGTCCGCATCGCCGTCAAAAGCAAAACCGACATCACAGCCGTACTCCTTAACATAACGGCAAAGTCCGTCAAGGTGAGTCGAGCCGCACTCGCGGTTGATATTGATACCGTTCGGCATTGAGGATTTGATGTGGCAGTCCACACCGAGCTCCGTGAAGAGGTCGGGAGCGGTTACGCTTGCCGCACCGTTCGCGCAGTCAAGGGCAACCTTATAGCCTGAAAAATCAACGTCCTCAACCGTGGAAATGAGGTGGCGTGTATAGTCAAATGTCGGCATTTCAGAGCTTCTGATACGACCGATGTCAGCACCGATTTTAACAGGGGGCTGAATCACGCCGTCAAGAATTATCGCTTCGATTTTTTCCTCCAGCTCGTCGGGAAGCTTATAGCCGTCCGCCTGGAAAATCTTTATTCCGTTGTATTCACACGGATTGTGAGAAGCCGTTATCATAACAGCGGCGTCATATTCGTATTTCTTTACGAGGAAAGCGACCGCAGGAGTCGGAAGAACGCCGAGCTGCATAACGTCGGCACCCACCGAACACAGTCCTGCCGTTATCGCCGAACAAAGCATATTAGATGAAATTCGTGTATCCATTCCGATCATAACTCTCGGACGCTTTTTGTTTTCGTCAATAAGAACCATTGCCGCGGCACGGCCTATCTGCATTGCAAGCTCGCAGGTAAGCTCGGAGTTCGCAACTCCGCGCGCACCGTCAGTACCGAATAATCTACCCATAACATAACCTCCGAATTATAATTCAAATTTTTGCTGTTCCGCAAGCGGAACGGGGTTAATATTTGCTCCGTTCTGCGCCGGCATCGGTATTCCCAAGTGTGCATAACCCGCCGGAGTTACCATACGTCCGCGCGGAGTTCTGGACAGGAAGCCGATCTGCATCAGATACGGTTCATAAACATCTTCAATGGTTATCGCCTCTTCGCCGATTGCTGCGGCGATCGTTTCGAGACCGACAGGTCCTCCGTTGTAATTCTTTATCATTGCCGTCAGCAAAAGGCGGTCAATGGAATCCAGTCCGAGAGGATCGACCTCAAGTCTGTTGAGCGCAAGGTCGGCGTTTTCGTCTGTGATAATGCCGTTGCCGAGTACCTGGGCAAAGTCACGCACACGCTTCAAAAGCCTGTTGGCAATTCGCGGAGTTCCGCGCGAACGAGAAGCGATCTGGTATGCTCCGTCGTCGGTGATCTCAATGCCGAGTATTCCCGCGCTTCGCCTTACTATGTTGCTGAGATCCTCAGGTGAATACAGCTCAAGTCTCGCTATAACTCCGAAACGGTCTCTGAGCGGCGCGCTGAGCTGACCCGCTCTCGTCGTTGCACCGACAAGTGTAAACTTCGGCAAATCAATTCTGATGCTCCTTGCCGACGGGCCCTGACCGATTATGATGTCAAGCGCGTTGTCCTCCATCGCAGGATAGAGAACCTCCTCAACGCTTCGGTTCATTCTGTGAATCTCGTCAATGAAAAGCACGTCGCCCTCGTTGAGGTTTGTCAGCAGCGCGGCAAGATCCTTCGGCTTTTCTATCGCCGGACCCGATGTGACGCGGAAATTCACTCCCATTTCGTTGGCAATGATGCCCGCGAGGGTGGTCTTACCCAAGCCCGGAGGGCCGTAGAGCAAGACATGATCCAGCGGCTCGTTTCTCTTGTTCGCCGCCTCAATATATATTGAAAGATTTTCTTTCACCTTAGTTTGACCGATATAATCCTTCATCATTCTCGGACGGAGCTGAAGCTCGACATCCGAGTCCGTGTCAAGATATTCCGGCGCGACTATTCTGTTTTCAAAATCCATATCGTCCATATAAGTTTCTCCTTATATCAGAGACTTCAATGCCTGTCTTATAAGCTCCTCGACCGGCAGAGTATTGTCAAGCTTCCGCAAAGCCATTGCCGCCTCGGAACGGCTGTATCCGAGCTGAACAAGCGCTTCGATTGCTTCGCCTGAGTTTTCCGCCTGAGCCGTAACCTGAACCGCTCCGAGTATTTCGGACTGTTCATCTGTGAGATCGGCGGTAAATTTATTCTTGAGTTCAAGTATTATTCGCTGTGCGATTTTTGCACCCACGCCCTGAGCCTTTGTTATGGACTTCGCATCTCCCGACGCGATACTCAATGCAAGCTTATCGGGAGTCAGAACCGAAAGAATTGCTGTTGCCGCCTTGGGACCCACACCGGAAACGGTGATAAGCTGACGGAAAGCATCAAGCTCGTTCGGCGTTGCGAAGCCGTAAAGCTCCATCGCATCCTCGCGAACATTGAGATATGTATAAACCGTGGTCTCTTTGTTGAGCGCAACGTTCTTCAGCGTATTCATTGTGGAAAAACAGAAAAACGCAATTCCGCCGCACTGCACGGCAAGTCCGTTTTGGTCAAGGGCAATAACCTTACCCGTAAGAGAGTATATCATCGTTTTCCACCTTTCGGTAATTAGTTTTTGCTTTTAAGTTTGAAGCCGTGACGGAGGGGTTAAGACAAATTCTGTCAGATTCCTCGTGTGATGCGGTCATCACGCCATACAGTTCGGGTTTCATCAAGGCTTGTCGTAAGGCACTATGCCCACATCGTGCCGAGATAAAATTTCCGCTCCTCAATAATACTTCTTCAGCTTTCCGACGAGCGAACCGCTTGTGTGAGCGTGGCAAATAGCCATTGCCAGCGCATCGGCAGTATCGTCGGGCTTCGGTATCTCATCAAATTTCAACATGATACGCATCATTTCCTGAACCTGTTTCTTTTCGGCTCTGCCGTATCCGACAACGCTCTGCTTAACCTGGAGCGGCGTGTATTCCGCAATCTCCAAACCGTGGAGCTGCGCCGTCAGTACGATAACTCCCCTCGCCTGAGCGACGTCAATTACCGTTTTGGCATTTGTATTGTAAAAGAGCTTTTCAATAGCCATAACATCCGGCTTGTACTTCGTCATTATCAGATCCAGCTCGCGGTAAATTATCTCAAGCCTTTGATTGAACGGAGTTCCCGCCTTCGTCGTTATCGCTCCGTAGCCGAGCACGCGGAAATGATTGTTGCTGTATTCCAGCACCCCGTATCCGATTATCGCATAGCCGGGGTCAATTCCCAAAATAATCATTTTTTCTCTTCTCTTTCGCGGATAACCATTTTCGTCGGAGTTCCCTCAAGTCCGAAAACCTCACGAATCTGGTTGTCTATATAACGCTGATAGCTGTAATGGAAAAGATCCTTGCGGTTGACAAAGCAAACAAATGTCGGAGGTCTGACCGAAGCCTGTGTAATATAGTATATTTTCAGCCTTCTGCCTTTATCCGTAGGCGGCTGAACTCTTGCCGTTGCCTCAGCCAAAATGTCGTTAAGCTTGCCCGTTGATATTCTCATCGCATTCTGCGAATCGACATATTTAATCAGCTCAAACAGTCTGTCAAGGCGCTGACCGGTCTTTGCCGAAATGAAAATTATAGGAGCGTAAGACATAAAGGAAAAGTCGTTCATCAGCTTTTTGCGGTAGCTGTCCATGGTTTTTCCGTCTTTTTCGACCGCGTCCCATTTGTTGACCGCAATAATACAGGCCTTGCCGAGGTCATGAGCAATACCGGCAACCTTTGAGTCCTGCTCGGTAAAGCCCTCCTGCGCGTCAATCATGATAACGCACACCGTTGCTCTCTCAACAGCCATTCTTGCCCTGAGCACGCTGTATTTCTCAATCACCTCTTCAACCTTGCTCTTGCGTCGGATACCTGCCGTGTCAATAAAGATAAACTTGCCGAACTGATTTTCAATCAGCGTGTCGGTCGCATCTCGCGTTGTTCCGGCGATATTTGAAACGATAACGCGCTCCTCGCCCGCAATGGCGTTGATAAGTGAGGATTTGCCGACATTCGGCTTGCCGATAACGGCAACTCTGATTCTGTCGTCCTCGTCGTTCTCCGAGTCGTCCTCAGGGAAATATTTGATTACCTCGTCAAGCAAATCGCCCGTGCCGTGACCGTGAACGGCAGACACTCTGATCGGCTCGCCGAGACAAAGATTGTAAAATTCGTAAAACTCAAGCGGCGGCTCTCCGACCGTATCGCACTTGTTGACGCAAAGCACGATCGGCTTTCCGCTCTTTATGAGCATTGAAGCAACCTCCTGATCGGTAGCAACAACGCCCGATCTCATATCTGTGACGAAAATTATAACGTCTGCGCTGTCAATGGCAATCTGTGCCTGACGGCGCATCTGTGAAAGAATAATATCGTCCGAATCCGGCTCAATTCCGCCCGTGTCAACCAAAAGGAAGTTGTGATTGAGCCACTCGCAATCGCCGTAAATCCTGTCGCGGGTAACGCCCGGCGTATCGTCAACAATCGAAAGACGCTGACCCACAAGCTTGTTGAAAAGCGTAGACTTTCCGACATTCGGTCTGCCTACAACGGCAACTATCGGTCTTGCCATATTATCCCTCCTGTTCTCCTAAAATTTTATCAAGCATTTCATACCCGTCGTTTTCAACGGGTGTGACCTTTATTCCTAATTTTTGTGAAAGCTCCTCAACAGACATATCGTCGAGGAAAATATCTCTCTCGCTTCTCAGAGCAACCGCAGGGAAAAGCAGCTCGTCATAAAGCGTCGTGTTTTCAAGCCCTGCGATTATATCTCTGCCGCAGAGAAGTCCTGCAACGGTGATTCTCTCGCCGAAAAGCCGATTCGGTATTTTGACAACCTCGATCTTTATGTTCGGCACTTTTTTCTCAACCGATTTCGCTATATATTCGATCAGCCTGAAAGCCGCCGCTCCCGTGACCATAGTGATTCTCCGGTCTTTCGACAGCGTATATCCGTCCGGAATATCCTTTATCGCCTCATCAAATTCATGCTTTAACATAGTCCAGAGTCCGACGCCGTTTTCAAGCTGGACAAAATCGCCGTAACGGCTGCAATCCGGCATCGGAAGATCAGCGCTGAGATAGAACTCATCGGCAGCAAAAGCAATATTCATATTATTATAACACATAAATCGAGAATTGTAACTATCAATTCGCGAAATTACGTCTAAAGATTGCTCTTTTGTGAAAGGATTTAAGTTCGTGAGCCCGTCGCGGTGGCAGGACAAGCCCACCGGTACTGCAGCGATGCTCTGAACAGACGGATACATTTTGCCAAGCCCCTCAAGAGAATATGTCAGCTCATCCCCGTCGTTGTAGCCGGGACACAGAACAAGCTGAGTGTTAAGCTTTATTCCGGCGTCGGCAAGCTTTTTGACATAATCAAGCACCTTGCCTGCCCGTTTGTTGCCCATCATCTTAACTCTGAGCTCCGGATTCATCGTGTGAACCGAGATGTTCACCGGACTGATATGCATTTCAATTATTCTGTTAATATCCCTTTCGCCGATATTTGTCAGCGTAACATAATTGCCGAAAAGAAACGAAAGTCTTGAATCATCATCTTTAAAATAAAGGCTTTCGCGAAGCCCCTTCGGGAGCTGATCTATGAAGCAGAAAATACAGTTGTTTGCACATGAACGCTGTTTGTCCATAAGATATGTTTCAAACTCAAGTCCCGTCTCGCCCTCGCCGAGCTTCAAATGAATCTTTCGTCTTTTGCCGCTCGGCTTTTCAATAACAAGCTCAGGCGCATCGTCAAGATAGAATTGATAATCAAGCACATCGCGGATCTCATGACCGTTTACGCTTATCAGCTTGTCCCCAGCCTTTATAAAGTGGCGCGACGCAGGCGAATGATGCTGAACAGATGAAATTTTAACAGCCATAAAGACCCTCCTTTGCTTGTATTATTTGCATTTACGGAATCATCTAACATATAATATCTAAGGTCTTTTTGAAAAAAAATCCGAAACCTACATTTTGACGAGAGATTTTTTCGTTAGGCGGATTTTATTTTCCGAAGGCAATATTTATATATACCGAGGGGAATAAAATTCGCATAACAGAAAAAGAGCCTAAACCTCAATTTTGACGAGAGGTTTTTTCGCTAGGCGGATTTTATTTTCCGAAGGCAATATTTATATATGCCGAGGGGAATAAAATTCGTATAACAGAAAAAGAGCCTAAGCCTCAATTTTGACGAGAGGTTTTTTCGTTAGACAGTTCAAGGATTCCGCCGCCGATATGAATATCGGCAAGGAAGCTTTGGGCTGTATAACGGAAAAAGATCCGTCAAAAAAGTCAAAAAGGCAGAGAACGGACTATTTAATCACGGTCCAATCTCTACCTTCTCCGTTTCATTGAAAAGACTTATGCGTCCTTCTTGACAACCAACTTGCCGTTGTAATAACCGCAGGCTGAGCAAACTCTGTGAGCTCTCTTGTACTCACCGCACTGTGAACACTTTACGAGTGTCGGTGCTTCCATCTTCCATACGTTGGAACGTCTCTTGTCTCTTCTCGCCTTAGAAACTCTTCTCTTTGGTACTGCCATTCTGAGCGCCTCCTTATAATTCTTACTGATCTTCCTGCGTGAGCTGCAAGAGCGCGTCCCATCTTGGGTCTGCTTCTTTTTTGCAGTCACACGGACCGTCATTCAAGTCTTTGCCGCACCGGGGACAGATCCCGAGGCAGTCATCTCTGCACAGCACCTTGGTAGGCAAACTCAGGAGAATATCCTCCCGAATAAGCGGTTCGGCATCGAATCGAAGCGAATCGACGACAATGTATTCGTCATTGCCTTCGTCGTTCAGCTCCGTGACAAGTACGTGCTCGACCGGTACTGAAAAATCGCGGTCAAACGAAACCGCGCATCTGTCGCAGGTGAGATTGAGAGTAAAGTCAGCCTTTGCTTTGATGCTGACGATACCTGTTGAGTTGTGTATCTCGCCCGTTATACGGACGGGAGAACCGAACGGATTTCCGCCGTAAAGCTCACATTCGCTCATATCAAATGTGAAGTCAAGTGGCAAAACCATACCTTCATTATTGAAGACAGGCTCAAGCTCAACAAAATACATAAATACTCTTCACCTCAAATGTCATGCACCAAACATTATATAGTGTAAAACCCGATTTGTCAATAATAAAAATACAAAATCCGTGGCTTTTTCACGATTTTCTTTTGTCACGGCATTTTTATTATAAAAAGGTATATAAAAGTCAGGATAAGCCCCTCGTCAAAGCGAACCGTCAAACCTTTTGACACCTATTCCGAAAAAAGACTATCGGCTGATTTCAACCGATAGTCTCAAAATTTCAATTAAGGTCAGATCTTCTTGCAAAAATCAAAGATTTCTTTCGGAAGCTCATCTTCATCAGCGGAGATTGTGAAGATAAAGCTCTTCTCCTCAACGTGATTCTTGCTCAGCTCGTCAACCTTCTTGAGGAACTCGCAAAGCTCGCCGTAATCTCTTGTGCCGATTCTGAGAGTTGCGTCGATAAGTACATCCGTGATGTCGTGGTCACCCGCACAGATTCCGCAAAGGAAGCCAAAGAATGCATCATAACCGCTTACGCCATAATGGTCTGTATCAATAAGACGGGCGCGATAGTTTACATCGTAAGTGAGCTTGGGCTGCTTCTCGACGCAAACAACGTTACCGTTTGAATGTTCAATAGCCTCATTGACCTTTTCGATAAGGCGCTTTGTTTTTCCTGAACCTTTTTTACCTAAAATAAGAGATACCATAAAATATCCTCCCTGTTTTTTATTCTAAAATCCGTGTTTTACACGAAAATTATACGATTTTAAGGCTATACCGCACAATTGGAGTGCGCGGATTGCGCAATAAAATTTTTTCGTCTGGGTGTACAAAAATTTTGTAGACTTGCTGTCGCAATTCAAGGAATTTTTGTGCAGCATGACGGAAATATATTCAAGCAAGGCATGCACCTCAATTTGTGCGGTGTTGCCTTAATTGAGCCTTGCTTCAAGCTCGGCTTTGCGATCCTCATAGCCCGGCTTTCCGAGAAGAGCAAACATATTCTTCTTGTAGCTTTCAACACCGGGTTGATCAAACGGATTGATTCCGAGAATGTAGCCGCTTATCGCGCAGGCCTTTTCAAGGAAATAGATGAGATAGCCGAGGTTAAATTCGTCCATCGCGTCCGCTTCAAGAACAATGTTCGGTACATCGCCGTCGGTGTGAGCAAGAAGAGTTCCTTCAAACGCCTTCTGGTTTACAAACGAAACTGTCTTTCCCGCGAGGAAATTGAGTCCGTCCGCGCTGCCCTCTTCGTTCTTTATCTCGACCTCTGACTTTGACTTTGCAAAATGAACAACAGTCTCAAAGAGGTGTCTCTCACCCTGCTGGATGTACTGACCCATCGAATGAAGATCCGTCGAGAAAATTGCCGATGCCGGGAAAAGTCCTTTTCCGTCCTTGCCCTCGCTCTCGCCGAAGAGCTGCTTGAACCACTCATTCATCATTGTGTATGCAGGCTCATAGCTGACCATCATTTCAATTTTCTTGCCGCTTCTGTAAAGGAGATTTCTTGCTGCGGCATATTTGTAACAATCGTTCTTTTCGATATCCTTATCGCAGAGCTCTTTCATCGCCGCTGCGGCGCCCTGCATAATCTCATCAACATTGATTCCGGCAACCGCTATCGGCAAAAGGCCTACCGCCGTCAGCACGGAATAGCGTCCGCCGACATCGTCGGGTACGACAAAGGTTTCATAGCCCTCTTCGTCGGCAAGAGCCTTGAGCGTTCCCCTGCTCTTATCGGTCGTTGCGTAAATGCGTTTTGCCGCTTCTGCCTTGCCGTATTTGCTTTCAAGCATCTCTCTGAAAATTCTGAAAGCAACCGCCGGCTCTGTGGTTGTGCCTGACTTTGAAATTACATTAACGGAAAAATCTCTGTCGCCGATAATTTCAACAAGCTCGTTGATTGATGCGGAGCTGATCGTGTTTCCTGCGAAATAAATTTCCGGAGCTCCTTTTCTGAGCAGATTGTAATTCTGTGATTTGATAAACTCAACAGCGGCTCTTGCGCCGAGATATGAGCCTCCGATTCCGATGACAACAAGCACATCCGAATCTTTCCTGATTTTTTCTGCGGAAGCTTTGATTCTTGCAAATTCTTCCTTGTCATAATTTTCCGGAAGATTCAACCAACCGAGAAAATCATTTCCCTTGCCCGTTCCGTTGTGAAGCTCATCGTGTGCAGCTTCTACCTCAGCCTTTATACTCTCAAAAGCATCGTTTCCAAGGAACGGAGCAACATATTTTGTGTTCAACTTAACAGACATTAACTGTGTGCCTCCGATTTCCCTGATAACCCGTATTTCTGTAAGGTTACCGATTCTGTTTGGATATATTTTACCCTATTTAACTTGTTTTTTCAAGTATTATTTAGTATTTTTTACGCAGATTGCATAAAAAGTACATATTCAGTTCACGGTAACGAGCTTTTTCTCCTTGCACACGGAACATATCATCCGTTTGAACACCGTGCCGAAGCTCAAACGTTCAACATAATGCGGTGCGGTCAGCCGATATTCTCCGAGCTTGTTGCCGTTCAGCTTCACAGTCACGGTACCGAGAGTCTGATTGGATTCAACAGGCGCCTCAACAGCCGCAGCAAGATTTATCTCCTGAGTCAGATCCTTTTCTTTGCCTTTCGGGATAAGGAACTGTGAGCCTCCCGAAATCTGCGGAGTTATTTTCTTTTCTTCTCCCATTATTATATTCACATCGGTTATCAGCGATTTATCGATTTTCGGCGTGACTGTTTCATAATTTGCAAAGCCCCAGTTCAGCATTGCCTTTGCTCCCTCAAATCGGTCTTTACTGTTGTCCGCACCCATAACCACAGCGATAAGACTCGTTCCGTCGCGGGTGGCAGTTGCCGAAATACAGCAGCCCGCTTTCGACGTTGTTCCCGTTTTCAGACCCGTCGCACCCTCGTAGAAACGAATAAGCTTGTTTGTGTTGACAAGCTCGGTTTTGCCGTCGCGCAGGGAATCCATCCATATCTTTGTGTACTGCATAATGAACTGATGCTTCATCAGCTCCCTTGACATCAGCGCAATGTCGTACGCGGTCGTCAGGTGGGTCTGCGTGGTATCGTCAAGACCCGTGCAATTATCAAAATGAGTGTTTTTCATTCCGAGCTCCTGAGCCCGTTCGTTCATCATCATCACAAAACCCTCGTCGCTTCCGGCAATGTACTCGCCGAGCGCCGTACAGGCATCGTTCGCGCTGTAAACAGCCGTGGCTTTCAGCAGTTCCTCCACCGTCATAGTTTCGCCCTCTTTGAGCCATATCTGCGAACCGCCTTTTTTTGACGCTTCCGTGCTGGCAGTCACTTCATCCGTCAGCCGTATCGTGTTGTTGTCTATCGCCTCGGCAACAAGGAGCATAGACATAATTTTAGTCACGGACGCAGGATAAAGCTTTTGATTCTCATTCATTTTCATCAGCACCTTTCCGGTTGTCTGATCCATCAGCACTGCCGACTTTGCCTTCACGTCGACCGGCATCATCGACTCGTTTTCGGCAAAAGAAAATACACTCAGCGATGTAAAAATCACTATTACGCTTATCAGAAATACAAATATTTTTTTCATAAACAACACCCTCTCTGCGGCTTTCGATATATAATCGTCACACAACACAAATATATGCCGTTTCTGCGGCAAATAAAACTTGCACTCGACGTTATTATGCTATATAATTGTATTTCAGACTGAACAAACGGAGCTGATGATATGAAAATTGCATTCTATACCCTGGGCTGTAAGGTAAACCAGTACGAATCCCAGGCAATGTCCGATAAAGCGGCGGCAAACGGCTTTGAGCTTGTTATGCCCGACGCCGAAGCAGATGTTTATGTTGTCAACTCCTGCACCGTAACCGCTGAAAGCGACCGAAAAACACGTCAGGCAGTCAGGAAGTTCAAGCGTAACCACCCCGACAGCATTGTTGTTCTCACTGGCTGTATGCCTCAGGCTTTTCCGCAGGACGCCGAAAAGCTGGAACAAGCGGACATCGTTCTCGGAAACAAAAACAATTTCAGACTGTTTGACCTCATCAACCGCTATTTTAGCTGCGGTCAGCGCATAATCGACATTGAGGAGCACAAAACAGGCGACAAATTCAGCGGAGACGACATTTCCGGCTTTGAGCACCGCACCAGAGCGGTTGTTAAGATAGAAGACGGCTGCAACCGTTTCTGCTCCTACTGCATAATCCCCTATTCCAGAGGTCGCGTCCGCTCCAAGCCGATTGACGAGCTGAAATGCGAGCTTCAGCGGCTCAGCGATTCCGGCTTTGCCGAGGTTGTGCTTGTCGGAATAAACCTTTCGGCTTACGGAAGCGATATAGGGCTTAACATTTGCGATGCCGTGGAGCTTGCCGCAGGAATGAACTTCAAGCGTGTCCGTCTCGGTTCCCTTGAACCCGACCACATTACAGACGAAGTGATAGAACGCCTTGCAAAGCTTGATAATTTCTGTCCTCAATTTCACATTTCTCTTCAGAGCGGCTGCGACAACACGCTTAAGGCAATGAACCGTCACTATACCGCCGCCGAATACCGAGAGCTTTGCCGAAAGCTCCGCGCAAGCTTTCCCGATGCTACCGTAACGACCGATATAATGGTAGGCTTTCCGACCGAAAGCGAGGAGGATTTTGCCGAAAACGTCCGCTTTGCTCAGGAAATAGGCTTTGAAAAGGTGCACGTTTTCCCCTATTCTCCGCGCGAGGGAACAAGAGCCGCCAAAATGCCGCAGATTGAAAAAGCAGTCAAAGAAAAGCGCAGTCACATTATGATTGAAAAGACCGAGGAAGTCCGTCAAAGCTTTTTGAAAGCCCAGATCGGCAAGACTGTTTACGTTCTCCTTGAGACCCGTCACAGCGACGGCTTCACCGAGGGCTACACCATGAACTATACACCGGTCAAGGTCAGCGGCGAACTTCCGTGCGGTGAAATATCCGCAGTAAAAATAGTCGGCGTTGACGGTGATTTCTGCATAGGAAAAAAATATGAACGAGCAGAAATTTGATAAAAAAGGCAAAATATATGCAAAGGCACGTCCGGGATATCCGCGCGAGCTGTTTGAGCATCTTATCGAAAACAACATCATTTCAAATGACAGCACGGTCGCCGACATCGGTTCGGGGACAGGACTTTTTACCATGCGCCTTTCTCCGCTGGTCGGCAAAATATTTGCCGTTGAGCCCAACAGCGATATGCGCCGCGTTGCAGAAGAAAAATATAAAGAATACAACAATATAGTTTCCGTTGACGGCACCGCCGAAAAAACTTCTCTCGGCGAAAAGAGCGTTGATTTTGTCACCGTCGCTCAGGCGTTTCATTGGTTTGACAGGCAGAGCTTCAAGGCTGAGTGTCAAAGAATACTTAAACCTGGCAACAAAATTTTGCTTGTGTGGAACGACCGCGACACGGCAAGTGAATTGATAAAGGAAAACTATGAAATCAACCGCCGTTTCTGCCCCGATTTCAAAGGCTCGTCAAACGGAATTGACTTTGACCGTGAGGCATTTACAGATTTTTTTGAGGGCGATTTTGAAGTCGTAAACTTTAGAAACGACCTTATATATAACCTTGACGCTTTCGTTGCCCGTTGCCTGTCCTCGTCTTATGCGCCGAAGCAGGGCGATGCAAGCTACGAGCCTTACGTCCGTGCGTTAGAAGAGCTTTTCGGCAGATACAAAGCCGACGGTACAGTCCCCTACCCCTACATTACCCGATGCTATATCGGCAATGTTTAACAGCCGAACACATAGTCCAACCGCCGCCACCTGACCTGTTCAAGATGAATATGTCCCTGCGTTTCAAATAAACACCTGATTTTTTAATTTATCGGTTGACAAGCAATGATTTTTTTGATAAAATATTCGTTGCGATGTGTGAAACGAAGTAACCGTTGCTTAATAACACGGAGAGTTGTCCGAGTGGTCGAAGGTGCAGCACTCGAAATGCTGTGTACGTAATGTACCTAGGGTTCGAATCCCTAACTCTCCGCCAACGGAAACCGCATAAACCCAGTGTTTATGCGGTTTTTCCATACCTATATTGCAAAAGAGCAGTGAGAGAAATTCCTGCTCTTTTGTTATTTCTGAGGGATGTTATCAAGAATTTTATGATAACACCCCTCCGTTTCAGAGATCTGTGCTGGGCTTCAAAAGTGCTTCCAAAAGCCGAATTGTTGTAAAAATGTTATCAAATCGAGCAAAGAGATATGTAGCGCTATAATAAGAGGCGGGGCAATACATAACCAAAACTATTTGGAGGTAAAGAAATGTCGAACGAAAAATACGCATTGTCCCCCGCCGCAGTTGAAGCCATCAACAATATGTCCGGCGCTTATTCTGCACCGTTTTGGGACGGAATACTGGAGGTATCCGGCACATTGGATACTGGGGTAGTACAATTGGGAAAAGATCACAATTCAGCAGCCGTGTACGGCTTTATGATACTATGCCCTGTCGACATTTTGAAGCATAGGTATCGTTGATTTTTAGGTGGGGATTGTAATAGCTTTATCCCCTCCACCGCACGCGGTCCCCCTCCCCTTGAAACATTCAAGGGGAGGCTGGGATTGTTTCTGCGGATTTTTCACAAGCCATCAGTCACGGGGAATTCGAAAAAATCAAGCTTGTATATTCTATAATAATCATTTGTTTCTTTTAATACATCTGACAATACTAATCAGAATATATGCGGCGAAGCTCATCGCTATAAAAATCGCGACATAATGGAAATACCAATCTTTTTGAACTGCTTTACTGTACAAATATTGATATTCCGTACCAACATGTTTCAAGTCAGATTCCTTTACTCCACCGATTTCTTGAATTTTTTTTGCATCTATATTTGTAGCCTTGTAAACAGTAACCGACAATAATTTCGGTTCAGGTTCACTATTATCAATCAAAAGATAAACAGAACCATTAAAAACATAAACATAGCCACAAACTGAATCAAAATCATCACCTTCATCAAAAAACAAATTACAAATATACTTTTTCGGAGTAAAAGCAATCCAAAAAAGCGGAAATGCTTTTACCAAAGGCAGTTCTTTATAATCCGCATCTTTTAGGCACGAATATATCTGACTTGCCTCGCTACTCGTAGGATCGCTTTGTCGCCCCCCATCTTGTTATTGAATCCGAATTATAAGCATCAAATCCTTCAAAACCTATCTGGGAAAAGCTTTTAGTCCCTTTATCAGAACCGTATTTATAACTGTCAACAGAAAAAAAGAATAAACTGTATGTTGATACAAATCCAATCAGCAAGGAAAGACAAAAGCATAATATAAACTGAAAAAACTTTTTTCTTTTTTTATTCATAATATCACCTCTCTTAGTATCCTTTTCCGTTATAATCCATGGCGTAAAGTTCAGTCAGTCTCCCATTGAAGCAATGGGAGACTTGGATTATTGCCACAAAATATTTGTATAACCTCTTGGACGATTATGACAACCTAATGTCGCCACATGCATTACAAATCCAACAAGCCGGAATAGAAGAAGAAATAAATAGTATTATCCTCTTTTGATACACACATTAGCAAACCTGTATCATAACAATAATCTTCTGAATAATAATAAGGTTTTGATATTCCCGTAACAAAATCGGCATGAGCCTTTTCTAAAACTATTTCACTCGATGTAGGAAAGCCTCTGCGTTCTGTCCATTCATATTTTTGAAGAATTTTATTGTAGTATTCCTGAGAAACCTTTATCTTTCCCGAAGCATGGCTTTCCAAAGCGCCGCCCATAAACATCACATCTGCCTGCCAATAACAGTCTCCGTCTATAATCGGAATATCTTCAAATTCATTAAACATATATTTAATTTCTTCAACATCACTGATATGATGTTCCATCTTTTGATAAATGTTGTTTGCAACAAATAAAACGATAACTATCGAAATTAATGAAGCAAAAACAATAGCGGAAATTTTAAATAATTTTTTTATTTTTTTCATAGCTGCATCACATAACCCTGTATAAATTTGATGGTGTATAATTTTTTATCCAAACGGTACTATCATAATTACCTCGTGCCCAATTTAGTCGATATATAGCCACACCATATGTGTAAAATGATTTCGCCCAACCCAATGTTTCAAATCTACCCGGTTTTCTGACATATACTCCCATAAAACGATTTGTTTTGCTAAAGTTATATAAATCATATGATGTAATAACCACTGTAACTATGTAACGATCCATTTTATTATTATACTCTACTTGAGCGCATATAAGAGCGTAATGAACATTTAATGCAAATTTCCAGTCTAAACTACTGCATGAAACCATAAAGTATCTGTCACCTATCATTTCATAGTCGGTTTCTTTTTTTCGCATTTCAATATAAGTTGATAAGATTTTTAATTCCTTTTTTATGGTTTTTCTAATACTCTCATCGTTACTGATGGCAACACTATAGTCAAATCTAATTGATCTCCCTGTGTTTGAAAGATAATGTTTAAAGAACTTTCCTCCATACGGTAACGGTAAAACTGCAGAATATGCCGCCGCTTTATAAGCGGCCCATGCCAACTTATCAGAAGCTGTACTTTTTACACTTGGATTATAATAATAATCATCCTTGTCTCTCATGTTAGGTAATTTAGGAGAGTAGTCTGAACCATATCTAGTAGGACTTGCCCAAAAGCCAAAAAAATCAGTGCTATTCACCGGATTGTTTTCGCAATACACAAACAGGTTCATACTGAGAGGTGAAGCGTCATATCCGAGGTATGCCGTATCATCCGCATTTATAAATCTTCCTGTTTCCGGGTCATAGTAACGGGAGCGGAGGTAATAGAGACCGGTATCGTAGTCGTAGAAATAGCCGCGGTAGGATACGCTGTT
>CAKSHH010000019.1 GCA_934456435.1 uncultured Eubacteriales bacterium
GCCTCAATAGCTCAGTTGGCAGAGCACGCGGCTGTTAACCGCGGTGTCACAGGTTCGAGCCCTGTTTGAGGCGCCATAAAAGAAGGGTAATTTTGATACAATATCAAAGTTACTCTTCTTTGTTTTTATCACACCCCTTGCTGCCGAAGTCCTTGATATATTAGTATTTCAGGCAACTTTCACACGATTACTGACTTACACCCCTCGATAGTATAGATAACTAACGAGGGGTGTGCTTTTATGGTATTACGTTTTTTATTCCCACAGTTCGCCGCAAATTTGCCAGACGGGCTCGTTTTCATAATGCTCTCGGATGCTTTTCTTTGAGTATGATGAAACGTTGTTTTGGTCTGCGCCTGTATCAATCAGCAGTTTGAAAATGCGGCGCAGATCCTCCATCATTTCAGGTGTAATAGGTCTGCCCGGATAATATTCACCTGTATCCTGATTTTTGACAGGGCAGAGGTGATTCGCTTCCGATACGGCTTCCATTAAACAATTCCTGCCGTAATAGTCAGTCTGTGAAACGTCTTCACCGAGCTCCAACATTCTTTGAAGAAATTTGAATGCATCGTCCGATTCCTCTTTTGTGTGTTTCCATTCAAGGAGAAACGGCTCGGTGCTTTTTCCGTCCCACGCATAACGGCGGGCGTTCCATACAGCGGCATTCACGCCGTCAAAGAGAAACAGGGCGTGCTTCTTCAGCCCACTTCTTATCGGGAATGTAATTGACATTTGCACCGCTTTCTAAAAGCAGCCATGCTATTTTTTTGTGACGTCCCGTGCAAAGCGATACCTGCAATGGCGACATTCCGCGTGTGTCAAGCGGTCTTTTAGGCGCTATTGCGTTGATTGCGGACGGGTCTGCCGTGATGATGTTTTTTACAGTCTCAAAATCATCATCACGGATTGCTTCAAATATTTTGATATGATTTGATCCTGATGCATTCATAATGTTATGCCCAAGGGTCGGAAGATTTAGGCTGGCGGATGTCGGTCAGGAGATACTGCTCCCAAAGAAGCCATGTTCCGTCACCCTTCATTCTGAGCTTGATCGGTCTCGGACTGTCCGCACCGCCGCACAGAATAAACAGTTTCATATATCCCTGTTCAGCCGCTGAAACGTGATTGCTTTCAACTGTAATTGTGAACGGTTGGGTCGGAGTGTAATCATTATTCGGCGTTGCACCTGCAAAATAGGAGAAGGGGATATAGGTTTTGTTCCCACGAAAACGGTCGTTAAGAAATGAAATATCCATTCCGTTGAGCGGACGCGGACCTCTGAGCCAATTAAGCATCTCTGTTCCTATATTCTTGTCGGCGGCGTATGCACACAGTGCCAGCACGGTGAGAGCGGCGGCTTGAAACGGTGTATCAAGGCTTGCCTCGGGGAGCGCCTGCATTTCGGCAAGGCTTTCGGGCAGTGCGGAAAATGTAAATGTTTCCCTTTTGTTACCCGCGGATTGTACGGCAGAAACGACTGCCTGCTGTGCTGTGTTTTTTAATTTATCAAAAATTCCCATTGTATCCTCCAATCTGTTTTCCTTCATACCCTTAATCGGCATTGAAGGATTTTAACAAGATTCAGCTTTTATTTTCCACTTTATGCTATCTTCGTGAAGGGTATAACCGCAATAAGAACAGCATCCGTTTTCATCGGGCAGGAAGTTCGCTCCGCAGCTCGGACATTCTTTTTCGGTAAAGAAATCACCGTCAGTCTTTCTTTTTTCCGGATTTCTTGCTCTTTGCAGGGTCAATTTCTTTTTAATTTTTTTTGTAAACGGCTTTTGATTCTCGGGAAGGAATGTTTTGGTTCCGTAAATTTCAGCCGTAACTTTTGTTATCTCGTCTGTATTCGCAACCTTTAAAAGCTTGATTGTATCAACGCTGAAATCAAGTATATCCTTGTCGCTTTCATTTTTCAAAAAGTATTCGTTTAAGCAGGCTCTGAGGTAATTCTCTGAGTATCCTACGATTTTTTTCGCAAGGTTGTCTTGCTTAACTTTTCCGTAGATAATAGGCGAGACAATCACTCCCAAAGCAAGAATCGCCGTACCGACGCCGGCCGCAAGGGAAATCTCGGTGTCCTCGATTAAATATAAGCAAAGAAAGACACATACGAAAAGTATAAAGCCGGACACGATAAGCTGTAAAAATCTTTTCAGGTTTGTACTGATAGATTCATAGATCTCGAACGACTCGGTCTGCCAATCGTGAAACTCGTTTTTAATAACGGCGCCGCAGTATTCGCAGGTAACCTGCTGACTGTCAAGCTTGACACTTGCACCGCAGGACGGGCAGGTTATTCTTAACATATCGTTATAATAGCTTTTCTTTTTTTCTTTTTGATCGGCGAGGCGAACGTGTCTTGACTGGAGTATTCTGAGATATGAGTTTTTACGGTATATCTCATGCTGAACCGTGTTGTCTTTGGTTGACTCGAAACGCTCCAGTGTGCTACATTTTAAAACCGATTCACGCCATTCTCTGCCGTCATCGTTCCATGTTTCAAAGTCATTTTTAGGAACGGGGACAACATCAGTAACGTAAATTTTGCGGCAAAGCTTATTCCTGTTAAGTCTGTTGATTTGACTGACGATTTTTTTTCGGAATGCCATATCCATTCTTGGCGGAAGAAGGTCTTGATCCGCTTTTCCGAGCGGTATCAGAATTCTTTCAAAGGCTTTTCTTATATCTTTTCGGATTTTTGAATTTCGAAGGGGAGTGTCCTTTTTCGCAAGCAATCTTTCAAGCTTGGCCTTTTTTAAATTCTGCGGACGGTATGCCGAAAAATCTATAACAAGAATTTTATCGCCGATATAGTATGTACATAATATTGCAAAGGAAGCCGCAATTAACAGTGATACTGATAAACCCATAAAATTACCTCTGATTTATTGCTTGTCGATCATTTCGTTTTCATTTTTCTTTTTTCGGTCATCGGTCACAAGTTCGTATACCATTATCACAACAAGGAACATACCGACAGGGATTGCCGCACAATAGAGAAGAAAATCAACAGGATTTCCCTCCGGGGTAAGTTTATATTGTCCTTTGGAATTTTTGTAAACCTCGACAAGGATCTTATCACCTTTTCTTAATTTATCATAGGTGTACATTTTTGTGGGGTTGCTTGACCAGGCACGCTCTTCATATTTTCCCTTATAGGTTTTTCCGTCAACAACGTATGAAACTTTAAATTTATATGTTGTATACTTAACATCGCCTAAATCATCTTTAGTGTCGCTGGTTGAAAAGTCATCAATAACTGCGGAAAGTTTTCGAATATCGGTTGCGTTTTTATAATCTCTGCTTTCAATTCTGCTCGAAACAACTCCGTAAATGCCGGCGACAATCAAGCTGACGCCGACGACTATAATAAATATAGTCATTTTAATATCTTTTTTTTCTTTTAATTTACTCATAACAAGATCTCCTTTTTGCAAGCAGGACTGTACCCGAAAATGCTCAGGCACAGTCCCCGAATTTTTAAGCCATAACTATCTTAAGGCTGTCAAGAAGCTCTTTGATAAACGGGTCGTCAGCTTTGATATTCTTATTATTGATTTCAAGCTTGACAAGAAGTCCCGTTGTATCCGATGTACCTCTGTTTGCATATGTAACAAAGAAGTCCTTCTCATAGTAGTCTGTTGTAACATGAATAGTCGAATAGGTGTTTTCACCGTATTGAGCATCTTTGCCGATTTCAGATTTTCCGTTTTTATAGGTCTGAAGGTTGCAAAGCTTTATCGTGTTTTCAACAGCCTCTTCCTGACTGCGAACCATGTTTCGGGCTGTAGCGGTAAGAGTCGCAATAGATGAGTATGAGCCATCCTTATAAATAGACAGAGTAACATTGCCCTTGAGCGGATTTTTTGAATCTTTACTAAAAGAATCAACCTCATATTTGTAGCCGGACGGAAGCTTGAGAGTGATAAACTCTGCGTTGATATCTGCAGGTCCGTTGCCTTTGTCACCATTCTTTATTCCTGCCGCTGTTGTTACTTCGGCTGTCGTGTTTTCGGTCTTATCAGCTGCGGGGGTATTTCCTGTTGTGTTTTCCTTACCGTCGCCGTCAGCCTTTCCGCAAGCAAAAAGACTGAGTGAAACAGCAAAAATCATGAGTAATGCCAGGACTTTTTTCATGTTAATCGACCCTCTCTCTTTTTTAATTTTTTATTTTTTTTGAATGGGATTGCCGTCTTTGTCGGTGAATTTGCCGGTAATGATTTTTATCAGGTCAACAAGCACACCGATGCCGAAAACGCCGGCGGTGAGAATATAAAGAATACCCGATCCTACTTTACCTGCATAGAAACGGTGTGCACCGATTCCGCCGAGGAAAAGGCAGAGAAGAAGGGCTACAAGCCAATCTTTTTCGGCCTGTCCGCCGTTGGCACCAACGGGTGCTACATAATCTTCAACCTGCTCGCCGTTGAGTATCTTTTTAACCTTTTCGGTCACTTCGTCAAGATACTCGCCTCTTTCAATAGGAAGATTAGCTACACCTTTTATGCCTTTTTGCATTACGCTGTTTTTGTCAACGCGCATACCGTTGACGGTCGTTTTGTTCTCCTGAATGTTTGCCATGACCTTGATTTTGTTGCCGTCCTTGACAAAGACCCAAATCGTAACATCGAGGTTCGGTTCTTTCTCAAAAGAAATGCGCTTTCCGGGGATTCCCTCTTTGATTTTGAAGGGCATTTTAAAAGCCGAAGCACGTGCGCTGAGCTTTTCGTATACCTCTTCAACGGTGGTTGAATAAGAGAGTTCAAACTCTCTCGGGGCTGTTGCCGTTGCAATTGATTTAATGTCTGCCATAGTTTTTTCCTCCAATATATTATTCCGTGCTTTAGTTTACACGGTAGGTTATGATTTTCGGCACTTTTCTGCCAAAGTGCGTAATTCATTTACCAAATCTTCGTTATATATTTCCGCATTGATTTCTGTGCCGTCGTTCATCTTAAAATAAAGATAGTATCCGCCGCCGTCGAGAACAAAGGCTTTAATTCGCGGAGGTTTATACTTCTGAGCTTGTAAAATAAGGTCCTGCTCTTTCACAACGTCAAGTATTGCCACGGCATCCTTTGCGTTTATTTTTTTATCCTCAAATTCGACTCTTGGATTTTCATAGTCGTAGGAATAGTTTGCATCAAAAAGCCATTCTTCATTTTCTTTTTTGAGAGAATAAACATAAGAATCCGTGTAGCTCATTGACGAACAGGAAAAACTGATTACACTCACATCCGCCGCAGTGTATTTTTTCTTTGCTCCGCAGCCGAAAAGACCTATAGGTAATAACAGCATAAGCAAAAATAAGCTCGCTTTTTTAATGCAGTCTGCTCGCTTCAAATTACAAGCGTGCTCCGCATTCGGGGCAGAATTTCGGCATAGGCTGACCGTTTGCCGGAGTCCATCCGCAGCTCGGGCAGCGTGAAGGCGTTGCTGCAGGCTTTGCACAGCCGCAGCCTTGGCAGAATTTGCCTTCGTTGCGTGTGCCGCAGGATGAGCAAATCCAAGAAGCGTCAACTGTTTGCGGTGTAACGGGTGCAGCATTATTATAGGCGTTGCTTTGAACCTGAGCGGATGCAGCGGCGTAGGCGGCATTTTGAACCGGGCTGCCTGTAAATCCGCCCATGTTTTGCTGCGGCTGACCGTAGCCCTGATTCATTTGATTGAAGCCTTGGTTAACGGGAGCTCCGCCTTGCTTGATTTGCTGGCAAAGCTGCATGATCTGGACAGCAGTCTCATAAGCATTCATAAGCTCCATTTGATTGCCGGAAGAGATGAATGAAGTTGCGCTGAAACTGATCGGGTCGGTGATATACGGGTCGGTAACACGGAAGCAAACCCTGATGTTGCTGACCTCGCGAACTCCGCTTGATGTGGAGTATGAATTTGAGTTGCGAACAAACGGCTGAGCGGCGAGGGGAACGTTGAGCATGGAGTTGTTCATGTTCATCATGTTGTTCATCCCGTTGATCATTCCGCCGAAGCTGTTAGAATTGTTAAGCTGTCTGTTGTCAAAATTATCCCTGTTGTCGGGGATACCGTCGTTGTCGGAATCCGCAAGTGTCCTGTAATCCTGCTCGATCCAGAAATCCTGAAGCTGGGAAAAGTCGAATACCTGCGGATTGCCGCTCTTGAAATCTCTGTTGTCAATGGCGAAGATAAACCAGCGGTTGTTGAAATCAGCCTGAAGCGCGTTGTTTCTTCCGCCTGCTGTTGTCGTGCAGTTGAACTGCTGATATTTCTGCTTGTTTTGCTCTCTCTGCTCAAGATGATTTTTAACATCCTGTACTGTTCTCTGCTTCCAGCCGCTTGTGAACGAACCTAACTTGTGCTTACAGTCGGAGCAAAGCTGACCGTCGGAAAGCTTTCTTTGAGTAAGCATATTAACTTTTTCACCGCAAATGTCGCAGAATTTTTTATCAAACAATCCCATAAAATGTTCCTCCCTTTAAATGAGCTTAATTACTTTTTTCTACCTTAATGCTCTTTAATATAGCTTCTTCAATGCTTTTCATTTCGGAAACATCGTCGTCATATAATTTTTCAAGTCTGAAGTTAACGACATATGTTTCATCGCCGCAAGGAACATCAAGGTAATATATATGCTGCGTTTTTGAATTTCCGGAATATGTGTTGACCTTTAAAATGCCCTTAAAACCGGCGATTTCGCACGCTTTATACTTTTTATCATCATCTTCTTCACCTTTATTTAACTTTTCGGCAACCTCAAGGCTTGTTTTACCCATGATAGAACCGTCTTTGATGGTGATATTGAATTTTTTGTCATTTCCTTCGACGGTAATTGTAGAGTTGAAGGAATCGTATTTTCCGTCAGGAACAACGGAGCTTTCAAATTTTGCTTTATCAATTTTGACGGTATTTTCAAGTTTGGGAATTGTAATTTTTACGCTCTTGCCGGTAGTGATAAACTCGTCGGCTGCCGCCGCTGTTGTTGTAGCCGTATCGGAAGGAGCAACGGTTGTTGCCGAAGTTGTCGGGGCGTCGGAAGGGGAATTTCCTCCGTCTTTGCCGCAGGCACAAAGCCCGAATGTCATAATCACAGCAAGAATTGCCGACATTATTTTTAGTTTTTTCATAACAAATCACCTTTTATTTTTGTTTGTATTTATCATCAACGGATAATCGCACTCGGGGAACAGAGCTTTTTAAAAGCTCATCCGAATGCTTCCGCGTATGACTCGGTAAGTCACATTATAGAGAGGTTCGAAAGAATTATCCTCTTCCGAGAACTTCCCATTTGTCATTCAACGTATCATAAAAATATATAAGGTTGTCACAAACTCCATAATAACGTTCTCTGACGAATTGGTCGTCTCTGTCTGTGCCGAGTGCAAAAATCCAGCACGGACGGCCGTCAATTTCACGGATCTGTCCTGTATATTGCACGCTCATGCCTTTATTTATATAGTATTGAACCTCTTGAGACTCCGAAAGAATCTCACGGGCAATTTCAACGTTTCTATCCTCGGGTTCGCTGTTGTCGCCGTAATCTGTGTATACGGAAAAATCATAGAATTTTTCAGCGACAAGATGTCCGTCCATTCCGGACAGCATCGGGAATACCGAAAAAGAGTCATTTCCTTTTTTAAAATACAGCGATACATTTGAGTGTATTTCACTTTCATTGCAGCGCAGTAAAAAATAATCAATTCCGTTTCCGCTGTAATTATAGAGCGCATCGTCGGTCTTTACGGAATATTCACCGTTATCAGTTATTTCCGCCCGATAAACGGAGGCACTGTATTTAACATCGGCAATAACTACCGCATAAAGCTCCGCACCGCCCGCATTGACAAGGGGAGATTCGCATAGGAAATCGTATTTATCCGCATACTGACTGTTCTTTACAAAATTGAGAACTTCTTTTTCGTTCGCCTCATGGCCGACGTAACCGATATAGGCGATTCCGACGGCTTCTTTGTTATCAAGAATTGTTTTTTGAAGCTTTGATAAATCGGTGTCGTTTTGCACGGTCGTCGCATGGGAGGTATCGGTTGTTTGGCTTTCGGTCAAATCAGGATTATCTGTCGGTTTTGCTCTGCATCCGGAAGCCGAGGCAAGCATAATTAAAGCAATAAGTAAGGTTATAATATATTTATTCAATTTCATTATGTCATCCGCCTTTCTTTAAGCCTGCAGTTTTTATCGGTTCGTTTATATACTGTCGATAACCGAAGCGAAGTAGTTTTCGGAAACCGAACCGAACAGAAAAGCGTCGATAAAGCCGTCACGCTTTGCCTGCCGAACATTTTCGGAAAGCTCTATGTCGTTCTCGTCATTTACGAAAAAAATAATGCGACATTCCGGAGTGCTTTTCCTGACTTTTTTTGTTATTTTCATTCGTTCCGGGAACATCCAGGGTGAGTAAGCTTTAACCTCCATTAAAAGCACATCGGCATTATGCAGCTTGCACCATTCGGCAGTTGAATCGGGAAATTCGGAAACAATGACCTGGCAATCTTCCAATTCCTGCATAAGCATTCTTTCCATATTGTGTGCATGAATAGCACTTTGAATATCCAATACAATTTTTTTCATTCCCACCACCGCCTTATTACTCATTTCCTTTTTCACTTATAATTGTACTTATTTTTTTCCGTTTGTCACTGGCATTTGTGCCAGTAAACACACAGAAAATAATTGTTTTTCAAAAATATCTGTCAAACAGCACAAAAAATCCTCGGCTTTTGAAACCGAGGATATATGTTTTTATATTATTCATCTTTTAATGTTGTGACCATCAGCTTGTTTTCAATTGCAGTGGCAACCAGCGCTTCACGGCTTTCAAATTCACCTTTTTCCACCATGTCGTCCAGATTCCATCGCACACCGTTTTTCGATATTCCGATTTTATCGGCGATTTCCTGATAGGTCAGTCCTCTTATATACCATCGCAGTATATCGAGCTGACGGGGTGAAAAGGTGTCGGACATTGTGTTTTCCATTTCGACGGCAGGGGAGGTGGTAGGAAAAACGCTTTCACCGTCAAGGGTACGCTTTACTACGTCTAAAAGCTCGGCTGTACCGTGATCCTTGTACCACAGACTGTCGGCAGCACCTTTTTTTGCCTTAGCCAAAACCTCAGGATCGACAAGCGATGTCACAATTACTATTTTAATGCTCGGAAACGCTTTTTTAATGCGCTCCGCCGCGGCAAGTCCCGAATGCTTGTGCTGTGTCTGCACGTCCATAAGAATAAGCTGAACCGACCCGTTGCAGAATTTCTCAGCCTCAAAGGCGTCGCGGTACACTCCGACAAGGCAAAAATCATTTTCGGATTTTAATCTTTCACTAAAATGCTTCTGAATATACAAATCATCTTCTACAAGTATTGTATTTATCACAGATAATTCTCCTTTCCTGGAAGAGTGATGAGCAGGGCGAAGCGAGGCTTGTATGCGGTGTGCATCTCGCCGCCTACCGCTTCGATACTGCGGCGAAGCGACGACAGTCCGCTGCCCTCCTTAATGGGCTCCGACGGGGCAACGCCGTTGTTCGTTATCGTAATATCAAACAAGTCGTTTCGCTCAAATATGCAGATATATACTTCCTTGCCTCCGGCATGCCTGATACAGTTTGTTACACATTCTTTCGCCGCGGCAACGGTAAGCTCTTCGGCAAGAGAATCGGCGGGAAGGTATCCGTTCACCGTTACCGTTACGCCGAGGATCTTCGACGTCTGAATAACCTCGTCCATTGTTCCGCCGGCTGTTACACGGTCGCTTGTCAGCACTGCGGTGGCTTCCTGTAAAGCTTCAAGCTTTTTGTCGGTGTTTTCATCGCTTTCGATTATGTCACGAATCGTCAGCAAACTTCTTCCGATTGTGTCATGTATATGTATTTTCAGGTCAAGACTTTCTTTTTCTTTTATATCGTCGGCCATTCGTTCATACATTTTTTGAAGCTTGAGGTTGACCTCCTTCAGCTCGTCGTTGATAACTGCTTGACGAACGTTGCCGTTATAAAGCTCAGTGACGTTATGTGCTGTCATTTGAAGCCAGTTGCCGTCATTGTCAACGGTGATGTTCTGCTTTCGGAATTGCCAAACTGTTTTATCGGGCAGAATGTAACAGTCGCCGTTAACGGTAATGCTTTTGTCGGGTTGCTCCAGCGCTTCTTCAAGATCTTCGGTGATTTGAAGCTCATGGCCGCTCAAGGCAAACGACAGACGGCGCATACGGTCATTGCAAAGAATAATACGTCCGTTCGGGTCGGCATAGCATAAACCCATGGGCAGCTTGTCGGTGGCGTCTTTAACGGAAAACGGGGAGAGCATATTTTTGCGGCGGCGGTACTCTCTCGGCAGGGCAAAGGCGAAATGAACAATAACAAGTAGAATTACCGCAATGAAAATCTGCCAAGGAGCATCTAATAAGAACGCATCCTTGCCTTTGAACGGATCTCCCTGAGTCACCGAGAGCAAAAGCGTAAGCAAAAACGCAAAAATAACGAGACTCGGTAAATTGCCGAGCGATTTGGAGCGGTGAGAGAATTGATAAATAAAAAGTCCCAATTCAAGCACGGCTTCCAAGAAAAGCAGAAGCGGTATTAAGGTCTGCAAAAAGTCCGGGAGCAAAGAAAAGGCACTCATACGGCGACACCTCCTTCAAGGAGGAATACAAGATGCTGATATCCTTCGTCACCGTCCGTTTCATACCGTACGTTACCCTTGCACGCGAGAGAGGACAGGTCGGCTTTGCAGCATATATTTATTGATAAACGCAGCCCTTCAACATCAGAAAGACTTACTTGTATGCCGGATATGTTTTCGAGGTCCGACTCGATCACCTGTTCGTAAAAATCAAATATTGCCGCAGCCGATTTTCCCGGGAGCATGGAAAGCTCACTGTCGGCAAAGAATGTGCTGCGCACATTTAGAAGCTTCAGCGTTTGAAGCGACTCGGTGAAGGCTCTTACCAGTTCGGTTATCGCTACCTTATAGTCACGGTCGGTCAACAACGTTAAATGTTTACGACGCTTGATATAGCTGCAAAGAACGGCAATTTCGGCAAGTAAAGCTTTTGCCCTTGCCGGATCTGTTTTGTTTATTTTTTGATATTCCTTTGTAAGCACCGAGATCTTGTTGATTTGAGTTTGAGTTGCACTGCGAAGCAAATCATACAATCGGTTTTGTTCCTCAATCTTTTGTCTTTTTGCCTCACGTTTATATTCATAACGCAGCAGATTGTTGCGTTCGTTCAATTCCTCGGCAAGGCTTTCGGATTGCTCTTTGATTTTGAGCAGGACAGACATATCCTCTGTCCATACGGCATAACCGCCTCCGATCGGCATTGCGTGAAGGTTCAATCCATCGGAAAGAGTAACGGGATTTTGTACGGCATTTTTCATATCCTCTTTTGAAACGGGTTTCGTATTTAATGCAGAATATCGAACGTTGAAATCCTTGTCGGTAATTTGCGCCGAGGTTCCTGCCGAGAAAGCAAACAGGTCGGCATAGCGGCTGTTGGAGTGGATATATCCGCAGGCAATACAGGCTTCAAAGCAAAGCATATACATAAGACTTTGAAAAGCGGTAACGTCACCGAATACCGACTTTAGCCAAGGCGTGCCGATATAGTTTAGTGCAAGATAAGCCAGCGATATTGCCAAAGGAATTACGGGCAAAAAACGACGCGTACCGTTCTTTAACCTGCATTTGAAGAGCATAACAATAAGCGCTGCAACGGCGCAAAGTATCTGCCATCCGATTACTGCAAAATAGCATATACCGTAGCCGTGATCTGTATCGGACCAAACAACTGCATCTTCGGGGAAAGTGAACACAAGACGATGAAGGTCGTTCGTCATTACCAAGAGAAATAAAGCACCCGAAGTGATCCAAAGTGCGGCAGTAGATTTCGGCAGGCGATATCCGTCGGGCTTACCGAGGGACATTGCTATCAACAGAGCCAGCATCGGAACAAAAAGCATCGGCAAATAGAAAAGATACCAAAGATACCTTATTGCGGCGGACTGCCAGAATATAAAGTATTTGACTGTTCGGAATGAAAGCCATAATATCAGAAGAACAGAAATGCCCGTCAGATACCGTCCGACCTGTCTTTGTACGATACGCTGGCGAACGGAAAGTCCCCATGCGGCATAAAGTCCTATGTAAATAAAACTGCGGAGATAGGAAAACAGCGTAGGGTAGAAGCTTCCTTTTCCGATAAGGCGAAAAATGTATGCGAGAATTACGGCGAGCAATACAATGCCACCGTTAATAAATGCTTTCTTCTTTTTCTCAATCATACTTTCTACCCCATGCTTCTACTTGTCATTTTGTCTGATACAAAACATTCTAAATACTTTCATAATTTAGATTATAGCATAAACTTTACTTTTTTCAACTGATTACTTTCAGGATAGACTTTTTTATCTGAGCCGAAGCGTTGAATTAAAAATTTGCTTTTATTCATTTTATGGCGTGATTCACTAACAGTGTGCAATCTTTTTTACCCGGGTTTGTGATTATTGTATTAAAATTAGCTACTTTTTCCAAACAGAAAGGATCGCACATTGTGCGGTTTTTTGCTGTTAAATTTGGCGTTTTTCTTGTTTAATATCTAAAGATGTTATTGAGAACAATTCAAAAAAGTACGCAATAATTTGACTAAGAAGAAACAATCTGCGAATAAAATACACTTTTGCACTTTTAGTCAACGAAGTTGCACTCTTTGTTGAAATTTGTTGTTTTTACATTTATATTAAAAATTGGGGGAATGTAGGTATAAATTAAAAATCGAGGAGGGCAGTATGGAAAGACACAATATATTTTCAAAAATAATTGCGGTTATTCTAACGGTCACAATAATCATCGGAATATTGCCGATGACGGTGCTTGCTCAGGCTGTTGAAGATGAGAAAGAAAAGTTTGAACAGAGCGGATATTCAAGCAATGTTTCTCAGGAGGAAGAGGAGCCGACCGTAATCGGTGAAGATACTGAACGTCGCAACAGCGAAAATACAAAGTATTTTAAGATGAGCGACGGTACGGTTAAAGCTGCAATGTACAATGACCCGGTCCTGTATAAGGATGAAACGGGTAAGTGGCAGGAAATTGACAATTCTCTTGACTCCTCTGATGAGGTTAGTAATGATGAGGCGTCGGATTTCAATGGCTATGAAACCAAGAAAAATAAGTTTAAAGTAAAGTTTGCAAAAAATGCAAATCAAAAAAAGCTTGTGAGCGTGAAGATGGACAACTATTCCGTTAGCCTCTCATTGCTCAACAAAACAAAGAAAAACAACTCCTCAATGAAGCAGGAAAAGAAAGCAAAAATCAAGGATCTGACTGTTGCTTCAAACGTCAGTCAAAAGGTTTATTACGAAAATATCTTGCCCGACACGAATATTGAATATATTGTCAACGGATCGGGCGTTAAGGAGAATATAGTAGTTAAATCTGTTCAGAGCAGCTATGAATATAACTTTGAGATTGCCGTAAAGGATGTTACTCTCTCTTTGGCAGAGGACGGGTGTATTTATGCCAAGGACACAACCACAGGTGCAACGGTATTTGTTATGCCGAAACCGTTTATGCTTGATGCTAATTATGAATACTCGGATAAGGTCAGTTACAGCCTGAGTACAAAGAACAAGCATAAATACGAAATTACAATTTCTGCCGATTCCGAATGGTTGAACAGCAGTGAAAGATCGTTCCCCGTAACGATTGACCCGGCGATACAAACAAAAAAATCGGGCAGTGCGATTGACTCGGTGTATGTTGCCAAAGGATTGCCCAATCAGAATCGCTATTCGGATCCGATGATGATGGTCGGTAGAGAGTCAACAGACGCAGATATTTGCCAAGGTCTTATCAAATTTACTCTCCCAAGCATAAACCGCGGAGATGTTGTAATTGATGCACAGCTCGTTACGGTGCAAAGCTATACTGATGCATATTCGGATACAACGCCCGACACGGCAATAGAAGTTCATGCCGTTACAAGCAGTTGGAACGCAACATCGGTTACATGGAACACAAAGCCGACATACGAATCGGCTGTTGCAGACTTTGAAATTCTGAAAGCAAGTGAAAAGGGTGTGGATCCTAAATATCGTCAATGGAATGTCACGTCTATCGTTAAGCGTTGGTATGAAAATCCGAGCTTTGCAAATAACGGATTGTTGCTGAGATCATCAAACGAAAATAAATCATCATATAATGATTCTTGCATTTATATGTGGGTTTACGGCGAAAAGTATCCTCTGAGTGAGGCATACCCGATGCTGTATATAAATTTCAGGTCAAATAAAGGACTTGAATCTTACTGGAGCTATACGGACATCAGCGCAGGCAGGGCAGGAACAGCGTCAATATGCGAATTTTCGGGTAATCTTGTATTTACTCATAACGATGTAACAACTGCGGGCAGCCGTGCGCCGGCTTCAATTTCGCATATTTTTAACAATTATATGGCAGATGAAAACTTTGGCGACGTTATGCCGTACAGAGGTAAGGGCTGGATGCTGAGCAGTCAGAAGCAGCTTCTGCCGTCGTCAAAATTCGGTCTTTCGACCGAAGCTCAGAAAACCTATCCGTATGTTTATATTGACGGTGACGGAACCGAACACTATTTTCAAAAGAAAAGCGACGGAACAATGAATGATGAGGACGGAATGGATCTGACTCTTACCGTCCCGAAAACCACAGACAACGCATACTACAAAATCAACGACGAAAAAAATAACCTGATGTATTTTAACGTTGCGGGCGGCTTCGCAAGGTCGCTTGACAGCAACGGTAATCAGATTGCAAACTACTATGCCGCCGCTAACAATCCCAAAATTTGGAAAGTAACCGACGGTGCAGGTCATGCGGTAATTCTTTCGCCGACTTCGGACGGTAAAACAATTCAGAAGATAACAGATTCGGCAGGCAGAGTTACCACATATACATGGAACGATGACGACCGTTTGACTACCATAACATATCCCGACGGGAAAAAGACGCAGTTTACTTATGATTCCGAGGGGGCAATGACTTCGGTAACTTCACCCGACGGATATACGCTTCAGTTTACCTATACGCCGCTGTCAAACGGCAAGCGAGTTTCCAAGGTTGTTGAGAGTGCAAACGGAACGGCGGGTCAGACGATTAGCTTTGACTATTCGCAGTACGGACAAACCGTTATCCGTTCATCGGGTAAGGACGGAGTATACGGCAACAGCGATGACGTCTACACAACCGTAAAGTTTGACAGCGCAGGCAGAACCGTGTGCTCAGAAGCGACAAGCAACGGAAAGTCTTTAGCGGCTTCGGCGGCGGAATACACTGCTTCAAGTCCCAATAGCAACGCAAGCAACATAAAACAGCTTAACCGACTGAGCAAATCAATGACAGGCGGTCAGTTTGTCAGAAATTTCCTCCGTGACGGAAGCGCCGACATAAGCGGAACGTGGACTAAGCTCCAATGGAACGGCACGGCGGACTACGACGGAACGACGACAGAAGCAGATCAGCTTTACGGACGTTACAGCTACTATATAAAGAGCAAAACTTTTACAAACGGCGCGGGAGCAAGAGCTTGCCAGGCACTCACATCCGGTCAGTTCAAGGCGGGAACGACATACACTTTCTCGGCGTGGGTTAAGACCAAAAATGTTGTTCCGAGGGATGCGTCCAATTCGTTTGGTGTCCAGCTTTTCACAACATACTGGAAGTCGGACGGAAGCGCGGTTGACACAGCTTCGGATGTCTTGACCGGAACAACGGATGCAACAATAAACAACGGCTGGCAGCGTCTTTCGGTAACGTTTACTGTTCCGTCCGGCGCAACAAAGATCAACTGCAACATTATGATTCGTGATGCGGCGGGTGAAGCATGGTTTGACGGTATGCAGCTTGAGGAGGGCACGAGTGCGAGCCCGTTCAATATGATTAACAACTCCTCGTTTGAGCGTTATACTCAGGCGTCCAGCGGCGCATATTTGCCGCAGGATTGGGTCGGCTATTCCACCGATGCGAGCGACTCCGTGAACAATGCACATTTCAAAGATGCGGGACACGCTTTCCGTTTCGGCGGTATGCCGACTGCCAAGAAGTCGATGATTCAGTATCTTTATTTCAAGGGTGCCACAGCTCAGAATCTTGATGACACCTACATTCTCAGCGGTTGGGTCTATGCAAATCCTGTCGGCGGAGACAACGAAGACAACAAGATAAGCCTTTCCGTGAAGATTTATTACAACGACGGAACAACCTATCAGAAATGGTTTGATTACAACAGATCCATATTGGGCTGGCAGTACATTATGGGCGCATTTACGCTGCGCGACGGTAATAAACCCGATGTTACAAAAACTGCGACATCGATGAGCATATATATTGTTAATTTCAGCCAGTCGAACAATAGCTGGTTTGATAACATTCAGCTTGTCCGAGACGAAGCACCGTCGTATACATATAACAGCGAAGGCAAGCTTGTGTCTGTTGCGGCGAATGCAAAGCAAAAGGGCACAATGGAGTATTCAAACGGCAATCTCACCAAATCCATTGATGCCAAGGGCTTTGCTTATAATTATGAGCATGACAGCAGGCACAATATGACCTCGGCGACGAGCCAGGGCGGCACAAAGTATCTTTATACCTACGACAGCATGGGCAACCCGACTTCTCTCAAGGTCAAGGCGAGCGATACTCTTTTTATTGACACGGGTGCAACGTACACAACGAACGGCGCTTATGTTTCGCAGACCTCGGATCAGGACGGCTACACTGAAAGCTATTCGTATAACGACACAAAGGGTACGCTCACAACATACACCGACAAAAAGGGCAATGTGACGAACTACACCTACGACGCCAATACCGATGCGGTCACATCTGTTTCACAGACTCTTTCCAACGGTCAAACGGTCAGCAACAGCTACACTTATGACAATTATCGTTTGAAAACGATATCGCACAACGGCTTTAATTATTCGTTCAACTATGATAATTTCGGTAACGTAACTCAAACCAAGGTCGGTTCTCAGGTGCTCAGCACGAACACCTACGGCGAAAACAACGGCGACTTGAAACAGGTTAAATACGGAAACGGCAATTATGTTGACTACACCTACGACGATTACGGCAACATCTCCGCAATCTCGCAGAACGGTTCACCGAATTTTACATGGAAGTATGATTCGACGGGTACATTGTATTCCCATGAGGATTTGGTCAACAATCAGCGTTTCGTTTATACCTACGATTCGACCGGCAGACTTGTTCGTCAGCAGGTTTTGAATAACAGCAAAAAGAATATTTACAGCTCGCAGTACGGCTATGACCTCAACAACAATGTTTCAAGGTTCACATCGTCGGCGGGCGGCGTGAGCGTGACCGAAAACTTTGAGTACGGCAAGGACAACCTCGCTTCAAAGTACACCTACCCGTCGGGTAAGACCGCGACCTATACCTACGACGGAATTTTGAGAAGAAACAAGACGGTTATCAACACGACAACGCCGATCGAACAAACATACAAGTATATGGCTTCGGCGAGGGGCGGCAACGCTCAGACCACTAAGGTAGAGGAAGAGATCTTAGGCGGAAATTCGTATAAATACACCTACGACGCCAACGGAAACATAACGTCAGTCCTGCTCAAAAAGTCAACGGAAACGGCATACACCAAACAGCAGCAGTTTGCGTATGACGAATTAAATCAGCTTGTCCGATCAGATAATCTTGCCAAAAACTGCACGGAAGTGTATAATTATGACAACGGCGGCAATCTTCTGTCGGTAGAGACATATCCGCTGACATGGGGCAGTCTGAGCGGAGTAACCGCGACAAAAACCGAGAGCTATACCTACGGCGACAGCAACTGGAAAGATAAGCTGACGGCGTTCGGCAGATCGCAGTTCGCCTATGACGCGATAGGCAACCCGACATCGTATAAGGGCTATACGCTGACATGGCAGAACGGCAGACAGCTCGCTTCGCTGGAGTTCGGACCGATAAGACTTGAATATACTTATGATGTTGACGGATTGAGAACGTCGAAGAACGTTGCCAATGTGGAACAGATGCACAAGTATTACTATGCCGGCAGCCGCTTGCAGTATGAAACGATCGGAGAAACCGAAGCGCTGATGTATTTCTACGATGCGGACGGAAACCCGTCGGGAATACGCTATATCAACGGCGAAGAGGCGGATGATTACTATTTCGTCTGCAACTGGCGCGGAGATGTAATGCAGGTTTACAACGCATCGGGCGTTTTGGTTGCGAGCTACGAATATGACGCGTGGGGCAAGGTGATTGCCGAAAAATCAACCGACGCCGACACGCAAAACATCGCAGAAATCAACCCCATCCGCTACCGTGGTTATTACTATGATACAGAGACGAGACTCTACTACCTCAAGAGCAGATACTATGACCCGGCGGTAAAGAGGTTCTTGAATGCAGACAATGAAACAGACATAGGGTCGAAATTGTTATCAACAAACTTATTCCAATACTCAGCTAATAATCCTGTAAATAATATTGATTTAAATGGGCATGGAATTATAAAAACCCTATTTAAAAAGGCAGTTAGAAAAGTGGCGACTTTTGTTCATAATCAAGTTGTTAAAGTTGCGCAAAAGTCAAGGAATAGGGTCGGAACAAGATCTATTGGCGCAAGTGCTTCAGCGTATTGTGGATTTGGAGCTGGTGTATCTGCGGGGGTAACATATGATAAAAGAGGAAATCGAGGCATATATTTTACAGGTTCAATATATGCCGGAACACCATCAGCTTCTGTAGGTATGACTTTTTCGTCTACAACAGCACCAACTATAATGAAACAAACAAAAGAATCCTATGGGTTTGGTGGATCAATGGGTCCGATTGGGGCAGAGTATCAATTGTTTGTTGACGAAATTGATGTTCAAAAGCTTTATCATTCCATCACTATGTCCGGCGGTTGTGGTGCTGCTCCAGCCGAGGTCCACGCTGATTATAATTATACAATGTTATGGTCATATAATATTTATGATTTGGAGGAAAAACTGTATGCAAAAATTATGGAGTAAAAAAAGGAATCTTCTTATTTTCCTTGTTTTTTATGTAAATATTATAGCATTTTTACTTGGATTTTCCCTTTTTTCTGTTGCAACAGGGAAAGCCAATATTATAATAAACGGGATAGCTGTTGATTCAAAAGGGTTTGTGTATGTTGGATACGATAGAAAAATTAATGTTTACAATAATTCCGAGTTTGTTAAGAAAATTTCAATTCCAACAAGTAGAGGATATGGGTTTACAATTGATAACGATAATATATTGCTTTCTACAGGAGATTATACATATTTGATGAATTTGGATGGTACTGTATTAGACAAACAATTAGACTCATATGAAAATCATGTATATTCAAAAAATTCCTTTAAAAATACTGTTGGAGATTCATTCAAAGTTAAATCATTTCTATTTAAAACTCAAATTGTTAAAAATAATAATATAACAGTTTATCAAATTTCTAAAAGTGATTTTATGGCGAAATTGTTTTTTGAAATTAGTTGTTTATCTATTGTTATAGTTGTTCCTTGTCTTATAAAGATATTTAAACATTCAAAATAAATTTAATACCGTTTCTTTCTGCTTGCAAGATGATACCTATGTTCTCCCGATACCAATGCGGACATAGTTTCATGTAGCCGTGCACGGTTACTGAAATTACGACTCCTTTCCAAACGTAACCACAACCGTGTACGGCAAACCATAGGCACCCCTTTAGGGGAGCTGTCACGGCTCATCCGTGACTGAGGGGTTTATAAAAAATTCGCAGAAATAAATCCAGCCTCCCCTTGAATGATTCAAGGGGAGGGGGACCGCTTGCGGTGGTGGGGATAAAGACGAGCTGACAACGGAGGAAATATCCTGTCAACAAAGGTCTATCCGCTGACGTGGGGCAGTTTGAGCGGAGTAACCGCGACCAAAACCGAGAGCTATACCTACGGCGACAGCAACTGGAAAGATAAGCTGACGGCGTTCGGCAGATCGCAGTTCGCCTATGACGCGATAGGCAACCCGACATCGTATAAGGGCTATACGCTGACATGGCAGAACGGCAGACAGCTCGCTTCGCTGGAGTTCGGACCGATAAGACTTGAATATACTTATGATGTTGACGGATTGAGAACGTCGAAGAACGTTGCCAATGTGGAACAGATGCACAAGTATTACTATGCCGGCAGCCGCTTGCAGTATGAAACGATCGGAGAAACCGAAGCGCTGATGTATTTCTACGATGCGGACGGAAACCCGTCGGGAATACGCTATATCAACGGCGAAGAGGCGGATGATTACTATTTCGTCTGCAACTGGCGTGGAGATGTAATGCAGGTTTACAACGCATCGGGCGTTTTGGTTGCAAGCTACGAATACGATGCGTGGGGTAAGGTGATTGCCGAAAAATCAACCGACGCCGACACGCAAAACATCGCAGAACTCAATCCCATCCGTTATCGTGGTTATTATTTCAATACGGAGACGAGACTCTACTACCTCAAGAGCAGATACTACGACCCGGCGATAAGAAGATTTGTAAATGCTGACGGTTATGTTGCAACAGGTCAGAGTATTCTTGGTAATAATATGTTCTCTTACTGTGATAATAACCCAGTAAACAGAGAAGATTCAACGGGACATTTATGGAAGCAATTAAAGGCTAAAGTCAAAAACGCATGGAACGGATTTAAATCTTGGGCTAATAGGACGTTTGGAACTGAATTTTCTTCAAAAAGCCAAAGTAAGGTTCCTAGGGTAAAAAAAGACTTAAAGATTTTCTCTTATGAATATGGGAACAAGACTACTTATACGTGCTCAGATAATAGTCAATCTAAGCGTGTATCAGTATATGGTGATTTTACTTCTTCCAATATTGAAGAAATGTCGTTGGATATAGGAAGAAAGCTTAATTTCTCTGATATTTGCAATTTGGAAATAGGAACAAATCTTTCCAATATTAGCATTTCAGCAACCTATGGAGATAATAATAGTACACTTTATGCAGATCTGGATAGATTAAAATTAGGCTTTACTCAATCAACAACTATTAGGTGGGATAATGGCGCTTCAATAGAAGAATACTATTCGGTAGAGGTAGATATAACTACAATACTTATGATGTACTTTTCAAAATCTTTTGCGCCAGGAATGGAGGGATTTCCTTATGGAAATCCTGTACCGACATATTGATTTGGAGGGTAGCGAAATGAGCATGTATGGTTTAATAAGATGGATATTTATTATTAGTTCAATTTTTCTGATTTTTATAATTGCTAACAAGATTAAAAAAAGAGCGATTGCTTTGATTATAGGATTTGCATTACTAACTGGCACTATTGCTGTAGATTTTAGATTCCCGTTTGAAAACAACTTTATAAGTTTTAAAACGAGTAAACAAGCTTTTTCATATAGCAATAAAGGTGAAATTATTTATACATTAGAGGGCTCAAAGTCTGGATTAATTATTTATAGAGATGATGATGCAATCGGATTAAGTTTTCTACCTAAAACCCAAAAGGAAAGGTGGAAGATGGATTCAGCTTTTTCATTTGTTACTGTTTATGATAAAAGTACAGATATTAAAAATGTAGATTATAATATAACAATCTATCAGATAAAAAAAACAAATGATTATTATGTTGCTCTTGATGCTTGGTTTGTTAATGAAAAGCCAATTGTTTCCGATAATAAATTGTCCAATTTTGAATTTGTAGAAAGGATGTATGAGAATACAAGTAGAAAATCGTATTCTTTTTATGGTTACGTTGGAGACCTGGGTGATAAATATCAGATTCAAGTTAATGGTGAAACAATTGATATTAAAATAGAGAATGACTGAAAGCTATTCGTATAACGACACAAAGGGTACGCTCACAAAATACACCGACAAAAAGGGCAATGTGACGAACTATACCTACGATGCCAATACCGATGCGGTCACATCTGTTTCACAGACTCTTTCCAACGGTCAAACGGTCAGCAACAGCTACACTTATGACAATTATCGTTTGAAAACGATATCGCACAACGGCTTTAATTATTCGTTCAACTATGATAATTTCGGTAACGTAACTCAAACCAAGGTCGGTTCTCAGGTGCTCAGCACGAACACCTACGGCGAAAACAACGGCGACTTGAAACAGGTTAAATACGGAAACGGCAATTATGTTGACTACACCTACGACGATTACGGCAACATCTCCGCAATCTCGCAGAACGGTTCACCGAATTTTACATGGAAGTATGATTCGACGGGTACATTGTATTCCCATGAGGATTTGGTCAACAATCAGCGTTTCGTTTATACCTACGATTCGACCGGCAGACTTGTTCGTCAGCAGGTTTTGAATAACAGCAAAAAGAATATTTACAGCTCGCAGTACGGCTATGACCTCAACAACAATGTTTCGAGATTCACATCGTCGGCGGGCGGCGTGAGCGAGCCGCTGTCGGTGTTTACTGTAATAGTATATAAAGTTCCGAAAGCCTTTTAAAAAAGGTTTTCGGGACTTTTTTAAAATTTGATAATTATGCTCTCTTTTAATATTGAAAAAAATGAAAATGATTAAAAAAGTACGCAATAATTTGACTAAGAAGAAACAAGCTGTGAATTAAATACACTTTTGCACTTTTAGTCAACGAAGTTGCACTCTTTGTTGAAATTTGTTGTTTTTACATTTATATTAAAAATTGGGGGAATGTAGGTATAAATTAAAAATTGAGGAGGGCAGTATGAGGAAACACAATATATTTTCAAAAATAATTGCGGTTATTCTGACAGTTATAATGATTGTCGGGATTCTTCCGATAACTGTCTTTGCCGAGGAGTTCAACGAGACTCAGATTATGAAAAATGTGCAGCTTGAGTCCGACAAGAAGGAAAAATCTCCGATTATCGGCGAAGCGGTTGACAAACGCGACGAAAACACAAAGGTCTTTGAGAGGGAGGACGGTTCGTTCACGGCTGTCGTCACTTCCGATCCGATTCATTATGAGGACAACGGCGAGTGGAAAGAAATTGATAACACGCTTGTCAGGACAAGCGACAGAATTACAAATAAGGAAAACAGCTTTTCTGTCAGCTTTCCGACCGTGTTAAACCCCGAAAACGATGTTTTGATTTCGGACGGGGAGAGCACAGTTTCTTTTGCTGTGAACAATATTGAAAATTCAGACGCTGTCATAGACAATTCGGCGGAAAGCGGAGCGCCGGAGCTTATAAGTTCCATAAATACGGCGTCTTCGGTCGAGTACAAGAACATAGCCGCCGCTGCGGATTTGAAATACGAATTAAACTCCGATTCGCTCAAAGAGAGTATAATTCTGAACTCAAAGCCGACTTCGGTGCAGGAATACACTTATACCGTTTCTGCTTCGGGCACAATGAGGCTCAATTCCGACGGAAGCATATATGTTTACGAGAACTCAAACGTTAAGTTCGTTATTGATGCGCCGTATATGTTTGATTCCGAGGAAAACCTTTGCGAGGACATAAGCGTTTCTCTCGCTGAGGGCTCGAACGGTACATATACCCTGAAGTATACTCCGAATACGGAGTGGCTTGCATCCGACGACCGAGCTTATCCCGTAACGATAGATCCGACGGTCAGGGTGTATCAGCAAAGGCTCTTTGTGACAAATCAGGTCGGCACATGCAGCGCATCCGAAACCGAAAGGGAGAGGTATTATTATCTTCAAAAGGATTCGGAAAACAGCACGGAGCTTTACATCAGGCTGACGGACAGCTTCCTTGCAAGTCTCGGCTCCGACTATATCATCACCGGTGCGGAGGTCTCTCTTTCCTGCGCGGCGTTGGGTGACGACGACACGATATCGGTTCATGAAATATCTAAGCCGTGGGATGCCGAAACAACTTCGACGGTGTCAAAGCTTCCGACCGTTTTGGACTTCAATGTCATTCACGCAAATGAGCCGATGAAACGGTACGTTTGGGATATAACGGACTTGGCAAACAAGTGGTCAATGGGCTTTAAAACAAATTACGGCGTTGCGTTTACGCCCTACAATGACACATCGTGCAACACAAAAATTTTCAACGAAACATCGTTGAATTATTCAACTTACAGGCCGTGGTTCGAGATTGATTATGCTCAGCCAAACCGATTCACGGACGATGACGTTGAAAGCTTTGATATGGGTCGTGCAGGAACCTTGTATCTGAACAAATACAGCGGCAGATACTACGTTGAGCGAAGTGACCTCAGCCTCAACGGTAACATTATGCCGATCGAGGCGGGCGAAATCTACAACCCGTGGGGTTCGGGCGTTGACACGGGGCTTTACACGGGCGCTTACTGGATAAACAGTCACTTTATGAAAATGTTTAGTGCGGGCATCGTGAAGTACAACAACGTGGAGAGAAATGCCTTTTCACTTGTTGACGCAGGCGGCGAAAGAACGTATTTTTATGAGATTGTTTCTTCGGACAGCGAATACGGCATAATTCCCGAAAACTTCACTTCGTCGTTTGCCGAGGACTATGTCTATTACAAGTCCGTCGTCGGCGACAGCGACAAGTGCCTTTGGGTCAGGAAAGATGACACGGCGCACACGAATTACGCCGAAATGAAAATAGAGACATCGGATAGTATTTATTCGCTTGACAGCGCTCAGCGAGTTTGTGCAATTTCGAGCAAAAGCGGAGAAGGAACCGCGAATATAACGTTCAAGGGACCGAAGTCGTCCACGATCTCCGCGATAACGGACGGCATGGGAAGAAAATATAAGTGGAACGGCACTAATGACGCAAACGGAAAACCGCTTGCCGATAAGCTGACCGTAACCTCGGCTGACAATTCTTTGATTTCCGTGAACACCAAAAACGGTGCGGTCAATGTCGGCGTGGATTACGACTATACTCTCACGGATTCCGGCGTCAGACAACTGACGAAGATAATCTATCCGGACGGCGAGGAAATCAGCTACGAGTATAATTCCGACAATCTTTTAACTAAGATGGTCAACGTCGACGGCTCTTATCTCAGCCTTACCTATTCTAAGGGCAGGATCAGAAGCGTCGGCAAGTACACAAGCGCCGGCGATAAGCTGAACAGCATCAGAATTAAGTATGATTCCGTACACCAGCGCAGTATCGCGTACAACGGTCTTGACTATGATTCGCCTTACGTTATTCTCCAGCAGTATGACAGGAACATGGAAAAGACATCAAGCGTTGACAATAAGGGTAATTTCTCTTATACTGAATATGACAGCAACGGCGATGTGGTTTCCTATTCCACCAACGGGGAGAATACGGAAAATCTCATTGTCAACGGTGATTTTTCGTCGGCTGAAGGTTGGGAACAGACGCCGGCGAACAGAAACACAATAAGCGATGTGCTGGATTCCTTTGCACACCCCTCTTTCGATAATCTCGGCGAGGGAACGTGTTACGTCAGGGGAAAGATTAACACGAACGTAAGGGTCTACCGCACACTTCCGACTCTCGCGGCAAATGCCGAGGGCGAGGTATACACCCTGTCCGGCTGGGCGAGGAACGACGCCTACACATCCACGGGCACCTATATCCACGGCTATGCCCACGAGAACAGAACCTTTGCCATTGCGATTCTTGACGGCGACGGCACGGTCATTGCCAAGAGTGATTTCAGCCCCTACGTCAGAGCAAACTGGCAGTTCACGGCGGTTTCGTTCAAGCTCAATGAGCCTGTTGAAAACGCAAAGGCGGCAATACTGATGGACAATCAGGTTCACTTTGCGATTATTGACGATCTGCGCCTTGTGAAATCAACGGCAAGCTACTGCGCCGAAGCGGAAGAGGAGGAAATCACAACCAACTCTTACGATGAACAGAGCGAGACCGTCACGGTCGGCGGAACGACATACCGCCTTGATATGTGCGGCTGTTCCTGTGCTCAATGCACTCAGGTGCACACCGTAACCGTTGATTCCGTGGAAACGGAAGTTTACTACAACTGCGCCTGCGACAAAGAGAACACAACCTGCGACTGCTTCGGCTGCCGTCAGGAGAGGAGCCGCGGCACGACGAAGAACGCCAACGGCGATTTGCTGACCGACACGATTACAAACGGCGGCAAGGTGCTGACGAATGTGTCGAACGCGTACACCGAGAACAGGAATTATCTTGCGTCCTCGTCCGACAGCGCGGGCAACACGGTTTATTACAATTATAATGCGAACACGGGCTTCCTTGATTCCTATTCGCTGACAAACGCGCAGAGCAATCTGATGCAGTACATCTACAACGCGGTCGGAGCATTGGAAAAGGTTACCCAGGCGGTCAGCGGACTTTCTTCGGGAAGTGCAATGTCCGCGGAATATACCTATTCGGGCGACAGGATAACCTCGATGTCGCACAGCGGTTCGGTGTATACTTTTGAATATAACCCGTACGGCAACGTCACCGATATCAAGGTTGCGGGCAGCGCCGATTCCGCGAACAGGCAGTCGATAGTTTCCTACGGCTACGACGCGAAACAGCGAAATAACCGAATCACCTACGGCAACGGAACCGTCATATCCTACACCTATAACGACGACGGAAATATCGGCGAAATATCATACAGCACGGGTCAGAAATATGCATATACCTATAATGAGGATAAAGCCCTCACGGCGGCGTATGATTATTCGAGTATGATTGCCTCGATTTATGAGGACGGCAGAGTTTCTTCAATGAAGCTGTTTACCGTTTCCGACGGTCAGCCCGTTCTCGGCGAGACGATCTATGCATACTCGGTGAACGACGGCGGCGACGAAACCGTCACGACCTTTGATAGAGTGTACACGATGCACAGCTCGACTAAGGAGTACGTTCCGAGCACGGATTCGGTCAAGACCAAGGGCTCAATTTCGTGGAACGGCTGGACGGTCGTGAACAGCGAGAGCGAAAGCGACTTTTACGGCAGAACAACGGACAAGCGGTTCACCGTGAACTTCAGCGAGGAAGAACGCCCGACATTCGGCACGGAATACACTTATGCCGACACAGCCACGGTTGCGACGAACAAGATAAGCCGAGTCAAAAACACGCTGGACGGCACGGTCAAGTCCGACTATACCTATACTTATGACAACAGGGGAAATATCCTCACGGTCAGCAAGTCGGGCACGCTGTTCCAGGAGTATGTATATGACGAGGCAAGCCAGGTCACAGCGGAGTATAACTACGCCGAGCATACGGCAATGACATACGTTTACGATGCGAACGGAAACATAGTTTCCAAAACGCCGTACACGAACGTCACAAGCTCAGATCTTTCGGCGGCGACACAGGGTACAGCTATCGCATACAGTTATACTGACGCGAACTGGTCGGATAAGCTTACGTCATACAACGGACAGGCGATAAGCTACGACGCGAGCGGCAACCCGACCTCGTACAAGGGCGACACGGTCACCTGGAACGGCAGACTGATGACGTCGTACACCAATTCCGAACGTCATTTCGAGTATGCGTACAACTCCGACGGAATGAGAACCCTGAAAAAGGTCTATGAAAACGGAGAGCTTGTCTATACCGAAATTTACGTTTGGGACGGCGATGTCCTGCTCGCAAATAAGATAATTTTCACGGACGGCAAGGATCCCGTAACGGCGAGATATCTCTATGACGAAAGCGGCGAGCTTTACGGCATGGACTACAACGGCATGGGAATCTTCGCTTACCTCAAGAATCTGCAGGGAGATATCGTTTCGATAGTTTCGCTCGGCGAGGACGACAGCACCGAGGTTCAGATGGAATACGACGCGTGGGGCAAGCCTATATTCAAGCAGGGCACCAATGCGCTCGGCCTTGTCCTCATTGCGCTTGTCAACAGCGTATCCTACCGCGGCTATTTCTACGACTACGATACCGGCCTTTACTACCTCCGCTCCCGTTACTATGATCCCGAAACAGGCAGATTCATCAATGCGGATGATACGGAGCAGTTGAAAGTTCCGTCAGAGGCAATGTGTGGCTTATCAAATGAAGTTTTAACAATTAACTTATTCGCTTATTGTGGAAATAATCCTGTTATGCGAATGGATCCTAATGGACAGGTTTCTGTAAACTTAATATATTATTTAATGTATTTAAATCTTCTAGGAAACATTACATTAATCACTAATAGATTTGGTGAAAATGAGGCATACGGAGCAAAGACTTACGATTATAACGGTGTATTCATGGGGCATATAAAAGTCAAATTTGAGGCAGAATATGAGGGACTTAAATTATATGAATTTATAGATGGTTGCGGTAATTATAAATATTTAGTAATTTCTCAAATGCTAGTTAATATAATAACAAAGTTTAAAAATAAATATGGAAGAGAGTTTTTGTTTTCAAACGAGTGTATTATAAAAGAAATTTATGACCATTTTGTTGGATATATGTGGAGCATAGGCGTTAGTGGTTATGAATTGCCACCGTATATGCAGATGTATGGCACCTATTGTGCTTTACACGGTGCGGGATATCGAAGTTCAATATATTGGGCTTGTGTTGATGCAGATATTTATGAAAAAGATGTATATGCTACAGGATGGAAGGTAAAAGCAGAAGCAAAGGCATTTGATTATTATAATGGGATAAATTCAGTTTATAAATCGACGAAGAGAGACCCGTATTATTATCCAAGCACTAAAAAGAGGATAAACAAGTATAATAAAAACTGGGATAAAAAATATTTTAAATTAAAAGGAGGAGATACATGGTAATGAAAAGACTTCTATTGGTTTTTAGACGGATATTTTTGACTGTTTTAAAGATTCTTTTAGTTCCGATTATTATTTATCTTATTATAATGAAAATCCCGATTGCTATAAACACCGATTTCCTTGAACCTTTACTTTATAATATAGATACGGTAAATTATGTATATGATGGTAAATTTTATTCGAATCGTCAGGATGATAATATTTTTAAAAGCTTAGAGGAGGCAGGAATAGAAAGTGAAATCCCACTCGGATACTCGATGAACACGGGCGAAAAGCATAGATTTATTTCAAACGCTCACGAAGGATATTATTTGGAGTATATTTATGATGGAAATGTAAAGAGAGTCTATCGGAGTAGGTTCAAGAAAATTATAGATTATATAGATCCGATAGAATATTTGCTAATTGGAGATTACTACCTATTGATTATTGATCATAATAGCATCTCATCTTCTCACGAGTGGTTACTTAAGAACTTTTCAATGAAAATGCCGGAGATGAAAAGAGAGAACATAGAAAAAATTGAACAATGCATTGGAATACCGGATTATTCATATTCTTCGGAAAATTGTGAAAAATTCATCGATGATTTGAAATCGGAACACGATAGGTATAGTGTTCAGCGAAAAGACATCTTTGATAGTGATTTTATTGAAAATTTCGCCAATGAATTTAGACGTAAAGGCCATATTGACGAAATTGTTGATAAGGCATCGGAGGAAAACAAGCAGATAATAAAAGAAGCTCAGGCAAAGGTTGATAGTAATCCGGAAAATGAATATAAGGTCAAAGTATATTATAAAATATACTTTAAAGATGAAAAGTTCCCATTTCGGTTGGTTTTAACCAAAACAACGTGGGACAGAGATGAACTGATTACATAAACTGTAAGTCGATATGGAAAAGTCAATATTATATATAAATTGTATTACTCCGGAAGTTTAAAAAGGTTCACTCTTCCGAAACAGCTTTACAATTATTTACAGCCGTTGAGATAAGGAGATGAATTCGTGAAAAGGCTAAAAAAATGTATAATCGCACTCGTTTTAGTGATTGCGGTATTGGGTTCTGCTGTATATCTTATTGAAATAAACAACAATACATTGCTTAAGCCTAAAATAGTTGTTTCAAACTATAAATTGTGTCAGAAAGCTAATTATAAAGTAAGGACAGGGTCTTATGAATCTTCAATACATAAAGATGTTGTTTCAAGATACATTGACAGCGACAATGAGTATGATTATTATATTGAGTCTATTCGCAACTGGCTACCGGGTAATATAGAAGAGGACTATTTTATAAAGAAAAAAGGCAACAAGATTGTTGCAGCGTTCGATTTAAAGGAATTAAATCTGGCGCGCAGAAATGATTTATATACTTATTGTGGCTTTTATAATAATGGGTATCTGTATTTTACCATTGAAGGAACGAACTCAATCTTTTGCATAGATGACTGCTTTACAAATTGCAGTATTTATTTCACGCCGCAAAAATTTGGGAAAATAAACGTTACTTCATTTTGCATTGCGGAAGATATACTCTATTATATTACCGATTCCGGAAGCTTAGTAAAATATGATGGGACGGAAGAAGTACAAATAAAAAATCTCCCTAAGATTCCATCGGCATTTGAGGACGATGATTCTTCTCCTATGAAAGAATATAGTTATATAAATGTTGAAGATTCAGCTGTTCAGGTGTCGGATTACAGTTATTATTTAAATTGTATTAACGGGAAGTTTTATTATGGCATGGAGAATAAGCTGTTCTGCGTTGATGATGAAGGAAATGTAGAATACCTAAACTTTGAAATTCCGCCATCTTCTTCGGGGTCTTCCCATATTTATCGAATAGAACCATATAAAAATAACAGTAGTTTAGTAGCTGTATCTTTCTATTATGTTGACATTAATCCTGAAGGCAGAAGTCCGGGTACTATTCGATATGTACTCAATCCGGAAAACGGTGATTATATTAAATGTAAACAACGTGCAAATAAATGGAATCGTCGCTTATCTGATAATAAGTTTGAAGATTACATTGATAAACTTAGATCTATGGCAGGTTCAGACGGATAAATCAAAGAGTTTTACGCTTTTTCGTCGTGGATAGCCAAACTACATAGGCGCCCCTTTAGGGGAGCCCCACGGCTCGCCCGTGACTGAGGGGTTTGTGAAAAAATCCGCAGTAATCCCAGCCTCCCCTTGAATGTTTCAAGGGGAGGGGGACCGCGTGCGGTGGAGGGGATAAAGCTATTACAATCCCCACCTAAAAATCAATGATACCTATGCTTCAAAATGTCGACAGGGCATAGTATCATAAAGCCGTATACGGCTGTTGAATTACGATCTTTTCCCAATCGCAGTTCACAACCGTACACGGCACAACATGGCTCCCATGCAGGGGAGCTGTCACGGCTTGCCCGTGACTGAGGGGTTAATCCCCTCACATAAGAATATAAACTCAATTATATATTTTCCCCCAAAACCGCGGCGGAACGGATAAATCAATAAAAGACTATCCCCACTCTCGCCGCAACCCCAACATAATGCAATCTCCCCTGCATGGTAACCATACCCACACCGTAGGGCATGATGCCCACATCATGCCGTGAAAAAAATAACTCCAACACTATTAAGAGAAGACATTGAAACAAAGCTCACGTCATACAACGGACAGGCGATAAGCTACGACGCGAGCGGCAACCCGACGTCGTACAAGGGCGACACGGTCACATGGAACGGCAGACTGATGACGTCGTACACCAATTCCGAACGTCACTTTGAGTATGCGTACAACTCCGACGGAATGAGAACCCTGAAAAAGGTCTATGAAAACGGAGAGCTTGTCTATACCGAAATTTACGTTTGGGACGGCGATGTCCTGCTCGCAAATAAGATAATTTTCACGGACGGCAAGGATCCCGTAACGGCGAGATATCTCTATGACGAAAGCGGCGAGCTTTACGGCATGGACTACAACGGCATGGGAATCTTCGCTTACCTCAAGAATCTGCAGGGAGATATCGTTTCGATAATTTCGCTCGGCGATGACGACAGCACCGAGGTTCAGATGGAATACGACGCTTGGGGCAAGCCGATATTCAAGCAGGGCACAAATGCGCTCGGTCTTGTCCTCATTGCGCTTGTCAACAGCGTATCCTACCGCGGCTATTTCTACGACTACGATACCGGTCTCTATTACCTCCGCTCCCGTTACTATGACCCCGAAACTGGTCGCTTTATCAATGCGGATGATACGGATTATTTGGGATATGACGGTTCGCCGCTAAGCATGAATGTGTTTGCGTATTGTGAGAATAATCCAGTATGCAAAAAAGACGCGACTGGACACTCTCTCGATAGTGTTTTGGATAAAGTATACGATTCTGGTGAGTATTTATATAACAATGAAACGGGTTTATTGGGACTTGGTTTTCAGAATAAAACGGCCAAAAATTTTAGGGAATGGTTTACTACTCCATGGACAACATCATATTATAATATACAGGGACATTTGGGGTATATGGATTTTTATGATAAAAACGCATGGTTAATGGGATGTTATATTGATTGCTTAAAATCTGAGTTCTATTATAATAATAAGTATTGGAGATTTGAATTTTGGATGGGTCAATATGGTATCAACATTGGAGGAGAAATTGGCGTATATTATAGGAATGGAAATAAAAAAGGTATTTTTATAAGTGTGCAAAAGATAATCCTTTTGAAATGTATTTTATATTACAAGCTTGTCCAAATCGTGGATTATTTACATCAAGAGAAACCATTATGGTTATGGGTGATGGACGAAAATATTGGTGGCTAACAGGATTTTTATATAATTCAGTAAAATCTTCAAAATACAGTACAAAGGGTATGGCTATGTTGGCTCTAATTAAAATGCCTTATGCGATGTATCAAGCATTGATAAAAAACTTTGAAACCGTATCGAAAAATAAAGTGTATATGAATTTTGAATATGGAATGGGGTGCCTTTGGATTGTGTGGTCAACCAACAAATCTGCAGTAGATAATTTTGAGGTTTGAAAGGAGGATGTTTGATGAAAAGAAGCAGATGCTTTTTCTTGGTTGTGAGCTTAGCGTTCTTGATAGGGACATTTGTTTCGTGTTCTTTTAATACGACAAAAGAGATTGAGGACGATAAAACTCAAACCACAGTACTATATGAATATAGGAATGAGATAAACATGACCGTAACAAATAGCGAAGAAAAAGGCTGGAATTTTTTTAATATATCAGATTCATTTACTTGGGAAGATTTTGAAAAATATTCAAAGAATGCCGGTGTTCCTACTAATATGTGTGAATACTTTTCTGCATATTATTACGGAATTGAGAACACCTCTTTTGAACTGTCTAAAGGACAATTTGAAGACTGGGACTATTCTGTTTATGAAAACGGAAAAGTTTTTTTAGTTTCATACAATGGAAATTCGTCCACAGTTATTGTTCCAAACAGAATAAACGGGTATGAAGTTATCGGAATAACTTGTCGTTTTCAAAAAGGAGATTTTTTGCCCAACACATATTTAAAGAAAGTTACATTGCAAAACGGAATCCGATATATCGGTGACGATGTGTTTGAAAATTGTATTTCATTATCGGAAATATCCGTCCCATCGTCTCTGCTTTGCATAGATAACGGAGCCTTTTTGGAGTGTAAATCGCTTGAAAGGATTGACTTTTCTGAAGGTTTGCGCTGTATCGATGATAGTGCTTTCTATGGGTGCGGGTCGATTGAAGAAATTAAACTCCCCGATAGTGTAGAATATTTAGGAAGTTATGCATTTTTTGATTGCAAAAATCTAACTAAGGTTCATCTTTCTGAAAATATCACACAATTATACGGAGATACATTTAGAAAGTGCATAAAACTTTCTTCGATCAATATCCCTCAAAAAATGAAAAGCATTTTTGAAGCTGATTTTCAAGAGACAAATATAAATGTTGATGATTTTCAAAATAAAGGCATAGAGGTTTATAGATAAAGGACATGAGTAAAATTGCCGATATTTTTGTGAGTAATAACTATTGTGGATTGTTATAAGGTGATAAATTCATGAAAAAAAGATTTATTTTGATAACGGTTCTTTTGATAGTATTCATTTTGGTGATTCTTGGTGTTGTCGCGATTCTTTCCGGTCGTCCGAAATCTGAACCTGCTCCTCAATGCATCATTGAAAAGATAGAAAATTATGATATTAAGGATGCTTCATACAATTTTATTAAGCTTGACGGGATGATAAAAAAATACGAAATTCAGGTAAATGGCGTGTTGACATTTTATTTGGATGGAGAAAAAATTGAGAATTGTGAGGAACATTTTTTTACACATCGGATGATGATTTATTTAATAACATAAAGAAAAATTCTGATCAATACGGACTCTATGAAGTAACTGTTAGTATTAACAATAGATCAAACGAAATGATGTTTGATATTGATTGGAAGCTTGATAGTGAAAGACATGCCGTTATAGAGACTGATTTCACAGTAGAAGGAAAATCTGTTGACACAAAAAAGGAAGAGCAGTTCAGTTTGGTTTTGCTTATAGATAACCCTGACATGCCTGAGGAACAGGTGAAAGATTTGTTGATTTCCGGTGGATTAAAGACTATCTATAAAACACTCGAAAATGCAGATGGCTATCAAGAAATTTACTTTACGCCAAAACAACAAGATGATGTGACAGATAATTAAGATCCGCAAACCACCAAACTACATGGGCGCCCCTTTAGGGGAGCTGTCACGGCTTGTCCGTGACTGAGGGGTTAATCCCCTCACATAAGAATATAAACTCAATATATATTTTTCCCCCCTCTCCCTTCCCCAAAGGGAGAACCGCGGCGGAACGGATAAATCAATAAAAGACTATCCCCACTCTCGCCGCGACCCCAACATAATGCAAATCTCCCCTGCATGGTAACCATACCCCCACACCGTAGGGCATGATGCCCACATCATGCCGTGAAAATTGAAAAACAATCCCGACACCATTAAGAGAAAAGCGGACAGGCGATAAGCTACGACGCGAGCGGCAACCCGACGTCGTACAAGGGCGACACGGTCACATGGAACGGCAGAC
>CAKSHH010000020.1 GCA_934456435.1 uncultured Eubacteriales bacterium
ACACAGTAGCCGGCAAGTTTGAAGCAGGCTGGAACAGAACCGACACCGCGACCAAAGATCTTGTGATAAACAAGTAAAGCTCACAAAACAGCACAGCACAAAAGCCGGTTACGGACAACAGAATAAAAAAGCCGTGGCGAACTTGAACAAGTCCGTAAAAAATGGACAATAGAAAAAAGAGCCCTCTTGATGTAGAATAAACATCAGGAGGGATTTTTAATGCCGAGAAGTTATCAACACATAAGCAGTTACGAAAAAGAAATATTAGAATTAAAAACACAAGGATTGACTTTGAGAGAAATAGGAACAAAATTTAGCTTTACTGAAAAACAAGTGCACAATTACATTACGCGATATAACGAAAAGCAGCGAAAGATAAAAGCCGGAGTTGCAATTTGAGCAAAAGGCAGACCGCCAAAAGATTATGAAGTTACAGAAGATATGAAAATCAACGAGTTAAAATATATCATAGCTCGTAAAGATTCAAAGATAAAACGATTAGAAATGGAAAATGAATTAATGCGGGATTTTCTCTCGCTCACAGAAAGGAAGTGAAGCCGTCGATTAAATATCAAGTAATCTTTAAGCATAGGGACAAGTACAGCATAAACTCAATGTGTAAATTTTTTAAAGTGTCAAGAAGCGGATATTATGTGTTCTTGAAGCGAATGGATGTACCCGACAGAGATTTACCGTTAGCCGAAAAGATAAAAGAATGTCAAGAAGAAAGTCACAGAACATACGGCTATCGCAGAGTGCATATATGGCTTGAAAGACAAGGAATATATCGCAATTCAAAAACGGTGTTACGAGTTATGCAAAAGTACAACTTGTTATCTGTTGTTCGCAGAAAGAAATTTCATTATTGCAGTCAACACTTACACAGATACCCTAATCTTTTGAACAGAGAATTTACAGCCGAAAGACCGAATCAAAAGTGGGTTACGGATATATCATATATTAAAACTGCTCAAGGCTTTCTGTACTTATCAATCATCAGAGACTTGTATGATAACAGTATTGTTGCTTACAAAATGGATAAAGAACAAAGTATTAAATTGGTACTCGATACGATAAAAGTTGCAAAGAGGAAAGAAAAAATCACTGCGGAGGTGCAACTCCACAGTGACCAAGGATTTCAGTACACGTCCCACGCATACTTTAATCTAACACAATCATACGGCATTACTCCGTCAATGTCAAGACGTGGCAATCCGTATGACAACGCTTTAGCCGAAAATTTCTTTTCGATTCTCAAAACCGAATGTATCTACAGAATTAAACTTTCCGGATATGATGAGGCTCGCCTCATCATATCTGAATACATCAACTTCTACAACAACTACCGTATCCAAATTAAAACAAAACTGACTCCGCTTGAAAAACGAAATCAGTTTGTTGCTTAAAATTTTATTTTCTACTTCAAGTAGGCTTTTTTTGTACTGTCTGCTCAATTTGGGGCAGTTCAAGAATCAAGGTGCTTTTTTCATGCCTATAATTTCAGCGTTGCCGTAATGGTGACGCTGTTTTTATATCAAAAAACAGTTTGCCCGTATCTGAAATAACGGGGTGCGGATGTCCTTATCCGTAAAAAAGGAGAGTATATGGCTGAAGAAGTCAACAACACAGAGTACAGAAAAGGGCAATGCGCAGCAGGGCACCGATACAGGGGCGGCGTATACAGAGCTGAAAGTATTCCGAGGAGGAGATAAACGGTATCTCCAAAAAAACAGCGAAAAGGCTGTTGCCAAGGTTCTCAAAGAGCTTGGTATCACAGACAGAAGGTATTAGGTCGCTCCCCGTGTGGGGAGCGACATATTCCCCCGATTCGCAGAAGAAGCTCATCAGAATTTCAATCCACGCTCCCCGTGTGGGGAGCGACTCACCGATGCATCGGTAAGCGAAAAAGCAAAAAATATTTCAATCCACGCTCCCCGTGTGGGGAGCGACAATGAAATGATTAAAATAGTAAAGAAATCTATTATTTCAATCCACGCTCCCCGTGTGGGGAGCGACGTATTTCCCAAAAATCATCCAAATTATATGGACTATTTCAATCCACGCTCCCCGTGTGGGGAGCGACAGGGAGTATTTCAAAAAAATCATCCAAATTGTACATTTCAATCCACGCTCCCCGTGTGGGGAGCGACAACGGCTAAAACAGGAAACAGCACATACAAAAAATTTCAATCCACGCTCCCCGTGTGGGGAGCGACTTTGGGCGTTGGAGAAAAGACAATAACAAGATATGAATTTCAATCCACGCTCCCCGTGTGGGGAGCGACCGCAATGGAAAACGGACTTTCCGCGGCGATAATGAAATTTCAATCCACGCTCCCCGTGTGGGGAGCGACGTGTAGCGTTTCCGGCGTTTACGATGTTGTTGGATTTCAATCCACGCTCCCCGTGTGGGGAGCGACAGGAATCAAGAAAAGCGGTGTAGACAACATATTCATTTCAATCCACGCTCCCCGTGTGGGGAGCGACTCGTCTGATTCGGGCGAAGTCGAATCAAATGACGATTTCAATCCACGCTCCCCGTGTGGGGAGCGACATTTGATATAGCTTATCTTAATGAGTCTGAATGATTTCAATCCACGCTCCCCGTGTGGGGAGCGACAGCAAAAGTAAATAATTATTCAAATATATATTACTGATTATTATTTCTTTTGCAAAAGAATTGCAAGAATATATAATTTCTTTTTATTTTCTAGCCTATAAAAGTTTAAAAAGGAATAATAAATGCTTGCATACCGGTGCGAACCTGTAATGCTTTTTGTAACAGTTTATGCATCGCACTAAAGAATTAAATCACCTTCAGGGTCATATGCGATTTTACAACCATACTGTTCTATTTTACGGGTATAATTATTGCCTAGGTGGTAAATTCTGATGCTGTCCTCATTTTTATCTGCAATTCCGAGAATTTCAGCTTTCAGGCTTACAAGCTGTGCCGGTGTTAAACAACACTCAAATACAGAGTTTTGAACGCGCTGACCGAAATTGCAGCACACTTTTGAAATTTTATTTAGCCGCTTGCGACCTGAGCCCTTGGTTGTATTAACATCGTATGTGATTAGTACCATCATTTTTATTTCCAGAAAAACGGAGGGTATCCGTCTATGTCTCCTCTCAGAAATCTTGAAAGCAACAACGCTTGAATATGCGGAACAAGTCCCCATTCGATTTTTTCTTCCAGAAATGGGTGTGTTATGATTTCTTTTTTTCTTTTTTGCCATTCCGAAATAAATCGTTTCCTACCGTCGTCAGTCAGTAATACTGCACCGCTTTCCTGATTGTCAAAGTCATTGCCGTTAAGAATTCTGTTGTTAATTAAATAAAGAACAAATCTGTCGGCAAATACCGAACGCAGTTCTTCCTCCAAATCCAAAGCAAGCGATTTTCTGCCGGGTTTGTCAGTATGAAGAAATCCGACATAAGGATCCAGACCGACACCCTGAAGTGCGGAAGCACATTCATTTGCCAGCAAAGAATATGCAAATGAAAGTAAAGCATTGACATTATCTGTTGCCGGTCTGCGATTTCTGCCTTTAAATTTAAAATCGGATTTATTCTGTAAAATCATTTCATCAAAAACGGAAAAATATTCTGATGCAGAATTTCCCTCAATTCCGCGAAGGGTATCGGGCGAATCGGCATTTTGTATATCTTTCATGTATTGAGATATGTTTTTACAGCTTTTTTCAATGGCAGAACAATCAACCTGTAAAGGATGATCACGAAGCACTCTATGCAAAACATATTTTGAATTGTAAAGTTTTCCGTAAATCATGTTTTTAGCAATATCAAGCGATTCGTTCGGAGAGTCTGCAATGCGGTACTGCGTTCTTCTCAACAAAACATTACCATTTTCATTGTTGAGTACGTTTGCTAAAAATCGTCCTCTCGGAGAATAAAATGACAGATGGATTTGTTCTTCGGCGCATTTGCCCATCAGGGCAGGGGAGGCGCCTTTGTATGAAAAACATACAATTGAGCTTAGTGTATGCAGAGGTATGTTTTTCTTTATATTACCGGGGAAATTCACCTCTACTGTCTCTCCGTTCAATGATAAGTAGGCATCTTCAGTCGTAACATAAAGCGTGTTTAGCAGTTTTTTCATGGTTCATTCTCCCGACAATGCGATAGAATATAATCTTTCACACTTTTATTTTTTGATTTTAGTAAGTCAGGCAAGCATGAATCCGACAGCGAACAGCTGCGACAGGACTTGTTGGGTTTAACTTTTGGGGTGTAGCCTCTTGAATAGTAATCGTGCATTTCATTAGCTATATTTTTTACTTTTTCGCGAAACTCCGGGGATATATCAAACTTTTCCCGTCGTCGGCGTTCATTATAAAAAATATGAACTTCATTTATTTCGCAACTAAACATTTCTTCAAGGCACATTGCCTGAGCAACTGCTTGCAAACGGTCACAATCTCCGATTTTGGAAGTTCCGTGTTTATATTCAACGGGCAAAACTCTCCAAAGGCCGTCATACCCATTTAGCTTAATTCCGTTGTCGCTTGGAATAAATTCAACTGCATCGCAAGTACCGGTAAGCCCCAATAGTTCAGATTTGACATTTAAACCTCTTATTGTAAGAGTTCCGTTTCGAAAATCTTTAACTCCGTTATCGTGCACGCGATTATGAATTACTCTGCCCTCAGCCGTCAGAAAATTCTCCTGCCATTGCTTTTCAATATGTATTAAAGCCCATTGTTTGCGGCAAAAAGCGAAATGCTGTATGCCTGAAATCAAGAGATAGTCATGCTCACACACAGTCAATAACCTCAGGTGTGAGTCCGTCAAGATCATCAATATTTATTTCATAATCATCAACACTTGAAGGTACAGACACGCCATCATGAAGCTTAACTTTTACGGAACGGTGAACTTTAGCAGAGGAATACTGTCCGTCCTTGCAGTTATGCTCCCACCATATAAGTTTTACAACTTCCATTGAACCGTCGGGTCTGGCAGAAGATGTGTCGTTGATGAATAATGTCTTGAGACATTCCTTGACTGTCTGTGCATCTTCGGCGGTGAAACCGGTTTTATCGGCAAGCTGAACATTTATTGAACCCTTGATTTCATAAAGCCCGAAACGGACAAAGTGCTTCATTCCCATTGTATCGCTACCGCGTTCATTTTCATTCTTCTTCTCGCCGCTGACGCTTTTGGTGATTTGCATTGAATCAATTTCAACCGGGTCAATGCTTACTGCCTGATGGATTGAAACGGGACCCCTTACTCCGACTGAAGCACAGCCAAAGCCTTTAAATGCAAAAACCTGGCCGAAAGAGCGAACGTCAAGCCACTTTTCGCACGCCTGCTTGGTGAACTCGTCCTGAGATTTAATCTTAGAAAGACACTCAGCACGGTCTTTGAGACAAATGAATCCGTCATCGGCTCTGTCGTCAGACTTAACAAAAATCTCATTACCCATATCCTGCATACGGTTACGAATTTTTCTCTTGATACAAACGTCGGAAATTTCTCCAAAACCGCTGTAATCGGTCCTCGGACGGTTACCGTTAAGCGGATCGCCGTTTGAGTTTGCATTGTTTACCGATACCAATACCACAAAATCTACCTTGTTTTCAAACTTACTCATTTTCATTTACCTCCTTGTTTTCTTTTGTTTCTTTTTTCTTATAGAGTTCGTTCTTTTGCAAATAATAGCCTAACAGATATGTTTCCGTGAGCGGCTTATTATAATTGTCGTCGAAAAACTGAGAAAGCTTCTCATGTATTTCTCCAATCAATGCTTCATAATATGCTCTTTGACCTGTCTTCAATCTTGGATAATAAGCCTTCCTCAAGCCTTCAACAATTATTTTTTCGGTTTGTGCAGGCCGTTGTACAAAGGTAGGTTGAAGTCTTAATGCGCTTGTTACCCTGTCTTCATTTCTGTCCTTCAAAACGTCTGCTTCAATTTTTTCAAGAACAGCAAGCAGTCTGCCGAATTGATAGCTCCTGTCCTTTTTGTCCTTTTCCAAAGACATTTCCCATTCCTCCTTAAATTTGTCATAGTGGTATTTTTTTATTGCCGCACAAGCGGTGAATAACAGATTCTCTCTGTTGTTTCTCGAATAAATTTGAAGATTCTTTGATTTGTTGAATAAAGCAAGCATTATATCTCGCGGAAAAATTTGTTTCTCCAATCGGCAGAAAATCAACCTTTGCATAAGCTGCTTTTCTATTCGGTCATCAATCTCAATTCTTGCGTTTTCATTATCACCGCGTTGAGTGCCAAAAGCATATTTTACAATTGAGCTGAGATATGGTGATGAAATTCCGAAACGGTTAAACCAGCAACAGGTTTCATCCCAATATTCAAGTCGATCAAAAAAATCCTCGCTTTTAAATTCGCTGTAATAGGCGATTGAAAGTCTGCCTGTTGTTGCAGCATCAAAAGCGGCAACAATAACGTCTTTATCGGGTTCGAGTGTGTTTTTGCATAATTGCAGGGTTTCAAACAACTGCTGCTTATAATCTGACGGTTCGGCGGGTTTGCTTTCTGTTTGCAGAAACGGTAAATGTATTGCCGGCACCTGAATACCGTCCGGGTTCCAACAGACAAATACTCTGCTTCCGATAGGAACTCCTTGATTTGCTATTAACCATTTCAGCGCGTTGTGTCCTTTTTGCGATTGTTCATATCCGATTTCAAAAGCTTCGCTGTCATTCATAAATCTGCCTTTATAAGTGAAATTGGCTTTGTCGTTTGAAGAAATAATTTTTGCATTGCCGCTTAGCGAAAAAACGCCTTTTAGGTTTTGCTGAGTACAGATGGTTTCCTTGCCTGAAATCATGCACAGCGTTTTTTCTTTATTACTGATTTTTGAAAAATAAAATTGAGAAAATAGTTTTTGCAGGTTTTCATCTGTCCAAACAGCACCGGGAAAATCAACGCCTAATACAGACCAACAAACCCACTCTTTATTATTTTTTATAACGCCTTTATCATCAAGCTTTAATAGTCTGCACGAAAGTAAATTCTGCTTTATCATTCCGGCTTTTACGTATTTTAGAATAGCAATGATTTTTGGATGAGTGTATTCTGAGTTCACCCATTCTTCAAGTTGTGAAATATATTTTTCGCTTTTGAGGATATCTGATTTATTACCGTTCTTACATACATAACAGATTTGATCACAGAGGCAATGAGGTGCAATAGTTGATGAAGTTCTACCCAAAGAAGCTTCCGTTACCGGAATGGGGATCTTTTTATCAACCGCAGTTGCGGAAACAAAATTTCCGTCGGAATCTATTGTGATCAGAATGGTTGGTTTCGCAATAATGTGTCCGATCGGCGCAAGCGTTTCTTTGCCCTCAATTTCTTTGCCCACAAGATGCGACATTTTATCGTATGTTTCAACTGCCTTTTGCATCAATCCCATTTAATACACCTCCCCAAATTCTTTCAGTCCCGAAAAATTATTTTCTGTATCACTAAATATTTTCATTTCCATATCGTGAAGAGGCTTGTGATACGGACATTCTTCAGGTCTCAAGAAGGTGATTACACCATTTTTCATTTCCGGCCGCCAAAGATTAACTGTGAGTTTACCTTTTGTCTCATCGTTATAGGCTTCATCAGGGTAGGTGATTCCGTGATACATAAGTCCAAAGCTCAGCTCAGCAATATTATCATAATGACCTTCACCTTCGCCGAATACGCACGGTTCGACATAGCCCTGACATTCTCTGGCACCGAGAAAAATGTCTCGTCTTCCGCCTTTCTCAATCATTCGTTTAGCGATGTTATGGTGCTTATTTTCGTTCCTGTCCTGTTCAAGTTCGGGTCGGTTCATATTCCATTCAAAGTGAGCCTGAACCTGATAACGGCAATCTTTTAAATATGTATAGTAAGCCAAGTCATTGCTGCTTTCAGTCTTTGCATGTTTGTACTTTATCGGTCTGATACCTTTGACTTCGGTTTGAATCGGGTTCATAATACGGACCTTATCTATGTACCACTTTAAAGTGGGCTTCCAATATACTGAAGCAATTATCCCTTTTATCGCCTCGTATGTTGGAACCTGATAAGTGCATTTTTCACCTCCAACTCGTGTCATGGGGTCAGTGAATAATCCGTAGTCGCCCGTGACCTGAAATTCTACAATATTAGGATGTTGCATATATTTTCCTCCTTCGGTTTTTCGAGTAATCCCGTGTCGACATCATAGTATTCCGGGCTCAGAATATAGAATGAACCGTCGCACAGCGGAATTATTGCATTCTCTTTCAAAAGTTTATTGAATTGATATTCATAGACTGAAACAGAATATTGAGCAGCTTTTTTTATTTCTTTTTGTAATGCCATATAATCTTTGTCATTATAATAGCTTTGCAAATTATTTATAGTTTCTTTTCCGTCACCGTATGGCACAATAACCGAGGTCGAATCTGAGTCGAAAACATTAAACAGATCGCCTGCGGTTTTAAAGCTTTGGCAAAGGAAATAATCATTAGCTTTAGATAAATCGCGATAATGCAAATTATCAGAAAGAATTTCAAAAAGACTCGGCTTGTCCTTAATCGGATAGTCGAAATGATTTGAACTGTAATTTGAGTATAAATATTTATAAAAGCATTTTATTGAATTATCTGAAGCTAAATCGTTTGAATAATAATCTTTTCTTTTTTTGAAATCGACCATTAAAGCTTCCGTTGCTTGCTTTGATAGTTGAATATCAGGCAGCATTTTTAAGCTTTCATCATAGCAATGTACAATAAAAACGGGGGAGTTCAAGTCGTTTTCTCCGTTTCGGTTGCATCTGCCTGCCGTTTGAATAATGCTGTCCATTCCAGCTGAGAATCTAATCGCACAATCAAATGAAATATCAACACCGGCTTCAATAACCTGTGTGGAAACACAAAGCACAGGTTCTTTTTCGGATAACAGCTTTCTGATTCTATTCAGAACATTTTTTCTGTGTGCAACACACATCCCGGCAGAAATATGAAAGCAGTTTTTGAATTGTAATTTTATACTGTTAAATAGAAACTCAGCCTGTGCTTTTTTATTGCACACAACCAAAAGAGAGAGGTTATTCTTTGCCTTGTCAATTACAAATTTCGAAATTTCTTCAAGCCTGAAATTTCCTGCATCTGTAATTGTATTGCGCTTAAATATCTCGGAGAATCTATCAAAATCAGATTTGTCAATAATATTTCCGTCAATAATCATGGAATGTTCGACATCTTCAAAACAGGGTTGGGTTGCAGAACAAAGTAAAACGGTACAGCCACAAATTCTTGAGAGAAAGTTTATAGCCAAATTGAACAAAGAAATCATTTTAGATGGAACCGACTGAATTTCATCAATAATAATTACGCTGTTGCAAAGAGATTGAAATCTCCTTACACTTGAGGTTTTTGATGAAAAAAGCGTATTTAAAAATTGAGCAAAGGTTGTTGCAATAACAGGAGAATCCCAGCTGTCCTCAAGATATTTCCGCAAATCGAGTTCTTCGGAATTGTCGGTGTCTGTAATCACATCGGAATGATGCTCAAGCACATATCCTTCACCGACTGTCTTACTTATCTCATGAGCATTTTGCTCCAAAATACTTATCAGCGGAGCAATATAAAATACCCTTCTCTTTCCCGTTTGAAGTGCATGGGCTGCGGCAAATCTTAAAGCGGACAATGTTTTTCCGCCGCCCGTCGGAATGTTAAGGCGGTATATTCCTGAGTCTTTTTGAGCAAAAGATAAGCAAATATCGGACATTTCACGGCGGGATTTATCAATAGTTGTTTTTAATGAAAAGCCTTGAATCCTGTTTTCAATATTTTTATTTATGATTGTCCACGAATCGAGTAAGTTTTTTGAAGTGTTATATTTTTGGCCTAATGTGAAATTTGCCGTGTCGGTTCGGTCGCCGTCCATGACTGCGGAGGTTATAAGTCTGCATAACAGACCGAGATAAAATGAATAATCCGATTGTCCTTTTGAAATTCCTGAAATCTTTTTTACCGAATTTTCCGTTTCTTTTACCGATAAACCGAATGCTTCGCAAGCAATTCCTTTATCAACAACATTGTTAAAAAAGTTAGCTATTGATCTGTTATCATATTCGGGCTGCTTAGTTAGTCTATGCCCAAAACCGTCTTTTTTATCGGGAGTGAAAACGTCAAACAGCCCGTGATGAGAGCCTATTGAATATGCAATGATCTCGGATGCCATTTTCTGAAAAATATCATCTGTGGAATGATACTTATTCAAATAGAACTGAACGCCCGCAAAAGAATGAATTACCGAACCTCTTTTAACATTTAACCCGTTAAAGCTGTCAATGAGGTATTGCTGAAAATCATCACTTGCTTTTCCACAATCGTGTAACAATGCGGCTGAGTAGGCTATATTGCCCAACCCAATGTCAATTAAATCTTTTTTCGCAATTTCAGCGCTGTTTCGACAGTGCTCTTTCAGGCTTTGCTGTGCAAAATCGGTAATATGAGCTAAAAACATAAATAACCGCCTTTTTTACCTTTATCAAACAATCTTTGTGTACCAATTTCTATATTGTAATTATAACATTTTGTGAAATTTTGTCAACATTTGTATGTGCTGGTTTGGTACCAATAAACGTACTTTGATTGCGTTTTTTTAAAATGATATATCAATTAAAGCGTTTTTGCTGTTTTTAACAACTTTTTCAAGATATATTTAATACTGTTGATAGTTTATCTTTTCGTATGGTATATTGAATTTACAGAATTTTTTAGAATAATAAATATGCCGGAGGGAGATTATGAAAAGAATAATTTTGAGTAATGATGGAGACAGTTTGATATACTCGGTGCCGGACATTGTTGCGGAAAATTTAGAAAAGTATTGCTTGAAATTTTTGAACTGGCTTTACAATAATAAACCTAAAAAATATTGGATAAACGGGGCTATGTGCTTTGGCACGGATGATTTTATTGATTATCTTAATGATCTTTTCCAAAATGAGCAATCAAAATTTTTGCTGAACATCGGATGGACAAATCTGGACGAGAATATACCGGAGAAGTATAAAGATTTGCCATACTTTAATTTTTGATGTAAAATTTTAACGTTAAATTAAATGACACAAATCTATACACAAAACCAAAGGAGGAAAGGTATGAAGGCTATGTCAAGGGTTGCTTCGGCAATCAATTCCCGTTATGTCGCGTTTGTCGATATGATGCTTGGAGTGTGCAGTATTGTTTTTTTCTATGGGGGAGTTCAATGGGAAAAGCAATGGATGCCAAAGGCGGAAATAATTGCAATTTACGCAGTTGCAGGAGCCTGTCTTGCGGCAAATTTTGCTTATCTGTTGCTTCGGGCAATGAAAGGTGAGGATTACAAAACATTTAAAAGCAGAAAGGCACTCGATATTATTCATTTTATCACCGGCTTTATTTCGTTCGGCATATCTGTTTATGCGATTTGCATTTTATTTGGAGTGAGCGGCGGAATAAGCAGCGAATAGATTACGAGAGCTGTTGAAGCTGTACGTCCGAATACGGTATATTTGGTTTTCGGTATGGCGGCCGGAATTACATTGATTTTTGTAAACGGTATTCGCCGTACACTTAAAACTCTCGGTGCGGTGTGCGCGAGCTCAGTTGCCGTGCTGCTGATTGTTTCGATTCTTACAAATGCTTCCATGTCGCTTTTATCGCCCGATATGAGCAAAGAAAAAATTGACCTTTCTTTAAGAAAGCTTCTCTGGAGCGATGAATTTGAAGGGGATAAGCTTGATGCAACAAAGTGGCGTGCTTATGACAGCGACGGTTACACGACCTTCTATACTCCGGAACAGATAACTGTTCGTAACGGCAAAGCGTACCTCAGAACGGAATACAGGAAAGACGGTAAATACGGTGACGGCTTCTACGGCGCGTGGCTCACGAATCAGGACTTTTTCAGAAACAGTTATGGCTACTATGAGATTCGCTGTATAATGCCCAAGGCGGAGGGACTTCATGCCGCATTTTGGACATTCGGCGATAACGCTTACTCAGGTTACGGAAAAACGGGCGCGGAGGTTGACGTTTTTGAGAATGCCTATTACAGAGTAAGCGGTAACGATGAAAAATCAAACTGCAAATATACTATGGCTCTCCACACGGGAGACGGCAACGGAAACACCATTTCAACCGGCCCGTCAAAGGCGGTTACGACATATACCGAAACAGGCAAGAATATGTATGAAGATTTCCACACATACGGCCTTGAATGGACAAAGGATGCTTACATATTCTATTATGATGGCGTCGAGGTCGGAAAAATTGATTTTTCGAACGGTCCTGTGAACGGAATCGTCGGTACCTGCGAGGTGCCGGAATATCTTTTTGTTTCAACCCATGTCGGCAGTCAGATAAGAGCCGACGGCTCGGTTCGTGAGGAATGGAACGGTAACGCATTTAATAACCCAGAGGGAACGTTCCCGCAGGATTTTGTCGTGGATTATGTCCGAATATATGCTCCGGCAGAATAATTTATTTTTTGAAAATATAAGAATTTATTTATTGGCAGTTGCTGATAATATGCAGTAAAATTATTTTTTGATTATATGAGTTTCAGGAGGTTTGATGTGAACAGATTTTCAATTTTCACAAAGACATCCATTGGTTTGATGATCCAATAAAATTGAATAATTCTTGCAATCGTTATGCTTATTAACCCGCTTGTGGCATGTTTTTTAAAACCGATAGGAATTAAATAAACCGATTTTATTAATAATACAATTATATACAAAAAAAGTAAAAATTGTACTTAAAATGCAAAAGTGTGCCTTATTATGTCAAAAGTGTTTGATTTATGATGTTTTATTTAGAAATTTACTTATAAAAAATGCATTGCTTAAATTCAAATATGCCCAATTTAGCTTAATGTGGTGACGTAACTAAGTGAAAGTTAATATGTGTTTAAAGAAATGTTTAGTGTAAAAATCTGAACAAAAAGAAAAGCCGTTGACATAAAGCTCAAAGCTTTATGTCAACGGCTTTCGTTGGTCGAGGCGACAGGACTTGAACCTGCGGCATCTTGGTCCCAAACCAAGCACTCTACCAAACTGAGTTACGCCTCGGTGTTGCGAACGCAACGTTGTTATTATATCATAAAAACGCCTTTTGTCAATATCAAACGGACAAAAAGCGTTTCTGTTTTTATGTTTAAATTGATGTTGAAATTTAATAAAATCTCTTTCTGATTTTTTCGATGCTTTCATCGTCTATGCCTGTTGAGTATATATAGTCCTGCACCGAGCCGTATTTGTGCTTGATATAGGCAATCAACGTTCTCATGGTTTGGGGCAGGGAATAGTGCATTTCCGCATTTGTGTCCCAAAGCGAATCGGCGTGGGTGTGAATATAGTTCTCAAGGTATGTATAAGTCAGCTGATAGTCCGCAACGATGTCGTCTTCGTCAACTCCGGCTATTGTCAGGAGCATAAGCGTTAAAATACCAGTGCGGTCCTTGCCGAGAAAACAATGGTAAAGCACAGCGCCCTCAGGGGCTTCTGCAATGACCTTTAAAGCTTTGCCGATATTTTCCCTGTAATTGTCAACAATGAACTCATAAACCTCGCTGAGCGTCATTTTTACGTTCTTTGCCTCGGCAACGTTGAGCTCATACAGGGAAACATGATTTACGTTCCCAGTCAGCCTTTCCATATCGTTGCTTTGGTCATTAAATTCAAAATCGCCTCGCAGATCAACAACTGCCGAAATGTTCAGTTCTTTAAGAGCCTTTATATCGTTATCGGTCGGTCGGCTGACTGTTCCGCAGCGAATAAATCGTCCGAATTTTGTGCAGCCGTATTTTGACGGGTAACCGCCGAGGTCACGGCAGTTGACTATGCTTTCAAGAGAATAACGTCTTTGTGTGTTCATTTTTCCTCCGTTATTTTGTTACAAAATAAGTGATAAGAACGATCGCACCGAGAATAATACGGTAAATTCCGAATGCGGTGAAGGTGTGTTTTTTAATGTAGTTCATCAGGAATCTGATAACGACAAGCGAAACGGCAAAGGCTGTAATCATACCGATTGCAAGAATAACAAACTCCGTCACGGTAAAGGCAAAGCCGAATTTAACAATTTTCAAAAGAGACGCACCGAACATTGCAGGAACAGCGAGGAAAAACGTAAATTCCGAAGCAACGCGGCGTGATTCGCCGAGAATGATACCTCCGAGAATGGTTGAGCCTGAGCGCGATGTTCCCGGGATTAAAGAGAGTGCCTGAAAACAGCCGATAAAAAAGGAATCCTTAAAGGAAAGCTCCGTAAGCTTTCTGACCTTTGGCTGTCTGTGCCTGTTGAAATGCTCAACGATAATGAAGAGAACACCGTAAACAATAAGCGTTATTGCAACGGTTATATAGTTATAAAGATACTTGTCAAGAAGATCATTGAATATGAGGCCGATGATTCCTGCCGGAATCGAGCCGACAATAACCTTGAACCAAAGTTCGATGATCCGCGGCTTAACGGCAACCTTGCTTTTCCCGTTTTCCAGTCTTTTTTTCTTGAACGGCCACAGCTTGTTCCAGAACATTACAACAACGGCAAGAATTGCGCCGAGCTGAATAACAACAAGGTACATTTCAAAAAAGTTCTCCGAAACCTCTTTGAATTTGCAGATCTTTTCAAGCAAAATCATGTGACCTGTGCTGCTGATCGGCAGCCATTCTGTGATGCCCTCAATTATGCCGAAAAGTATGGATTTCAAGATATCAAGTATATACATAATGAACCTCCGACGGTAAATTATTTAAGGTAATGCTTCCGATTGTTAATTATATGCGTTCGTGTATTATTATACAACATAGGGGAGGTAAATTCAATCATAAAACAAAAAATCGGAGCAGAATTTCTGCTCCGATTCAACACTTCAATACAAAAAATCATCCGAGACTCGCTCTTCACGAATCTCGGATTTTTTTCGGCTGTTTTTTTACAGCCCCAATTCTTTTGATAACAACTTATGCAAGCTCTGCGAAGTACTTGATTGTACGAACCATCTGGCTTGTGTAAGAGTTCTCGTTGTCGTACCAAGAAACAACCTGAACCTCATAGAGATCGTCGGCAATCTTGGAAACCATTGTCTGAGTAGCATCGAAGAGTGAGCCGAACTTCATGCCGATAACATCGGATGAAACGATAGCGTCGGTGTTGTAACCGAAGGACTCGGAAGCAGCAGCCTTCATAGCAGCGTTGATGCCGTCAACTGTAACGTCTGCGCCCTTAACAACAGCGGTAAGAATTGTTGTTGAACCTGTCGGAACAGGAACACGCTGTGCAGAACCGATGAGTTTGCCGTTGAGCTCAGGAATAACAAGACCGATAGCCTTAGCTGCGCCTGTTGAGTTCGGAACGATGTTAGCAGCACCTGCACGAGCACGACGAAGGTCACCCTTTCTGTGAGGACCGTCGAGAATCATCTGATCGCCTGTGTAAGCGTGGATTGTTGACATGATACCGCTCTGGATAGGAGCATAGTCGTTAAGAGCCTTAGCCATAGGAGCAAGGCAGTTTGTTGTGCAGGAAGCAGCGGAAATGATCTTGTCCTCTGAAGTAAGAGTCTTCTCGTTTACGCTGAAAACGATTGTCGGAAGATCGTTGCCTGCCGGAGCAGAAATAACAACCTTCTTAGCACCTGCATCAATATGAGCCTGAGCCTTTGCCTTTGAGCAATAGAAGCCTGTGCACTCAAGAACAACGTCTACGCCGATCTCGCCCCAAGGAAGCTCGGCAGCGTTAGCCTTTGCATAGATTGTAAGAGTCTTGCCGTCAACTGTGATTGTGCCTGCCTCATCATCAGCAGAAACAGTGTGGAGACCCTCACCGATTCTTCCGCAGTAGCCGCCCTGAGCGGTGTCGTACTTGAGAAGCTGAGCAAGCATGCTGGGCTTTGTGAGGTCGTTGATAGCAACAACATCGTAACCCTCTGCACCAAACATCTGTCTGAATGCAAGACGACCGATACGGCCGAATCCGTTAATAGCAACTTTTACTGACATTTGAATTACCTCCAAATTTTAGGAAACAGCGGCAGGGGAGGCTCGTCCGATTTCGATGAAAACGAACGAAAATCCGTCGCCGAAATTTCCTTAGTATTAATTTTTACCATTGATTATTTTATAACGAAATGACAAATTATGCAAGCGATTTGTTATATTTTTAACCCGTTTTTTAAACTTTTGTTATTATGTACAAAATAAAGCGGATTATACAAAAAAACAGGATAATTCTGACTATATCTTACATAAGCTTTTGCAATTTTACTTGAATAATCCGTTAGATATAGTATAATAACAGCGGTGATAAAATGAAAAGAACCATTAAATTTACGATTCCGGCGGAGTATGACGGCAAAAAAGTCATTGCTTACCTGAGAGGTGAGGCGAAAATTTCCTGCCGATTGCTCAAAAGCCTTAAAAGAACCGAAAACGGAATCACTCTCAACGGCGAACATATCAGAACGATTGATATTCTGCATACGGGCGATGAGCTGAAAATTGAAATTCCGTGCCCCGACAGCACGATTGAGCCGATAAATATACCGATTGATATTATTTACGAGGACGACGACCTCATAGCAATAAACAAAGGTCCGTTCCTTGCCTGCCACCCGACGCACAACCATCAGGGCGACACTTTGGCAAATGCACTTGCTTATCATCTGAAAGAAGAGGGAAAGCAGTCTGTTTTCAGAGCCGTAGGAAGATTGGATAAAGGAACATCGGGAATAGTTATTTGCGCTTTGAACAAGCACAGTGCGGCGCAAATTCCGAAAACCGCTGAAAAAGAGTACCTTGCCGTTGTTTCGGGTAAACCCGATAAATTTGGTACGATTGATAAACCGATTTACCGTCCAGACCCGATGAAAACGCTCAGAGCAGTCGGCGAGCAGGGCGACAGGGCGGTTACTCATTGGGAAACGCTTGCGAGTGACGGGAAAAAATCACTCGTTAAAATTCGACTTGAAACGGGAAGAACTCATCAGATAAGAGTGCATTTTGCATCGATCGGTATGCCGCTTGTCGGCGACAGTATGTACGGCACGGATGAAATGAATCTGGGACATCAGCTTCTTCATTGTGCAAGGGTGAGCTTTGTTCATCCTGTGACAGGGGAGAGAATGATTCTGGAAGCGCCGATGCCGGAGGATATGAACAGAATAGTCAAAACGCTGAACACATTATGATGTTCGGCGTTTTAGTTTATTTGGTGAATTTTTGTCAATTATATTATCGGTGATATTTATGCTTGTAACATTATCTCGTGCTTTTATTCTTTATATTTTGATCATAATTTGCATGCGTGTAATGGGTAAACGTCAGCTTGGTGAATTACAGCCGACGGAGCTGGTTATAACGATTCTGCTTTCCGAAATTGCGGCAATTCCGATGCAGGACAACGCTCTTCCGCTAGGCAACTCCATTGTTGCCGTATTGCTTCTTGTTGCGCTTGAGGTTATCAATTCTGTCGTTGTTCTCAAGGTTCCCGGTATGAGAAGTCTGCTTCAGGGAAACTCGCTTGTCATCATCCGCGACGGTGTTATCGACCAGAAACAGATGAAGAGACTGCGTTTTACCATGGACGATCTTTTTGACCAGCTCAGGCAGAAAGATGTGTTTGACATTTCCGACGTGCGGTACGCGATTGTCGAGACAAACGGACAGCTAAGCGTTATGCTCAAGCCCGAAAAGGAAAATGTTACCGCTGAGATGGCTGACCTGCCTAACGAGACAAAGGGACTTTTGTGCATGGTTATAAACGACGGCAAGTTTTTGAAGCGTTCGTTTAAGGAATCGGATATGGACGAAGAAAAGATTTATTCAATTCTTGAAAAAGAAAAAACAGAGCTTGATGAAGTTTTGTTTATGGTCGCCGACAAAGAGGGCAACTACACAATAGTAAAAAAGGATGAATGCAAATGAAAAGAGTTATTGCGGCGGTTGTGATTTTAATAATTGCTGTTGGTTCATCAATCGGCGTATATTGCGGTATAATTTCAAGAGTTGACAGCTTGCTTGAAACTGCTCGTCATACAAGAGACGATGTTGTTGAGAGCGGCGAAACGGATCAGGGGCAAACAGATGTGCTTATGAAGGAATGGGAAGACTCGGAACATTTTATGGCGGCATTTTTGCCTCACAGCGAGCTGGATGATATAGAGATCGGAATCAGAAACATTGAAAATTATCATACGCAGAAGCTTACCGATGAATATTTGGAGGAACTGAACGGCTGTATCAACAGGCTTGAGCACATAAAGGAGAGCGAAAAGCCTTCGTTTAAAAACATTTTCTGACTCGGTTGACAGCAAAAAAACAATATGTTACAATTCAAGTACAGACGGAGGTGATCGTGTGCTGTGGCTATGGATTGTTCTTATTGTCGCTTTTGTTGTTATTGAAGCAGCAACGGTTCAGCTTGTTACCGTGTGGTTTGCAGTCGGCGGAATTGCCGGACTGATTGCTTACGCCGCAGGTCAGGAGCTTTGGGTACAGATTCTTTGTTTTGCAGTAGTTTCTGCGGTTGCGCTTGTTGCCACAAGACCATTGGTTAGAAAAATCACCAAGGGTCGCAAATTGCCGACAAATGCGGACAGATACATCGGTAAAGAAGCCGTTGTTACGGAAAAAATCGAGAATGACTGTTCAACGGGTGCCGTAAGAGTCGGAGGACTTGAATGGACAGCAAGAACGGTCGGTTCGGAGGTCGCCGAAATCGGGGATAAGGTTACCGTTGAGTCCATTGAGGGCGCCAAACTTATGGTAAGTACGAAAAAGGAGAGATGATTTATGGGTCCGGTAGGAATCGGTGTTTTAGTTTTTATAATTTTGCTTGTTGTTGCGCTGATAATTACGAACGTAAAAATTGTACCTCAGTCTAGAGCGTATGTTGTTGAGCGTCTCGGTGCCTACAAAGAAACATGGCAGACAGGTATTCATTTTAAAATTCCGTTCTTTGAGAGAGTTGCAAGGAATGTTTCGCTGAAAGAGCAGGTTGTTGATTTCCCTCCTCAGCCCGTTATCACAAAGGATAACGTTACAATGCAGATCGACACGGTCGTTTTCTATCAGATTACCGACCCGAAGCTTTATGCCTACGGTGTCGAGAATCCGATTTCGGCAATTGAAAATCTTTCGGCAACAACGCTTCGTAATATAATCGGTGAGCTTGAGCTTGACCACACGCTCACATCGCGCGATACAATCAACGCAAAGATCAGAGGCATACTTGATGAGGCGACAGATCCGTGGGGAATCAAGGTCAATCGAGTTGAACTGAAGAATATTCTTCCTCCTCCGGAGATTCAGGACGCCATGGAAAAGCAGATGAAAGCGGAGCGTCAGAGACGTGAAGCTATACTTCGTGCCGAGGGTGAAAAGGCGAGTAAGGTTCTTGTTGCCGAGGGTCAGAAAGAATCTCAGATTCTTGCCGCAGAAGGCGATAAGAGAGCTGCAATTCTCCATGCCGAAGCCGTCAAGGAGTCGAAAATCCGAGAGGCAGAGGGTGAAGCTGAGGCTATTCTCAAGATTCAGGAAGCCGAAGCAAAGGCGATTGAGCTTATCAACGCTTCAAATCCGGGCGACGGATACATTAAAATAAAGAGCCTTGAAGCATTTGCCAAGGCTGCCGACGGACAGGCAACAAAGATTATTGTACCTTCCGAAATCCAGGGCGTTGCCGGCCTCGCCAACGGCGTTGTGGAGACAATGAAGAAGTAAAAAAACATAAACGAAACAGACTTGTTAAAGTTTTGATGCTTTAACAAGTCTGTTGTTTTATTTAATTCAAATTCAGTCTTTTATCATTGACTCGCCGGTCATTTCTTTGGGCTGGGGGAGACCCATGATCTGAAGCATTGTCGGAGCGAGGTCGCAAAGTTTACCTGTTTCCTTGAGCTCACAGTCATAACCTACAACGCAGAGCGGAACCGGATTGGTTGAATGCGGTGTGAACGGCTTGCCGTCGTCGCCGATCATTTTATCGGCGTTGCCGTGGTCGGCAGTAATGAGAACTGCGCCGCCCATGCTCAGAGCCGCATCGCAAACTCTGCCTACGCACTCGTCAACAGCTTCAACAGCCTTGACAGCCGCCTCAAATACGCCTGTGTGACCGACCATGTCGCAGTTAGCAAAGTTGAGGATAACAACATCATACTTATCTGACTTGATCTGCTCGCAGACTGCGTCGCAAACCTCATAAGCGCTCATTTCGGGCTTGAGGTCGAAGGTCGGAACATCGGGGGAGTGAATAAGGATTCTGTCCTCACCCTTGAAGGTCTTTTCCTCGCCGCCGTTGAAGAAGAATGTAACGTGAGCATATTTCTGTGTCTCGGCGATTCTGAGCTGTGTCTTGCCCTGTGAAGCAAGGTACTCGCCCATAGTCATTTTAAGCTCTTCCGGCGGGAAAGCAACGCTGACATTCGGCATTGTCTCGTCGTACTGAGTCATGCAAACATAAGTGAGCGGGAAAAAGCCGTTCTTTCTCTCAAAGCCGTCGAATTTCTCGTCAACAAACGTTCTTGTGATCTGGCGTGCACGGTCGGGGCGGAAATTGAAGAATACAACGCTGTCGTTAGCCTTGATCATACCGTTCTTGTTGATAACGGTCGGAACGATAAATTCGTCGGTAACACCGTTTGCGTATGACTCATTCATGCTGTCAATCGCGCAGTCTGCCTGAATGCCCTCGCCGTAAACCATTGCGGCGTAAGCCTTTTCGACTCTGTCCCAAGCAAAGTCACGGTCCATTGCATAGTAACGACCCATAACGGTTGCAATTTCACCCACGCCGAGTTCCTTTGTCTTAGCGTAAACGTCCTTGATGAAGCCGACGCCCGAAGTTACGGAAACGTCGCGTCCGTCCATAATGCAATGAATGTAAACCTTGTCAAGGCCTTCACGCTTTGCCATTTCAAGCAAGCCGTAAAGGTGCTCAATGTGGCTGTGAACACCGCCGTCGGAAAGAAGTCCTACAAGGTGGAGTGCTGTGCCGTTCTTCTTGCAGTTTTTGCAAGCATTGAGGAGAGCTTCATTCTTGAAGAAATCGCCGTCCTGTATGGACTTGGAAATCTTAACGAGCATCTGATAAACAACACGTCCTGCGCCGATGTTTGTATGACCTACTTCGCTGTTACCCATCTGGCCGTCAGGAAGACCTACGTCAAGTCCCGAAGCGCCGATAGCGGTACAGGGATTTTCTTTAAAAAGTTTTGTAAGATTGGGAGTATTTGCGGCCTCAATGGCATTTCCTTTTGCGCCGGGATTGATTCCGAAGCCGTCCATGATACATAATACAACCGGTCTTTTCATAATAAATCACCACTTTCAAAATCAGAGGACTGCCGCATTCAGCGCAGACCAAAGAGCTCAAGTCTCTTTTAAGCGTTTTTACACTCTCGCAGTATCTGTATACAGCTTCGGTGTAAGAAAACGCTTTCTGCATCAAAATGCGTCAGTCCCGCGAAAAATATATCCGATAGAAATTATTTACTTGCTGCCTTAACAATAGCCGCAAAGTCGGGAGCCTTGAGAGATGCGCCGCCGATAAGACCGCCGTCAACATCCTCCTTGCCGAGAAGCTCGTCTGCGTTCTTGGCGTTCATTGATCCGCCGTACTGAACAACAAACTTGTCTGCAGCTTCCTTGTCATAAAGCTCGGCTATAAGCTCACGGATAGCCTTGCAGACCTCCTCAGCCTGTTCGGCTGTTGCTGTCTTGCCTGTTCCGATAGCCCATACCGGCTCGTATGCGATGATGATTCTGTCAAGCTCTTCTTTGCTTACGCCTGCAAGAGCAATTTTAACCTGAGAGGAAACAACCTCCATTGTGATGTTCTGCTCACGCTGCTCAAGATACTCGCCGACGCAAAGAATTACTGTCATACCGTTGTCAAGAGCTGCTCTTGTACGGTCGTGAACGGTAACGTCTGTGTCGCCGAAGTATGTTCTTCTCTCGCTGTGGCCTGTGATAACGATATCAACGCCGCAAGCCTTGAGCATCTCTGCGGAAACCTCGCCTGTGAAAGCGCCGCTCTTTGCCCAATGGCAGTTTTCTGCACCGATTTTGATGTTTGAACCCTTAGCTGCTTCAAGAGCGGCGAAAAGGTCAACGTAGGGGACGCAGCAAACTACGTCACAGTCTGCGTCAGCAACAAGAGGCTTGATCTCGTTGATGAGTGCGGTTGTCTCTGCGGGAGTTTTATTCATTTTCCAGTTACCTGCGATAACTGCTTTACGAAGTGATTTGTTCATTTTAACTACCTCCGATTATTTGTCATTGAGAGCTGCGATGCCCGGAAGCTCCTTGCCCTCAAGAAATTCAAGTGAAGCGCCGCCGCCGGTTGAGATGTGAGACATCTTGTCGGCAAAGCCAAGCTTCTGAACTGCTGCAGCAGAGTCGCCGCCGCCGATGATTGAGATAGCGCCTGATTCTGCAACAGCCGTTGCAACAGCGATTGTGCCGGCAGCAAAGTTATCCCACTCGGAAACGCCCATAGGTCCGTTCCAGATTACGGTTCCGCTACCCTTGATAGCGTCAGCAAAGAGTGCCTGTGTCTTAGGACCGATGTCAAGACCCATCCAGCCATCGGGAATGATGTCGCTGTCAATTACCATAGCCTCTGTGTCGGGCTTGTACTCTTTACCTACCTTATTGTCAACCGGAATAAGGAACTTAACGCCCTTCTCCTTAGCTGTGTTCATCATGTTCAAAGCATCTTCGATTCTGTCTTCCTCAAGAAGAGAGTTACCGATGCTGTAACCGAGAGCCTTCATGAATGTATAAGCCATACCGCCGCCGACGATGATTGTGTCGCACTTGTCGAGGAGGTTTGTGATAACGCCGATCTTGTCGGAAACCTTAGCTCCGCCGAGAATTGCAACGAGCGGACGCTTCGGGTTAGCAAGTGCACCGCCGATGAACTCGATTTCCTTTTGGATGAGGTAACCGCAAACAGCGGGAAGATAATCTGCAACACCTGTTGTTGAGCTGTGAGCTCTGTGAGCAGAACCGAATGCGTCGTTTACAAAGACATCTGCAAGAGAAGCAAGCTTCTTTGAAAACTCAGGATCGTTCTTTGTCTCTTCCTTGTGGAAACGAACGTTCTCAAGGAGCATTACGTCGCCGTCCTGAAGTGAAGCGGCGAGTGACTGTGCGCTTTCGCCGACAACGTCCTTTGCCATCTTAACTTCCTTGCCGAGGAGCTCGGAAAGGCGAGCGGCAACGGGAGCAAGAGAAAATTCGGGATTGAACTCTCCCTTAGGTCTGCCGAGATGTGAGCAAAGAATAACCTTTGCATTGTGGTCGATGAGATATTTGATTGTCGGGAGCGATGCAACAATACGCTTGTCGCTTGTGATAACGCCGTCCTTGAGAGGAACATTGAAGTCGCAGCGAACAAGAACTTTCTTGCCGTTTACGTCAATATCCTCAACAGTCTTTTTGTTAAGAGCTTCCATTATTGATCTTCCTTTCAGAAAATTGTATTTTATTTTTTATCCGTCCTATTCTATAACAAATCGGAAGATTTTTCAAGTACCAATAGCCAAAATTTTAACAATATATCAGTATATACATAAAATTAGCATATTTTTTTCTTTTATTCACCATTTTGTTCAAAGAGGGAATAAAACAATTTAAAATTATACAAACAAAACATAGTTGACAAAGAATTAACATAAAGGTATAATATTTCAGTAAATATTAAAGGCGATAGCGCGCTTTGAGCGTGTGATATTGCCAAAATTCTATCGGAGGTTTTATTATGGGTAGAGTATATAACTTTTCAGCAGGTCCGTCCATGCTTCCTGAGTCAGTTCTGAACAAGGCTGCCGCAGAGATGCTTGACTATGAGGGCACAGGCACATCCGTTATGGAGATGTCTCACCGTTCAAAGGCTTTCCAGGGAATCATTGATTCCGCAGAGGCTCTTGTTCGCGAGATCTACAAGGTTCCCGACAACTACAAGGTTTTGTTCCTTCAGGGCGGCGCATCAACTCAGTTTGCAGCTATTCCGCTCAACTTTATGAACGGCACAGGCAAGGCTGATTACATCATCACAGGCCGTTGGGCAAACCAGGCTTTCAAAGAGGCTAAGAAGTACGGCGATGTTGTAGCCGCAGCTTCATCGGAGGATAAGACTTATACCTATATCCCCAAGACGACCCGTGAGAGCTTCCGTGACGATATCGACTATGTTTACTATTGCATGAACAATACGATTTACGGTACAACATTCAAGTATATCCCCGACACAGGCGATATTCCTCTTATTGCAGACGTTTCATCCTGCTTCTTCTCGGAGCCGCTTGATATCTCCAAGTTTGCAATGGTTTACGGCGGCGCCCAGAAGAACGTTGCTCCGGCAGGTCTCGTAATTGCTATTATCCGCGAGGATATGCTCGGTCATGCACGCGACTACACACCGACAATGCTTGACTACAAGATTCACGCTGACAACGGTTCAATGTACAACACTCCGCCGTGTTATACAATTTATATGTGCAAGCTTGTTCTTGAGTGGATCAAGAGCATCGGCGGTCTCGACGCAATGAAGGCAAGAAATGAGGCTAAGGCTAAAATCCTTTATGATTACCTTGATTCAAGCAAGCTCTTCAAGGGCACGGTTGTCAAGGAAGACCGTTCTCTTATGAACGTTCCGTTCGTTATCGGCGACAAGGATATGGAAGCAAAGTTCATTGCCGAAGCAACAGAGGCAGGCTTCATCAACCTCAAGGGTCACAAGACCGTTGGCGGTATGAGAGCTTCTATCTACAACGCAATGCCGATCGAGGGCGTTGAGAAGCTCGTTGAGTTCATGAAGAAGTTTGAGGAAGCTAATTCATAAATAAAAACACACAGGCTGTTATCTTAAAGTCAGATGGCACAAAACAGGCTTCCCCTCAAGGGGAAGGCTTGTGTTGCCTTTACCTTTAACGGAACAGCCTTATTTTATAAAAGGAGATAATTTTATGTATAATATTCTTACTCTCAACAAGATTGCCGCCTGCGGCACCGACCGTTTCGACGGAAAGTACGCTTGCTCGGACAGTTGTGAGAATCCGACCGCCGTTATGGTTCGTTCGGCTTCAATGCATGAGACGGTATTTGCTCCCGAAACTCTTGCAATTGCACGCGCAGGTGCAGGCACAAACAATATCCCCGTTGACAAGTGTGCCGAACAGGGTATCGTTGTTTTCAACACTCCGGGTGCAAACGCAAACGCTGTTAAAGAACTCGTTATCTGCGGACTTCTTCTCGCTTCGAGAAAAGTTACCGCCGCTTATGACTGGTGCAAGGGACTTAAGGGTGAGGGCGACAACGTCGGAAAGCTTGTTGAAAAAGGCAAGTCACAGTTTGCAGGTCCCGAAATCATGGGCAAAACTCTCGGCGTTATCGGTCTCGGCGCAATCGGCTTCAAGGTTGCTCAGGCTGCCGAAGCTCTTGGCATGAAGATTGTCGGCTATGACCCGTTCCTTTCCGAGGGTGTTAAGGCTGCGCTTTCTGCTGAGACGGAGGTTGTCGAGGACATCAACGATATTTTCAAAAAGAGCGATTACATAACAATTCACGTTCCTCTCAATGACGGAACTAAGGATACAGTCAACAAGGACACACTTGCACTTTGCAAGGACGGAGTTAGAATACTCAACTTTGCACGCGGCGGACTTGTAAACAGTGCCGACATGATTGCCGCACTCGAAAGAGGTAAGGCTGCGGCTTATGTCACGGATTTCCCGTCGGATGAGGTTATCGGCGTTGACGGCGTTATCGCTATTCCGCACCTTGGAGCATCAACTCCAGAAAGTGAGGACAACTGCGCGGTTATGGCTGCCGATGAGCTTATCGCTTACATCGAAAAAGGCGAGATCGTAAACTCGGTAAATATGCCGAGAATGCCGCTCGATAAGGTTGACGGTGCAAGAACCTGCGTTATTCATAAGGCTGACGCCGCAGACGCAGTTAAAGCTGTTCTTGGTGCAGACGCAAAGAGCGCAGTAAGGGGAGCATACGGCTACTCGGTTGTTGACACCGAAGCAGACGTCGCTGCGCTTGAAGCAATCGACGGTGTTATCAGAGTAAGAGTTATAAAGTAAAACTTGTATATAATTTAAGCCGCCGGTCAAAAACCGGCGGCTTTAACTTTGATACATTGTTTTCAAAAAGTGACTATGTGGTTTGAGATTTGAACTTTTTACTCATCAAGCTTCACAAGAATATTTTTAATTTTTTCTTTTTTATCTGATGAAATGTCACCCATTACAGTTAAAGTAAGATTTTTATTTTTAAAAATTTTCTGTGCCAAAGTCATAAATCTTTCTTGTTCATCACAGCGGATAGTTGTTTTTTCAAAACTTTTGTTTAGAATAAAACCGTACCAGCAGTTCAAGAAATTGATTTCACTTGTATCGTCAAGATAAAAATCCAATGCTTCATTGTAAAAAGGAATAGATACGGCGAGGTCGGCGGTAGAAATATTGCTTTTCATTTGCCTTAAAACATTTATTGTTTCATATAATGATTTCTCAAATTCACTTTTATCAATTGAGTACTGTATGTGAATTATTGAAAATTTTTCGTATTTATCTACAAACGAACTGATATCGGCAGTTAGCCCCAATTCTTCTCTGAGATATTTTTGCAGTTTTGAACCAACACCTTCGCCGAGAATACAATTCAGAATTTCAACTTCTTCCAAAGAAAAAGTGTTGAGATCAACATCGAACGATAAATCTATATCGTATACAGACCAACCATTTGTTTCAATAAGAATATTTGGAGCTCTTTTGTGAAAATTTGCCGGAACGGTAATGCCTGAAGCGGACATCCCTGTATTTATTCTTATTGTTTCAAATGTTTTTTCAACTTTTAGAATTTCTGTGTCGTTGAAGTTGCCTGCAAAGCTGATAATCATATTATGATTATTAAATATCTTGTTTTTATAATCGGTTAAATCTTTTGAGGTGATTTTTGAAACGGTATTTTTATTGCCCATAATTGGCATTGCAATAGGGATGTTGCCGAAAATAGATTGATAGGCATAGTTATCAATGGTATAACTTGACTTTTCTTCGATTTGCCTTAGCACAACCGCCTGTTCTTTTTCAAGGGCGTTGTCGCTCCAATTGTAAGTAGTCAGAATTTTAATAAATATCTCGGAGGCTTCAAAAAGCTTTGTGGGTATAACTTTAATTTGAAATCTTAAAAAATTTCGATATGTTTCTGCTCGCAGAGTTGTTCCGAGACTTTCCATATAATAATACAATTGATCTTGAGTCATTCCGTTTAACTCTCTGAAGTGAATATGCTCCAACAAATGTGTAATTCCGTTTTGCTCTGCCTTTTCGTATTCGGTTCCGGCTCGTACAAAGAGGTCTATTGAAACGGAATGTGTGTGTGGCAATTTGCATTGTAAAATTCTCAATCCGTTACTTAAGATATGATCTTTTGTAATGTTCATAAAATTCTCCGATTAAAACAAATAGGATTTATTCTTGCTTATTGATTTATTGTGTGTTATTATAACCTCATATCAATTAAGGGGTGTATAAAATGGACGAATTTAACAGTCTTTCGCTTGACACTTTGTGTGCGGCACTTTGCACGGTTATGGGCGTCGAACCGCCGAAAGAAGCGGCGGACGCGGCGCAGGTTGTTGTGGATTATGCAAACAAGAAGTTCAACGGTGAAAAAGCCGACAGATTATTTATGTACAATCCGGATGCGGTAGCGCAATGGGTTCAGGAAAAGTATCCAGAATTTATGGATGATACGCTTGACCGCACGGAGCTTCATGTGCCGTTTGCAACGGTTATGCCGTCTGTAACTCCTGTGTGCTTTGCAACGATGTACACGGGTGCTCAGCCAGAGGTTCACGGCATTACGGTTTATAAGAAGCCTGTTTTGACGATTGACACAATTTTTGACGCCTTTATCCGTGCAGGCAAAAAGGCGGCGATTATCGCAGACACGACCTGTTCGATCGGCAAAATTTTCCTTGAACGCGATATGGATTATTTCATCTACGAGACCGTGCCGGAAATCAATGCTAAAGCGTGTGAGCTTATTCTTGAGGATAAGTATGATTTGATCGTTGTGTATAATGAAAACTTCGATGCAATTATGCACCACAAAGGACCCGAAGATCCGAACACACTCGCTCAGCTTACCGAAAATTCACAGGTATTTTCAATTTTCTGCGAGCTGATTCGCAACAACTGGAAAAATCACAACACGCTTCTCGGCTTTGCGATGGATCACGGCTGTCATGAGATTGACGCCGGCTGCGGTTCGCACGGACTCTATATGCCGGAGGATATCAACATTCTCCACCATTATATTTGTTTGCCGAAAGATGCGGAATAAAAATGATCGCTGCATTTAGTTATTACGCTAAGTGCAGCGTTTTTTACGGAAAGTCAAATATTTGATTTGCCTTTTGATACAGCGTTTTGTCCTTTATTTATACAGTCCTCCGACAATTTTGACTGCGAGTTTGTGCGGGAATATTCTTGAAAGAAACACAAGCGCCTTATATTGAAAACCGGCTGTGTAAAGGGGAGAGATGTGCTTCTTTTCGGCAACCTTGACGACAAGCCTTGCAACGGAATCGGGTGTCATACCGTTCTTTTCGTCCTTTTCCATTGCGGAGACTGCCGAGCCGATAACTCCCGAATAAACATCGTCGCCGGCATTTGTCTTGCTCCTTGCGGCTGTGAAGCCTGTTGAAATATCACCGGGCATGACGGAAACTACCTCAATGCCGAATGCCTTTACCTCATTGGTCAGCGCATCAACAAATGAATTGATAGCCGCCTTTGATGCCGAGTAGTAAGCCTGGAAAGGAATTGAATAGACGGCGGCAACGGAGCTTATACATATAATTCTGCCTCCCTTTTGCTTCCTCATCTGCGGCAGAACCGCTTTGACGGTGTTTATGGTTCCGAAAAGGTTTACTTCAAACTGCCGTTTCATTTCCTTTTCTTCAATAAATTCGACGGCACCGGAAACGCCCATACCTGCCGAGGTCACGAGCAGGTCGATTCTGCCGCTTTCGGCAATGACCTGTTCGACGGCGGCGCTTATTGTCGCCGAGTCGGAAACATCGGCAAATATGAATTTGTTTTTTTCGTTTTCGGCAGGATGTCGGCTGAGGTTATAGACCGTATATCCTTTTTCTCTCAGCATACGCGCCGTTGCAAGCCCGATTCCCGAACCGGCACCTGTTATAACTGCAATCTTTTTATTTTCCATTAAAAATTACCTCGAATCATATTGTCTTATGAACAAATTTTATCACAGCGCAAAAGTTGTTGTCAATCCTGCATCAGAAAAATGAACGTGTTTCGACAAACCACTTGCCGTTATCCACAAAAAAGTCACGTGTCTGACCTTGAACGATAAGAGTATATTTGGTTGCTCTGCCGCCCGATTTCGCCGGAGCATTGTTTTTAATGTTGATGATCTGTTCAACGGCGAATCTTCGGCCGTCTTTCCAAAGTATACTCAGGGGAACGACCTGTCCCTCCGGCAATACCTCTATATACATAGTCACATATTCACGGCTGTATCTTACATACATACGTATTCCTCCTATAAAAGCGAACAAATGTTCGTATATATTATATCACATTTTCGGCTTCGGTCAAGGGGGTTATGTTAGGAAAATATGAGTATAAAATCTAAAATCTTGTATAATTTGGAGGTAAAGCACGTTATATATTGCTTTTGAAAATACAAAACACAACATATATGTCATTTTGAATATTTTATTCTAAACTTTTTGGCATTTTTGTACAAAAATTTTTTCGATTTTAAAAACCGATTGACTTGTCTTTTAGGTTGTGATAACATTATATTTGTTGTATAAACGCAATTTTATCAAGGAGGAATTGATATGACAGCAAAAAAAGCGGGCAAAAAAGTGTTATCCGTCATCTTGGCGCTGACGCTTATGCTCACGACCTTTGTTTGCTTTGATATCGGCGCACTTTTCGGCTCCGCTTTGGACACGAACTCAGCCGTAACTGTGACCGACAATCAGGTAAGCAATGTGTACTTTTATGCTCCTGAACAGGCGTATCTTGAGCCGTCTTTGGAGGGATATACCAAACAGGGCAAGTACAAGTATCAGTGGTTTGTCGACTCAACGGTTGACGAGTCCACAAAACTGGAAAATCTCAGAACGGGTGAAAATTCAGAGGGTAATTTTTATTTCTACTATGAGAACGCAAGTCAGGTTACCATTTCTTATAAGTATCTCAAGAATGATATGACAGATATGACTGCGTATACAAACACGGCAAGTTCGACCACAACGGCGGACTATGCAAACGCAAACTGTGGTATTAAGTTTGCTTCATACGGTACATTGCTCAGAGCTTCCAACACAAGTGGAACGAGCTCATATATCTATTATACCGTAGCAGGCAACAAGATCAGCACGACGATCACACGCGACAGCGAATCGCCGTATCTTCTTGCAGCAACAAAGGGCTACTACATTGAGTGGAAAGCGACATTTGTTGATAAGCTTGACGGCCAGACAAAGGTTGCTTATGCATATACATACGTTTACAAGCCATATATCCAGCCGGTAGGCGTTGCTAACAGAACGAAGAACAACTCCGGTTCAAACAGCTACGGAAGTAACTTCTCATGGATTTCCGGTGTTCATGGAATTACAACTACGGGTTCTCATTACCCGAACTCCGCAAAGGGCACAAGTATGCTCTTACCTTTCTCATCATCAAATCCGTCAGGAGTTAAGCTCGGTCTTGTCGGTACACAGTATTATGCTCAGTTTGCAGCAGAGGTGCAGGCGAACGGTTACTTCACCTACAAGGATATGAACAATACCGGCTCAGCGGGTTGGCTAAATGAGGACGGAACAAACAGTCCGTACACAAAGACAAAATCTTTTGCTTACGGAAATGTTGATGACGGCGGAAGCAACCACAGCTATTCGGTATATAACCTTGCTACGGCACCCACATCAAAGCTGACGATTGATGTCAGCCGTTATACAAATATGAATCAGATTCCGAACCTTTCAACAGGTCTTGTTGTTACTGACGATGAAAGCTCGGATAACGGTGCATGGTATGTAGCCGATGGTACAGGCAAAAATGATACCTCTACCACTATGGCCGGTAGAGAAAAGAGCTCAACCACAATTGCTTCACAGATATATAATAACTATAAGGCAATTATTGCCAATCAGGGTACCTTTGAATCAAGGGGCAATTATGAGGGCGAGGGTATTAAGTATAACGGACCCATCAGCGTTGCTCTTCTTAATACCACAAACGGTGTTAATACATATAAAGTAAGAATTTGCTATCATAACTATCAGAGTAGTGACCGAATCACTAATATAGGCGTCATGCCGATCAGCGTAACACAGACGAACAAGGAAACGTTGAGAGCGGCGGTAAACAATGCGACGGCGATAGTAGCGAAGTACGGACTTAAAGCAGACGACACAAGTGCATACTACAACTCGTCAAATGCAAACTG
>CAKSHH010000021.1 GCA_934456435.1 uncultured Eubacteriales bacterium
CAGTTTGCATTTGACGAGTTGTAGTATGCACTTGTGTCGTCTGCTTTAAGTCCGTACTTCGCTACTATCGCCGTCGCCTTGTTTACCGCCGCTCTCAACGTTTCCTTGTTCGTCTGTGTTACGCTGATCGGCATGACGCTGACGTTCGTAATGCGATCGCCGCCCTGATAGTTGTGATAACAAGCTCTTACATTGTAAGTTTTAACACCGTTTGATGCATCAAGAAGAGTGATATCAATGGGTCCGTTATATTTCGTACCCTCACCTTTATAATTACCTCTTGAGGTAAATGTGCCTTGGTTTGCAAAAATAGCTTTGTAATTATAATACAATCTTTCGGCATTTGAAGTCGAATTTTTTTCTTTGTTTGCTTCTGAAAAAGATTGATCTGCTTTGCCTGTACTGTCAGCCATATACCATGCACCATTATCTGCGCCTTCGTCATCCGTTACGAGAAGACCTGTCGACAGGTTAGGAATCTTGTTAAAATTGTTATAACGGCTGACATCAACAGTCAATTTTGCCGTAGGTGCTGTTGCAAATGTATACTGAGAAACATCACCCGAACTTGAATCAACACTATTGTTTACATAGTTAAAAGACATAAATTTAGTATACGGGCTATTATTTCCGTCAGTATTAAGCCAGCCTTCAGATCCGGTATTATTAATATCCTTGTATATAAAATAACCGTTTGCCTGCACTTCCGTTGCAAACTGTGCATAATATTGCGTACCGGCAAGGCCGAGTTTAACTCCTTGCGGATTTGTTGAAGAAAATGTAACAATATTGTTTGTGCCTACCACAGAATTCGGATAACGATCACCGGTTGTGCCAAGCGAGTGTATACCGGAAATCCAAGAAAGATTTTGACCAAATGAATTGGTACCACGCGCATTCTTGGTACGAATAGCAACGCCCACCGGCTGAATATACGGCTTATATATATATGTATATCTGTAAACCGTTTTCGTAACTCCGTCAAGCTTATCAACAAATGTTACTTTCCACTCAATGTAGCAGCCCTTTGTTGAAGCGGCAAGATAGGGAGAGACGCTGTCTCTTGTAATAGTTGTGCTGATCTTGTTGCCTGCTACGGTATAATAGATATATGAGCTCGTTCCGCTTGTATTGAAAGCTCTGAGCGGTGTGTTGTACGAAGCAAGCTTGATTGAACAATTCGAGTTTGCATAGTCGCCCGATGACGTCTGACTGGTCTGAGTGTAGGCAGTCATATCCGTCATATTGCTGTTGAGAAATTTGTATGAAACAGAAATCTGACTTGCATTCTCATAATAGAAGTAAAAATTACCGGCAGAATTTTCTCCTGTTCTGAGATTTTCCAATTTCGTTGATTCGTCAACCGTTGAGTCGACAAACCACTGATACTTGTACTTGCCCTGTGCGGTATATCCCGTCAGAGACGGCTCAAGATATACCTGTTCAGGTACATAAAAATACACGTCTGAAACATCGTTGTCCATAACATTTATCGCCGCACTTGAATCGACTGCCGAGCCGAACAGCGCACCGATATCAAAACAGACAAAAGTCGTGAGCATAAGCGTCAACGCCAAGATGACGGATAACGCCTTTCTGCACGTTCGGTGAACCTTTTTCATAAAAACTCCTCCTTATAAATAAGAGTATACCGGTTATTGTGATTATAGCATTTACATTGCAATTAGTCAATACATTTTTATTATTTTACCATAGTTTTATATATGTTAAGAATAAATGTTTTGAAAATTAGTAACAAAACAATTAAACAAAATATAAATTATTGCATAAAAAAATAAATTCAAGAGAAAATAGTAATGAGAAAATTATAGGAGATGATTTATATGATAGACAAGATCTCATTGATATTGGTTATCATCGGAGCTATCAACTGGGGTTCAATCGGGCTTTTCAAGTTTGACATCGTCGGCTGGATTTTCGGCGGTCAGGATGCTATCGTCAGCCGAATAATCTTCACAATTGTTGCCCTCGCCGGTATCTGGTGCATCTCAATGCTTTTCAGAGACAAAAGAGAGCTTGAAGTCGGCACTTCGATGGAATAAGAGATCTCGGAAACCGCAGAACACCATACACGACAAAAACGGTGTTTTGCGGTTATTCTGTATCTGCTTTATTGTTGACAAAGACCTTTTCGGGTTGTATAATTTGTTTGTATAAATTTGACTGCGGAGGTTTTTTATGAACAACGAACCATTACGTTTTAAAAACGGCAAATTTAAAATAATGCTCTTGGGCGATCTTCATGACTGCTACGATATGAAAAGCGAAAATGCAGCCAACAAAATGGAGGACACCCTTACTCTTATCACAAAAGGTATTTCAGAATTGAAGCCCGACCTTGTTATATATATGGGTGACAATGCCCGTGCAGGCTCGGAGTATGAGATGCGCTCGGTTATAAGCCGCATAACCTACCCTGTTTCTGTCAACAGCATTCCTTTTGACCTCATTTTCGGCAACCATGACCGCGAGTGCGACGTTGACCTCAAAACACAGCTCAAGCTCTACCGTGAGCACGAAAACTGCTATGCCTACAACGCCGACGACAGCATTTCCGGCTACGGCAACCATAACATTGTAATCAAATCAAGCGATGGCGAAAGAGATGCTTTCAATCTTTGGTTTATCGACAGCAACAACCTCTATGAGGACAGATCTGTTTCATACTACGACACAGTACATACCGACCAGATCGAATGGTATAAAAAGACAGCCAAGGAGCTCGCCGAAAAGAATGGCGGAAAGATGATTCCTTCTCTTGTTTTCCAGCACATTCCCGTTCCTGAGGAATACGGTCTTCTCCGCGAGGCAAAGCCTTATGAAAAGCTCGATGCAGTACAGGGTCACAAAACCTACGGAGACAAGTACTACGTCCTCAAGCCTGAGGTTGAGGGATACCTCGGAGAAGGTCCGGCAGTACCCGACATCAACAGCGGCGAATTTGACGCATGGAAAGAAACGGGCGATGTGCTCGGCGCATTTTTCGGCCACGACCACATGAACGATTTTGTCGGATATGTTGACGGCATACTTCTCGGTCAATGTAAAACTGCGGGATTCCGTGTTTACACCGACGGATGCCGTTCAGGTGTCAGAATGGTTACACTTGAGGAAGACAATCCCGAAAATGTACAGACAAAAATGTATCATTTCAAGGACTTCGGCCTCAAGAGCAAGAGCCTTGACCCATATATGAGAAATGTAAGCGACAGACAGGATATGAAACTCAAGGTTCTCGGCGCGGCAGTCGGAACAACAGCCGCACTTACCGCAGCGGCAATCGCAGCAAATAAAGTTTTAGGAAAATCAAAAAAAGAGAAATAATTACATATACTAAGACCGGGGCAAATGCTCCGGTCTGTTTTTATATACTATACTCCAATACTTTTCGCTTATGATGCTTATTTCTTTTGACGGACAACCGCATAACATTAGCTGCAATGATTTCGGCTGCACGGATTTCTGTGTCGGCCTGATTTCCGTTGAAGAGTTTTGCAACAAATACTCCGAACTCGGCATCAGCTACCGCGAATTTATCGGCTTTGACTTCTCCGACAATTCTTTCAGAAGCTCGGTTTGCGTCTTTGCACAAAGCTTCGGATTTTCAATAAAGGTGATCAGCGCAAGCAAAGAGAATAATGCCGAATGTCATTGCTGTGTTTATGTAAACAAGAGCTTTGTGCTGATAATCACAGCCAAAGACGAGGACAAGACCCTTTACAATTCATTCTATCAGGCTGTCAACAATACACGCGGCGAGCTCATAACCTCGGAAAGGTTTATTTATCTTTATTTTGATGCCTTGATGTCGGACGACGGGAAGATGACGGAGGAAACGGAATACAGCATCAACGAACTTGAGGAAAGGGTTATAAAGGATATAAAATCCTCAAACGTAAACGAGCAAATTTTATCCTATAATAAAAAGCTTATGCTTTTGAGGAACTATTACGAACAGCTCATAGACATTGCCGAGCGTCTTTATGACAACGAAAATGGGCTGTTTGATTCGGACAAGCTGTCCTACTTTCGAATGACGAGCGACAAGGCAGGCAGACTGCGTAATGAAATAAATCTTCTGCGCGAAAATCTTGTGAGACTCCGCGAGGCATACCAGGCAAGGCTTGACCTCAAAATGAACAGCACTATGACGCTTTTCACCGTCATAACAACAATTTTTCTGCCGCTGACGCTCATCACAGGCTGGTACGGAATGAATTTTAATAATATGCCGGAGATAAGCTCAAAATACGGCTACCCTGCCGTGATTGCCGTTAGCATAACCGTAGTGTTGATCTGCATACTTATATTCAGAAAGAAAAAATTATTTTAACCCTTGACAAGGTAAAAAAGCGGTGTTATAATTCGTTCATATTGAAAAGCGATGATGAAGAGAAGTAACACATTCGATCGTTCTCAGTGAGCGGCAGACAGTGCGAACGCCGTAACAGAGTTTGTGCGAATAACACTTCGGAGCTTCAATCCGAACGGCTGAACCGCCCAGTAGGTGCGACGCAGGCGCGGCGTTATCGCGTATGGCTTATTCGAGCCGTAAAGAGACTCAACATTGAGTAATTTAGGTGGTACCGCGGATACAAGGCTATTCGTCCTATGTTATGGGACGAATAGCCTTTTTTGTTCGTCAAATATGTTTTTCCGAAAAGGAGAATTTTTATGAAACACACAGACATCAAAGACATTCTCACAGACGAATCGTTTATCGGCAAGCAGGTTACCGTTTGCGGTTGGGTCAGAACATCGAGAGATTCCAAGAATATGGCTTTCATCGAGCTCAACGACGGAACATCTCTCCACCATCTTCAGATCGTTATTGACAAATCAAAGCTTTCCGACATTGCCGCATTTATGCCGGGCGGCACAGCTCTCAAGATTGAGGGCACAGTCGTCAAGGGCGCAGTCAGCAGCGCGGTTGAAGTAAATGCGGAAGAAATCAGCGTTTTAGGCGAATGCCCCGGCGATTATCCGCTCCAGAAGAAGCGCTGTTCGCTTGAATTTCTCAGAACAATTCCTCACCTCAGAGTCAGAACCAACACATTCAATGCCGTTCTTCGTGTCCGTTCCGTTGCGGCGGCGGCAATCCACAGCTTCTTCCAGCAGAACAACTACGTTTATATTCACACTCCCCTGCTCACCGCTTCGGACTGCGAGGGCGCAGGCGAGGTTTTCAAGGTAACGACAATCGGCTATTCCGACAAATACAAGAGCGAGGAAGAGTACTATGCCGATGATTTTTTCGGCAGAAAAGCAGGACTTTCCGTTTCCGGTCAGCTTGAGGGCGAGGTTGCCGCAATGGCAATGGGTAAGATTTACACATTCGGTCCCTCATTCCGCGCCGAGAAGAGCAACACTCAGCGTCACGTTGCCGAGTTCTGGCACGTTGAACCGGAAATTGCTTTTGCCGAGCTTGACGACGTCATCGAGGTTGCCGAAGCAATGATAAAATTCGTTCTCAAAGACGTAATCGAGAAATGCCCGGATGAGCTCGCTTTCTTTGAGAAGTTCTTTGAAAAGGGACTTCGCGAGAAGCTTCAGAAGATTGTTGACGGCGACTTCGAAAGAATCACTTATACAAAAGCAATCGAGCTTCTTAAAGAGTCCGATGTCAAGTTCCAGTATCCCGTTGAATGGGGCTGTGACCTTGCGACGGAGCACGAAAGATATATCACGGAGCAGGTATTCAACAAGCCTGTTTTCGTTACGGATTATCCGAAAGAAATCAAGTCTTTCTATATGAAGCAGAATCCCGACGGAAAGACCGTTGCCGCGACCGACCTTCTTGTTCCCGGAGTCGGTGAAATAATCGGAGGAAGCCAGCGTGAAGAGAACCTCGGAAAGCTTCTTGCTGCTATGGAAGAGCGCGGAATGACTCAGGACGAATACAGAGATTATCTTGACCTGAGAAAATTCGGTTCCGTTCCTCACGGCGGATTCGGTCTCGGATTCGACAGAATCGTTATGTATATGACAGGCATGGCAAACATTCGCGACGTACAACTTTATCCGAGAACCGTCGGAAACATCAGATAACCAAGGAGGAAACAGAAATGAGAGGCTTACAGATAGTTGACGGATACAGCTCCGTCCTTACACTCAGAGAAACACAGAAAGCTATAAAGCTTGTTAAGGATACCTTTGCAAACGAGCTTGCCGCCGCGCTCAACCTTGAACGCGTCAGCGCACCGTTCATTGTAAAAAAAGGCAGCGGAATTAACGACGACCTCAATGGTGTTGAGCGCAAGGTTGAGTTCGACATCAAGGAGATTGAGGGCACAGCCGAGATCGTTCAGTCGCTTGCAAAATGGAAGAGAACTGCTCTCAAGGCTTACGGCTACGGTGTTGATGAGGGACTTTACACAAATATGAACGCCATCAGACGTGACGACGACTGTGACAACGTTCATTCCATTTTTGTTGACCAGTGGGACTGGGAACGCGTAATTTCAAGAGAAGAAAGAAATGTTGAATTTCTCAAGGATATAGTCAAAAAAATCGTCGGCGCGATCGACAATACACAGAAAATTGCACACAAGGCTTTCCCTCAGCTCAAGAACGAGCTTGCGACAGATGTATTCTTCATCACAACTCAGGAGCTTGAGGATATGTACCCCGACAAGACACCCAAGGAGCGCGAGGACATCATCGCAAAGGAAAAAGGCGTGGTATTCGTTATGCAGATCGGCGATCTTCTCAAGAGCGGAATCAAGCATGACGGAAGAGCCCCGGACTATGACGATTGGAAGCTCAACGGAGATCTTCTTTTCTGGAACGAGACGCTTCAGAAAGCATTTGAGGTATCGTCAATGGGAATCCGCGTTGATTCCGACAGTCTCGCCTATCAGCTCAAAGCGGCGGATGCCGAGGACAGAATGAAATATGATTATCACAAGGGCATTGCCGACGGAACTCTTCCTCTCACAATCGGCGGAGGAATCGGTCAGTCGAGACTGAGTATGCTCATTCTTGAAAAGGCACATATCGGTGAGGTTCAGGTTTCTCTCTGGCCCGATAAAATGGTTGCCGACTGCAAGGCAAACGGAATAAATCTTCTTTGATAACACCATACCGCGGGACTTTCGCATAATAATGCGTCAGTCCCGTTTGATGTTTAAAAAAGCGGCGGTGTTTACACTTTATTTACTTACATTTCTTGACTTTGTTATATATATTATTGTATAATAATCTGAAAATATATTGGTGGTGAAAAAATGATTTCTTATATTAACCCTCTTACCGATCAAACCACTCAAGCCTTAGTTGAAGAGCTTAACAGAAACTACAAAATAAATCCCGAATATTTTAACCGTTTCAACGTAAAAAGAGGACTTCGTAACTCTGACGGAACCGGCGTTATGGCAGGCATAACAAAGATCAGCTCCGTTGACGGATACTATATTGAGGACGGTGAAAGAGTACCTAAAGAAGGTCATCTCTATTTCCGCGGATTCGATATGCAGGAAATCGTCCGTCATTGCCAGGAGGAAAACCGCTTCGGCTTTGAAGAGGTTGCATGGCTTCTCATCTTCGGTTCGCTCCCGACCGCAGAACAGCTTGAAAGATTCAAGGATATTCTCGCTGTCAGCAGAAACCTCCCGGAGGACTTCATTGAGGACACAATGATGAAAGCCCCCTCCCCGAACATAATGAACAAAATCACAAGAACTGTTCTCGCACTCTATTCTTACGACGAATCACCCGACGACACATCGCTCGCAAACGTTGTCCGTCAGTCCGTACAGCTTGTCGGTCAGCTTCCCGTGATTATGGCTTATGCTTACCAGGTCAAAAGACGTCATTATCTCAAAAAGAGTATGTATATCCATCCTGCAAAGCCGAATCAGTCAACCGCCGAGGCAATTCTTCGTTCTATTCGTTCCGATAAGACGTTTACGGACGAGGAAGCAAAGCTTCTTGACCTGTGTTTGATGGTTCACGCCGAGCACGGCGGCGGTAACAACTCAACCTTTGCCACAAGAGTGCTCACCTCCAGCGGAACGGATACATACGCCGCGATTGCCGCGGGTATGGGCTCACTCAAAGGACCGAAGCACGGCGGCGCCAACATTAAGGCTGCCGAGATGATCCGCTTTATACAGAACGGCGTTTCCGATCCGTCCGACGACGGACAGATTGCCGACTATCTTGCCAAGATAATCAGGAAAGAAGCCGGTGACGGTTCCGGACTTATCTACGGTATGGGTCACGCCGTATACACGCTTTCCGATCCGCGCGCCGTCATTCTCAAGGAAGAGGCTCGCAAATACGCAGAAAAGCATGGATTTACGGAAAAATACAAGCTGATTGAATCCATTGAACGCCTTACTCCTGAGGTCTTCCTCAAAGAGAAAGGAAACAAAAAACCGATTTGTGCAAACGTTGATCTTTACTCAGGCTTCATATATGAAATGCTGAGGATTCCCGAAGATCTTTTCACGCCGCTTTTCACGACGGCAAGAATCGCCGGCTGGACAGCACACAGAATAGAAGAGCTTGCGACAGGCGGCAGAATCATTCGCCCGGCATACAAGAGCGTTATGGCAAAAAGAGAATATGTAACCATTGACAAGAGAATACCTAAGTATGCTCCGGATCAGGGCTACGTTCCTTATGAAGAAAGAATTATCAAGGGGGAATAAAATATGAAAAGTAAAAGCGATATAATTTATAAACTTCCGCTTTTCTGCTCTCTTTTCGCTCTGCTTGTTGCAGTACCGCTGAGAGTTTACCAGTATTTTAAAATTCTTGAACCCGAAACAGGATTCTATAATAAAATAGATTTTTCGGTTTATGTAATATATTTCCTGCTCGGAATTGCTATGGTAATCGGAATTGCAATTCCCCTGATAAACCGCAAAAATATCATCACGGTTTCACGACCGAAAAAATCCTCGGCATTTCTCGTTATTTCAATTATCATTGCCGTGACTATCATCGTCGATTCTGCCAGTCAGCTTATCAGCTATTTTGACCTCTACGAGCAAGCTGTTTCAAGCTCCACACAAATTGCAAAATACGTCAAGGATCAGGGCGGAAATATGCTTTTGATTCAATCCGTTTTCGGTGCGATCGCCGCAATATACTTTTTCGTCACAGGTCTCGCCGTCGGAGTCGGCAACTCGGACGGAACAAAGTTCAAGGTACTTGCTTTTGCTCCCGTTTTGTGGTGCATATTCAAGCTCCTTTACAGATTCAAGAGAACTATAAGTTTTGTCAACGTTTCCGATCTTTTGCTTGAACTGTTTGCAATCGTATTTTTGATGCTGTTTTTCCTTGCGTTCTCCCAGGTGGTATCGGCTATCGACGCATCGGACGTTTACTGGAAGCTGTACGCTTACGGTATCCCTGCGGCTATGTTCACGCTGATGTGCTTCCTGCCGCGTTTTATCGTTATGGCTGTCGGTCATTCCGAGCTTCTCTGCACACACCACGGCATTTCATACAGCGATTTGGGCGTTGCAATATACATTATCTATGCCCTGCTTTCAAGAGCGAAAGCTCAGACAAACAATACAGAGGAACAATCGGAGTAATTTATGTTTTTTGACAACGTTCTAATAACGGCGCGTCAGGTCGGTATACTCTATATAATGGTGCTTGTCGGAGTAATCTGTGACAAGATCGGTCTGTTCACCGAAAAGACAGGCCGAGCCTGCACCGATTTGCTTTTCTACATAATCACTCCGAGCGTTATTATAAACTCTTTTTTTACACGCGAGTTTACTAAGGACAGCGGAATCAAGCTTCTCATTGCCGTAGGCTGCGGTTTTCTGATGCACTTTGTTGCCATCGCCCTTAATACACCTCTTTTTTCAAGGGGCGACAGGGACGAAAACTGTGTTTACAAGTACGGCGCAATTTACGGAAACGTGGGATATATGACGCTTCCGCTGACCGAAGCACTCCTCGGCGCAGAGGGCGTTTTTTACTGCTCCGCCGTGATTATGGCTTTCAATGTCGTTTCGTTCACCCACGGTGTGTTTATGATGGACAAGGGCAAAGGCTTTGACGCAAAGAAGCTGATACTCAATCCCGGTGTTATTGCCGTGCTGATAGGACTTCCGTTTTTCCTGTTCAAGGTTTCCCTGCCCGAACTTATCACCAAACCCGTCGATTTCATTGCCAACACTCAAACTCCCGTTGCAATGATTATTTTCGGAACATTTCTTTCAAACACACGTCTTAAAAATATTTTTAAAAACAAAAAGATTTTTCTTGTCGCATTGTCAAAGCTGATAGCCTTACCGGCAATTATGATAGCAATTTATCGTGTTATCGGACTCAGCGGAACCCTGCTGACGGCAATGGCTATATCCTCGTGTGCTCCGTCGGCTAACAACACGGTGCTCTTCTCCGCCAAATACGGCAAGGACGCGGGACTTGCATCACAGCTTGTGGCAACAGTCAGCTTCATTTCAATAATAACAATGCCGATAATTATTGCGGCGGTACAGACCATCGCATAGGATTTGATAATATGATTGAAAAAATCATTTCTGAAATCTCCCCTGTTTACGGTTTCTGTGATTTTGAACCGTTCAGGGACAAGCTCATAAACTGCCGTGCAAAAGGCAGACTTCCCGACAACGCAAAAAGCATTATAGTGATGCTTTTCCCCTACTACCTCGGCGAGGATAAATATACGGATATCAACATTTCACGTTATGCTGTTGTCAAGGATTATCACCTTGCCATTAACGAAGCGGTTAAATCGGGACTTCAGAAGCTCAGAGATGAATACCCCGACGAACAGTTTGTGTTCTTCACCGACAATTCGCCGATACCTGAGGTACAGGCTGCGTTGAACGCAGGATTGGGTGTCAATGGAAAAAACCGTCTGCTTATCAATAAGGAATACGGTTCGTGGTTTTTCATCTCGGAAATCGTCACAACGATGCAGCTCCCTGCGGCAGAGAAAACAGAGTCGCATTGTCTGAACTGCGGAAAATGTATTGCCGCCTGCCCCACCCACGCTCTGACCGAAGATGGATTTCAAAAAGAGCTTTGTCTTTCGGACATTACTCAGCGCAAGGGAGAGCTTACTCCCGAACAGCGCGAATTGATTAAAAAAATCGGCTGTGCATGGGGCTGCGATATTTGTCAGACGGTTTGTCCGATGAATAGAAATGCAAAAATTAAGCCGTCCGAAATTTTCCTTGACGGAATAGAAACGACGGCGAAAACAGATAATATTTCTGACAGAGCCTACGCATGGCGAGGCGAAAAAGTAATAAAAAGAAACCTTGAAATCATAGGAGGTAAATCATGAAACTTTTGATTGCTGTTATCAACAGCGACGACGCTCACAACGTTCTCGATGAGATCACCAAAGCAGGTTTTTACGCAACAAAGCTTTCCACCTCAGGCGGATTCCTTCGTGCAGGAAACCTCACTCTTCTCATGGGTGTTGACGACGAGAAGGTAGATGAGCTTCTTGAAATTCTCAGAGCAAACTGCCGCAAGCGTGAAGAGCTCACACCTGTCGTTCCGACATATTCATCCGGCATTGTCAATGCGATTCCGGTTAAAATCACAGTCGGCGGTGCAACGGTTTTTGTTCTTGACGTTGAGCAGTTCCATAAAATGTGATGGTTAATATAGCTGAAACAGGAATAAAAAACAGTCTCGCAGAGAATATCGAGGGACTTATATCAAACGACAGACTTCCCCATGCAATAATGCTGCGCGGAGGAAGCTGTGAACAGCGAAACCGCCTTTCGGAATTTCTTTCACTTGCGTTTGTTTGTGAAAGCGATCAAAAGCCGTGCGGTGTGTGCCGTCATTGCCTGAAGGCAAAAAGCGGAAATCACCCCGATATAATCACGGTTGACCCTGCGGCGCAGAACGAAAAAACGTTCAAGATAAACCTTGTACGCGAAATGAAAGACGACGCGTACATCATTCCGAACGAAGCGCAGAGAAAAGTATACATTCTCCGTTCAGCCGATAAAATGAATATTCAGGCACAGAATGCGCTCTTGAAGCTGATTGAAGAACCGCCGCCGTACGCAAGATTTATTCTTGAATGTGAAACATCTTCTCCGTTTCTTGAAACAATAATGTCGCGTGTCACTCTGTTTGACCTCGGTGCCGACGTATACGATATATCGGATGAGCTCAGGCAGAAAGCCGACGAGACTGCGGCTCACCTTGCCGCGGCGTTGTTGAAACCGACAGAATATGAATTTATGAAAATAACCGCCGAGTTTGAAAAGGACAAGAACCTTTTTGAACCGACTTTTCCGGCTTTACAGCTCATCTTCCGCGATGCCGTTATTATGAAAGCCGGCAGTAACATAACTCTTTCCGAACATTCGGATATCAGCCGCGAAATGGCTTCAAAGCTTACAATGCGAGCGCTGATAAAGCTGACGGAGGAGACAGATTCATTCAAGGAATCTATTAACAGAAATGCAAATAAAAATTTATTGATTACACGTTTTTCATCCGTAATGAGAAAAACAGCGTATGAAAGATAATTTTTCACATAAAAGGAGGTAAACTATGTCCGAAGTTGTAGGAATACGATTTAAAGAAGTCGGCAAAATATATTATTTTGACCCGCTTGAGTTTAAACTTAATAAAGGCGACCGTGTTATCGTCGAAACAATACGAGGGATCGAGTGCGGTGAAGTCGCTCTCGGCAACAAGGAGGTTGACGAAGAGGAAATCATAAAGCCTCTCAAGCCTATTATCCGAGTTGCCACCCCGGACGATCTCAAGGTCATTGAGAAAAATAAAAAGAAAGAAAAAGAAGCGTTTGATATCTGCCTTAAAAAGATTGCGGCGCACGGCCTCGATATGAAGCTCATCGACGTTGAATATACCTTTGATTCAAGCAAGGTTATTTTCTATTTCACGTCTGACGGCAGAGTTGACTTCCGTGAGCTCGTCAAGGATCTTGCAAGCGTCTTCCGAATCCGAATCGAGCTGCGCCAGATCGGCGTTCGCGACGAGTCGAAAATGAAAGGCGGACTCGGAATGTGCGGCAGACCGTTCTGCTGTAACAGCTTCCTCGGCGACTTTCAGCCTGTGTCCATAAAAATGGCTAAGGAACAGGGACTCTCTCTCAACCCGACCAAAATAAGCGGAACCTGCGGCAGACTTATGTGCTGTCTGAAGTATGAGCAGGAAGCTTATGAACACCTCCTGCGCGTAACGCCCAAGGTCGGCGCTATTGTTGAAACAAGCTCAGGCAGAGGAACCGTTGTCGAAGTCGATATGCTCAAGGGTATGCTCAAGGTTCGCCTTGACCGCAGTCCCGAAGCCGCTCCGGCTTCATTCAGCCGCCGCGATGTCAAGCTCATAAGGGATAAGAAAATAACAGTCAACAAATCCGAAATTGCAGCTTTTAAGGAGATCGAAGGTTAAGACAATGAAAAAGATCAATTTAAAAATCGGAGGAATGAGTTGCAGTGCGTGCTCCAACGGACTGGAAAAATATTTGAATAAACAAACCGGGGTTATTTCAGCAAGCGTTAACCTCGTTATGGCTAACGCTCTCATCGAATATGATGAGAGCGTTCTCAATAGGAAAAAAATTGAAAAATTTGTAAAAGAAGCCGGATTTGAAAGTCTCGGACTTTACGATGAATTTGAAAAGAGTTCATCACCCAAAGCGTCCAAGCTCTCATTCATAATCTTTACCGTTCTTGCAGTCATTCTTATGTATATTTCAATGGGCTCAATGATCGGTTTGCCTGAAATACCGTTTTTGGCAATGCATACACATGACAAAGCCTTTGCGACGGCACTTCTTCTGTTGACAATACCTTTCCTCGGCTATGGTTTTGACATCATCAAAAGCGGATTCAAAAATCTACTTCACAGAACACCGAATATGGATACACTTGTAACGCTCGGCGTTCTCACAAGCTTCATATACAGCGTGTATTCTGTTGCAATGATTTTCACGGGTCATCACCACTATATTCACAACCTGTATTTTGAATCTGCGGCAATCGTTATCTACTTCATCAAACTCGGCAGATACATTGACTCGGTCAGCAAGGACAAAACCAAGGAGGCTGTTCAGAGCCTTGTTCAGATTACGCCCAAGGACGCTGTTATAAAAACCGCTGACGGTGAAAAAAAGGTCACCATAGATGAGATTCAAAAGGGCGATATCGTCATTTGCCGTCCCGGAGAACGAATTGCCGTTGATGGAACCATAGTCGCAGGCAAGACTCACCTTGATGAATCATTCATCACGGGCGAGAGCAAGCCGGCAGCCAAGGAGGTCGGCGCAAAAGTTATTGCAGGAAGTATCAGCTATGACGGCTATATTGAATACACCGCCGAGCGCATCGGTAAGGAATCCACAATTTCCGAAATCGTACACATCGTTACAGAAGCCTCTTCGGCTAAAATCCCGCTTGCGAGAATTGCCGACCGCATAAGCTCGTATTTTGTTCCTACAATAATGGCAATAGCCGCTCTCAGCTTTATCGGCTATCTTATTGCAGGTCAGGGTGTCAACATTGCACTCAAGACCTTTGTGACTGTGCTCGTTGTTGCCTGCCCGTGCAGTCTCGGTCTTGCCACTCCCCTTGCAATCGTAGTGTCCGAGGGTCGGTGTGCCAAGAACGGCATACTCATCAAGAAAGGTGACGTCCTCGAATCTGCATCAAAAATAAATAAGGTTATTTTCGACAAGACGGGAACACTCACCTACGGCAACCTCAGAATTTCAAAGATTCTTTCTTTCGGCATAATCAGCGAACAGGAAATGATGACGCTTGTCTGCTCGGCGGAAGCCAAGTCAAGTCACCCGATATCCCGTGCCTTTGCCGATTACGCAAGCGAAAAGAAGCTTCAGATTGTTGAACCCGAACAATTTGAAAATATTGACGGAATGGGCATCCGAGCTGTTATTAAAGGCAAGAACTACCTTTTCGGCAACGCTAAACTTCTCACCAAATACGGTGTGAACAATGACCGTCTCACCGAAGCTAATGCTCTCGCCGAGGACGGAAACACGCTTGTCTATGTAAGCGACGGAGAAAAAATACTTGCCGTCATCGGTATCAACGACGTGATCAGAGAGAACACGGACACGCTCATTAAATCGCTCAAGAAGGCTCATATTGAGCCGATAATGCTCACAGGCGATAACGAACAGACCGCCAAGAAAATTGCCGCACAGGCAGGCATAGAGCATATTATTTCAGGTGTTCTTCCTGCAGAAAAAGGCAACGTTATCAAAGAGCTTAAAGCCGAGGGCGACAAGGTAATGATGATAGGCGACGGAATCAACGATTCCCCCGCCCTTGCCCTGAGCGACATCGGCGTTAGCGTAAACAGTGGCTCCGACATTGCAATGAACTCGGCTGACGTTATTCTGATGCATGATGATTTAATGAAAATCCCCGAACTAATTAACACAAGCAAGGCGACCGTCCGCAACATCAAACAAAATCTTTTCTGGGCGTTCTTCTACAACTGCCTGATGATTCCGATTGCAATCGGTGCGCTTTCCCGCTTCGGCATAACAATTAACCCAATGATCGCAGGTCTTGCAATGACTCTGAGCAGTCTCACGGTTATTCTGAACGCATTAAGATTAAGAACTTCCAAAAAATAAAAAAGGAGAATCACTATGTTATTCGGCAAAGAAAAAATCACAAAAGAAATCGGCATTGACGGAATGAGCTGTATGCATTGCGCCGCCAAGGTAGAAAAAACTCTCGCTTCTCTGCATGGTGTCACCGATGCCAAGGTTGAGCTTGAAAACAAGAAAGCAATTGTTAAGCTCAAGCAGGATGTTGACGACGCTACACTTAAAAGAGCCGTCGAGGATCTCGGATATACGGTAACGGAAATCAAATAAGAAAACAGCGACAAGATCACGAATGACCTTGTCGCTGTTCTTTTTAATAAATCAAAGCATTGAACAGCCGTAGCTGTTGATAAGTGCGTCGATTCTGACGCCGCTCTTGCAAAGCGGACAATCCATAGCCGAATGGCTTTCATAATCAGGAAGATCGTGCGGATCAAATACAGAAACAACGGGGAAATCCTCGCACTCCTTGAGCGTTGCGAAAATCGAAGCAATGCCGGCAGGCGTTCCAGAATAATATCTTACAGCCTCAAATGCAGTCTGTGCCGTGCTGCCCGTAACGACCGACGCAGCAAGAATAAGAACCTGCTTGCCCTCAATCATCTGAACGATGTTGTCGCGGAACATAAGCTGGTTGCTTACTGTGTATTCGGGAGAAAGAATATTGATTTCCTTGTTTGCGTTGATACTTGCAAGGTCATTTTTTGTAAGCTCGCTTGCAAGACAGGTTCCGATAACCTCGGTTCCGTCAAGGCAAAGAATTGTATCAATCATCGTGTGGAGCTTATAGCTCGGTGCAATAGCTTTCGCAACAGCCTTTGCCTCGGAAAGGCACGACTTCTGCGAAGTAATATCTATATAGTAGTTAAGGTGACTTCTTCCTGCAACAAAGTGTCCCTTGTATCCGCTGAGATAAAGATGCGGAATTTTTGTTTCAATTTTAAATTTTTCGCTTAATGCCATAACGATATCTCCTCTCGTATCGGTTTATTTTATTTTATCACGGCATGAAAACAAATGCAACATTAAAATTATTTTAATTGTAAGGTCGCAAGTCCTCCCTCGGCTGTCTCTCTGTAACGTCCGGGGATATCCTTGCCCGTTTTACGCATTACTTCTATAACCTCGTCAACGGATATCTTCCTTGAATCGCTGAGGAAGCTTGCAAGGCTGACTGCGTTTATCGCCCTCATCGCCGCAACAGCATTTCTCTCGATACATGGTATCTGAACAAGACCGCAAATCGGGTCGCAGGTCAGTCCGAGATGATGCTCAATAGCTATTTCGGCGGCATACTCAATCTTGCCGAGCTCAAGTGAAAACAACTCGCCCAGAGCGGCGGCTGCCATTGCACAAGCTGTGCCGATCTCCGCCTGACATCCACATTCGCTGCCGGAAATCGAAGCATTCGTCTTAATAAGATTTCCGATTACTCCGCCTGTTTCCATGGCTCTGACAATTTCGAGGTCGCTGTATCCCCTCTTCATCTGCTGATAGTAGAGCACCGCCGGCATAACACCTGCCGAACCGCAGGTCGGAGCCGTAACGATCGTTTCGCCGTCGGCATTCTGCTCGCTGACAGCAAAAGCATAAGCGGAAACCAATCGGTTTTCCTTTGTCTGAGCGCTCTCATCTATGTGCTGCATATTTAAAAGGTGCTTCGCTTTCTTTTTGACATTCAGTCCGCCGGGAAGAATACCCTCGCTTTCAAGTCCGATATGAATACTCATCTTCATCTGACGCCACGCGTCCATAAGATATTTTCTTATCTGCTCACCCTCAACCTCTTCAACATACTGCCAAAGGCGCAAACGTTTTTGGCGGCAATACGCGGCAATCTCCGAAAATGTTGCCAATTCGTAAACCTTAGGCGGATCAACGTTCTTGTATCCGGCAACTTCAATTTTTCCGCCGCCGACACTCAGCACACGGATTCGTTTTGTCATTTCACCGTTTTTGAATGCCAGCAGATCCATCGTGTTCGGGTGCGGAAGATCTGTTTCATCATTGTTAAAAATAACTTCGCAAGGCGTCGGAGCGAGAGTGACCTTTATAACCTTGTCCGTTCCGTGTCCGACTCCTGTTTTAGACAGCGAACCGTAGAGAATCGCCTTAAACTCGTCGGCATTCGGGTTGTGCTCTTTAAATATCTTACACGCCTTTTCGGGGCCCATAGTATGCGAGCTTGAGGGACCTCTGCCGATTCGGTAAAGCTCATTTAACGATTCCATCTTTTTTACTTCCATAATTACCACCCAAACATTATTTTCCTTTAAATATATTATCATTATACCCACATTTTTTCAATAGTTTGTCATAAATAAAAATTTGTATATTTTTTGTATGTCTTTACCAAAAACAGGATTTGAAAACAATATTATGTTGACACCCAACGGGATTGAGATATATAATATTCATAGTAAAATCAAGGAGGTCAATTATGACTACTGAAGAATTTATTTCCGCCCTCGGCGTACCGCTTTTCGGTACGGTATACGGCGAACCGATAAACTGCGGCGCAGGTCTTGCTATCGAAGATAACATCAACGGCGGTGCTGACGACTCATTCATACTTTTACTCAGCGACGTTACAGCCAAAATGTTTCGCGATTTTCTTTCTTCACTTGCCGCAACAGGCCGCAAGGAAACATTCCACCGCGAAACCAACGGCAACATTTTTTCCGAATTTCAAAACGACGGCCATATTATCTATACATATTTCACCGCAGAAACAGGTCTTGCCCGTATAATACTTGACAATTCAAGCTCACCTCTTTCCGAGATGAACAACATGGCGGACGACGTCAGAGGCGATACTGCTCTGATGCAGTTTTCGCTTCGCTACGGCAAGATGATTCGTTTTGTAAGCTGTGACTGCGGAATGCTGTATGCCATGCGTATGCGCGATAATTCCGTTATCATCATCGACGGCGGCGAAATCGAGCAATGCACGGAAGATGCCTGCGACGAATTTATGCGCCGTCTTGAAGAGCTGACAGAAACACCGAAAGGTGAAAAAATCAGAGTTTCGACATACATTTGCACCCACAACCACGACGATCACATGGACTTCTTTATCAAGCTTCTCAAGCGTGAAAGAAATGTTCTCTGTGTTGAGCGTGTGATGTTCAATTTCCCCTCAAAGACACTTATCGGCTATGTCAACGGTGTCCCCTGCACGGATATGCTCAGAAGCAGAATCAAGAAATATGCCCCGAATGCAAAATATCTTAAAATGCATACAGGTCAAACCATTCGCTTCCCGGACGCTCGTATAGAGGTTTTGGCAACCCACGAGGATATTCTTCCCCGTTCAACACGCGCCGACGATACGGCGACATACAGAAGCATTAACGAAACCACAACCGTATTTCAAATAATTTTTGACGATTGCTCGGTGATGTTCCTCGGTGATGCAGAGGAAACCAACGGTGAGGCTCTCCTCGCGCTTTACGGAAAAAACGCGCTTTCCTGCAAATATCTCCAATGCGCGCATCATCTCATAAATGATGACCGAAACATTTACTCGAATGTTAAGGCTGAAAAGCTCCTCATTCCGCAATGCCGTTACATTGCAATGACATCGGAATGTGATAACACAAGATATCTCGCATCGCTCTTCGGCGAAGAGAATATGTATTATGCCGGCGACTGCACATACGTTTTCACAATAAAGGACGGCAACGAATCAATCAATTACTATGAACAAAATGGCTACCTTTACGACAACAGCGGTTATTGATCGGCTCAATTTTAAAATATAAAGAAGGCTATAATTCACAATCCGAATTTTAGCCTTCTTTTTTGTCTGTGCTGAATGCGACAGTCTATTTCTTGTATTCTTTTTCAATCCATGCCATTAACAAATTAACAATTTTCTTTTGTTCCGTATCTGTCAGCGCTCTGCCTTTCGGTACACGGTACCATTTGTTCAAGCATCCGCGGCAGCAGCAGGCACAAGCATGCTGAGCAACAAATACAGGATGACCGCGCATGGGAGTTTGCTTCCCGTCGTTCTGAGGTTCGCACGGAGCAAGCCGCTTTGCGACAAAGTCCTCGGCGTGCGAGCGTATAACATCAATTCCTTTTTCATCAATATATTTTTTATCCTTTTCGGAAAGATGAAAACCGGAACGAAACTTTGATTTTTCAAGCTTTTGCAGAGCTTCATCTATGGTTTGCATAACAACCTCTTCACTTCACAATCATAAGCATAGTTCCGGCGACAATCAAAACCAGACCGAGAACAGCCTTTTTTGAAAGCTTCTCGTGAAAAACTATGTAAGAAAACAAAATTGTAACGAGAATACTGAGCTTGTCAATCGGCACAACAACACTTGCCAAGCCGTCATGCAGAGCCTTGTAATAGCAAAGCCACGATCCGCCGGTTGCTAAACCTGAAAGGCAAATAAATCCGAGTTCCTTTTTGGAAACCTTGCCTATTTCCTTTTGTTTGCCGCTGACAAAGACCATAACCCAGGACATAACAAGTACAACACCTGTGCGAATTGCCGTGCCGAGATTGGATTCAACATCGGAAATTCCGATCTTTCCGAGTATTGCGGTTAAGCTTGCAAAAGCCGCCGAACCCAGCGCATAGAGTATCCAGCGTTTGTTCTTCGGAACATCGTTTTTAACGTCCTTTTTCTCTATCATCAGAAATGTTCCGACAGCTATCAGCGCAATTCCTATTCCGCTGAAGGCCGTAATCTTTTCACCGAGAAGTATTGCCGCAAGTAAAATTGTCAGAACTGTGCTTGACTTATCAATCGGCACAACCTTGTTGATATCGCCAAGCTGCAGCGCCTTGAAATAGCACAGCCAGCTTGCACCGGTCGCAAGTCCGGAGAGAACAAGAAAGACAAATGAGTATGTACTGATATTGCCGATTTCGTTCTGAGAACCGACAATATAAACCATCAGCCATGAAAAAGCGAGTACAATAATTGTTCTTATTGCCGTTGCGACGGTTGAATCAGTCTTTTTAATTCCGCACTTTGCAAGAATTGAAGTGAGTCCGGCAAAAAGTGCCGAACCAAAAGCAAATGCAATCCACATTTTCAACATCTCCGTTAAATTTATTATACGCCCTGCTTCACAACAAGTCAATAAACTGCACATAAACAACGTCAAAAGAGCCGCCGCATTTAGCGACAGCTCTTTACAATATCTTTATTTAATTTTTTTCACAGGACGTATGTATTTCCAGAATCTCTTGCAGTCATGATAGAAATAAAAGACCCTGCCCTGCGTTATATCAAGCTCATATCCGCTTTCTGCATAGTTAAATTCTTTCATTGCTTTCTCTATTTCTGCTTCAACAGAAGCATTTTCCGTTTCAAAGTCAAACGGTCCGTGCTCGAAAACAATGTATTCGCCGTCGGGAACATCCATAATCTGCATCTGCGGCGGTACGGGACCGTCATAATCAAGCGGCAGCCGAACGCCGTAAGCTTCGGCAAGCGGTATGCCCCAACTGCAAAGCCGTCCCTCAGGCTCATTGATGTAAGCCATCACCTGTCCGCCGCTTGCGTCGTGTTCGCCCGTGCCTGTGTCATCAAGCTTTCCCTTTATGCTGTCAAGCAGTCCGCAAATCGTGTCACAGTCCTGTCCGGGGATTTTGCTCTGCTTCTGCCAAAAATCCCAATATCCTATGCTTTCATAATTTCTGATGTGCATAAACTTATGCGCCGGTATAGTCACAAAGTATACCTTAATATTCTCCGTTGATTTTGCCATACCTGTTCCTCCGATTCCTAAAAGATAACAGTCAAACGGTCTGATAACGGTACGCAAAACCACCGGAACGGGATTGCTTCTATATCCACTCGGCGACACTCCGTAAGCCTCTTTGAATGCACGCGAAAAAGCTTCGTGCGACGAGAATCCGTAATCCAGGGCAATGTCAAGCAGACCCCTTTGCGTATCTCGAATTTCTTTCAGCGCAAAAGCAAGCTTTCTGTAACGCATATAGTCTCTCAACTGCATACCTGAGATTTCCCTGAATTTTCTCGAAACATAAAAATCCGAATAACCGACCTTTTGCGAAAGATGCTTCAATGTCAGCTCCTCATCGTTTCGGTTTCTGATGCAGAAATCAATCTCATCCGCAATCTGCTGAATATTCCTGTTCCAGTCGTACATCTTAGCACCGCTTTCCGTTTAACTTACCTTTATTATATCGGAAATAACTTACATTTTCTTGATTTTGGTTGTCAAAAAAACATCAGCAAATTAAGTCTTTTTTATGGAACGCCTTTTCTCGCGTATTTTTCTCTCAACAGCCCTGTATAATACAGCAAACAGAATGGAAATAATAAATGAACTAACCGCTTTCAAAATTGTAGTTAAGTTACTGTCCGGTAAATGAATAAGTCTATAATTCAATGCGCCTATATATCTGATAACAATTTGATGAATCAAGAAAGTATATGCACTTATATCACCGAGAAAGATCAAAGGCTTACAGGTTAAAACACGGGATATATAGCCCTTATTTATTGCAAACAAGAAAACCAAAAGCACGGATATGGGGGTAAAAATAACTGTATATCTAAAATAAACAGAACCCAACATTCCTTGTTCATTTGCAAAAATAAATTCTGCGGCAATAAACATCAAAAAAGACAACAGTTCTAAAAAGGTTGCCGTCAGTTTTCCGATTTTAAATTCACAATTTAAAAATATTTTTCCCAAACAACAGCCTATAATAAAATCGCCTAAACGCGCAACAGGAAAAATATATGTAACCCATTGTGCCAAAACATAAGCACTATCTATCCAAGCGGAAGAAAATTTAAGAAAAGCACCTACAAAAATTTGCATTCCAAAAATCAAGAAAATGAAAATAGCACATACTTTTGTACTAAACTTTTTTATCTTTTTAAGTACATTTGGAAATGCCGCATACAAAAAACAACAAACCGACAGATACCATGCCACACTATTAAATGAAAAATTAAATCCGATATTAGGCACCCAAGATTGAACCAAGAATATTTGAGTAAAAAATTTAGACGCCTCAAGAATCAGACTTTTAAATGTAAAGTTCTTAATAAACGAGTTAATTAAAACAGCAAAAGAAGCAAGCAGCATTAGTGCATGCAAAGGATACAGTTTATTGATTTTTGAGAAAGAAAACTTTACGCTGCCTTTAATTGATGTATTCAAAGATTTTTCGCAATATGAATAATACATTAAAAAGCCTGATAAAACGAAAAAAATAGAAACTCCTGCGGCGCCGGAAGCAAATTCGCCGCAATGAAGAAGAAAAACATCGACAAAAGCAATTGCTCTTAGTGCTTGGAAAGACTCTATTTTCTTTTTCATTGAAGCTGTCTTTACACTATTCAAAATTAAACCTCCGATGTTAATTAAACTTCTTTGTTAATACTGGTCTTAACTTTTTTTCAATAGCCATATATGCTGCCGAACTCAAAACCGTCAGCACGAAAGAAACAACAATTAAAACCGGTTTAAACCACACATTTGATTCACTTAAAATAAACTTATACATACCAACTCTTACTATACTTATGATTATATTATGTATAAGAAAAGCATAAGGACTTATATTGCCTATATAAACAATCGGTTTACAAGTAAGCAATTTTGAAATAACGCCCTTGTTAATTGCAAAAATCCAAACTAAAAGAACCGATACAGGAATAAAAAGAACCGTAAATTTAAAATAATAAGAACCTAAAACACCTTTATTCTTCAAATAAATTATATCTGAAAAAACAATCAAGACAAGTGAGATAATCTCAATTACAGTAGCTTGAATTTTATTTAATTTGAAATTAACATTAAGAAATATGTAACCTAAGCAACAGCCTATTAGAAAATCTCCAAGCCTGAAAATCGGGAAAATATATGTAATAAAATGAGATGTTGAATAAAGGTTTAATAATTTTAATATAATGCCGACAATTATCTGACAAGCAAATGTAACTACACCAATAAAAGCCACATTTTTCATTTTTGTCTTTTTAAATTTGCGAAGAATAAATGGAAAGACAGCATAAATAAACAAACAAGTTGATAAATACCATGCGACTCCGTTAAAAGAAAAATAAAAATCAGTAACAGGTACCCATGATTGAAGTAATGTAATATTCAAAAAAATTTGAGCAATAAAATTAAATACTGCTTTTCCTGAAAAATCAAGTATAATTCCTCTTAAAACAAGAAGCATCGGCAGCAGCATAGTAATGATATGTAATGGATATAACTTTTTTATCTTCTTTACAGAAAAAATCACACAATTCTTCAATGAGCATTCTAACTCACGGTCAAGATATGAATAAATCATCAGGAATCCGGATAGAATCAAAAAAATTGAAACGCCGCACGCTCCGGATGCCGGTCCTTCACAATGTGCAATTAATATTTCAATAAACGCCAAAGCTCTTATTGCCTGTAAGGAATTTATCTTTCCTTTTTTTATAATTCCATTATTCAAGGACTCATCTCCTGTTCAAACCTTTTTTACACACTTAATATAATAACAGATAATCGTTTACACAAAATTATACCTTCTTTTGTCTGTAAAGTCAATCCGCCGTATAGTTTTCAAACCACATTTCCTGATTTTCATTCGCTATATTCAAAGATATCTTTTACGATTAAAGATATATATTTGCATTTATAATACACAAAACCTTAAAAGAATAAAAGAACCCTTGAGAAAAAATCCCAAGGGTTCTTCTATTTTCAATCTACCTTTTCAATATAGCCGCTTATTGCTTGTGAATACATATTATCATCTGTCACGGGCTGAAAACGCGTTCCGTCGTACACATCGGTAAATCCATTTGTTGCTTTATAGATCTCATTTGTTTCGGTATCATACACACGCTCATAGCCGAGAGTGGCGTCACTCTGCTTCTGACTCATAATGTCATAGCTTTTGTTGCGGTTCTCCCAGGAGGACATGATACCGTCCATAGTTTCGTTGAAATTTTGGCTGATCTGCTGGGACTGCTTTACCTGATCGTCGCTTGCCTTAATGGTAGCGGCGACAAAACTGTCGGAAAATTGCAGGGTATTGATACATTTGAGGAGCAGCTCGCTCCAATCCAAAAAGGAATCCTTGGCTGCCGTGACCATTGCCATATTGTATGCCATGTAGTAGCCGGCATCTACCTGCTTGAAATTCCAATCCAAAATGCCGTCCCACATGGGAACGCTGCCAAAATCCACAATGCTGGCAGTGAACAAGCCCTCGACAGGGCCGCCGGAATCGGTGAATGTGGCGCGGAGTATCTCATCGCCCAAAGCAAGGGTGCCGTAAGAGGAGGTGGCGGGGCAGCGGTCGGTAACGGTGAAATCCTGAAGGAGGACCTTGAACAGCCCCTCGGTGGTCGGATTCTCCAGCACCGGAGCATTGGCAAAATCGGCGTAGTTGGGTTTCGTTTTATACACATCCTGCCAGAGTTTCTTACCCTCCTGCGTGTGCAGCAGCGGCTCCAACTTCAGCCGATAAAATATAAAGTTGCGCGGTTCATCGGGGTCGTATGCGGCGACAGAAAAGCTCATGTTCGCTCCGCCTGTTTTGACCTGCCAGCCCTTGGGGATGGTGATGCTGAAATCAGCGGTCTCGTATTTTTCCGTCTGGACGGACTTGGCGGGCGTTTTTGTTATCTTAACTTTCTCTTTTTTAGAAGCGTTATTTTCAACACCTTTTACATTACTTATGTCAGCTCCGGAATTATTGTCTTTTTTGGAATTGCAACCGTTAAATGAAAAAAGCATGACAAAAGCAATGAAAAAAGCTGTCATCTTAATAATATTCTTCATTAACAAATCCCCTTTTACTGTTTTTTGTAGATAATTTATATGTATACAATTCAACAATTTAATTATAGCATAATAAAACAAAAAAACAGTACAATTTCAAAAGTGTCATATGACAATTATGAAATTAAGACTAAAAAACAGGCAATCCCTTTTTGGGACTGCCCGTTTGTTATCAATAAAGCTTTGCACCTGCCGGAATGTGGTCATCAACCATCAGAAGATGGAGCTTTTCTTCGCCTTCTTCTTCGTGGATAGCACTGAGGAGCATACCGCAGGAATCAATACCCATCATAGCTCTCGGCGGAAGATTTGTGATAGCAATAGCTGTCTTGCCGATAAGCTCTTCCGGCTCATAATAAGCATGAATACCGCTGAGAATCGTTCTGTCCTCGCCTGTGCCGTCGTCAAGTGTGAACTGAAGAAGCTTCTTCGACTTTTTAACTGCCACACAGTCCTTGATCTTGACTGCTCTGAAATCCGACTTTGAGAATGTGTCAAAATCAACATAATCCTTGAACAGCGGCTCAATCTCAACCTTTGAGAAATCAATTACTTCAGAAACTGCTTTTTCTTCTGCTGTATCCTCCGCAGCCTGCTGAACCGGCTTGTCGTACTTCTTATCGGAATCAAGCGGCTTCATTGTCGGGACGATTTAGGACATCGTTTCAATTCTTGCTATAACCCAACATAGTTCAAAATAAGTCGCAAATCAGATTTT
>CAKSHH010000022.1 GCA_934456435.1 uncultured Eubacteriales bacterium
CAGAGAAGCCGACAGAGGCTCCCACAGAGGCTCCGACAGAAGCTCCTACAGAGAAGCCGACAGAGGCTCCCACAGAGAAGCCGACAGAAGCTCCGACCGAGAAACCCACAGAGGCTCCGACAGAAGCTCCTGCAACAACTGTACCTGCAGAGACTACAACTGCGGCATCTTCAACAGGTGACACAGTCAACCCTGAGACGGGCGACCGTCTTACTGCTACTGCAGCAGTAGTTTCTCTTCTTGCTATCAGCGGTGCAGCAGTAGTTGCACTTCGCAAGAAGGAAGACTAATAAAAAAATAAGGGCTTATTCCGGATAAGCCCTTACTGAATTAAAACGCCCCCACACAAGCCTATGGGCGTACGGCTTGTGTGGTTTTTTTATTTCTTGTTTATTATATGTCGAAAGCCGTCAGGGTATACGCAATACTCCGACGGCTTTATTTTTATATAATTTTTCATCAATGTTCAAATTCTTATTGACAAGGGCTGAACGGTGCGGTATAATTATTCTGCAATGTTCGGTAATGCGGAGGTGAGTGATTTGGCTAGGAAACAGATGTTTGAGGGCGGAACCAAAAATCGAATTATCGAAGTGGGCGCAAAGCTGTTTTTTGAAAACGGCTATGACGGAACGGGTATTCGCATGATAATGAAAGAGGTCGGCGCGGATATCGGTGCTTTTTACTATTATTATAAGTCCAAGGATGAGCTTTTTGAGGACGTGCTGAGCAATTTCTTTGCGCCGTATGAAGCGGATTTTGAAAAAATTACTGTCGAAGCGGAGCACAGACCGTACCGCGCCTTGCTGAGATTTTTTGAATATGTCAAGCAGAGCACAAGGGAGTTCCGCAAAAAATATGACGGCAACATTCACAAAACCGTCCGCTGGGCGATAAGAGAACAGACCCTGACGGTTATCGAACCGTATATCGAAAGAATCATTGTTATCCTGACCGAGTACGGAGCTAAGCCGAAAATGGACGCTCACACCATGGCGATTTTTCTCTCACACGGTGTCGGAAGCGTAATACTCCACGAGGATGCCGATTGGGTCGAAGCCGTCACCGACGAGCTGAGAAAGACAGTCAATGTTATCATGGGACTTGACGAAAATGTATCGAAAAAAATGTTTGACTCCGGCATAACGGAAGAAGAATTTGCAGAGGAATTTCCGGAAATGAGCCCGTGAATTTCGGTGAGGTGAATACAATGGAGCTTGTAAGAGTGACAAAAGAGAATTTGGAAAACGAGCATATATGCTGTGCAATTTCAAACAACAAGGACGTTCAGGTTGTTTCAAAAAAAGCTTGGCTGTCGGAAAGATTTGATGAGGGACTTGTTTTTCTCAAGGGAAATGTGCGCGGAAAGTGTTTTATAGAGTATATACCTGCCGAATTTGCCTGGACGCCGATTGAAGCGGACGGATATATGTATGTAAACTGTCTTTGGGTTTCCGGTCAGTTCAAGGGACACGGCTATTCAAATCTTTTGCTGGAGGAGTGTATCAGCGACAGTAAGAAAAAGGGCAAAAAAGGCTTGGTAATGCTTTCGTCGGCTAAGAAAAAAGGCTTCATTGCCGATAAGAAGTATTTACAGTACAAAGGATTTCAAGTCGCCGACAAATCGGAGCCGTATTTTGAGCTTCTGTATCTTCCGTTTGATGAAAATGCCGAAAAACCTCGGTTTGTCAATAACAGGGTTGAGGGCAGAGACGGACTGGTTTTGTATTATACGAATCAGTGTCCTTTCACGGCTAAGTATGTTCCGCTGCTTGAAAAAATTGCAAAGGACAGGGGAGTTGCGATGAAAACGATTCATATAGAAACACTTGAACAGGCAAAAAAATCGCCCTGTCCGTTTACGACCTTTTCGCTGTACTTTAACGGAGAGTTTATAACTCACGAAATACAGTCCGAGAAAAAGTTTGAAAAAATAATTGATGATTTGGAGGATTCGGAATGTCTTGGTTCAACCTCTGCGGCTTGCTTTTTGTTGCTGTGATTTTGATTCCCAATATAATTTTTGCCGTAAAAAACAAGGACGGTTTCCGGAATTATTATCATAACAAAATTGTTGAAACTTTGGAACAGATCGGACGCTTCGGCTGTTTTATATTTATGTTTTTTACGCCGCCGTTTCTTAATATCGGATTCAAATCGGAGGGCATAAAAGCGGCTTATATTGCTGTGGGTACGGTTTTGGTCTTTCTGTACTGCCTCGGCTGGCTGATCTTCCGAAAGGAAAACAGCGTCAGAAAGTCGCTTGTGCTTTCTGTCCTGCCGTCGGTGCTGTTCTTTGAAAGCGGATTGCTCTCGCTGAATTTTCCGCTTATCATTTTGTCGCTGGTATTCGCGCCGTGCCACATAATAATCAGTTATAAAAATGCAAAAGCAACGGAGGAAAAATATGAACATACCGTTTGAAGAAAGATTACCGTTTTTTGTTTTGGGACTTGTCGTTTTAGCGTTTTTCTACGGAATATATTTCACAAAAATGTTCGTACAGAAAAAGCACGGAATACAGACCCGTCAAATCGGAAAGAGGAAAGAAAAAGGATTGCACAGGGTTGAAACGTTTATGTCTCTGGCGACGGGAAGTGTGGTTGTCGCTCAGCTCGCATCAATCGCATTTGACTGGAATTATATGCCTTCAGGCGCACGCTTCACGGGCTTTTGTGTCGGAATGACAGGAGATTTTGTTTTCCTTGCGTCCGTACTTTTTATGAAAGATAGCTGGCGTGCCGGTATCCCCGAAAAAGATAAGACGAAGCTTGTCACAAACGGCATTTACAGATTCAGTCGAAATCCCGCCTTTTTAGGATTCGATATGATGTATGTCGGCGTTTTGCTGATGTATTTCAATCCGCTCAATGCGGCGTTTTCGCTCTTTGCGATAGTGATGCTCCATCTTCAGATTTTGCAGGAAGAAAAATATATGGAAGCAACCTTCGGCAAGGAGTATTTGGATTACAAGAAGAAAACGTTTCGCTATCTCGGAAACAGAAAATAAATTTACAAAAGAGTAAAAATATGGAGAATAAAGCAAGTATAACTGCGCTGGTATCGGCTTTCAGCCGCACTTTTCACGCGGAGAACGAAACGAATCCCGTCTTTAGCGATACGACGGCAAGGAAACTGCTGTCGGACGAAGAATACAAAATGATTGAAAATTATATTCTCGGCGGAATAGATTTTTTTGCACCCGAAAAGAAGAATAAATTTACAAGCGACAAAGAAGCCCTGCGGTATCTTGTCAATACTCAGCTTGCGCCGACTCCGCTGTGCCGCGCGGCATACTGCGAGAATGCGATGAAAACCGCTGCGCTGACGGGAACGGAGCAGTTTGTAATTCTCGGTGCCGGACTGGACACATTTGCGTTCCGTGAAAAGAGATTCCTTGAAAAATTTAAGACTTTTAAGGTCGATCATCCGCTGACTCAGGAGGATAAGCTGAACCGATTAAAGAGTGGCGGCTTGACGCCGCCTGAGAATCTTCGGTTTGTCGGAGTGGATTTCACGGCGGACAGCCTGACCGAAAAGCTGACTGCGGCAGGCTTTGACCGAAGCAAAAAGACCTTTTTCTCGTGGCTGGGCGTCAGCTATTATCTGTACCGCCATGAGATTGAAAACCTGCTCGGTGAGCTTGCGGGGCTCGGCTCGGAGGGAAGCACGCTGGTGTTCGACTATGCCGACGCGGACCTCTTCAGCGCGGACGAGAGACGAGTGAAAAATATGATAGCCATGGCAAATGCCGGCAGCGAGGAAATACGCGCGTGCTTTGACTATATCAGCATAGAAAAGCTGCTTTCGGAGCACGGATTCCTTGTTTATGAGATGCTGATGCCGCACAGTATTCAATCGCAGATAATTGACCCGACTGGGACGGATATAAAAGCGTTTGAGCATATTAACTATATACAGGCTGTTTTAAAGTGAGGTAAATTATGGCAACATCGGTGGATTATATTGATTTTGTGAAAGAGAGAATTGACAGATTCGGAGCGATACGGACAAGAAAAATGTTCGGCGAGTATATGGTTTATTTTAACGACCGCCCGATACTCACGGTCTGCGACAACACGGTTTTTGTCAAAAAGCTTCCCGAACTTTCCGAAATAATGAAAGACGCACAATGCGGTTTCCCGTATGAGGGCGCAAAGGAAAGCTACATTCTTGACATTGAAAATGATGAGCTTCTGAATAGGGTTATTCCGCTTCTCGGCGAGCTCATTCCGCTCCCGAAGCCGAAAAAACGAACGGTCGGAAAAGGGGAATCAAAATGAAATCGAGATACAATACGGCAAGAAAAATCCTGATTTTCTGGACGCTGTTTATCGGATTGGGCGCTGTCGGCGGAGCGGTCTGCATGCTTTGGGACACAACAGGAGCCTTGATGGGTATGGACGCAATGCTGCCGTATTTTCAAAAGCTGCCGTTTGCGGAATATGTTTTTCAGGATTTCCTTTTTCCTGGAATTGCCCTGCTGATAGTCAACGGACTTACGAATCTCACGGCGGCGGTTCTGCTCTTTAAAAACAAGAAAGCAGGCATATACTGCGGCGGATTATTCGGCGTGACGCTTATGCTTTGGATTTGTATTCAGTTTTATATGTTTCCGCTGAATTTTATGTCAACGATTTATTTCATCTTCGGATTTTTGCAGGCGGTAACGGGATATGCGACGTGGGTTTTCTACAGCCAGGAAATGTTCTTTGTTGATGAAAACGCGTATTCAAACATCGGAACAAACGATAAACGCCTGGTAGTCTATTTTTCGCGAATGGGTTATGTGAAGAAAAAAGCACTTGAAGAGGCGGAGAGAACAGGCGCGCAGGTCTATGAGGTGAAGTCAACGGAGCTGACAGAGGGAACAAAGGGCTTTTGGTGGTGCGGACGCTACGGAATGCACCGCTGGGAGATGCCGATTGAACCGATCAAGGCTGATCTCGGCGCGTTTGACCACGTCACAATTTGTTCGCCGATATGGGTGTTCAACCTCTCTGCGCCGATGCGCGCGTTTTGCAAACAGGCGAGCGGAAAAATAAAAGAAGCTGACTACATACTGGTTCATCACAACAAAAGCGAATACACAAACGCGGCGGACGAAATGGACAGCCTGCTTGGAATAAAGCGAACGGGGCTCAAAAGCTATTGCTGCCGCGAGGGACGCTGCAGGTAACATCAACAATAATTGAAGTACAGTTGAAAGAAGCTTGACTGTTCGCTGTTATAATTTTAAGGCAATACCTCTGATTGTGGGGTATTGCCTTAATAAATACTGGCTTATTGCAAAAAAGTATGTTAAAATAAGGTGTAGACGCCGCCGATTTTCGGCAGTCGCATAAAATCACCGTGGAGGCGGTTGTATGTTCAGAATTTTGATTGCCGAGGATGACAGGGAGCTTTGCCAGCTTTTTTCTCACATCCTTGTAAAAAACGGATATTACGTCAAGGGCGTTTCAAACGGAGAAGAGGCTCTTGCCGAGCTTGATAACGGATACTATGACCTGATCATCTCGGACATTATGATGCCCGTCATGGACGGCTACGAGCTTGTGCATCGGCTCCGTGAGAGCGAAAATCACATTCCCGTTATGATGATAACCGCAAAGGACGCGTTTGACGATATGCGCCGCGGATTTGTTTCGGGCACGGACGACTATATGATAAAGCCCGTCAATGTCAACGAGATGGTGCTTCGAGTCGGCGCACTTCTCAGGCGCGCTCAGATGATAAACGAACGCCGCCAGGTTATCGGCGGCACGGTAATGGATCTCGATTCGCTGACGGTGACAACACCGAATGACAGCTTTGTACTGCCGCAAAAGGAGTTTATGACGCTCTACAAAATGGCGGCATATCCGGGAAAGATATTCACCAGGAATCAGCTCATGGATGAGATTTGGGGATATGACAGCGATTCCGACACGCACACGGTCGATGTGCATATCGGCAGGCTGAGAGAAAGGTTCCGCGACAGCAAGGATTTTAAAATTGTTACTATCCGCGGAGTGGGCTACAAGGTGGTCAGACTATGAAAAGCAGAGAAATTTTTGAAGAACTCAGAAAACAGAAGGATCAGCGTTTCGGGCTGCGGACAAGGCTGACTCTGCTTGTCGCCGCCGAGCTTGTCGTGTGCATAGTCCTCTCTTTCGGAGCCGATGCTCTGCTCAAGGAGATTTTTGAATCAAGATGGAAGGTTCCTCTCATTGTTGAGGTTTTGTTTTTCGGCTTGCTGATAGGCTTTCTGATTACGAGCACGATCTCAAAGTGGTTCTTTGACCCGATAAAGAGGATGGGCGACGCGATGGAGAGCATCGCCGACGGCGATTTTTCCGTTCGGCTGAAAACCCGTTCGACTGTCAAGGAGATTCGCGAGATGTATTCGGGCTTCAATATGATGGCTCACGAGCTGGGCGCGATTGAAATAATCCAGACCGATTTCGTTTCCAACGTTTCCCACGAATTTAAAACTCCGATAACCGCCATTGAGGGTTACGCAATGCTGCTGCAGGACTGCGAGAACCTCAACGACGAGCAGAAAAAGTACGTTGACAAAATCGTTGTCAACACAAAGCGCCTTTCGTCGCTGACGGGAAGCATACTTTTGCTTTCAAAGATCGAAAACCAGTCGATACCGACGAACCGCACCGAGTTTTCACTTGACGAGCAGATACGTCAGTCGATTGTCGGACTGGAAGCGCTGTGGGAAAGCAAGAATATTGAGTTCAATGTCGATATGGACAGCGTGAGCTATTACGGCAACGAGAATCTGATGATGCACGTTTGGGACAACCTGATAAGCAACGCCGTAAAGTTCAGCCCCTGTGACGATACGATTACCATAAGGCTGAAAACCAAAGCGAATAAAATCATCTTTGATATTGAAGATAACGGATCCGGAGTTCCTGAGGAGCTTCAAAAGCATATATTTGACAAGTTTTATCAGGCGGACAGCTCCCACAAGCAGGAGGGCAACGGTCTCGGTCTTGCGCTTGTCAAGAAAATTCTTTCGCTTGAGGACGGAGACATCTCTGTCGCAAACAAAGAGGACAAAGGCTGTCGGTTCACGGTCGTGCTTAAGGATAAGAAATGACAGATTACTTAATATAAT
>CAKSHH010000023.1 GCA_934456435.1 uncultured Eubacteriales bacterium
CTATATTTATACAGTTTAATTATATGTTTAATCCGCAAATAAGTCAACTGTTTTTAAGCAACAAAAAATCGGCAGGGATTATTCCCTGCCGTTGTTGTGTTTATACCTTGTAAATTACATACGCATTCACAATTTCCGTTGCTCTATTACGGATATTATTCATCTTCTGCACCCATAACATCATATCGGTTGCTTTGAGCTCCTCGTTTACATTTTCTTGTTCGGCGAGGTCATTTACCAGCCGAGAAAAAAGGCCTTGAGCCCGCTGTTCAATATCTGCAAGATGTAAATTGAGCTTACCGCTTGTCAGCAAATTGTAATAAATCACTTTATGATTTCGCTTCAAATATCGTTTGTGTCGCATTGCCCAAATACCGATATTCGCTTCCTTTTCTTCTTCCGCCGGTAACAAATCCGGTAACATATAGTCGCCCGCCTGCGTATAAGTACCGCCTGTTTGTTCAAAAATTGTCTTTGTCATTTTGTTTTACCTCCAAAAATTTATTTATCTTGAGCGTGGATTTTCACGCTTGCGACCTTTAATATTTCTTGCCTGTTCAAGCAACTCGTCAATCTGTTTATGCCCGAAAACTTTGCGTAAAAGCTTGTAATCTTTGACCTCTGAACGCAGATTTTCATTTTCACTTTTCAGTTTGCTGTTAATTTTCGATAATATTTCGTTCTCTCGATAGAGGTTGCCATTTGTGATATTTAATCTATGGTAATTATCCCAACCCTCAAAACAACGAGCCAATGCCGTCTTGGCTAACGCTTTTAATTTTTGAATAAGCGGCTCTGCAATTTTCGTCTTGTATGCTTTTGCGGACATAAAACTTTGCGGCTCGGAGAGCTGATATTCGGGTGCATTATCAAGCATTTCTTCCACATTTCTTAAGTTTTCCAAACCGTCGTCATAGTTTAACACTCGCTCGGATAACACATTGAATTCAGTCTGTTTTTCTTCGATTTTAGCACCTAATTGTTCAAGCTCTGCCGTTCGCTCTTGCTTTTTATAATCAAGAACAGACAAGTGTTTTTCGTGAGTACCCTTGTGTCCCCACTCAATTCCGTGGCGTTCCATAACAAATGCGAGTGCGGATTTTTCTGCACTCACCCATTGGTTCCACTCGGTATCTCCACGAGTTCCGCCTTTGAAACCTTGTGCAGCTAACGCTTGTTTCAGGCTTACTCTCGTGTCAAGTCCACGGTTGCTGCCAGTTGTGAACGGAACAAAATCAATATGCAAATGGGGCGTTGCCTCATCCATATGCAGATGAGCGGAGAACACTTTTAGATTAGGATTTCTCTCCTGAAAGCCACGGTAATACTCGTCTAAAATTTGTCTTGCAAGCTGTCCGTTCTCACTTTCGGCACTCATATTTTCTTTGTCGCCAATCTGTAAAATCAGTTCGTGAAACGGCTTTTCTTGCTTTGAATTTCTGATTTTCTCATAGTAGTTTTCTATTCTGCGATCGGCTCTTCTCTGCTTTTCGTTGTATCTTTTTAGTGCTTCATCAAACAATTCGTGGTAGATTTTCTTTATTGGCTCGTTACAGTAATCAATGTTAAGGTGACTACGCTCACCGTCAACATTTTCCGCCTTGAACTTGCGGCTGTTATGATTGACCGAGCCTTTACCCACCATTGCGCTTATCGTTCTTTGCATAAGTTACACCTCCAATCTCATAAACTTGCTCGTCCTCGGTTCTGTTACTCTTGTCAAGAGTAACGCAAAAGCACTTTTGACAGCGTAGCCATCAAAAATGCAACCTGCAAGCAGGTTTTGCGCTCTCTGAGAGGCAAAGAGCCGCCTTTGAAAAGGCACTCTCTGCACACTCCGCTAAATTTTATCTGTGTCGGTCTGTGTCGATAGTGACGGTGATTTTGCCACCGCCTAAAACAGCGACACAACCGTCACACATCGTCACGCTGCTCATAATTCAAGCTAACTTTACGCCCATCGTGACAGCGTTTGTTTTGATAATTTATTCCATACTCGTTGAACAAACGCCCTGCGTTGATATTCAACTTCATAGTCAGTGCGTTTGCTTTCATATCAACGCCGAGAAATTCAACAAGTTCCGTCGGGCTGCCATACCATTCGGGATTTTCATTTGTGATTTTGACGGCGATATTTTCAAGCAATGGTTCAGGCGGCAACTTCCAAAGTTCCGTTTCTGTTCTCTCAAGTTTCCACACAAGGGTTTCAGGATTGCGATTAAGATAAATCTTTTGATCGGGCTGATCTCTGCCTGAAACTTCAAGCGTTGCCGAATTACTTGTACGCTTTTCTTTCCGTAAAATAAAACCACCGTCAGCGGCACCAAGCAATCCATTAGTTCCAGAAATCATATCAAACTTGTCATCGGAGGTTTGCTTGCGTGTATGATGAACAAGCAGCAAACATATTCCGTAACTGTCCGCAAACTTTTTAAGCCTTGTGATAATCTCATAATCGTTTGCGTAACTGTAATTGTCACCGCCCACTTCACGCACCTTTTGAAGAGTGTCTATGATAATCAATTTTGTATCGGTGTGTTCGGTCATAAATCTTGTAAGCTGTTCGTCAAGCCCATTTCCAAGTTGACCCGCCGATACAGAAAAATACAAATTATCCGCACTTTCTGTTCCAAACATCCTGTACAATCTTTCCTGCAATCTGTGATAATCATCTTCGAGAGCAAGATACAAAACTGTTCCTTTTCGCACATCATAATTCCAAAGCGGCATACCTGTACTGATATGGTAAGCAAGCTGTGCCATAAGAAAACTTTTGCCGAGTTTTGGTGCTCCTGCAAAAATATATGTTCCCGGGTAAAGCAAGCCGTCAATCAGCGGCGGCTTGCTTTGATACACCGTGTTATACAACTCACGCATAGAAATCGTTTTCAAATGTGATGAATCGAGCTGTTGCAAAAATTCTTTTTGCATTTCTTCAAGATAATCATCTAAACTCTTGTCATCTTCGACAAAATCGGTTATACTATCATTAGTTTGTTTTAGGATTGACTGCTCCGTATCTGCGCCAACAGATACATCCGGAGCGGTCTTTTCTTTTTCTGTCATTCTAATACCTCCTTTAATCCGCCGAGAATATCGGCAATCATTTCGATTAAGTCAAGTAATTCGTCATTGATTTCACCGCTGTTTTCAATCCTCTGTAATTCCGTAAGTACATCTGCCAGATTGTTACGCAAGGCCTTATATACTCTCGGATTGCCTTGAACTACAACTTCTTTGTTAGTAAGTCGCCTTGTGATATAGTCCTGTTTTGTTAAACCCGATAACTGAACATATCGTTCAATCTGCTCCCATTCTTCAGGCGAAACTCTAAAAGCAACCGTCTTACTTCTCCAACGATTGTGTTCATCTTTGTTTTTAAGTGACATATTATTTTTTCTCCTTCCATAATTCATCAAGTGTGTTTGCCATTTCGTTTTGTTTCGACGGATATATATGTGTATATCTGTCGGTAATTTCTACGGTTTCGTGACCGACTCTATCCGCAATAGCGGCGGCTTGGTAGCCTTGGTTTATTAAAAGTGAAACATGCGAATGCCGTTACGGTATAATAACGACAAACGGAAAAAGCCTTTATTTTCAAGGGGTTCACGCGTTTGCCGTC